>NZ_JBIVNC010000004.1:0-683761 GCF_044753385.1 Streptomyces sp. NPDC088387
GACTTGATGATCGTGCCGACCGTCTGCCGCGGATTCAACGACGAGTACGGATCCTGGAAGATCATCTGGATCTCCGAACGCACCGGCGCCAGTTGGCGGCGCGAGGCGCTCGTGATGTCCTGACCGGAGTAGATGATCTTGCCGGCCGTCGGCTCCAGCAGACGCGTGATCAGCCGGCCCGTGGTCGACTTGCCGCAGCCGGACTCGCCGACCACACCCACGCTCTCGCCGACGCCCACGGTCAGGTCGACGCCGTCCACGGCCTGGACCGCGCCGACCTTGCGTTTGATCGGGAAGCCGCCGTAGATCGGGAAGTGTTTCGTCAGGCCCGTGACTTCCAGGAGGGTTTCCCTGGCGGTGTCCGTGGCGCCCTGCTGTGCGGGGAGGGTGAGGTTGTCGCTCATGATCTCGGTTCTCCCTAGCGCAGCCGGGGCTGGATCTCGTTGATGAAAATGGTCTGCTTCTGCTCGTCCGACAGATGGCAGGCCGAGGCGCGGCCGACGGCCAGCGGCGGCCGGGTGTCCGAGCACAGCGTGCCCGCGACCCGGTCCTGGAAGGCGCACCGCGGGTGGAACGGGCAGCCAGACGGCGGGTTGAGCAGTGAGGGCGGAGAGC
This sequence comes from Streptomyces sp. NPDC088387, assembly GCF_044753385.1. Classification (NCBI taxonomy): domain Bacteria; kingdom Bacillati; phylum Actinomycetota; class Actinomycetes; order Kitasatosporales; family Streptomycetaceae; genus Streptomyces; species Streptomyces sp. NPDC088387. The sequence goes on from NZ_JBIVNC010000004.1 coordinate 616, forward strand.
CCGGGATCGGCGTGAGATCGGCGTGGATGTCGCCGTCCAGACGCGGCATGGAGCTGAGCAGGCCCCAGGTGTACGGGTGCTTCGGGCTGCGCAGCACCTCACGGACGCTGCCGCGCTCCACGGCCCGGCCCGCGTACATCACCAGCAGGTCGTCGGCCATGTTGGAGATCACGCCGAGGTCGTGGGTGATAAAGATGATCGCGGAGCCGAACTCCTGCTGGAGGTCCTTGAGCAGGTCGAGGATCTGCGCCTGCACGGTCACGTCGAGCGCGGTGGTCGGCTCGTCGGCGATCAGCAGGTCGGGGTCGCACATCAGCGCCATGGCGATCATCGCGCGCTGGCGCATACCGCCGGAGAACTGGTGCGGGTAGTCGTCGAAGCGCACCTTGGGCTGCGGGATGCCGACCTTCTCCAGCATCTGGATCGCCCGCGACTTGGCCTCCTTCTTGGAGGCGCCGGTGTGCTTCACATACGGCTCGGACAGCTGCCGGCCCACCGTGTAGTACGGGGAGAGCGCGGTCAGCGGGTCCTGGAAGATCATCGCCATCTTGTTGCCGCGGAGCTTCTCCAGCTCCTTCTCGGTGGCGGTGACGAGCTCCTTGCCGTCGAGGACGATCTCGCCGTCGACGGTGCTGGAGCGGGGGTTGTGCAGGCCCAGGATCGTCAGGTTGGTGACGGACTTGCCGGAGCCGGACTCGCCGACGATACCCAGGGTCTTGCCGCGCTCGACGTCGAAGGACAGCCCGTCGACCGCCTTGACGATGCCGTCCTCGGTGGAGAACTGCACCCGCAGGTCACGGACCGAGAGGAAGCTCTCGGGCCCGGTCGGGGCCGGGGCGTCCTCGGTCTTGGTCAGTGTGGTCACGGTGGTGGGTCTTCCTAGGAGAGCCGGACGCGCGGGTCGATCCAGGCGTACACGATGTCGACGAAGATGTTCAGAAGCAGGATGAAGAAGGCGCCGAACAGCATGACGCCCATCGTCAGCGGGAGGTCCTTCTGGGTCGCTCCGTCGACGGCCAGGCGGCCGATTCCCTGGAGGGAGAAGGTGAGTTCGGTGACCACACCGCCGCCCAGCAGCGAGCTGATGTCGATACCGAGCACGGTGACGATGGGGATGAGCGAGCCGCGCCAGGCATAGCGGAAGAAGACGAACCGCTTCGGCATGCCCTTGGCCCGGGCGGTGCGCACGTGCTCCTCGGCGAGCTGCTCGATGAGGGAGGCGCGCGCCATACGCGTGTACTGCGCGGTGAAGATGGTGGCCATCACGATCATCGGGATCCACAGTCCGGCCAGCCAGCCGAACGGATCGTCGGTGAACGGCACGTACTTGGGGTCCTCCACCCAGCCGGTGCTGTACACGAAGATCAGCAGCACGATCGGGCCGAGGAAGTAGATCTGGAACGAGCTGAGCACCATGGACGCGCCGGTCGCGGCCTTGTCGATCAGCGTTCCGCGGCGGTATGCGGCGAGCATGCCGGCGCCGATACCGACGGTGAGGAAGACGGCCATCGCGCCGACGGTCAGCGAGAGGGTCAGCGGGAACCGGTCGAGGATCGTGTCCCAGACCATGTCGCCGGAGTAGAACGACTGGCCGAGGCAGGGCGCGGCGCAGTGGCCGGTCGGGAAGTCCCGGCCCATCACGATGCCGGACATGAAGTCCCAGAACTGCTGGGCGATCGGCAGGTTGAGGCCGAGGGCCTCGCGGATGTCCTCCAGTCTCGCGGGGGAACAGTCCTTGCCACAGGCCAGTGAGGCGTAGTCGGACGGCGCGGCTACGAAGAGGAAGAAGGTCGCGGCGCCGATGAGGAACAGGGTGACGACGGCACCGACCAGACGCCGGAGGATGAACTGAAACATGGCGGGGTGGCTGCTCTCTGCGGAGACGGTGGGAGGTTTACGCGGAACCGCGGGAGTGCGCTCCGCCTGGTGCGCACTCCCGCGATCAGCCGTAGAGAGTTACGACTTCAGGAACAGTCGGGTGACGTCGATGTAGCTCGACTCGGTGCTGTAGCGGGCACCGCCGATGTTCGAGCCGTACAGCTGGAGCTGCTTGGTGTACCAGAGCGGGGCAGCCGGGTTGATCTTCTCCAGGATGTAGTGGTGCGCCTCGGTCCAGGTCTTGGCGGCCTCGGTCGGCTCCTGGGTCAGGGCCTTGGTGATCAGCTCCTGGACCTTCGGGTCGTCGATGTGCGAGTAGTTCGGCGAACCGTCGGCGACCTGGTCACCGTCGTAGACCGGGGTCACGACCGTGCCCGGGGACGGCCAGTCCTGGCCCCAGCCGGAGATGTAGATGTCGTACGTGTTGTCGAGCTTGCCGATCTGCTCGTAGTAGCTCGCCGCGTCGACCTCCTTGGAGACGACGTCGAAGCCGATCTTGGTCAGCGCGTCCTCGATGGCGACCTTGCGCTTCTGGCCCTGCTCGCTGTTGGAGTAGGCGAAGACGAGCTTCTTCTCGGCGGCCGGGACGTCCTTGAGGAGCTCCTCGGCCTTCGCGATGTTGCCCTGCGGCGTCTTCAGCCGGCCGTACGGGTCGTAGGCGGCCTCGTAGCCAGGCAGGGTCGGGGCGAACAGGTTCGGGGCCACGTCGCCGCCGTAGGCGCCGCCCTCACCGGCGATCAGGGACTTGGAGTTGACCGCGTAGGTGATGGCGTCACGGACGGCCTTGTTCTTGACCCGGTCCAGGTTGAAGTTCAGGACCTGGACGTAGGGCTGGTAGCCCTTGATCGTCCGCTTGTTGACCGCGGCGTCGCCGACGACGTCCTGGATCTGGGTGGACTCGACGCTGCCGGTGAACTGGATGGCGTTCTTGGCGTCGCCCTGGTCGGCGATCAGACGCTTGGTCTGGGTCGACTCGGTGACACCGAACTGCATGTCGAAGCCGTCGAGGTACTGGTGGCGCACGGCGTCGGTGGCGGGGTCCCACTGGTCGTTCTTGACCAGCTTCAGGGACTTGCCGATCTTGTACTCGGAGATCTTGTACGGGCCCGTGGCGACCGGGGCCTTGTCGTACTTCTCCTTGGTGTCGGTCGACTCGGGGACGATCGAGTAGCCCGGCATCGCCAGCGTCTGCGGCAGGTCGGGGCGCGCCACGTCGAAGTGGAAGACGATGGTCTTGTCGTCCGGGGTCTCCAGGACGGAGTCCGGCAGGTGCTTGTCGCCGTAGCCGCCGTCCGGCAGCTCCTTGCGGTACTCGGCGCCGCTCAGCCAGGTCTGGAGGTACGTCGGGCCGTCGAAGATGAACTCGGCGTAGGTGCGCTCGACGGTGTGACGGACGTCGGCGGAGGTGATCGCCTTGCCGTTCTGGTCCTTGATGCCGTCCTTGAGCGTGAACGTCCAGGTCTTGCCGTCGTCGGACGACGTGCCGGAGTCGGTCGCGAGGTCACCGACGACCGACGTGCCGCCCTTGCCGTCCTCCTTGAAGTTGGTCAGACCGCGGAAGAGCAGGTTGGCGGCCTGGCCGGCGTCGGAGACGTAGATCTGGCCCGGGTCCAGGTGGGAGAGGCCGGACTCCTGGTAGGCGGTGATGGTGCCGCCCGGCTTGGCTCCGGGGACCTCCTCGGCCGGGCCGGTGGAGGCGGCGGCGTCCTCGTAGACGACCGCCTTCGACTGGGTCGAGGCCTCTTCCTGGTCCTTCTTGGAGTCCTTGTTGGAGCTGGAGCCCGTGTTCTCCGAGCAGCCCGTGAGCGCGAGGGAGCCGGCCGCGATCGCGACCACTATGGCGCGCGCTCTGCGCGAGGTGAACGTCTTCATAGCGGTGAAAGCACCTACCTGTCGGTTGTTATCCATGAGTACTGCCTGACGCGGCTGGTAGGCCGACGCGGGGGCGGCAGTCACCCCCCACCAATGGACGCTTCACCGCCCGGATTTCGGGTCGAATGCATCCCGTACGGAGTCCCCGAGAAGGTTGAAGCACAGGATGAAGATCACCAGTGCCACACCGGGGAAGAACATGAACGCCGGGTCCTGCTGGGCGTAGTTGGCGCCCGCGGCGAACAGCCGCCCCCAGTCCGGGGTCGGTTCGACGAAGCCGACGCCGGCGAAGGACAGGAAGGCGATGGAGAGGATCGTGCTGGGCAGCTGGTACGTGAACTGCACCAGGATCGGGGAGACGATGTTCGGCAGGATCTCCTTGCGCACGATCCGCCAGGGCGAGGCGCCGGACACCTTGGCCGCCTCCACGAACTCCCGCTCGCGCAGCGACAGCACGGTCGAGCGGACCAGCCGGGCCATGCCCATCCAGCCCAGCAGCCACAGCACGATCAGGATCGCGAGCGCCCGGAAGTATGTGGGGGTCTCATCCTGGGGGTCCACGAAGAACGCGGTGACGACCGGCATGAACGCGATGAAGAACAGCTGCTGGGGGAACGACAGGAAGAAGTCGGTGACCCGGCCGATCCAGTAGTCGGTACGGCCGCCGAAGTAGCCGCCGATCAGACCGAGGGTGATGCCGGTGACCATCAGCAGGGTGGTGACACCCAGCGCCATGAACAGCGAGGTCCGCATGCCGTACACGAGCATGGCGAACAGGTCACGGCCGAGCTGCGGCTCCACACCGAACCAGTGGGTCCCGGACACACCGCCGAAGTAGCCGAGCGGAAGCCCGAACTCGTCGAGGACGGGCCGGTCGGCGTACGTGGGGTCCTGGCCGTACAGCGTGTAGGGGTTGGTGCCGCTGAGCTTGGTCAGCAGCGGCGCCACGAGAGAGATCACGAAGTAGAAAATCACTACGCCGGCGCAGAACATCCCTGTACGGTCACGCCTGAAGCGCTGCCACATCAACTGCCCGGGGGAGCGACCCTCAAGCTTCTTCGCACCCTTGGCGACCTCGGAGGTCGCGTCGAGCTCTGGGTCCAAGGCGACCGCGGACCCCGAGCCCTCGGCCTTGGTTGGACTGGTCATGTGTGTTCTTCCCCCGGGGGGTTGGAGAGTTGAGCGCAGCACAGATACCGGCAGGTTCTGTGGTTTGGGGGAACTTTCGCCAAGTGCATCAACGCGCGTCAAGGGCGGAAGGCATAGGGATCTCCCTACCGCCAATTTTTTGAGCAAAAATTGCGAGGATTGACACCTGTTCGCGCTTGACAGGTGAGACGTCAAACCGGCGAACAGGACATACCGGGATGCATTTTGGCGTTACATGTCCGAAACTTGATCGCTCGTTCACCGATATCCGAACAGCACTTTAAGGGCCCCGCCGGGCGGTACGGAAAGCTCTCCGAAGCCCGTGGACGGCCCGTCCCGGGCCTTACCCGAGGGTACGGTGTCCGGGGCCCTGACGGACCGCCAAACGGCCGGGAACCCGGCCCTCCGGGGCGGAGAGCCGGGTTCCCGTGGCGGTGGCGTCAGCCGTGCTTGGCGCGGCTCGCGGCGCGGGCGCGCTCACGCTGGTCCAGGTTGACCTTGCGGATGCGCACGGCCTCCGGGGTCACCTCGACACACTCGTCGTCGCGGCAGAACTCCAGCGACTGCTCCAGGGAGAGCTTGCGCGGCGGCACGATCGCCTCGAACGTGTCGGCCGACGACGACCGCATGTTCGTGAGCTTCTTCTCCTTCGTGATGTTCACGTCCATGTCGTCGGAGCGCGAGTTCTCGCCGACGATCATGCCCTCGTACACCTCGGTGCCGGGGTCGGTGAACAGCACACCGCGCTCCTGGAGGTTCGTCATCGCGAACGCGGTGACGGCGCCGGCCCGGTCGGCGACCAGCGAACCGTTGTTACGGGTCGACAGCTGGCCGAACCAGGGCTCGTGGCCCTCGTGGATGGAGTGCGCGATACCGGTGCCGCGCGTGCCGGTCAGGAACTCGGTACGGAAGCCGATGAGACCGCGGGACGGCACGACGAACTCCATGCGGACCCAGCCGGAACCGTGGTTGGACATGTTGTCCATCCGGCCCTTGCGGACACCCATGAGCTGCGTGACCGCGCCCATGTGCTCCTCGGGCACGTCGATCGTCATCCGCTCGACGGGCTCGTACGTCTTGCCCTCGACCTGCTTGGTGACGACCTGCGGCTTGCCGATGGTCAGCTCGAAGCCCTCGCGGCGCATCTGCTCGACCAGGATGGCGAGCGCCAGCTCACCACGGCCCTGGACCTCCCAGGCGTCGGGACGCTCGGTGTCCAGCACCCGCAGCGAGACGTTGCCGACCAGCTCGCGGTCGAGGCGGTCCTTGACCTGACGGGCGGTGACCTTGCGGTCCTTGACCGCGGCCTTGTTGTCGGCGCCCTTGCCGGTGCCGCCACGGCCGACCAGCGGCGAGGTGTTGGTGCCGATGGTCATCGAGATCGCCGGCTCGTCGACGGTGATCAGCGGCAGCGGGATCGGGTTCTCGGGGTCGGCGAGGGTCTCGCCGATCATGATGTCCGGGATACCGGCGACCGCGCAGATGTCACCCGGGCCGGCCATCTCGGCGGGCTTGCGGGTGAGCGCCTCGGTCATCAGCAGCTCGGTGATCCGGACGTTGGACATCGTGCCGTCGCGCTTGATCCACGTGACGGTCTGGCCCTTGCGCAGCTCGCCCTGCTCGACGCGGAGCAGCGCGATACGGCCGAGGAAGTTGTCGGCGTCCAGGTTGGTGACGTGCGCCTGGAGCGGCGCCTCCGTGTCGAACTCCGGAGCCGGGACGTGGGACAGGATCGTGGAGAAGAAGGGCTCCAGGCTGTCGCTGTCCTGCGGGACCGTGCCGTTCTCCGGCTTGGTGAGCGAGGCCACGCCGTCACGCGCGCACGCGTACACGATCGGGAACTCGATCTGGTCCTCGTCGGCGTCGAGGTCGAGGAAGAGGTCGTACGCCTCGTTCACGACCTCGTCGATGCGCGAGTCCGGACGGTCCGTCTTGTTGATGCAGAGGATGACGGGCAGCCGGGCCTGGAGCGCCTTGCGCAGCACGAACCGGGTCTGCGGCAGCGGCCCCTCGGAGGCGTCGACGAGCAGCACCACGGCGTCCACCATCGACAGACCGCGCTCGACCTCGCCACCGAAGTCGGCGTGGCCCGGGGTGTCGATGATGTTGATGGTGACGACCTCGCCACCGTCCTTCGGGTGGTACTTCACGGCCGTGTTCTTGGCCAGGATCGTGATGCCCTTCTCACGCTCCAGGTCGTTCGAGTCCATCATGCGGTCGTCGAGCGACTCGGCGGCGTGCGCCGCGAAGGCACCGGCCTGCTTCAGCATGGCGTCGACGAGGGTCGTCTTGCCGTGGTCGACGTGGGCGACGATGGCGACGTTGCGGATGTCGTGGCGCGTGGCCATATTGCGGCGTTCTCCCGGAATGGTGAGGGCGGCCTGCGTGAAGGTGTGACGCGGGCCCTGCCGGGCTTGACATGCCACGGCCTCACCCAATGGTACGGGCCCGCCGCCGCGGGGGCCTCCCCGGCCGGGTCGACCCAGGTAGGAGGCACGCTGACCTGTGCGGAGGCTGATAACGGGGGGCGTTGCGCGCCCCGGCGCGACGGGGGTGCCGCGGGTGTGGGTTGCCGTGGGGGCGTTGCGCAACCCGGCGCGACGGGGTGCCGCCGCGCCCACCCGTGCCGCCCCAGCGGCACAGCTGCCCGCGGCTGCGTGGGTTGCAGCGGCGCGGCTGCGCGGGGTCGGCTCTTGCTTTTAGGGGCGCGGGGAACTGCGCGACCAGCCACGACGGGCCCGCGCCCGCACGACAACCGCCCGCCCCCAGGGGCGCGGGGAACTGCGCGACCGGCGACCACCGGACCGCGCCGGACCGGCTACCGCTTCTTCAGGAAGCCCATGTCCTCGTACACCGGCGTCTCGAAGCCGAACGCACCCACGTTCACAACACTCTTCTTCGCGGCGACCAACTGCGGCCGCTGATACAGCGGAATCGACCCGGCAGCCGCCCAGATCCGCGCATCAGCCTTGCGCACCAACGCCCGCGACTCCCCCTCGTCCAACGTCGCGATCGCCTGATCGAACAGCTGGTCCACCTGATCCGTACCGACCCGCGTGAAGTTCTGCTCAACAGTCAGTGAACCGTCAGCCGCCGGCACCGGCTTGGCATAGATCGGCCGCGCATCGGTCGCCGGAAACGCGGAGGCCGGCCACGAGTACAGCGCCAGGTCGTACTCCCCGGACGCGACATGGTCCTTGAAGTAGCTCTCGTCCGCCACCTTCGTCGTCTCCGTACGGATCCCCACCCGGTCCAGCATCCGCGTGATCCGGTCGGCGACCGCCCGCAACGTGTCCGAGCCCTTGCCCGACGGCACCACGAACCGCAGCGTCAGCGGCTTGCCGTCCTTCGCGAGCGGCCCCGCCGCGGCGCCCGCCGGAGCCGCGGTGCCCTTGGGCGCGTACGCCCCCGGCGCCCCGCCCTGCTTCAGCTGGTCCCCGACGTACTGCTTGCCGTCCTGCGCGAGATGCGCCGCGTCGCCGCCCGCACCGGGCCGCTCACCGTCGCCGGCCTTGCCGTCCTCACCGACGATGTACGTACCGTCGTCACCACCCTCGGACTCACCCTCCGAGGACTCCGAGGACTCCGATGATTCGGACGATTCCGACGGCTCGGTCGACGCGCCCTCCTCCGCCCCCGCCGCCTTCTCGCCCTTCTTCTTGCTCTTCAGCGGGCCGCCCGCCACCCAGCCGGCGTCCGCGAGCAGGGCCTGGGCCTCGGCGGTGTCCTGGTCGCCGAGCGCGCCGCTGTTGTCGGCGTACGCGGCCTGCCCGGACAGGGCGAGGTGGCTGCCGACCGGTACGGCGGGCAGCCCGAGCGGCTTGAGGACGAGCTTCGCGAGTTCCCGGCGGTCCAGGGCGCGGGCCACCGCCCGGCGGACCCGCTCGTCGGCGAGCGGACCGTCGGCGCCGTTGAGGGCGAGCTGGGTGTAGGCCGGTTCCAGTGACTTGCGGACCTCGAAACCGCCCAGGGCCCGCTGCTCGTCCGTCGGCGCGGCCGCCGCCCGCGGGGTGGGCGTACCACTGCTCCTGGGCCCGCCGGCCAGCGCGATCCGGCGCGCGGCGGCGGGGTCGACGTCGGCGAGGTCGACCCGGCCCTCGGCCAGCGCGTCGGCGCGCTCGTCGCGCGGCACCACCCGCAGCACGAACTGCGAGAGCTTGGTCGGCTCGCCCCACCAGCGCGGGCTGCGGGCGAGGGTCACCTCGTCGTCCTTGCGGTCGATCTCCTTGATGGCGAACGGCCCCGCGGTGACCTTGAGCCTGCGCCGCGCCCCGTCGTTGAAGGAGTCCGGCGTGCCCATGACCTCCTTCGGGTACAGCGGCGAGAACAGCGACCGCCAGTCGGCGTAGGGCCGGGCGAAGGTGACCTTGACCTCCAGGTCGTTCTTGCCCCGCTCGATCCGCTCGATCCGGTCGTACCCGGCGTTGCGGGCCGTCCAGTAGGCGCTGTCCTTCCCGGACAGGGCCCGCCACTGGGCGGCGAAGTCGGCCGCGCCGATCTCACGGCCGTCGCTCCACACCGCCTGCTGGTTCAGCTTGTAGAGCACCACCTGGCGGGGCTCGGTCTCGACGACCTTGGCCGTCTCCAGGAAGTCGCTGTTGATCTCCGGGCGCCCGTTGACGTCGAGCCGGTACATCGACGGCAGCACGGCCTGCGCGATCCGCGTGGTGGTGGCGTCGGCATCGGACTGGAAGGTGTTCAGGGTCTCCGGCACGGCGTCCACGGCCCAGCGCAGGGTGCCGCCGTCGGCGACCTGGGCGCGGGTGGCGGGCGCGATGTCCTGCCCGGCGAGCGGCTTGCCGGCCCGGTCGTCCGAGCCGCAGCCGGACAGGGCCGGCACCGCGAGGGCACCCGCGGTGAGGAAGGCGACCGAGCGCAGCACCGCGCGCGGACCGACGGGGTGGGACATCTCTGCTTACCTCCGGGAGCCGCGGGAGTTATGATCACGTTTGGCGGTATATGGAGCTGATCAGATCTTTTCGCCTGTATGCGGCCACTGAAGAGGAAAGGGTTCGGCAACGCGGGGCGACACGGCGTCGACGCGCGGGAAGCTCACCCGTGCGGCGCAGTGCGAGGACTCGTGCACCTGTACACCTCGGCCAATCGGTGCACGTCCCTTCCCACCGGCCGGTGTGACGCGCAACACTCGCAGGCGCATGAACGTCGCCGTCCACGGCCGGCCAGGGGCCGCGTCCGACGGAAATTCCGACGGGAACGACGGGAACGACGGAAGTGAGGTCACGTCATGTCCGTGCACGACGAACTGACGTCAGTCCAGAAGTGCCTCGAGGACCTGTCCAGGTCCGTGGGGCGGCTGGAACAGCAGCTGGGCGGCGGAGGTCTGGACATCCGCCGGGTCCGCACCGACTGCGAGCACCTGCGCGAGAGCGTCGCGCTGCTGCGTGAGGCGGCGTCCTCGCCGGCCGCGCCCCGGCGCCCGGAACTCGTCACCATCCCCGACACCCCCTACGACAACAGCCTCTGGGTGGACACGGACGACGAGGGCCTCGGCGCTCGCGACCGCCGCGCACCCTGACACGCCGAGCGACGCCGGAGCACCAGCGAGCTCCCCAGGCGGCCCCCGCCGCCCGGAGCAGGGACGTGCCCCGGCTCTCTCGGCCCCCGAATCCCCGACCGGAGTCAACCGTTGGCAACTGGTACGGAACCCCCAGCGACAGAACCCACAGCCACCGCATCCCGCTCCCCCGGCGGCGTACGCGCCGCGACCCGCGCCGCGATCGCCGCCCCGCATCTGCGCACCGACCGCTGGTGGCTCTCGCCGGCCGCCACCGCCGCCGGGCTGTTCGCCTTCATCGTGTACTCGACCTGGCGGGCCTTCGCCAACACCGACTACTACGCGGCCCCGTACGTCTCGCCCTTCTACTCCCCCTGTCTGGCGGAGAACTGCGAGCCGATGCGCGGCGGGCCCAACTGGGACCTGTTCGGCGGCTGGTGGGGCATCTCGCCCGCGATCATCATCCTGATCTTCCCCCTCGGCTTCCGCCTGACCTGCTACTACTACCGCAAGGCCTACTACCGGGGCTTCTGGGCGTCCCCGCCGGCCTGCGCGGTGGCCGAGCCGCACAAGAAGTACTCCGGTGAGACGCGCTTCCCGCTGATCCTCCAGAACATCCACCGGTACTTCTTCTACGCCGCGATCGTCGTCGCCGGAATCCTCACGTACGACACCGTGCTCTCCTTCCGCGACGAGCACTACGAGTGGGGCCACATGGGCCTCGGCACCCTGGTGTTCCTGCTCAACATCGGGCTGATCTGGGCGTACACGATCTCCTGCCACTCCTGCCGGCACATCGTGGGCGGCAAGCTCAAGCACTTCTCCAAACACCCGGTGCGCTACCGGATGTGGCAGTGGGTCGGGAAGCTGAACGCCCGTCACATGCTGCTCGCCTGGGCCTCGTTGGTGAGCGTGGCGCTCGCCGACTTCTATGTGTTCCTGGTCGCGTCCGGCGCGTTCGACGATCCGCGCTTCTTCTAGATGAGTGGGGCCTTTTGATGTCCGTGGTCGACCGACAGGAGTGGGACGTCGTGGTGATCGGGGCCGGCGGCGCAGGGCTGCGGGCCGCGATCGAGGCGCGCGAGCGGGGCGCCCGTACGGCCGTGATCTGCAAGTCGCTGTTCGGCAAGGCACACACGGTGATGGCCGAGGGCGGCATCGCCGCCGCGATGGCCAACGCCAACCCGCACGACAGCTGGCAGGTGCACTTCCGGGACACCCTGCGCGGCGGCAAGTTCCTCAACCAGTGGCGGATGGCCGAGCTGCACGCGCAGGAGGCGCCGGACCGGGTGTGGGAGCTGGAGACCTGGGGCGCGCTGTTCGACCGTACGAAGGACGGCCGGATCTCGCAGCGCAACTTCGGCGGCCACGAGTACCCGCGCCTCGCGCACGTCGGTGACCGCACCGGCCTGGAGCTGATCCGCACCCTCCAGCAGAAGACCGTCTCGCTCCAGCAGGAGGACCACCGCGAGAGCGGCGACTACGAGTCGCGGCTGAAGGTCTTCCAGGAGTGCACGGTCACCCGGATCCTCCAGGACGAGGAGGGCAGGGTCGCGGGCGTCTTCGCCTACGACCGTGAGACGGGCCGTTTCTTCGTCCTCGAAGCGCCGTCCGTGGTGATCGCCACCGGCGGTATCGGCAAGTCCTTCAAGGTGACGTCGAACTCGTGGGAGTACACGGGCGACGGCCACGCGCTGGCGCTGCTCGCCGGGGCGCCGCTGCTGAACATGGAGTTCGTGCAGTTCCACCCGACGGGCATGGTCTGGCCGCCGTCGGTGAAGGGCATCCTCGTCACGGAGTCCGTCCGCGGTGACGGCGGGGTGCTGCGCAACTCCGAGGGCAAGCGGTTCATGTTCGACTACATCCCGGACGTCTTCAAGGAGAAGTACGCCGAGTCCGAGGCCGAGGGCGACCGCTGGTACGAGGACCCCGACAACAACCGGCGCCCGCCCGAGCTGCTCCCCCGCGACGAGGTGGCCCGTGCCATCAACTCCGAGGTCAAGGCGGGCCGCGGCTCCCCGCACGGCGGGGTCTTCCTGGACGTGTCGACCCGGATGCCGGCCGAGGTGATCAAACGCCGGCTGCCGTCGATGTACCACCAGTTCAAGGAGCTCGCCGACGTCGACATCACGGCGGAGGCGATGGAGGTCGGGCCGACCTGTCACTACGTGATGGGCGGTATCGCGGTCGACTCCGACACCGCGGAGGCCCGGGGCGTGCCGGGCCTTTACGCGGCCGGTGAGGTGGCCGGCGGTATGCACGGCTCCAACCGGCTGGGCGGCAACTCGCTCTCCGACCTGCTGGTCTTCGGCCGCCGGGCGGGCTGGCACGCCGCCGAGTACGCGACCGGGCCGGCCGGGGCTGCCGGGGAGCGCCCGCGGGTGGCGGACACCGCGGTCGACGCCGCGGCGGCCGAGGCGCTGCGCCCGTTCTCCGCGGAGAGCGAGGAGCCGGACGCGGGCCCGCCGGAGAACCCGTACACCCTCCATCAGGAGCTCCAGCAGACGATGAACGACCTGGTCGGCATCATCCGCCGCGAGGGCGAGATGGAGCAGGCCCTGGAGAGACTCGCCCATCTGCGGGTACGGGCGCGCCGGGCCGGGGTCGAGGGCCACCGCCAGTTCAACCCGGGCTGGCACCTCGCGCTGGACCTGCGGAACATGCTGCTGGTCAGCGAGTGTGTGGCCAGGGCCGCCCTGGAGCGCACCGAGTCGCGCGGCGGCCACACCCGTGAGGACCACCCGGAGATGGACCGCAGGTGGCGCAACGTCAACCTGCTGTGCCGGCTCACCGACCCCACCGGGGGCTTCGCGGCCACCGACGCGCTCGGCGGTCAGATCGCCCTGACCCGGGAGAACACCGATTCCATCCGCCCGGACCTGCTCGCCCTGTTCGACAAGGAGGAGCTGGTCAAGTACCTCGCTGAAGAGGAGCTGTACGAGTGAGCAGCTACGAGGCCCGCTTCAAGGTGTGGCGGGGCGACGTCGGGGGCGGCGACCTGGAGGACTTCAAGGTCGAGGTGAACGACGGCGAGGTGGTCCTCGACATCGTGCACCGGCTCCAGGCCACCCAGGCGCCGGACCTGGCGGTGCGCTGGAACTGCAAGGCGGGCAAGTGCGGTTCGTGCTCGGCGGAGATCAACGGCCGGCCGCGGCTGCTGTGCATGACCCGTATGTCGGTGTTCGAGCGCGACGAGACCATCACCATCACCCCGCTGCGGGCGTTCCCGGTCATCCGCGACCTGGTCACGAACGTCGGCTTCAACTACACGAAGGCGCGTGAGGTCCCGGCGTTCGTGCCGCCCGAGGGCGTTGGACCCGGCGAGTACCGGATGTTCCAGGAGGACGTGGACCGCTCGCAGGAGTTCCGCAAGTGCATCGAGTGCTTCCTGTGCCAGGACACCTGTCACGTGGTGCGCGACCACGAGGAGAACAAGCAGGCCTTCGCGGGCCCGCGCTTCCTGATGCGGGTCGCCGAACTGGACATGCACCCGCTGGACGCGGCCGCCGAATCGGGCCTGGACCGCAAGGCCACGGCCCAGGACGAGCACGGCCTCGGCTACTGCAACATCACCAAGTGCTGCACGGAGGTCTGCCCCGAAGGCATCAAGATCACCGACAACGCGCTGATCCCGCTGAAGGAACGGGCCGTGGACCGCAAGTACGACCCGCTGGTCTGGCTCGGCTCGAAGATCAGGAGGCGCTCGTCGTCGTAGCCGCCTCCCACCCGTGACCCACCCCGCTCGCGGAGCGGCATCGCGGACCATACGCTCCGGAATGTGACGCGCTCCTCGATGCGGGGCCGGCCCGGACGGGCCAGGGACCGTATATCCGCGCGCCTGGCGCTCTCGCTGCTCGGCGGTGTCATCGCCCTGCTGTGGCTGTGGCTGGTGCTGCCCACGATGACGTCGGCCTCCGACGCGCCCGCCGCACGCGGGGCGGGCGCGGTCGCGGTCTCGCGGGAGGACGACACCTCCACGGCCGACCTGGCGCTGCCCCTGGTGGTGGCGGTCGCGGCGGTGGCGGGCGCCGCGTACACCTGGCTACGGCGCTCAAGACGGACCCGCTCCCGCACCACACCGGGCGGCACCCCGACGCCGGAGCCCCCGGCCCCGCCCCTCTCCGAACTCGACGAGCGGGCAAGGGCGTTGCTGGTCGAGGCGGACGACAGTGTGCGCACCGGCCGCGCCGAACTCGGCTTCGCGGCGGCCCGTCTCGACCCGTCCGCCCTGGAGCCCTTCACCCGGGCCCTGCACCACGCCGAGACGGAACTGGCCGCGGCCTTCGCGATCCGGCAGCGGTACGAGGACGGCGTACCCGAGGAGGAGTCGGCACGCCGGCAGGCGCTCACCGGGATCGCCGGGCGCTGCACGGAGGCGGGCCGGCTGCTGGACGACCAGGCCGCCGCCCTGGACGCGGCCCGCGCCGCGGAACCGGGCGGGGCGCTGGAGGTCGTGGAGTCCCGCTTCCGGGAGCTGACCGCGCGGATCGTCCCCGCCGAGCGGACCCTCGCCGACCTGGCGCACCGCTACGCGCCCGGCGCGACCGGGCCGGTCACCGGTTTCGTCGAGCAGGCCAGGGACCGGCTGGCCGTCGCCACGCTCCGTATCAACCAGGCCCGGCAACAGGCCGACCTGGGCGAACCCGACCGGGCGGCGGGCCATCGGCGGGCCGCCGAGGGGGCCGTGGCGCAGGCCGCGGTCCTGCTGGACGCGGTGGAACGCCTGGCGGCCGACCTGACGGCGGCGGACGACCAGCTCCGGACCGCTCTCACGGGCACGGAAACGGAACTGGAGGCCATACGCCGGGACCTGTCGTCCCAGGCCCCCCACGACCCGCTCGCCCTGCTCCGCCGGGTCGTACGGACCGTCCCGCTTCCACCGGCGACGGAACTGCTCGCGACCGGCAGCATCGCGCTGACGGACGCGTACGTCGACGTCCACCGAGCCGCCCTCTCGGCAGCACCCCGCACCCACCTGGCAACCGCCCAACGCCTCCTGACCCAAGACCACTTGGCAGCCGAGGAAACGGCAAGAGCAGCCAGACAACAGGCAGAACAGGAAGCAACCCGGGCAACCTCGACCTAGCCCCCAGGGGCACGAGGAACTGCGCCACCAGCCACACCCCACCCGCACCCAACACACGAGGCAAGCCCAAAAAGGGGCGCGGGGAACTGCGCGACCAGCCACGACGCACCCGCACCCGCACCCACATCCGCACCCGGTGGGCCGGACCGCCCCTAGAACAGGCTGAGCAACGCCTCCGCGGGATCCGCCAGCTTGGTCCCGCCGTCGGGCAACGGAAGCTCGAACCACACCGTCTTCCCACGCGGCGTCCGGCGCGAGCCCCACGCGGCGGACAGCAACCCGACCAACTGCAACCCCCGTCCACCCTCGTCGGTGTCCCGCGCCCGCCGCCGCCGAGGCTGCACAAGCCCGGAGTCCCACACCTCGCACACCAGCGTGCGATCGAGCAGCAGCCGAAGCCGGATCTCCCCCTCGCCGTACCGCAGAGCGTTGGTCACCAGCTCACTGACCAGCAACTCCGTCGTGTCGACGAGCGCCTCCATGTCCCAGCTCTGCAACTGCCCGCGCGCGTACTCCCGCGCACGCCCCACACTGCGCGGCTCGCGCGGCAGCGTCCAGTCGCCGACGGACTCCGTCGGCAGCCCCTGGACGCGGGCCATGAGCAGTGCGATGTCGTCCTCGCCGTGATGGGTGTCGAGGGTGCTGAGCACGTGGTCGCAGACGTCCTCCAGCGGGCTGGAGGGGTCCGTGAGCGCCCCGACGAACGCCTGGAGGCCCTCGTCGAGCGGATGGTCGCGGGACTCGACGAGACCGTCCGTGTAGAGCGCGAGGAGCGCGCCCTCCGGGAGTTCGACCTCGACCTCCTCGAACGGCTCGCCGCCGACGCCGAGCGGCATGCCGGGCGGCACGTCGAGCATCAGCGCGGCCTCGCCGGGTTCGACGAGGACCGGCGGGAGATGACCGGCGTTGGCGAACGTGCAGCGCCGGGTCACCGAGTCGTAGACGGCGTACACACAGGTCGCGAGGTACACCTCGGAGAGGTCCGCCTCACGGGGCCGGCGGGCCGCGCGGGTGGCCTGCTGGACCCCGCCGGGGGTGCCGAGCCCGCGGGCGATCTCGTCCAACTGCGAGAGCACTTCGGCGGGTTCGAGGTCGAGCTGGGCGAGCGTCCGTACGGCGGTGCGGAGTTCGCCCATCGCGACGGCCGCGCGCAGTCCGCGGCCCATCACGTCGCCGACGACCAACGCCGTGCGGTGGCCCGGCAGTTCGATGACGTCGAACCAGTCGCCGCCGACCTCGCTGGGGCGGCCGGTGGAGGCGTTGCCCGGCCGGTAGCGGCAGGCGATGTCGAGTCCGGAGGCGATCGGGTCGCCGGGCGGGAGCAGGGACCGTTGCAGTATCAACGCCCGCTCGTGCTCACGCCGGTAGAGCCGGGCGTTGTCGATACAGACGGCGGCCCGCGCGGCCAGCTCCACCGCGAGATCCCGGTCCCGGTCCCCGAACGGCTCGCTGCCCTTCGTACGGGAGAACTGCGCGAGTCCTACGACGGTGTCGTGGGCGACCATCGGCACGGCCAGCGTGGACTGCACCAGGCCGCCCTCCTCGGCGGGGACGCTGCGCGGGCGGGCGGTGCGCAGGGCGTCGGCGCAGGGCGAGTTGAAGGAGAAGTGGTGGACCGCGCCGACCGGGACGGGCGCGGCCATACCGGCGAAGGGGATGTCGGAGACGGCGCTGGCGAAGGCGACGCGGCGCAGTCCGGCGCTGCCGTCGGCGAGTCCGGGCGGGGTCTCGTCGCCGGCCAGCAGGCCCTGGTAGAGGTCGACGGTGGCCAGGTCGCAGAAGCCGGGCACCACGACGTCGAGGAGCTCGCGGGCGGTGGTCTCCAGGTCGAGGGAGTTGCCGATGCGGGCACCGGCCTCGTTGAGCAGGGCGAGGTTGCGGCGGGCGGCGGCGGCCTCGCGGGCGGCGGCGCGGCGGGCGGTTATGTCGGTTCCGAGCCAGGCGATGCCGATGGGGCGGCCGGAACCGCTGTGCACCCGGTAGAGGTTGATGGACCAGTGGCGCCGCTCGTCGTCACCGGGCACGAACCCCGTGACGTGCATGTCCGTGATGGACTCGCCGCTCTCCAGCACCCGGCGCAGGGTCGCGGCGACCCGCTCGGCCTCGGAGCGCGGCAGATAGTCGTGGACCGTCCGGCCGCGGTGGTCGTCGGGGACGCCACCGAAAAGGGAGGCGAAGCGCTGGTTGGCGCGGCGCACCTTGAAGTCGGTGTCGATGAGCACAAAGCCGAACGGAGATTGGCCGAAAATCGACTGCGATGCCGCCAGGTCGGTCTCGATGCTGCGCAGCACCCGGACGTCCACGACGATGCAGACGGCAGCGCGCTCGCCGTCCTCGGTGCGGGTCGGCATCACATAGACCTCGGCGAGGCCCTCGGTGCCCGGGGAGCCGTCGGACAGGTCCGGCGTGCGGAACGGCACCACGCCGGTCCACTCGCGGCCGTCCAGGATCTCCGCCATCTTCCGCTGGCCGCGCTCGCGCAGGTCGGGATCGACGAAGGCCTCGATGGGGTCCCGGCCCACCGCGCGCTCGGCCGATACGCCGAAGAGCTGCTCGGCGCGCAGGCTCCACTGGTCGACCAGCCCGTCGGGGCCGATGGAGAAGGAGGCGACCTTGATGTACTCGTAGATCGAGCCGGGCGGGCTGCTCTGCCACAGGGCGTCGCCGTGCCGCCCCTCGCCCAGGGCGAGGCCGTCGTGTCCCGCACGGGCCAACGCCTGTGCGGCAGTCCGCCTCCCGCCGTCCGACGGGTCCTCGGACTCCATGGCCTTCGCTGGTATCTCGCTCACGCGAACCGTCCCCTCCAGCTCACCGCGTCCGGCACCGGTCACCGATGGCGGCTGCCCGCAGTATCCAGCACTACGGGGCCGCACAACACGGTGTTCACGATCACAGCACGGTCCGGGTGGTTTTCGGCCCGTGCTGCGAGAACACTTCCAGTCTTCTAACCAGCGGACACGTCATCGAATCACGCCCTTCGACAACCGCCAGTGGCCTGAACCAGTCGCCGGACAACGATGCCTCGCCTGTACACCCCTTTCACCCCGGTACCGCCAGTTCGAACCACACGGTCTTGCCGGTCTCGCCGGGGCGGGTACCCCAGCGGTGGGCGGATGAGGCCACCAGTTGCAGACCTCGTCCGCTTTCGTCCTCGGGTTCGGCAATCCGTTCGCGGGGTGGGTCGGGGAGCGGGTCGGAGACCTCGACGAGGAGCAGGCCCGGGAGTTCCGGCGAGCGGACGAGGCGGACGCCGATGGGGCCGGTCGCGTGCCGCAGGGCGTTGGTGACGAGTTCGCTGACCAGCAGTGCGGTGATGTCGCTGAGGCTGTCCAGGCTCCAGCGGTGGAGCTGGGCGCGGACGGTGGAGCGGGCGGTGCGGACGGCGCCGGGGTCCGCGGGGAACGTCCACTCGGCGCGGGCGCCTTCGGTGTCGATCACGCCGATCACTTCCCAGACCACGGCCCGCCCATGCCCGTTTTCATGGGGTTAATGGCCACATACCCGATATCAAGCCACGAGTACCGCGGTGCGACACAGACGGCGGACGGCAGTTCATCCGGCGCGGCCCGGCGAGGGCTGATCGCGCAGTTCCCCGCGCCCCTGAAAAGCGTCGTCCGGCCGCGGGCCCGTCGCCGCCCCTCGCGCAGTTCCCCGCGCCCCAGAAAAGCGTCGTCCGGCCGCGGGCCCGTCGCCGCCCCTCGCGCAGTTCCCCGCGCCCCTGAAAAGCGTCGTTCGACCGCGGGCCCGTCGTGGCCGCTCGCGCAGTTCCCCGCGCCCCTGAACCCGCGTAGCCGCGGGCATGCGTGCCGCCTGGGGCGGCACGGGTGGGCGCGGCGGCGCACCCGTCGCTCCGGGCTGCGTCAGCGGCTCCGCTCAGGCCGGACGCAGGGCAACGGCTCAGGGCGTCCCGTGCCGGGCGACTGCCCGTACCGCGGGGACGTCTGCCGGGACCCAGGGGATGTCGGACCACGTCCCCGGGTCCAGCCACCGCACCTCGTCGTGCGCGTCCAGCGCCTTCGGTTCGGGCGACCCCGGCAGCAGCCGAGCCGTCCACACCCACAGGACATACGGCGCCGCCAGCACCCACTCCCCCGGCACCCGCCCCACGACCTCCGCCGACACCCCGAGCTCCTCCCGAAGCTCCCGCACAAGCGCCCCCTCCGGCGCCTCCCCGGGCTCGACCTTCCCCCCGGGCAGCTCCCAGAGCCCGGCCAGCGCCGGCGGCCCACTGCGGCGCGCGGCCAGCAGCCGGTCGCCGTCGAACAGGGCGGCCCCCACCACCACGATCCGTTCCGTCATGCGCCGGAGCCTACGGGCTCACTCCGGCCCGTCGCTCGGGCCCACGCACTCGACGAAGTACAGCTGCTTGTGTCCACGGTCGTCGAGGCTGTCCGCGATCTTCTCGGCCTCGTCACGGGTGGCGTACCGCCCCACGCGGTAGCGGTTGCCGTTGTCGTCCTGCCGTACGACGAGCCACGGAAGTGTGACCGCGCTGTCGTTCATCGCCCCCCACCGCTCCTTCCCACCCCGGCGCGCCCGCTTCCCGTCCGCGCCCTCGGTCGCTCCCCGCCCGACAAGGAAACCGCAATCCGCATATGCCCGAGCCTACGCCTTACCTTCACGGAGCGAATACGGCTTTTCACAAAGAGGTACGCAACCAGCCAGCACTCAGGGGGCGCACGGTGCCGAACGCGCCGTCCGCGTGCCTCCGCGCACCCATTCACCAGGCCGCCGGCACCCACCTCGGCGACCTGCGAGAACGGCCGGTTCCGGGCGGCACACAAAGCACCCCCGGCGGGCGGGCGCCGGAGAGGCACTTGCGGGACGGCGTGCGCTGGCACACGGGGAGCGCACTACCTCATGGGGAGCGCGCTATTTGACGGGCAGGTGGTACGCGACGCGATAGCGGTCGGCGGGGATCACCACGTCCGCCGTCTCGACCGCACGCCCCGACGCGTAGAACGTGCGCTGCACGACGATCACCACATGACCGGGGACCCCGCCCAGCGCCAGCAGTTCCTCCGCGAGTCCGGGCCGGGCGCCGACCTCCTCGGTGACGTTGTCCACCACGACGTCGATGGCGGCCATCCGCTCGACGACGCCCATGCCGCCGAGCGGGCCCTCCTCGGGCAGCATCACGGGGCTGCGGCCGGTGACGGCGAGCGGCTCCCAGGAGGTGGAGAGCATCATCGCCTCACCGGCCTCCCGGAACACGTACTTGGTGCACATCACGCGTTCCCCGGCCTGGATCCCGAGCCGCTCGGCGATCGCGCCGCTCGACTCGGCCTGCACACTGTTGGACTCCCAGGTGCCGCGCGTCCCGGCGTCGGCCTGCTCCTGCCGGAAGGGAGTGGCGCCGTTGCCCGAGCGGTAGCCGGAGCGGGCGATGCTGCGGGGCACGGGGCGCTCACGGACGTACGTCCCGGAGCCGGAGCGGCCCTCGACCAGGCCCTCGGCCATCAGGACCTTGCGCGCCTCCAGCGCCACCGTGTCCGAGACGCCGTACTCCTCGCGGATGCGGGCCTGGGACGGCAGGCGGGTGTGGGGTGGGAGCAGGCCGTCGGCGATCTTCTTGCGGAGATCACCCGCGACACGCAGATACGCCGGCTGCTCACCGAATGTCACTGGCCACTCCCATCAGGTTGTACAGACAGCAACAGCCTGGCAACCGTGGGTTGTGCCATGCAAGCAAAGGCCAGAGAATCACTCGATGTGATGACATAGGGCCGGGGTGCTGTTTACGCAGGCACTTTCTCCCCGCTATGGCCGGGCTCACACCTGCGCGTCGCCGGCCTCCTCGGCGACATCGCCGCCGTCCTCCTCGTAGAGCTCCGGCGGGACCGTGGCCAGACCCAGGGCCTCGCGCGCGGGGACCGTGCGCTCGGGGTCGGTGAGTTCGTAGCCCTTGTCCATGTGGACGTAGAAGGTGTCGGCGTCCTCGGCGGCGGCCGCCTTCGACCACTCCTTCTTCGCCCTGCGCAGATCCGTGACCAGCGTCGCCACCGGCTTCTGTGCGTCGGCGGACCAGGTGTGCCGGTCGAGCGACCCGATCTCCTGGTTGAGGGCCGCCGTGACGCGCTCCGCCCACACCTTGTGACCCGGCAGATCGTCCTCGACGTACTCCTCCAGGGGCACGGACTCCAGCGCCGCGGTCAGCACCCGGTCGGCCTCCAGGTACACCAGCTGGTCGTTGTCGAGTGTGGTCTCGTCGGCGCGCAGCGACCCGGTCAGCGAGGCGCTCGCGTCCGTGTTGCCGAAGACGCAGGTGATCTCCCGGTCCCCGAACCGCCAGCTCTCGCGGGTCGGGTAGAAGTAGTAGACGTCCGCGTCGCCCGGTACGGCCCAGGTGTCGATGACGTACTCGTCCTGGCGGTCGTAGCACTGCTCGTCGGCCACCTCGACGAGATGGTCCTCACCGGGGTAACCGCCGCCGGGCAGGGTGATGGTGGCGAACACCTCGCCGTCGTGCCGGCCCGCGCACGGCACCTCTTCGACGTCGTAGGCCATGCCCTCCAGGGAGCCGGACAGGGTGTCGAAGCACTTGCCCTCGGCGACCGACATCACGGCCTCCTCGCGCACACCCTCCTCGACGCCGTCCCAGAAGTCCGAGGCCGCGCCCGTGGTGAAGAACGCCGTCCACAGCAGCAGGCCCACGGTGGACAGGGCGGCGCCGGTGATCGCCATGCCCTTGCCGCGCTCGCCCCTGCGGCGGATCTGCCACAGCGCGATCAGGCCGAACACCAGCCCGACGGCGGGCAGCAGACACAGGATGCCGAGGATCAGCGCGGTCACGGCGAGCGCGTTGACGCCCGGCGTCCGGGGCGCGTACGGCATCCAGGGCTGTTGGCCGTAGGTGCCGGGCGGCGCGAACGGACCCTGCGGGTGCCGCTGCGGATCCGGGGGCGGCGCGAACGGATCCTGCGGCTGCGGGTCTGAGGGCGGCGGGGGTATGGACACGGGTGCCGTGCTCCTGGCTCGGGCGACTGGACGGTGCCTCGGACGGGCCGCGGCGGACGTCCGGCCGGGCCGGTCGGCGGACCTGTGGGCCGGTGCATCGTACGCGGCACACGAGCCGGGGCGGAACACCGGTGAGGAACACGGCAATTCGGGCGGGGCCCCTGGTCCGGCCGGGCCGGCCGGACCAGGGGCCCCGGGAGCGTGAGTACGTCAGAACTGCAACGCCCAGGCGTCGATCCGCCCGACGTCGGCCGCCGCGTTGTCACTGACCCGCAGCCGCCAGGTGCCGTTGGCCGTCTCCGAGGAGGCGTTCACGGCGTAGGTGGTGTTGATGTTGTCCGAACTGCCGCCGGTGCCATAGGCCTTGAGGGTGTATGCCGTACCGTCCGGCGCGACCAGCTGGACCTGGAGGTCGCCGATGTAGGTGTGGACGATGTTCACCTGGACCGCCAGCGAGGCGGGCGCGTTGCCGCTGACTCCGGAGACCGTCACCGGGGACTCGGCCGTGGCGTTGTCGTTGATCGCGTAGTCGGCGGTGTTCTCGAACCGCGGTCCCGGCGGGTTGGTGGTGCCGCCGCCGACGTACAGCAGCCGGTTCGGTGAGCCGGTGCCGGGGCTCGTGACGACGTTGGGTGTGGCCGCCGTCGTCAGCGCCGTAGAGACCTGGGCGGGCGTGGCCGTCGGGTTGTCGGCCAGGTAGAGCGCCGCCGCGCCCGCGACGTGCGGGGTCGCCATCGACGTGCCGTTGATGGTGTTGGTGGCGCTGTCACTGGTGTTCCACGCGGAGGTGATCGAGGAGCCCGGCGCGAACAGGTCGAGGACCGTGCCGAAGTTGGAGTAGCTCGCCTTGGCGTCGGTCGACGTGGTCGCGCCGACCGTGATCGCCTCGGTCACGCGCGCGGGCGACCGGGTGGAGGCGTTGGTGCTCTCGTTGCCCGCCGCGACGGCGAAGGTGACACCGGAGGCGATGGCGTTGCGTACGGCGGTGTCGATCGCGTTGTCGGCGCCGCCGCCCAGCGACATGTTGGCGACGGCCGGCTTGACCGCGTTCTGGGCGACCCAGTCGATACCGGCGACGACCTGGGCGGTCGTACCGGATCCCGAGTTGTTCAGGACGCGGACGCCGACGACGGAGGCCCGCTTGGCGACGCCGTGGGCGGTGCCGGCGACCGTGCCGGCGACATGGGTGCCGTGGCCGTGGCCGTCCTGAGCGGTGTTGTCGTTGTCGACGGCGTCGTAGCCGTACCGCGCACGGCCGCCGAAGTCGCTGTGGGTGATCCGGACGCCGGTGTCGATGACGTACGCGGTGACGCCCTGCCCGCCGTGGTCCGGGTAGGTGTACGACTGGTTCAGCGGGAGGTTGCGCTGGTCGATGCGGTCCAGGCCCCAGGAGGGCGGGTTGGGCTGGGTCGTCTCGATGGTGAAGGTGCGGTCCTGGACGACGGAGGCGACGGCCGGGTCGGCGGCGAGCCGCTTGGCCTCGGCCTCGGTGGCCTCGACGGCGTAGCCGTTCAGCGCCTTCTTGTACGTGCGCTCGATGCTGGCGCCGTACTTCTCGGCGATCGCCTTGCCCGCGGCGGAGTCCGAGCGGGCCCGGTCCGCCTTGAGTGTCACGACGAAGCTGTTGGCGACGGCGTTCGCCGCGCCCTCGTACTGGATCCGCCCCTCGGCCGCGGGTGCCGCGCCGGCCGGGAGGGCGGAGACGAGACCGGCGGCCAGGGCCGCCGAGGCGAACGCGCTGATCGCCGTCAGTCTTCGCCGGGTGGTGCTGTGGGGAGTACGCATCACTGCCATCTGAGGGGTCCTCCTCAATAGGTGGTGCGCTGGCGTGGGGGTGGTGCGGCGGGCCTGGACAGCCCGCCATGGACCGCGGACGACAGGTTCATGTCAATCCGAGGGCCGCACCTGTGCGTCAGCCGAAAGATTGCTGCCTCCACAGGAAATCCACAAGGGTCCTGCGCAGACGTAACAACTGCGCCATACAGCGGACATGACATGCCGTCGGCCGGGGACGGTGTGTCCCCGGCCGAGGCGTGCGGTGCTGTTCAGCCAGTGTGTACGGTGCGATTCGGCCGACTCGCGCGGTGTGGTCCGGCCGATCCTTGCGGTGTGGTCCGGCCGATCCGCGCGGTGTGGTCTCAGTCGTCCAGGGCCGTGTCGCGGGTCTGCTTCTCCCAGGCCATGACCTCGGCGCGGAGGTGATCGGCGTGGTCGAGCACGGTCGTCACCGCGTCGTCGCCCAGCGGCAGCCGCAGCGGCGTCTCCGGGGCCTCCAGCGCGGTCAGCACCATGGCCGCCGCCTTCGCCGGGTCACCGGGCTGGGTGCCGTGGCCGCCGGTGACGTACTCCCGGGTCTGGCTCACCTTCGGGTAGACACCGCTGTCCTCGCTCGCGCCGGCCACACCGCCCCGGAACAGCGAGGTGCGGAAGGCGCCGGGCTCGACGATCAGGACCTTGATCCCGAACTCCCGCACCTCGTCCGCGAGCGCCTCGGACATCCCCTCCAGCGCGAACTTCGTCCCGCTGTACGCCGCGAAGCCGGCCATCGACATCTGGCCGCCCACGCTGCTCATCTGCACGATCGCGCCCGAGCGGCGGTCGCGCATGTACGGCAGCACCGTGCGCACCAGCGTCGCCGGGCCGAAGACATGCAGGTCGAACAGGTCCCGCAGTTCGTCGTCGGTGGTCTCCTCGAAGGCGCCGACATGGGTCCGGCCCGCGTTGTTGACCAGCACGTCGATCCGGCCGTGGCGGATCACGACGTCCCGTACGGCCTCCTCGGCGGCCTGGGTGTCGGTCACGTCGAGGGTGATCGCCTCCATCTGGTCGGGGTGCGCCGCCACCAGGTCGTCCAGCGCCTCGGCCCGCCGTGCGGCGCCGATCACCACGTCACCGTCGGCGAGCGCCGCCTCCGTGATCTCCCGGCCGAAACCGCTGCTCGCGCCTGTCACGAACCACACCTTGTTCATGGAGTTCTCCTCACCCGTCGCCGTCCGCCGGCGCCCCTTGTCCGTCCGCTGTCCGTCTTCGTTGTCCAGACTGCCCATGGCAAGGACGCAGGTCCAAGATCTAGCGTGATAACCGATGGCTATGACACCGGACGTACACGGCCGCGACCTGCGCTACTTCCTCGCGGTCGCCGAAGAACTGCACTTCACCCGTGCCGCCGAACGGATGTATGTCTCCCAGCCCGCGCTGAGCAAGCAGATCCGCGCCCTGGAACGGCAGCTGGGGGTGACGCTGTTCCGGCGTGACACGCAGGGCGTGACCCTGACCGCGGCCGGCGCCGCGCTGCTCCCGCACGCCCGGCAGGTACTGGACGCCTGGGACCGGGGCGCGGCGGCGGTCGAGGAGGCGCGCGCGACCCAGCGCAGCACGCTGGTCGTGGGGATGAGCACCAGTCCGGGCCGCGGCGGGCTGCTCCCCGCGATCCGCTCCCGCTTCACCGCCGAGCACACCGAGGCGACGGTACGGCTGCGGCAGATCAGCTGGGACGATCCCACCGCCGGGCTCGCGGACGGCGACACGGACGTGGCGTTCGTCTGGCTGCCGCTGCCCGAGCAGGACCGCTACGGCTGGACCGTCGTCGCCGAGGAGCCCCGGCTGGTCGCCCTCCCCGACGCCCATCCGCTCGCCGCGCGCACCGAGGTCGACTTCGCCGACCTGGCCGGCGAGCCGTTCCTCGCCCTGCCGCGCAGCGCGGGCCGGCTGCGCGACTACTGGCTCGCCCTGGACGCGCGCGCCGAACCGCCGCGCATCGGCGCGGAGATCGCGAGTACGGAGGAGACGTACGAGGCGCTGGTCGCCGGCCTCGGGATCTGCCTCGTCGCCGCGGGCAACGCGCCGCTGATCACCCTGGACGGCGGTGTCGTCACCCGCCCGGTGACGGGCATCAGCCCCAGCCGGTACGCCCTGGCGTGGCGCCGGGAGGACGGGCGCCGGGCGCTGGTGCGGGGGTACGCGGAGGCGTGCCGGAGGGTTACGGGGAGGGCTTGATGTCGGTGGGGGTGGGAGGGGCGTCGGGGGCGCCGGGGCCGGTGTTGGCGGGGGCGCCGGGGCCGGTGTCGGCGGGGGCGCCGGGGCCGGTGTCGGCGGGGGCGCCGGAGCCCATGTCGGCGGGGGTAGCGAGGCCCGTGTCGGTGCCGGTGCCGGCACCGGTGCCGGTGGAGGTGGTCTCCGGCAGTGCGCGCCCGGCATCCTGCGCTCTTGGTGGGTGGCCGTCTCGCTCCCCCAGCCGGGCCTGTTCCTCC
Source organism: Streptomyces sp. NPDC088387 (assembly GCF_044753385.1). NCBI lineage: Bacteria > Bacillati > Actinomycetota > Actinomycetes > Kitasatosporales > Streptomycetaceae > Streptomyces > Streptomyces sp. NPDC088387. The sequence goes on from NZ_JBIVNC010000004.1 coordinate 27,323, forward strand.
TCGACGATGCGGCGGGCCAGGGACACGTCCGAGATGTCGACCGCGTCCGGGGTCGACTCGGCGACGGAGCTGCGGCGGGCGTAGGCGTCGAAGAGCCGGGTCTTGTTCTCCAGGAGACGGACCATCCGTTCGTCCACGCCGCCCGTGGCGAGCAGGCGGTGCACCTGGACCGGGCGGACCTGGCCCATCCGGTGGGCGCGGGCCACCGCCTGGTGCTCGATGGTCGGCTTGAGCTGCGGCTCGCAGAGGATCACCACGGACGCGGCCTGCATGTTGAGGCCGACCCCGCCGGCCTCGATCTGCGCGAGCAGCACGGCGTGACCGGGCGCCGCGGAGAAGTCGTCGACGAGCTGCTGGCGCCGCGCGGGCGGCACACCGCCGGTGATCGGACCGAAGAGGGGCCCGTCGCCGAGCGCGTCCTCCACCACGTCGAGCACCCGCCGGAACGCCGAGAAGACCACGACCTTCAGTCCGCTCTCGGCGGCCTCGGCGACCAGCTCCCGCAGTCGCCCCAACTTGGCGGACTGCTCCGGCCGTTCGTACGCGGCCCGGCGCATCGCCATGAAGTTCCCCGCGCGGACCGCCTCGCGGTAGGCCAGTGCGTCGGCGCGGCTCAGCTCCTCCCACTCGTCGGTGTGCTGGAGCACGGGGAGTTCGGTGAGCACGTCCTGCTGGTTGCGGCGCAGGTAGACCGGGGCGACCGCCCGGCGGAAGGCCTTGGAGCCGGCGACCGAGTCGAGGCCGTCCACGGAGTCGGCGAGCTCGGGCCGCAGGATCCGTACCAGGTTGCGGAATTCGGCCACCCGGTTCTCCATGGGGGTGCCGCTCAGGAACAGCACCCGGTCGCAGGCCTCCGCCCAGGCGGTGACGGCCGCCGCGCGCCGGGTCTCCGGGTTCTTCACGTAGTGCGCCTCGTCGACGACGAGCATGCCGATCTCGCCGCCGCCGGGAGTCGGGAAGCCGCGCAGTGCGTCGAAGGTGGTGATGGCGACGCCGCCGCGCCCCTTCCAGTCGGCGAACGCCTCCTCCTTCTGCGGCCCGTGCAGCGGCATCGGCCGCAGGGTGCTGCGGGCCTCGATCTCGCGGGTCCAGTTGATCAGCACGCTCGCCGGGCAGACGACCATGAAGTGGCTCTGGCCCTCGGCGGCGAGATGGCCGAGGGCGGCGATGGCCTGCACGGTCTTGCCGAGTCCCATCTCGTCGCCGAGCACGACCCGGCGCTGCGCGAGGGCGAACCGGGCCCCGAAAGCCTGGTACCCGCGCAGGGAGACGCGGACGTGGCCGTCGTCGAGCCGCTGCTCGCGGACCCGTCCGGCCACGTCGTCGGGGAGGAACCCCTCGGCGGCCGCGGTGTCCGGCCCGCGCCCGGAGACCTCCGCGAGCAGGCTGTAGTACTCGGCGGAGCGCAGCTCGAAGTCGACCCAGGCGGCGATGTCGCTGTCCGGGGCGCGCAGCAGATCCACGGAGGCCTGCGCGAAGGACTGGGGCAGCTGGTCGCGCGCGGCCTCTTCGGTGAGGCGCCGTATCTCGGCCACGGCCTCCAGGGCGTGCTCGCGTCCTTCCCTGCCCGCGAGCAGCATCCGCAGCCGGCCGAGGGCGGGCTGGGCGCGGGCCAGCAGTGGTTCGAGGCGGGCGGTGAGGGCCGTACCGGCGTCGGCGGCGCGGCGGGCCTGCGGTCCGGCCTCGACGAGCACGGACAACGCGCGGACCAGGGCGGTGGTACGTGGTTCGGGCCGGTCGACGTCGATCCGGACGGCGACGGTCTCACGCACGGCGCCGGCGATCTGGCGGGCCGCCGCGACGGCCTGGTCGGCGGTGCGCTGCCCGACGCCGGGGGCCTGCCGCAGCCGGTAGGGCCCGGCGTCCAGCACGTCACGGACCGTCCGGAAACCGCCCCGCTCCAGCTCGCCGAGGCGCAGCCGACCCTCGGTCACGTCCCGCAGCCGGGAGACCGGGATACCGGTCAGCTCCTGCTCGGCCAGCTCGTCGTGGAGCGGCGCCAGGGCCTCGCGCACGGAGCGCACGGCACCCTCGTAGTCCCGCGCGACCTGTGCGGCCGCCCCGGCCAGCCGCTTCGCCCGCCCGACCGCCTCCCGCTCCCCGCGCCCCATCCCGCCTCACTCTCGTCGCCCCACTTCCCGCATGGTGCCATCCGCCACCGACAACGGGGCCGGAGCGGGCGCGGGCGAGCGCGGGCGCCTGCTCAGAGCCGGCGCCAGCGGGCCGAGGCGAAGGAGAAGACACCGAAGAGGATCAGCCCGATCGCGACGGCGACGAGAAGCCCCGGTCCGGCCGGGGTCTCCGTGAAGCTGCGCAGCGTCGCGTCGACGCCCTTGGCCTCGTCGGGGTCGAACTGGACGGCGGCCACCAGGATGAAGATCCCGGCCGCGGCGAACACCGCCCCGCGTGCCACCCCTCCGACGACGCCGAGCACGGTGACGACCTGCTTGGTACGACGGCTCATCGCGCCGGTGTCCAGCTGCCGCAGGAAGCGCCGCATGGCCGCCCGCACGGCGAGCACCACACCGATGCCGATCAGGAGACAGCCCCCGGCACCCACCAGCTCCTGGCCGTACGGCAGTCCGAGCGCCGACTCCGTCCAGTCCTGCGACTGCTTGTTGCCGCTGGAGCCCTGGCCGCCGCCGGCCGCGTAGTCGGCGGTGGCCCAGCAGACGGCGGCGTAGAAGACCGCCCGGCCGCCGTCGAGCAGCCGCGAGGGCGTCTTGCGGCCCTTGCCGCGGATCGCGCGGGCGCCCCGCCACAACGCCATGCCGCCGAACCCGACAACCAGCGCCCACAGCATCGCCTTGCCGAACGGCTGCGCCGCGACCTGCGCCAACGCGCCCTGCCGGTCCGCCGACCCGGCACCGCTGCCGAGCCCGATCCGGACGGCCAGCGCACCGATGAGGACGTACACCACACCCCGCGCGGAGAACCCGGCCCGCCCGGCAGCGGAAAGCGTCTGCCGCTCGGCGGAGCTACGGGACCGGGAGCCCCGACGCCGCCCCTGCAACCAGGACGCAGTCACGCCACCCACCTCACACCGCATACGTGCAGATCACATTCGGAACGCATCGACAGGTGCCCCCTCGCCACTCCCACCGTCATGCCCCCACACGAAGACACCCCGCCCGGTTTCCCACCCAACGCCCCGCCAAACAACCCCGATCAGGGCCGCGCGGCAGTTACCCGCCCCATGCCGCCAGCAGCTCTGCCGGACCGTAAGCGGCGTCGAGCCCGGGACTGTCGACGCCGCTGCGCGAGACCGCCACCACCGGAACGGGTTCGTCGGTGAGGGCGGCCCGGTGCCGATGAAGGGCGGCGAGATCGTGCCGGCCGAAGACCGACTGCTCCAGCCACTTGACGGAGCCGACGAAGAGCAGCTCCTTGGCAACGGGCGCACGGTCCGCCCCGACAATGTCGATCTCAACGTCGTTGGTACGGGTCCAGTAGCCGCCCACAGCGGGGGCCGCCGGCAGCCGGTCGTCGGGAAGTATCCGCGCGAGGGCCTCACGGACGAGAGGCTCGACGGCCCGACCACGCCAGCTGGTCCAGTTCTCCCGGATACGTGCCAGGGTCAGATCGCCCCGCCCCCGCTCGATCTCCTCCATGGAGGGGCCGAGCAGATGCAGCCAGAACCGCAGGTAGGGGTCTGCCACGCGGTAGCGGCGGTCCTTCGAGGGGCGTAGTGACACAGGCAGTTCCGCCGCCACGATCCGCTTGTCCGTGAGCAGCTCCAGCGCTCGTTGCAGCGGCGTTGCCCCGATCCCGCCGGCCGCGCGGGCGATATTGGTGAAGGTCCGCTCTCCGCTGCCGATGGCCGCCAGCACCGTGCGCGCCTGAGCCCGTGGGGGGAACTCGGCGGCCAGCGAGCGCTCGGCCGACACCAGCAGGGCTGAGACAGGGTCGCTCAACGCCTCCTCCAGGAAGTCCCACAGCCCCGCGCCTCGCGGCCACTCCGCGCAGATCAGTGGCAGCCCGCCGGTGACCAGCGCGGCATCAAAGGCCTCCGCCGGCGCCAGTCCGAGCATCTGCCCCACCTCGGCAGGGTTCAGCGGCCCCAGCACCATCTCCCGGCCTCGTTGGTGGAAAGGACGTCCGTAGTGGTTCAGCGCTTCCATCATCGCCAGGTCGGAGCCGATGAGGACGAGCAGCACCGGCCTGGTCTCGAGCACACGGTCCCAGGCCCGCTGCAACATCCCCTCGAAGGCGCCGCCCGCGTCCATCAGGTACGGCACCTCGTCGATGACCAGGACACTCGCCCGGTCGGTCGGCAGCGCAGCGGCCAGCACGTCGAACGCGTCGTCCCAGGTCTCCGGCCGCGCGGCGGCCACCAACTGCGCCAACGGCAGCGTCGACGCCTGGGCGTCCCGGGCCAGCCGCGCCAGCTCGTCCCGCGGGGACGCACCGGTCGCCGCGTAGAACAGGAAGGGAGCCCCAGAGCGCTCCGCGAATCGCTCGACCAGCCGGGACTTGCCCACCCGGCGCCGCCCACGCAACATCACGCACCGACCGGGGCGCTCCCCGCCCACCCCCGTCGCCACTTTCCGCAGCTCACGCTCCAGCGTCGTCAGCTCGTGCCGACGCCCCACAAAATCCACCATGCCAGCCGACCTCCACGGTCGAACTAATATCAGTGTTACTAACATAAACGTTAGCATCACGCTCTGCCAGTCACCGCGGAGAGAGATCAGCGACACCACACCGCACGGCCCGACCCGACCCGACCCGACCCGACCGAAGAGGCAACGGGCAACCCCGCCGAACTCTGATTTCTGAGGCACGCCTCATGCCAAACTCGCTGTCGGATGCGGAGCGAGACGGCTTCACCACACGGAGTGTTCACCGTCGACCTTCGTGTCACCCAGTGAACTTCGAACGAAAGTTCCCCACTTGGGAATGCGCAACTGTCACTGTCGGCTTTAGGGGAGGTTGTCGATGAGTACACCTGTACGTTTTGGCCCGGAATTGCGCCGATTACGACAAGAAGCCGGGCTTACTCTGACCGAATTCTCCGCGGCTCTCAACTACGACAAAGGACACCTCAGTAAGGTCGAGCGCGGCGAACGTTCTGCATCCCCCGACCTGGCCAGGCGGTGCGACGCCTTCCTGGGCGCGAACGGCGAGCTACAGCAGCTGGCTGTCCGACCCGTGAACGACTCTGCCGCCGCCGAAACTCCCACTCCCCCAAGCATCTGGCTCGTCGGACGCAGAGCAGTCCTCGCAGCGGGTTCGGGAGCACTGATCGACCTTGGCCTGAAACTCGGCGATCAAGCGTTGTCTCCTGTTGGCCTCCTCCTCTCATCCTTCCGCGCGCAATTCGACCAGCTGCGAAAGCTCGGTCAGTCGACCGCACCGAAGGCCGTGCTTCCTCTTCTGGAGACGCAGACACGCACAGTCGCCGGACTGGCCGCCGACGCCCCGTCCGCCACTCGGGCCCCGGCGATCCTGCTCGCGTCGCGGTTTGCGGAGTTCACCGGTTGGATGGCCCAGGAGGCCGGAGACGGCAGTGCGGCGCTCGGCTGGACCGACCAGGCCGTCGAACTTGCGCGCGCCGGGGGCGATCCGCACCTCGGTTCTTACGCGTTGGTACGGCGCGCCCTGATCACGCTCTACAACGAGGACGGGGCGGACACCATCGCACTGGCCCGCCAAGCCCAAGGCAGCGAACTCCCGCCTCGTATCAGGGGACTCGCGGCTCAGCGGGAGGCGCAAGGACACGCGCTCGTCGGCAACGAGCGCGACTGCCTCCGCAGCCTCGAAAGGGCGCGAGAGCTACTGGCCAGGGACACCACCAGCAGCGGCAGTGAGCCCGTGATCGGCACCACTCATGTGAGTGATCCGGCGGCGATGACGACCGGTTGGTGCCTGCACGACCTCGGTCGCCCCAAGGCCGCCGCCGAGATCCTCGACCGGGAGTGCCGCCGCCTCCCCCTGTACGCGCTGCGCACCCGCGCCCGGTACGGCTTCCGCAGGTCCCTGGCCCACGCCGCCTCGGGAGAGGTCGAGCACGCTTGCTCGATTGCGAGTGAGCTTCTGGGGGTGATGCCGGCTGTGCCCTCGGCGACAGTCAACAGTGACCTCCGACGCCTCGCGCGAGAACTCACCCGGTTCCGAAGCAGCAGGGCCGTCCGCGATCTGCAACCGGCGCTGGCACGGGTACTCGCCCCTGTGCACGACTGACAGCGGCTCAGCGGACAGCACCGGCACACGGTGCCCCGTTCGCCGGACGAGGTTGCTCCGGCTCTCCGGGGCCCACGAACTCCGGCGGACCTCGACTGAGCTTCGCCCGACGCCTCTCGCCGCACCCTCGCTGTTTTCGAGATGCCCGCGACCAGTGACGTGCCTTACGGCGCACCTCCAGTACCTCCTTCCATGGACACGCCCTGCCGTCAACGAGTCTGGGCCCCTTGACCTGGGCGGACCGGGGCCTCGGGGGTCAGATCCGCAGTCCCGCTTTGTCCACATCTCCCCGTGCTCCATCTCTCTGACGAAGGGACCGTCATGTCCGAGGTGTTCATCAACTACCGCACAGGCGACGAGGAATCCGTAGCAACCATGATCGCTCGAGAGCTCGCCCGCCGGTTTGGCCACAAACGAATCTTCTTCGCAAGCAATTCGATCGAGTTGGGACATCGCTTCCCGGCTGAACTGGGCAAGGCGGTCGCAGAGTGTGCGGCGCTTCTCGCAGTGATCGGCCCACGGTGGGCGGAGGTGCTTGGTGCCGACGGCCGGCCCGCCCTCGAATCCCAGCAGGACTGGACCCGTCGTGAAATCCAGACCGCGCTCAACCGTGGAATCCTCGTCATCCCCGTGCTCGTCGGAAGGGCCACACGGATCGACCGTGCCATCCTCCCGGACGATATTCGGGAGCTGGCGGACTACCAGTACAGGCGGTTTGACCACCGCAACGCCGAGTCGGACCTGACAGGGCTCGGCGATTCCCTTGCCCGGCTGTTGCCCGAGCTGGGCGCGGGCGACCGAGATGCTCGTGCGGCACGGGAACAGAGCGAAGCGAAGTCTTGCAAGGACCCGGCACAAGAACATGAGCACAGCAGGTTACGGGCGCGCGAAGTGAAGCAGCGCGTGCGTGGAGGCATCGGAAATCTCAACGGAGACCTGTCCGGCACCTTCGTCAACGAGCCTCAGGGGCCCGTGAACACCGGCCGGGGGCATCAGTACAACGCGCCTCACTTTCAGGGCGACAACACCGGGGTGCAGTTCACGGCCGGCGACAACAGCGGCACCGTCCACCAGTATTTCGAGCCCGAGGGCCACAACGCGGACGACGAACGATGAGCGAGCAGGATCGCGTCACCGTCAACGATCCACGCGGCCCCGTGAACAACGGCGCGGCGCCCCAGTACGTCTTTTACGGCGTTGACGGGGATTGGAGGATACGCAGAGGTATCGAGACCCTGCGGATCGTCCGCGAGGACCGCCTGCGCCTGGCCGACCGGTTCGTTCGGCCAATGGGCTACCGGATCGCCGCCGACCGCCTGGAGAAGCCTGGATCGGTGGTACTGCTGGAGGCCCCGTCCGGCAGCGGCCGCCGTGCTGCGGCGATCATGCTGTTGCACGAGCTCGGCGAAGGCGGGGACGCCGACAAGGAGCAAGTCCGGTTCGAGGAGCTTCCTGCCACGGAGAGGGACGAGAACTCTCTCGCACCGGGGGAAGGTGATCGCTTCCTTCTCGACCTCTCCGGGATCACCGACGAGGAGGCGTACGACAAGGCTCAACGCCGTCTGGCAGCGCACCGGTCGCAGGTCCAGGAGGCGAGAGCCCACATGGTCGTCGTCCTGCCGTCTGGCCTACAGCACGTCCGCGCATCGGAACTGGATCCGCAAACGGTGACGCTCGGACGCCCTCGGGGCATCGCCGTTGTCACCCGGCATCTCCGCATGAACCGGATGGCCTTCCGCTCCTCGGACCTGGAGGGCGCTGGCCTCCAACGCCTTTGTGACCGCTCCCCCATGCGGGACCTGGTGCGACTCACCGGGCTGGTGAGGGCCGCTCGCGACAGCGGCCGGTTCGGCGCCGACTTCCCGGTATGGCTCGACCAGGCAATGCACGCGATGACCGACCGTGCCGGTGAAGTGGGCCGACAGATGGGCACGGTCCGCACCACGCCCGAGCGGGCCCTGCTGCTCACGACGGCGGTGTTCGAGGAGGCCCGTGCCGATACCGTTTACGAAGCCTGGCATTGCCTGATGAGGACGGTACGCCACGAGGAAGAGGCGTCGACCGAGCTCGCGCAGACGGACTTCGGGGAACGGTTGACTGCGCTCGGGATCGAGCGAGACCCGGACGGACGGCTCCGCTTCGAGCGACTGGCTTACGCCGGCGCGGTCCGGACGTACTTTTGGGCGAACTTCCCCGGCATGCGCGACGACCTCAGGGACTGGATCGGCCGTGCCGCCGAGCTCCGCGGTCTGACCGTGGACGACCGGGTGAACGTCGCTGTTCGCTTCGGCGAGCGATCTCTGGCCGTGGAACGTCCCGACCACCTCTTCGACCTCGTGGTCCGCTGGACCGACCGCGCGACCAGGGCGTCCTGCGACCCCAGAGCCATGGCAGCCCTCGAACTCGGCCTGAGCCACGAGAGATTCGGAGGGTGGTTCCGCAGGCAGATGTACGAGTGTGTGAGGTCCGGCCCCTTGTCGGACGGCCTTGTCCGCGTCCTGACCGCCACCTGCCTTCACAGCCTCGGTGCGACGCACCCGGAACAGGCGGTGGTCCGGCTCCATCACATCGCTGTACGAAAGGGAGAAGCCGCGCGCGAGGCACGAGAGGCACTGATCGACCTTGTCGGCCGCGACCGCCGACTTTACCGACTGCTGATCGACCGCCTGCGGGACCGGATCCAGCGAGAGCCGGACCACGGTAGGCCCCATCTGCGCCTGCTCACGGACCTCTTGAGGAGTGACCGGGCTCCGGATCCGGCGCCGTGGCCGGACCTGTTCCTGGGATGGGAGTCGGTCTTCACCCAGCAGCCCACGGAGCTCTGGAAACCGCTGGTGAGCAGCTGGCTGAACGCTGCTGCGAGTGACAAAGCACGGCAGCTGGCGCTTGACGTGATGGTCGGAGCGACGCGTGGCCACCCCGCCGCCCTCAACCGCCTCTACACCATCGCCTGCGACTGGGTCGGGACCGCACACGACCCGTCCCGGGCGGCTGCGGCCGCTCTCTTCTGGCAGTACATCGACCACGCGCAGTACGCCCACACGCTGAGCACGGAGCAGACCGACATCGGACCGCAGACCATGGAAGAGGCCTGATGAAACACCGCTTTCCCAGCCTGTTGCTCGTCACTCTCAGCGGCATCGCACCGGCCGTGCTCGGAAGCGTCCTGCACTGGTCGGCGTGGCAGTGGGGCTTCATGTCCATGGTCACGATCTCGGGCGCCTTGCTGCTCGTGATGACAGTCCTCAGTGGTGGTCGCGCAGCTGCCGCGCCGAACGAGCCCGGGGAGCCCGAGCCGCCCGCGCCACCGACGGAGCAGCCGTACCAGGAGACGCGGGTGGTGGATGCGCCACTGCCAAGCGCATCGGACGGCTACGACTTCCTCTTCTCTGCCACCGTGTGGTGGAGACCGCTCCCCGAGCACCCTGTTCGGACCGACAACGCGCCCCCGGCGCTCGCTGTGTCCTCGATCGTCAGTCGCGCTTTGGAGGTCGTCCGCCACGAACACCCCAGCCGGGCGAGCTTCGCGCGGTACGTCCTGGAGGGAGAGCTGGGCGTCCCGCTCTCTGACCGAAGCGGGCGGGTAAAAGCTCTTGCAGCCGATGTGACGCTGACTCTCGCCCCGGCAGACCGTGAGCGGCTGCGGAAGTTGAACGATCTCCGCAAGGACGAAGAGGTGTGGGAGTACGAGCGTCAGCATGAGCGCAACAAAAGACGCTACCTCGGTGATGACGTACTCAAGAGCGCGGGCAGCGCGGTGGTGTGGTGGCTCGCCCGACATGAGAACGAGATCGAGAAGGCAGTCGACATGATCGGCCCGCTCGCCCAGATCGCGGCAGCGGCCAACGACGAGGAGGTGCCCGAGCTCTTCCACCACCTACTTGTCCCGCCCTTGGGCGTGCGGAGCGAAGCGACCGTAGGAGCCTCGCGGTGGAACGGGGATGACCAGGGAGGAGGAATGTTCGACCGCGAGGAGGAAGTAGGGGTCTCGGATCGGCTTGTCCTCTTGCTGGCGGCGTTGGGCCTGAAGCCGGAAATGGACGAGTGCACGGTCTTTGTTCACCGTCTGGTGCGGAGCCTCGAAGCAGCAGGACTGGACGAGGCAGCCGAGGAGATCAGGCGGACTGTCCTCCGAACACCCGAAGACGGCGAGGCGGACGCCACGGGCCCCTCGCCGGACTCACCAGCCGAAGAAGCCTCGTCTTCGACCGACACCACCTCAGACCCGGATGCCGACGTGGGTACGGGCACATTCACTACCGGGACGGCGCAGAGCAGCGCCGATGAGGGAAACCAAAGCTGGTGGAAATCGAGCCAACCCGATATGGCACCGCCGCCGTTCCGGGACACTCCGCACGGCCCCGCTGCACCTCACGCCGGAGACGAGGAGGGAAACTGATCCGTTGGACGGTCGCCTCTCCGAGGCTTCCCGTCAGGTGCGGATTGGTCTCTGCGAAAGTTTTCGGAGTCAGGGCGAAAAACGAGACGGCCGACCCCGAGGGGTCGGCCTCTGACCGAGCTATTCGCTGTCAGACCGAGATCGTGGTGCCGAGTCAGCCGCTACACGTTGAACCGGAACTCCACCACGTCGCCGTCCTGCATGACGTACTCCTTGCCCTCCATGCGGGCCTTGCCCTTGGCTCGGGCCTCGGCCACCGAGCCGGTTTCCACGAGGTCTTCGAAGGAGATGATCTCCGCCTTGATGAAGCCCTTCTGGAAGTCCGTGTGGATGACGCCGGCCGCCTCGGGGGCCGTGGCGCCCTTCTTGATGGTCCAGGCTCGGGATTCCTTGGGGCCGGCGGTGAGGTAGGTCTGGAGGCCCAGGGTGTTGAAGCCGACTCGGGCGAGGGTGGTCAGGCCCGGCTCCTCGGCGCCCACCGACTCCAGGAGTTCCATGGCGTCCGCCTCGTCCAGCTCGGCGAGGTCCGCCTCCAGCTTGGCGTTGAGGAAGATCGCCTCGGCGGGGGCGACCAGGGCGCGCTGCTCGTTCTTGAAGCCCTCGTCGACCAGCTCGTCCTCGTCGACGTTGAAGACGTAGAGGAAGGGCTTCGTCGTCAGCAGATGCAGGTCGTGGAGGAGCTCCGCGCGCTCGCTGCCCTGGAGGATGCCCTGCGAGAAGAGGGTGTCGCCCCGGTCGAGGATCTCCTTGGCCTCCTCCACCGCCTTGACCTTCGGGGCGATGTCCTTCTTGATCCGCGATTCCTTCTGAAGGCGCGGCAGGACCTTCTCGATGGTCTGGAGGTCGGCCAGGATCAGCTCGGTGTTGATCGTCTCGATGTCGTCCTTGGGCGAGACCTTGCCGTCGACATGGACGACGTTCTCGTCCTTGAAGGCGCGGATGACCTGGCAGATCGCGTCGGACTCACGGATGTTCGCGAGGAACTTGTTGCCCAGGCCCTCGCCCTCGGACGCGCCGCGCACGATGCCCGCGATGTCCACGAAGTCGACCGTGGCCGGGAGGACCTTCTGCGAGGAGAAGATCTCGGCCAGCTTCGCCAGACGCGGATCGGGGACGCCGACCACACCGACGTTGGGCTCGATCGTGGCGAACGGGTAGTTGGCCGCCAGCACGTCGTTCTTGGTCAGGGCGTTGAACAGGGTCGACTTGCCGACATTCGGCAGACCGACGATTCCGATCGTGAGCGACACGTTGCGTCTTCCCGTACGTGAGAGGGCCTGGAGACCTTGAGACCTGGAGTGGGGCCGGTGGCCGATGGCGGCACACCACGGGCCGATCCACCAGTCTACGGGGTGCCCGCTCCGCCCCGGCTACCCGTTCGAACGGATGGCCAAGCTGTGCTCAACGGCGTGTCTGTCGGGCTATTCGGCACATTAACCGACCTAAGTTGGTGCGGTGGAGCAACACAGGACGCGTCCTTCCCAAGCCGGACCGCGCCGCGGCGTCCCGCCCCTGCCGCCCCAGGCGGGCCGCGACGCCCCCGCACGTCCGGTCGGCACCTCGCGCCCCGCGCCTCCCAAGGCCCGGGCGGCCGGGGGCGGCGGCCCCCGCCGCGAGCGGGTCGCGCGCAGGCCCGCGGCCGTACGCCGCCCCGCCGGACCGCCGCCCGCATCGGTACCGCAGCTGCCCAACCCCCGGCTCACCGGCCTCGGCGGCGGACTGTTCTGCGCGGCCGTGATGCTGGTGCTGGCCTTCCTGGACCGGCTACTGCTCGGCGGCTCACTGACGGTGTACGGGGTGCTGTTCCTGCCGGTGTGCGCGCTGACCGCGTTGTGGGTCAGGCCGGGCGACCTGGTGACCGCGCCCGTCGTCGTGCCCATCGCGTTCGCCGTCGGGCTGCTGCCGGTGGCCGAGGGCGAGGGGATCGGGCCACGGCTGATGGGGCTGTTCACCGCCCTCGCCACCCAGGCCGGCTGGCTCTACGGCGGGACGCTCGTCGCCGGGTCCATCGCGACCGTGCGCAAGCTGCGGTTCAGGGCCCGGCAGGCCACGGCGAACCGGCGGAGGGTGGCGCCGGGCGCCTAGGGCGTGTCCGCGGGCCGGACGGGACTTCCGGTCCCGGCCCAGCCCCTCGACACGCCACCCTCCGCAGGGGCTAGTCGGTCTTCGCCGCGTGCATCGCCGCGCCCACGATGCCCGCGTTGTTCTGGAGCTGGGCCGGCACTATCTCGGCCTTGATGTCCTCGATGAAGTGCAGGAACTTGTCCGCCTTGCGGCTGACGCCGCCGCCGATGATGAACAGCTCCGGCGAGAAGAGCATCTCCACGTGCGCGAGGTACTTCTGGACGCGGTGCGCCCAGTGCTCCCACGTCAGCTCGTGGTCCTCCTTGGCCTTGCTGGAGGCGCGCTTCTCGGCGTCGTGGCCGTGCAGCTCCAGGTGGCCCAGCTCGGTGTTGGGCACCAGGGCGCCGTCCACGAAGACGGCGCTGCCGATGCCGGTGCCGAAGGTCAGCAGGATGACCGTGCCCCTGCGGTCGCGGCCGGCGCCGAACGCCATCTCGGCGACGCCCGCCGCGTCCGCGTCGTTCACCACCGTCGTCGGCAGTCCGCCGAGCGCGCCGGTGAACAACGCGCGCGCGTCCGTGTCGATCCAGCTCTTGTCCACGTTGGCCGCCGTGCGGACCGTGTGGCCGCCGGTGACCACACCCGGGAAGGTCAGCCCGACCGGGCCTTTCCAGCCGAAGTGCTCCACTACCTGCCGCACTCCGTCGGCGACGCCGTCGGGCGTCGCCGGGTGCGGGGTGAGCACCTTGAAGCGCTCCTCGGCCAGGTCGCCCCTGTCGAGATCCACAGGGGCGCCCTTGATGCCGGATCCGCCGATGTCCACGCCGAAGATCTGCATGGCTCCACGTTACGACGATGGACTGACAGTCACTCCCCGGACCGCTGATCGGAGCCGACCGCCCCGGCGCCGCCGCGTTCGGCGACCAGCGCCGCCGCCTCGTCGCGCAGGTCCCGGCGCAGCTCCTTCGGGAGCGAGAACGTGATGGACTCCTCGGCCGCCCTGACCAGCTCCACATCGGCGTAACCACGCACGGAGAGCCACTCGAGGACCTCCTCGACGAGCACCTCCGGCACGGACGCGCCCGAGGTGACACCGACCGTGGCGACGCCCTCCAGCCAGGCCTCCTCGATCTCGCTGGCGAAGTCCACCAGGTAGGCCTCGCGGGAGCCGGCCAGCTTGGCGACCTCGACGAGCCGCTTGGAGTTCGAGGAGTTGCGGGAGCCGACCACGATGACCAGCTCGGCCTCGGCGCCCATCTGCTTCACGGCCAGCTGACGGTTCTGCGTGGCGTAGCAGATGTCGTCGCTGGGCGGGGAGATCAGGCCCGGGAACTTCGTCTTCAGGGCGTCGACGGTCTCCATGGTCTCGTCGACGGAGAGCGTGGTCTGGGAGAGCCAGACCACCTTCGACTCGTCGCGGACCTCGACCTTGGCGACGTCCGCGGGGCCGTCGACCAGCTGGATGTGGTCGGGGGCCTCGCCGGAGGTGCCGATGACCTCCTCGTGGCCCTCGTGGCCGATCAGCAGGATGTCGTAGTCCTCGCTCGCGAAACGGACCGCTTCCTTGTGGACCTTGGTGACGAGGGGGCAGGTCGCGTCGATGGTGGCGAGCCGGCCGCGCTGGGCCTCCTCGTGGACGACCGGGGCGACGCCGTGCGCGGAGAACATCACGATGTTCCCCTCGGGGACCTCCTCCGTCCGTTCGACGAAGATGGCGCCCTTCTTCTCGAGGGTCTGCACGACGTACTTGTTGTGCACGATCTCGTGCCGGACATAGATCGGAGCCCCGTACTGCTCCAGGGCTTTCTCGACAGCGATCACCGCGCGGTCCACGCCCGCGCAGTAGCCACGGGGGGCGGCGAGCAGGACACGGCGGCCAGTCGAAGCAGTCATGCGACCCATCGTACGGCCGTGTCCGGCGGGTCAGAATCGCCTCCTCGCTCGATCACCGGAGAGACTGGCCCACGGCCTGGACGGGTGCCGCGCGGCGCGGCCTCCGCCCGGTGGACCACGATCGCGGAGGCACTGATGTCCGACACCGGCACCACCGCTCCCCCACCCGGTGAGCAGCGGCTGCGGCGCAGTCTCGGCTTCCGCGACCTGGTGGTCTACGGGCTGCTGTTCATCGCGCCCATGGCGCCGGTCGGCATCTTCGGCACGCTGGACGCGAAGTCGCACGGCGCGGTCGCGCTGGTCTACGTGGTGGCGACGGTCGCGATGGCGTTCACCGCGTTCAGCTACGCGCAGATGGTGCGGGTGGTGCCGCAGGCGGGCTCGGTGTTCGCCTACGCGCGCGTGGCGCTCGGCAAGGAGGCGGGGTTCGTCGCCGGGTGGATGGCGATGCTGGACTACCTGCTCATCCCGGCGGTGGCCTATCTGTTCTCCGGGATCGCCATGGAGGCGCTGGTCCCGGAGGTCTCGCGCTGGGTGTGGACGGCGATCGCCGTGGTCGTCACGACACTGCTGAACCTGTGGGGCGTACGGGCCGCCGCGCGGGTGGGTTTTCTGGTGCTGGCGATGGAGATCGTCGTTCTGCTGGTGTTCACGGTCTCCGCGATCGTGGTGCTCGCGCGCGACGGGGCCGAGCGGGGGTGGCTGTCGCCGTTCTCGGGGGACGGCTCGCAGGGGGCGTTCGCGCTGTCGGCGGTGCTGGGGGCGGTGTCGGTGGCCGTGCTGTCGTATCTCGGGTTCGACGCGATCGCCTCCTTCGCGGAGGAGGTCACCGGGGGGTCCGCGAAGGTCGCCCGCGCGGTGCTGTTCTGTCTCGCGCTGGCGGGTGTGCTGTTCATCGCGCAGACGTATCTGGTGGCGCTGCTGGAGCCGGTGTCCTCGGCGGAGCTGGCCGCCGATCCGGCGAAGCAGGGGTCCGCCTTCTACGACGCCGTGGACGTGTCGGTGGGGACGTGGCTGCACGACCTGGTCGCCGTGAGCAAGGCGATCGGGGCGGCGTTCGCGGCGCTGGCGGGGCAGGCCGCGGCGGGGCGGCTGCTGTTCGCGATGGGGCGGGAGCGGCGGTTGCCGCGCGTGCTGGCGAAGACGGACGCCGGGGTGCCGCGGGTGGCCGTGCTGTGTGCGGCCGTGATCACGATGGTGGCGGCGGTGTGGGCGGCTCGGCGGGACGACGGGATGGATCACCTGGTGTCGGTGGTGGATGTGGGCGCGTTGACGGCGTTCACGCTGCTGCATGCGAGCGTCGTGGGGTGGTTTGTGGTGCGGCGGCGGGGTGGGGCGGTGAGTTGGTGGCGGCATGCGGTGGTGCCGGTGTTGGGGGCGGCGATCACTGTGGCGGTGATTGTGGAGGCGTCGGGGGCGGCGCAGGTGGTGGGGGCGGTGTGGTTCGCGGTGGGGTTGGTGGTGCTGACGGCCCAGCGGGGGCGCTCCGCTGGGGTGGGTGGATAGCTACGGCGTGCGAATGCCGGGGCTTCACCTGTGCCCGGCGTGGGGCCGGGAGCCCGCCGAATAGCCGCCCGGCGTCGGGGCTGAGGGCGGGGCGTTGCGCAACCCGGCGCGAGCGGGGTGCCGCTGCGCCCACCCGTGCCGCCCTGCGGCACGCCTGCCCGCAACTGCGGCGAGGGAGCCAAGGGAACAGCACGCCTGCCCGCAACTGCGGCGAGGGAGCCGAGGGAACTGCTCGGTTGGCAGCCGTTGTGCCGACCCAGGGGCGCGGGGAACTGCGCGACCAGCCCCCACCGACCCGCGGTCGGAGTCAGTGGGTCGGGTCGGGTGTCAGTTGTGGCCGATACGCTCGGCGGTATGGCAATGAACACTTCCGCCGAGGCGCCCATCCCCGTGGGGGAGGTGTCCCGGCTGATCGGGGGATGGATCGACCGGCTGGGCGCGGTGTGGGTCGAGGGGCAGATCACCCAGCTGTCGCGCCGCCCAGGCGCCGGCGTGGTGTTCCTGACCCTGCGGGACCCCTCGCACGACATCTCCGTGAGCGTGACCTGCTACCGCCAGGTGTTCGACGCCGTCGCCGACGTGGTGAGCGAGGGCGCCCGGGTCGTCGTACTGGCGAAGCCGGAGTGGTACGCGCCGAGGGGCCAGCTGTCGTTGCGGGCCGCCGAGATCCGGCCTGTCGGGGTGGGTGAACTGCTCGCGCGGCTGGAGCAGTTGAAGAAGAAGCTGGCCGGTGAGGGGTTGTTCGCGCCCGAGCGCAAGACCCCGCTGCCGTTTCTGCCGCAGCTCGTGGGGCTGGTCTGCGGACGCGCCTCCGCGGCGGAGCGGGACGTCCTGGAGAACGCGCGGCACCGCTGGCCCGCGGTCCGCTTCGAGGTGCGCAACGTGCCTGTGCAGGGTGTGCACGCGGTGCCGCAGGTCGTGCAGGCCGTGAAGGAGCTCGACGAGCACGCCGACGTGGACGTGATCATCGTCGCGCGCGGCGGCGGCAGCGTGGAGGACCTGCTGCCGTTCTCCGACGAGCAGCTGGTCCGCGCGGTCGCCGCGTGCCGCACACCCGTCGTCTCCGCGATCGGGCACGAGCCGGACACCCCGCTGCTGGACTACGTGGCGGACCTGCGGGCCTCGACCCCGACCGACGCGGCCAAGAAGGTCGTACCGGACGTGGGTGAGGAGCTGGAGCGGGTGCGGCAGTTGCGCGCACGGGCGCGGCGCTGTGTGGAGGCGTACGTCGAGCGCGAGGAGCGCGGTCTGACGCACGCGCTGACCCGGCCGTCGATACAGGACCCGCACCGGATGATCGACGAGCGCGCCGACCAGGTGGACGCGCTGCTTGCCCGGGGCCGCCGCACGCTGGGGCATCTGCTGGACCGCGCCGACTCGGAGCTGACGCACACGCACGCGCGCGTGGTGGCGCTGTCCCCGGCGGCGACCCTGAAGCGGGGGTACGCGGTGCTCCAGCGGTCCGACGGCCATGTGGTCCGCGATCCGCAGGAGGTCACGGCCGACGAGGCGCTGCGGGCACGGGTGGCCGAAGGTGAGTTCTCCGTACGGGTGGATGTCTAGGGTGGGCGGATGAGCAGCAAGGTGGATGAGGCGCTCGGCTACGAGCAGGCGCGCGACGAGCTGATCGACGTCGTACGGCGTCTGGAGGCGGGCGGTACGACGCTGGAGGAGTCGCTCGCGCTGTGGGAGCGCGGCGAGGAGCTGGCCAAGGTGTGCCGCCGCTGGCTGGAGGGCGCGCGGGCCCGGCTGGACGCGGCGCTCGCCGAGGAGGGGTCCGCGGAGGGTGCGGAAGAGGAGTAGGGGGACGGGCGTCAGCCCAGCTTCAGGGCCTTGGCCATCGTCGTCAGCTGGCCCAGCGTGCCCGTGCCGACGATCACCGTCGTCGAGGCGTCGGTCTTCTCCAGTACCAGCGCGTCGTAGCGGCCGCCGGTGTAGCGGGTCCAGGTGCGGCCGCCGATCTCCTGGACGGTCTTCGTCTCGGTGCCGCCCTGGCTGGCCGCGTCGATGAACTCGCGCCGCTTCTGAGTCGACTGCTCGACCGCGACGTACTCACCGTCGGGCGCGTGGAAGCCCAGGTGCCATGCCTCGGCGTCCTGCCCCTTGTAGCGGACGGAGGTGGCCTTCCAGGTGGCGGGCAGCCCCTCGGGCGCGGCGACCGGGTACGACGCCGCGCGCTGGGCCGTCAGCAGCTCCACCCTGTAGTCCACCGGTTTGAGGTCGGGAGCGCTGTCGTCGTGCGGGATGAAGAGGTAAATGACCCATGCCGCCAGCACGATCACGCCCAGGGAGAGAATCATGTCCCGGGCCGTCTTCTGCCTGCCGTTCGTACCTGCCACGCCCCTATCGTCGCAGGTGCCCCGGTCCGCTCATCCGTGGGGGCCCCTGCTCATTTTGTCGACCTGGGGATAGAGTCGACGCCGAACCCTCATCCGGCCGTCGTCGTATCAGAAAGGTGCGCCTCGATGACCGAGCATCACTTGCCGTCCGAACTCGATGTCCCCTCCGAAGCCCCCGACCGCAACCTGGCCCTCGAACTGGTCCGGGTGACCGAGGCCGCGGCGATGGCCGCCGGCCGCTGGGTCGGACGCGGCGACAAGAACGGCGCCGACGGTGCCGCGGTGCGTGCCATGCGCACCCTCGTGTCCACCGTGTCCATGAACGGCGTCGTCGTCATCGGAGAAGGTGAGAAGGACGAGGCGCCGATGCTCTTCAACGGCGAGCGCGTCGGTGACGGCACCGGGCCCGAGTGCGACATCGCCGTCGACCCGATCGACGGTACGACCCTCACCGCGCAGGGCATGCCGAACGCGATCGCCGTGCTGGCCGCCGCCGAGCGCGGGTCGATGTTCGACCCGTCGGCCGTGTTCTACATGGACAAGCTGGTCGCCGGCCCCGAGGCCGCGGAGTTCGTCGACATCAACGCGCCGGTGGCCGTGAACATCAAGCGGGTCGCCAAGGCGAAGCGGCGCCAGCCCGAGGACGTGACCGTCGTGGTGCTCGACCGGCCGCGGCACCAGGGCATCATCCAGGAGATCCGTGAGGCGGGTGCGCGCATCAAGCTGATCTCCGACGGTGATGTCGCCGGGTCGATCTACGCGCTGCGCGAGGGCACCGGCGTGGACCTGCTGCTCGGGATCGGCGGTACGCCGGAGGGGATCATCTCGGCCTGTGCCGTGAAGTGTCTCGGGGGCACGATCCAGGGCAAGTTGTGGCCCAAGGACGACGAGGAGCGGCAGCGGGCGATCGATGCCGGGCATGATCTGGACCGGGTGCTGATGACCGACGACCTGGTGTCCGGGGAGAACGTGTTCTTTGTGGCGACCGGGATCACGGACGGGGAGTTGCTGCGGGGTGTGCGGTATCTGTCGGAGACCGCGACGACCGACTCCATCGTGATGCGGTCCAAGTCGGGGACCGTGCGGCGGATCGACTCCGAGCATCGGCTCAGCAAGCTGCGGGCGTACAGCGCGGTGGACTTCGGGCGCGCCAAGTAGGACCCGGCGTTGCCCCTGCGGGGGGGGCGCGGGGAAATGTGCGACCAGCCCCCACCCGACGGTAGTCGCGACGCGGCCCGTCGCGGGTGGCAGAGAAGGGGCGTCCCCGGTGCGGTGGGGGCGCCCCTCTTCTCAGCCTGCGGCGGCGATCGGGCTTGCCGAGCGCGTGGCCTTCTTGAGTTCCATGTCGCGCCGGCGCCGACGGGCCAGCACCACTCGGCGCTCGGCCGCGGTGAGCCCGCCCCAGACGCCGTACGGCTCGGGCTGGAGCAGCGCGTGCTCCCGGCACTCGACCATCACCGGACAGCGGGCGCAGACCCGCTTGGCGGCCTCCTCGCGGGAGAGCCGGGCGGCGGTGGGCTCCTTGGACGGCGCGAAGAACAGCCCGGCCTCGTCGCGCCGGCACACCGCTTCGGTGTGCCAGGGTGCGTCTTGGTCCCTGTCTCGCGCCGGCCCCCGCTGGGCCGGAACGGCAGCTACCTGAAGGGACGAATGCGGCGGTTGCAGCACGGTCTACTCCTGACGACGGCTTCGCGAGCGAGAGACGATGCAGCAAGGTCTACCCGCTGTGCGCGCGCCTATGCAGGGAGTTCCCAACAGCCGGAACGTGGCGGTTCTTGTGCGGTGCGGGGTGCGGACCGGTTCGATTCAGGGCGAGTCAGGGCGAGTTGAGAGCCGTGGTCGCGGCCGGTGCGGTCCGGGTGCGGCCGGTCTCCGGTGGCCTCCGGTTCGCTCGCGGCAATGATCCGCGTTCACGACCGTCAATGATCACAAGTGCTTGCGCAAACTCCTGTCGACCTTGCGCTGCACACGGTCGATGATGTCCGCGACGAGCTTGCCCCGCTTGGGCTTCGCCTCGATGTTGCCGAGGACCGCCCAACCGTCGACGAAGACCACGGGCGCGTCCGGATCGGTCGAATCGACCGTGTCCACCTCGAAGTTGCCCAGCACACCGCCGCCCGTGCCGCGCAGCGAGATGTTCTCCGGGACCCGGATCTCGACGTTGCCGAAGACCGAGAAGGCCTTGACCACCACCTGCTGGTACTCGAAGAGGGCCTCGCTGAGGTCTATCTCCACACTGCCGAAGACCGCGTAGGCGTGGATACGGCGGCCCGCGCGCCAGCGTCCCTTGCGGACCGCGCTGCTGAACACCGCCACCACGTTGTCGTCGGCCTCGGCCGGGATCGCGCCCTGCGTCGGACGGCTCGGCGCGGCGGTGAACGGCCGGCGCCCCGCCTCCTGATGGGCGCCCGGCAGATCCCGGATCAGCGGCTCCAGCTCACCGACCGTCTTGGCGCGGTAGACCCCCTCGATCCGCTCGGCGTGCTCGTCGGCGGTGAGCCGGCCCTCGGCCATCGCCTCGCGCAGGATGTCCGCGATGCGGTCCCGCTCGGCGTCGGAGGCGCGCAGCTCGGCGGGCGCCACCTCGGTCTCGGGACGGGCCGGCGCCTGGGGGCTGCTCTGCTTCTGAAGGTCCACGAGAGCAGCGTACCCAAACACGATAGATCGCGACACCCCCCGGATTCACGAACTGAGCCTTACCTCACCGGACCCTTGTCGGTGGCACGTCCTACGCTGGTGGACGCTGCCAATGGATGCCAGCCGCTGTCTGCCGCAAGTGAGGAATGGGCGAGATGCCTGACTTTGAGTACACCGATCTGCTCCCGACGGGAGAGGACACCACCCCGTACCGGCTGGTGACCGCCGAGGGTGTCTCCACCTTCGAGGCCGACGGGCGGACGTTCCTCAAGGTCGAGCCCGAGGCGCTGCGCAAGCTCGCCGAGGAGGCGATCCACGACATCCAGCACTACCTGCGCCCGGCCCACCTCGCGCAGCTGCGGCGGATCATCGACGACCCCGAGGCGTCGGGCAACGACAAGTTCGTCGCCCTCGACCTGCTGAAGAACGCCAACATCGCGGCCGCGGGTGTGCTGCCGATGTGCCAGGACACCGGTACGGCGATCGTCATGGGCAAACGCGGGCAGAACGTGCTGACGTCGGGCGGCGACGAGGCCGCGCTGTCGCGCGGTATCTACGACGCGTACCTCAACCTCAACCTGCGGTACTCGCAGATGGCCCCGCTGACCATGTGGGACGAGAAGAACACCGGGTCCAACCTGCCCGCGCAGATCGAGCTGTACGCGACCGACGGCGGCGCGTACAAGTTCCTGTTCATGGCGAAGGGCGGCGGCTCCGCCAACAAGTCGTTCCTCTACCAGGAGACGAAGGCCGTCCTGAACGAGGCCTCCATGATGAAGTTCCTGGAGGAGAAGATCCGTTCGCTGGGGACCGCCGCCTGTCCCCCGTACCACCTCGCGATCGTGGTGGGCGGCACGTCCGCGGAGTACGCGCTGAAGACCGCCAAGTACGCCTCCGCGCACTACCTCGACGAGATCCCCTCCGAGGGGTCCGCGCTCGGGCACGGCTTCCGGGACAAGGAGCTGGAGCAGAAGGTCTTCGAGCTGACGCAGCGGATCGGGATCGGCGCGCAGTTCGGGGGCAAGTACTTCTGCCACGACGTACGGGTGGTGCGGCTGCCGCGGCACGGCGCCTCGTGCCCCGTCGCGATCGCCGTGTCCTGCTCCGCCGACCGGCAGGCCGTCGCGAAGATCACCGCCGAGGGGGTCTTCCTGGAGCAGTTGGAGACGGACCCCGCACGGTTCCTGCCGGAGACCACCGACGAGCATCTCGACGAGTCCGACGTCGTCCGTATCGACCTCAACCAGCCGATGGACGACATCCTCGCCGAGCTGACGAAGTACCCCGTCAAGACCCGGCTGTCCCTCAGCGGGCCGCTCGTCGTGGCGCGCGACATCGCGCACGCCAAGATCAAGGAGCGGTTGGACGCGGGTGAGGGGATGCCGCAGTACCTGAAGGATCATCCGGTGTACTACGCCGGGCCCGCGAAGACCCCCGAGGGGTACGCGTCCGGGTCCTTCGGGCCGACCACCGCCGGGCGGATGGACTCCTACGTGGAGCAGTTCCAGGCGGCCGGCGGGTCGAAGGTGATGCTGGCCAAGGGGAACCGGTCCGCGCAGGTCACCAACGCGTGTGGCACCCATGGGGGGTTCTATCTCGGGTCCATCGGTGGGCCGGCCGCGCGGCTCGCACAGGACTGCATCAAGAAGGTCGAGGTCGTCGAGTACGAGGAGTTGGGGATGGAGGCGGTGTGGAAGATCGAGGTCGAGGACTTCCCCGCGTTCGTCGTTGTGGACGACAAGGGGAATGACTTCTTCCAGGATCCCGCGCCCGCGCCGACCTTCACGTCGATTCCGGTCCGAGGTCCCGGCCTGGCGCAGTAGCCGGCCCGCTTGCTCCCACCCGCCCCCGTCGGCCCCGTGCCGGCGGGGGCGCCCTGCTTCCACGGCCACACGGTCACACGGTCATGATCTGCGTCGAATAAAAAGAATCAATCCTACCAGGGAGTACGGGCCGACACGGCACCTTTACTGCCGAACTTCCCCATCGGGCAGACCACTTGAGGGACCCCCACCCAACGCCGCACACGGCTTGACCGTGACATGACGGTGCTGCCAATGTCCTATGCATCGATCAGCCACCCTCTGAAAATCATGGTTTCCCCAGAAGAGCGGTGTTGCGGCTGGCATCTGCCCAGGAAAGCGAACAACCAGCAGAGCTTTCTTTGGATTCAAGCGCCCGAAGGTTTTGAGTATGACGGACACCGTACCCGTGACGAGAATTCCTCGTCTTTACTGCCCCATTCCGTTCGCGGTCCATCCGGATGCCGAAGAGATCAACAAGGCAGGATTGAAGTGGCTGTCCGGATTCAGGTTGTACAACTGCGAAAAGCAGTGGAAGCGCTATGTCAGCGCCAAGCCCGGGATGCTCCCGGCGCATGTGATGCCCCGGGCACCCAGGGGCCCCGCCCTCCAGGCCGCCGCCAACCTGCTCTTCTGGCTCTGGGCATTCGATGATCTGGAGTGCGACGAGGCCGGCGACGATCTCTCCGCCGGAAACCTGACCCTGCTGCTCTGCGATCTGGCCCGCGTCGTCGAAGCTCCGTCCGGCCGCAGCGCCGCCAACCCGATCCTGGCAACCCTCGCGGACCTCCGCCGCCAACTGGAAGAAGTCGCCACACCGGTCCAGGTCGCACGGTGGGCATCGGCCATGCAGGCCTACTTCCTCGCGAACACGGGTGTCGCGATCCAGAACCAACGGCACCTGGTCCCGGATCTCGACACGTACGTCACCCTGCGCATTCACTCCGGCGCGGTGAAACCGACCCTCATGCTGCTCGACGTGGCGGACGGATACGAACTTCCACCCGCAGAACTCGAGCGCCCCGAGATATGGGCGCTGAACGAGATGGTCTGCGCCATCGTGGGCTGGGACAACGATGTCCTCACCTATCACAAGGAAGTCATTCGGGGCGGCGCCGATCACAACCTGGTCACCGTCCTCTCCCGAGAGAACAACTGCTCTCCGGCCGAGGCGGTCGCTCAGGCCGTGGAGATGCGGGATCGCGCACTGGATCTGTTTCTCCGCCTTCGAGAACAGGTCGCCGCGGACGCCGGACCGGACCTCCTTCGCTACCTCACCGGACTGTCCTCCTGGATCAGGGGACATCTGGACTGGGGAATGGCCACGGCCCGCTACCGGAATCCGGAGAACCCCGCGCACCTGCCCCGATCTCTCGCGGCAGAGCCGAGCGTCCACGACCAACGCCCGCTGCCCGTCCCCTCCATCGCCTGGTGGTGGCGACAACTCCGCCCCGTCGAGGCGATGGCACCACCCCTCGTGACGAGGCTGCCCCGCACACCCCTGACACCAGTGGCAACGCTGTCGGACGTCGCCCGCCCTTCCAGGCCCGCCGCATCGCAGATGCAGCGATAGGGGGTTCTCATTCCCGGGAATTTCATCACCGGTTCAGCGCCTCGGCCGCTTCCGGTTGTCGGACATCTGTGGCCGCTGATGCGGCGCCCCATCGAATTCCTTGAGTCGCTGTCGACATACGGCGATCTCGTGGAGATCCGGCTGGGTCCGACCCCCGCATATGTGCCGTGCCATCCCACGCTGATCCGACAGGTGCTCACCAACGACCGTACGTTCGACAAGGGTGGGCTCCTGTTCGAGCGGGCCGGCGCCGTGGTGGGAAACGGCCTCGGAAGCTGCCCGCACAGCCACCACCGCAGGCAGCGTCGGCTGATTCAGCCCGCCTTCCGTCACGAGCGGATCAGACACTATGCCGCCGTGATGGAGGACGAGGTGGACGGGCTCACCCACTCCTGGCAGGACGGGCAGGTCATCGACACCTTCCCGGTGCTCTGTGACCTCGGACTGCGCATCTCGACGCGCACTCTCTTCACCGGCAGCACCGTCAGCGAATCCGAGATCACGAACATTCGGGATTCGTTTGAGATCGCACTCCACCGCATCGTCAAGACCATGTTCATGCCGCACGGTCTTCAGAACCTTCCGACAGCCGCCAACCGACGCTACAAACGGGCTCTCGAATACCTCCATGAAACCGTGGGAAGGATCATTTCCCAATACCGGGAGAGTGGGGTGGACCACGGCGATCTCATGTCGATGCTCATTTCCTCGACAGACGAGGAGAGCGGCGTGGGACTGGATGACTCGGAGATACATGACCAGGTCGTCTCGCTCCTGCTGGCCGCGTCCGAGACCGTGCCCGCATGTCTGGCCTGGGCCCTCCACTCACTGTCTCTCCAGCCGGAGCTCATGACCCGGCTCCAAGAAGAGGTGGATACCGTCGTCCAGGGGAGAACGGCCCACTGGGGTGATGTGGAAGCACTTCCGTACACCCAGCGAGTGATCACGGAATCGCTGCGGCGCCATCCGCCGGGCTGGCTGTTCACGCGAGTGACCACGGAGGGGGTGGAGTTGGCCGGCCGGCACCTGAAGGCCGGCACCACGGTCATCTTCAGCCCACCGGCGGTTCAGAGCCGCGCCGACGTGTTCGACCGTCCCCGGGAATACGATCCCGATCGATGGCTCCGCGAACGGACACCCTCGGCACCACGCGGATCCTTCACCTCCTTCGGCGGGGGTGCCCGCAAGTGCATAGGTGACAACTTCGCCATGACCGAGATGGTGATCGCCCTGGCCACAATGGTGCGGACATGGCGTTTTGAGTGTCTTCCGCGCTCTGACCTGCGTACCGCGTCCCTGGCGACGGTCAACCACCCGCGTCGCCTTCTCCTCCGGGTCGCGAAGCGAACTCCGAGCCTCGCGAGTTCCCGCCCGTAGGGGCCACGAACAGCCCCAGGGGCCCCGGCCACGGCCGGGGCCTTCGGCATGTGGAGAAGGCGACGGGTGCGAGGCGGGGAATAGGTCCCCCGGGCGGCGCGCTTCCCGAGCGGGGCCCACGCACTTCATGGAGGTAGGAGCACGATGACCACGACCGCCGGCGACGACCAGCAGGACTACCGCGTCGAGCACGACTCGATGGGAGAGGTGCGGGTCCCCGCGGACGCGAAGTGGCGGGCGCAGACCCAGCGTGCCGTCGAGAACTTCCCGATCTCCGGGCAGCGCATCGAGCGGGCCCACATCGAGGCGCTGGCCCGCATCAAGGGCGCCGCGGCGAAGGTGAACGCGCGCCTCGGGGTGCTCGACAAGGACATCGCCGAGGCGATCCAGGAGGCGGCCGGCGAGGTCGCCGAGGGCAGGTGGGACGCGCACTTCCCGATCGACGTGTTCCAGACGGGCTCCGGCACCTCGTCCAACATGAACACCAACGAGGTCGTCGCCACCCTCGCCACCGAGCGGCTCGGCCGGGACGTCCATCCGAACGACCACGTCAACGCCTCGCAGTCGTCGAACGACGTGTTCCCGTCCTCCATCCACATCGCCGCCACGGCCGCCGTGACCCGCGATCTGATCCCCGCCCTGGAGCATCTCGCCGCGTCCCTGGAGCGCAAGGCGGAGGAGTTCGCCGACGTGGTGAAGTCGGGCCGGACCCACCTCATGGACGCCACGCCCGTCACCCTGGGCCAGGAGTTCGGCGGGTACGCGGCCCAGGTGCGGTACGGCGTCGAGCGGCTGACCGCCTCGCTGCCGCGTCTCGCGGAGCTGCCGCTGGGCGGCACCGCGGTCGGTACCGGCATCAACACCCCGCCCGGGTTCTCCGCCGCCGTCATCGAGGAGGTCGCCCGGGTCACCGGGCTGCCACTGACGGAGGCGCGCGACCACTTCGAGGCGCAGGGCGCGCGGGACGGCATCGTCGAGACCAGCGGGCAGCTGCGGACCGTCGCGGTCGGCCTCACCAAGATCGCCAACGATCTGCGGTGGATGTCGTCCGGTCCGCGCACCGGCCTCGCCGAGATCGCGCTGCCCGACCTCCAGCCGGGCTCCTCGATCATGCCCGGCAAGGTCAACCCGGTGATCCCCGAGGCCGTCCTGATGGTCTGCGCCCAGGTGATCGGCAACGACGCGACCGTCGCCACCGCGGGCGCCGCGGGCAACTTCGAGCTGAACGTGATGCTGCCGGTGATCGCCAGGAACATTCTGGAATCGGTGCGGCTTCTGGCCAATGTGTCGCGGCTGCTCGCCGACCGCACGGTCGACGGCATCACCGCCGACCGTGAGCGGGCCCGGGAGTACGCCGAGTCGTCCCCGTCCGTGGTCACCCCGCTGAACAAGTACATCGGCTACGAGGAGGCCGCGAAGGTGGCCAAGAAGGCCCTCGCCGAGCGGAAGACCATCCGGCAGGTCGTCCTGGAGGGCGGCTACGTCGAGAAGGGCGCTCTCACCGAGCGCCAGCTGGACGAGGCGCTGGACGTCCTGCGTATGACGCGCCCGTGACGGGCGGTTCCGGCGCGATGACTCTCGGGTGAACCGTGACGAGGACCGCAGCGTCGTATGCCAATGACACCTAATATCTGCGCATGGCGGACGACGGAACGGTGAGAGCGGTGGAAGCGGGCGGAAGCACCAGATACTGGACTCCCGGCAGCCAGATCCTGTGGCGCTACCGGGAGAACGCGGGGGCGCGCTTCCACATCGCCCGGCCCGTCACCGTCGTACGCGACGACGCCGACCTGCTCGCCGTCTGGCTGGCCCCGGGCACCCAGTGTGTGCGCCCGGTGCTGGCCGACGGCACACCCGTCCACCAGGAGCCCCTGGAGAGCCGCTACACCAAGCCGCGCTCGGTCCGGCTCGACCACTGGTTCGGCACGGGTGTGCTGAAGCTGGCGAGACCGGGCGAGCCCTGGTCGGTGTGGCTGTTCTGGGAGCCGGGCTGGCGGTTCAAGAACTGGTACGTCAACCTGGAGGAGCCGCTGTTCCGTTGGGACGGCGGAGTGGACTCCGAGGACCATTTTCTGGACATCTCCGTGGACCCGGACCGTACGTGGCGGTGGATCGACGAGGACGAGTTCGCCCAGGCGCAGCGGGACGGACTCGTCGACTCCGCGCTGGCCGGACGGGTGCGCGCGGCGGGGTCGGCGGCCGTGGAGGTGATCCGCGCCTGGGGCCCGCCGTTCTCGGACGGCTGGGAGCACTGGCGCCCGGACCCAGCCTGGGCGGTACCGTCCTTGCCGGACGACTGGGACCGTACGCCCGCGCATGTGTCCTCATGAGACCCTTGATGCGCCCCCGGGCAAGAAACGTAGGATCGTCCTCCGCAAGGGAGCGCGGCAGCAACTGCCGGAGCGTGCACGGAGTCTGACCAGATGTCACCGAGGGGCGGCAGGACGTGATCGAGCGGGACCAGGGCAACAGCCGTGCGGGCCGCACACAGTCGGCCGAAAGCACAGGAACAGCCTCTGACCACGCGGTAATTCCGTTCCTGGGGCACGTATTCCGGGTATCGGGACTTCTGCGGGACGAACACGCGCGGCGCGGCGCCCACCAACAGGCGCGACGCGCGGCCCCCGACGGACGGATGCGACACGCGTGACGGAGAATCCCACCTCCTATGAACGCCCCCAGCCGGGCGTCGACCCCGCGGACCCCCGCGGGGCGCTCCTGCACACCCCGCAGCGCGCCCCCGGCGACCTCGCCGGACCCGCGCAGGCGCGGACCGGTGAGACACCGTCGCCGGGCGCGCCCGTGACGCCGGAGACCGGCGTGGGGTCCGAGCACTCCCAGCCGGCCGCCGACGAGCCCCTGGTGGCCCCTCCGGCGCGCGCGAAGCAGGGTGTGGGCGACCACCGCCCGCGTCCCGCCCCGGAGGGCATCCCGGTGCAGCCGGACGCCGCCGGGCGCCCCGTGGGCCAGGAGCGGCGCACCGGGCAGAACGTGCCGGGTGCCAAGCCGACGCCGATGCGCCGGGACGGCGACCGGCTGCGGTTCGTGGGCGCGGCGACCCGGCGGATCGCCCGCGGCATGGACCTGGACGAGATCGTGATGGGCCTGTGCCGGGCGACCGTGCCGACCTTCGCCGACGCGATCCTGGTCTATCTGCGCGATCCGCTGCCGGTCGGCGACGAGCGGCCGACGGGTCCTGTGGTGCTGCGGCTGCGCCGCACCGACCGGATCCCCGAGGAGCGCGACACCGAGGGCGGCTTCCTGCCCGCGCAGGCGCCCGAGCCCAGCGAGCTGTCCGCGGTCACCGCGGAACTGTGCGAGGTACGGCCCGGCGGCGCCCTCGCGGAGGTGCTGCGCGGGGTCCGGCCGGTCTTCGCCGACGCGGCCGCCGCCCGCGCCGCGCTGCCCGAGCTGCTCGGCGACGACGCCGAACTCGTCGTACCCGCCGGTCAGCGGGCGATTCTCGCGCCGCTGCGGGGCCGTCGCCGGGTGATCGGCGCGGCGGTGTTCCTGCGCCGCCCGGAGCGGCTCGCGTTCGAACCCGACGACCTGCTGGTCGCCGCGCAGCTCGCCACGCACAGCGCGCTGGGCATCGACAAGGCGGTGCTGTACGGCCGTGAGGCGTACATCGCCGACGAGCTTCAGCGCACCATGCTTCCCGAGACCCTCCCCCGCCCGACCGGCGTGCGCCTCGCGTCCCGCTATCTGCCGGCCGCCGAGACGGCGCGCGTCGGCGGCGACTGGTACGACGCGATCCCGCTGCCCGGCAGCCGGGTCGCGCTGGTCGTCGGGGACGTCATGGGCCACTCCATGACGTCGGCGGCCATCATGGGCCAGCTGCGCACCACGGCCCAGACGCTCGCCGGGCTCGACCTGCCGCCGCAGGAGGTCCTGCACCACCTCGACGAGCAGGCCCAGCGCCTGGGCACCGACCGCATGGCGACCTGCCTCTACGCGGTCTACGACCCGGTATCGCACCGCATCACCATCGCCAACGCCGGGCATCCCCCGCCCGTCCTGCTGCACCTCGGCGGACGCGCGGAGGTGCTGCGGGTGCCCGCGGGCGCCCCGATCGGCGTCGGCGGTGTGGACTTCGAGGCCGTGGAGCTGGACGCGCCCGCCGGAGCGACCCTGCTCCTCTACACCGACGGGCTCGTGGAGTCCCGGCTGCGGGACGTCTGGACCGGGATAGAGCAGCTGCGCGAGAAGCTCGCCGCGACCGCGCAGCTCACGGGACCCGACCATCCGCCGCCGCTGGAAGCGCTCTGCGACGAGGTGCTCGACATGCTCGGACCGGGCGACCGGGACGACGACATCGCGCTGCTCGCCGCCCGCTTCGACGGGATCGCGCCGAACGACGTCGCGTACTGGTTCCTGGAGCCGGAGGACGCGGCGCCCGGCAAGGCCCGCCGGCTGGCCCGGCGCGCCCTGGAGCGCTGGGGTCTTGAGGAGCTGTCGGACTCGGTCGAGCTGCTGGTCAGCGAGGTCGTGACCAACGCGGTGCGCTATGCCTCACGCCCGGTGACGCTACGGCTGCTGCGCACGGACGTGCTGCGCTGCGAGGTCGGCGACGACGTGCCCCAGCTGCCCCGGCTGCGGCAGGCGCGCGCCACCGACGAGGGCGGGCGCGGGCTCTACCTGGTCAACCGGCTGGCCCGGCGCTGGGGCGCGACACGGCTGAGCACCGGGAAGGTCGTCTGGTTCGAGCTCAATCAGACCTGAACCAGCCTTGGATCGAGTCCAAAAGTTGCCGATGTACCGACGGAGGAGTTCACTGGCTGGGGTGAGTCAAGCGACTGACGACCTCGTGAGGGAGGACGCTCATGACGCAGACGCCCCAGCACCATCCGTACACCACGAGCAACGCCGGGATCCCGGTGGAGAGCGACGAGCATTCGCTGACCGTCGGCTCGACCGGTCCGATCCTGCTCCAGGACCACTATCTGATCGAGAAGATGGCCCAGTTCAACCGGGAACGGGTCCCCGAGCGGGTGGTGCACGCCAAGGGCTCCGGCGCGTACGGCACCTTCGAAGTCACCAACGACGTCAGCCAGTTCACCAAGGCCGACCTGCTCCAGCCGGGCAAGCGCACCGAGATGCTGGCCCGCTTCTCCACGGTCGCGGGTGAGCTGGGCTCCCCCGACACCTGGCGCGACCCCCGCGGTTTCGCGCTGAAGTTCTACACGGAACACGGCAACTACGACATGGTCGGCAACAACACGCCGGTCTTCTTCGTCCGTGACCCGCAGAAGTTCCAGGACTTCATCCGCTCCCAGAAGCGCCGCCCCGACAACGGCCTGCGCGACCACGACATGCAGTGGGACTTCTGGACCCTGTCCCCCGAGTCCGCGCACATGGTGACGTGGCTGATGGGCGACCGCGGCATCCCGAAGACCTACCGGCACATGAACGGGTACTCGTCGCACACCTACATGTGGGTCAACGGCGGCGGCGAGCGGTTCTGGATCAAGTACCACCTCAAGACCGACCAGGGCATCGACTTCCTCACCCAGGAGGACGCCGACCGGCTCGCCGGCGAGGACGCCGACGTGCACCGGCGGGACCTGTTCGACTCCATCGCCGGCGGCGACCATCCGTCCTGGACGATGTACGTGCAGGTGATGCCGTTCGAGGACGCCCCGGACTACCGGTTCAACCCGTTCGACCTGACCAAGGTGTGGCCGCACGGCGACTACCCGCTGATCGAGGTCGGCCGGATGACGCTGAACAAGAACCCCGAGGACCACTTCGTCCACATCGAGCAGTCCGCGTTCGAGCCGTCCAACCTGGTGCCGGGCATCGGACCCTCGCCGGACAAGATGCTGCTCGGGCGGCTCTTCTCCTACCCGGACACCCACCGGTACCGGATCGGCCCCAACTACACCCAGCTGCCGCCCAACCGGCCCCACTCGCCGGTCAACTCCTACGCCAAGGACGGGCCCATGCGGTACGAGCCGGCCAACACCGGTGCGCCGTACGCCCCCAACTCCTACGGCGGGCCCGCCGCGGACGTCGACCGGTTCGGCGACATCGCCGGGTGGCAGGCGGCCGGGGAGATGGTGCGGGAGGCCTACGCGCTGCATCGGGAGGACGACGACTTCGGGCAGGCCGGGACGATGGTTCGGGACGTGCTGGATGCGGCTGCCCGCGAGCGGCTGGCTTCCAACATCGTCGGTCACTTGAGTGACGGGGTGTCCCGGCC
This sequence comes from Streptomyces sp. NPDC088387, assembly GCF_044753385.1. NCBI lineage: Bacteria > Bacillati > Actinomycetota > Actinomycetes > Kitasatosporales > Streptomycetaceae > Streptomyces > Streptomyces sp. NPDC088387. The sequence continues at coordinate 59,298 of NZ_JBIVNC010000004.1, forward strand.
CGTGCTGGATCGCGCGGTTCAGTACTGGCGGAACGTGGACAAGGAGCTGGGGGATCGGGTCGCCGGTGCGGTCAATGGGGCCTAGGGTTCGGCTTTCCCGCCGTCGTGGCTGGTCGCGCAGTTCCCCGCGCCCCTAAAAGCCAAAAGCCCCAGGGGCGCCCGGCGTCATCGTGCCGGGCGCCCCTGTTTTTCTACTGCTGTCTTCCGTCGTTCGGGATGGCCGGGTCGTCCGGAGTTTCTTCCGGGGGGTCGGAGGTGGCGGGGGTTTCCGACGGCTCCTGCGTTGTCGGGGTCTCCGAGGGTTCCTCCGTCGTGGGGGTTTCGGACGGGGTCTCCGTGGGGGTGTCCGATTCCGTGGGGGGCTCGGTGGTGGGCTCGTTGGTGGTGGGTTCCTCGGTGGGTTCCCGGGTCTCGCTCGGGGTGATCGTGGGCTTCACGGCCGCGCCCTGGTCCGTGTCCAGGTCGAACTTGGTGACCTTGTCCATCACACCGAAGGTGTACTGCGCCCAGATCTGGGCCGGGATACCACCGCCATTGACCCGGCCCTTGCCAGGCAGGGTGCCGGTGGCGCCCTTCATGTCGACCTGGTTGTGGGTTTCGGCGTCCTCGCCGAACAGGCCGACCGAGGTCACCAGGCTCGGGGTGTAGCCGGTGAACCAGGCGGACCGGCCGAAGTCGGACGTACCCGTCTTGCCCGCCACCTGCTGCCCGTCACGCTTCGGGTTGTTCCGCACCGACGTACGGGCCGTGCCGTCGTCGACCACTCCGGTCAGGACCGAGGTCACCGTGTCCGCGGCCTCGCGGGTGATCACCTGGTCCCCGATCGGGTCGGGCAACTCCACGACCGTGTCCTTGTGTTCGGCCTTGGCCAGCACCGCCGGTGTGACCTTCTTGCCGTGGTTGTCCAGCGTGGCGTACATCCCCGCCATCTCCAGCGGGCTGGCACCCATGGTGCCGAGGGTCTGGGCGGGTACCGCCTTCATGCCCTCGGTGTCCATGCCGAGCAGATCGGCGACGTCCATCACCTTGTCCATACCGACGTCGACGCCCATCTGCGCGAAGACCGCGTTGATGGACTTGTTCATCGCGGTCTGCACGGAGACCTCGCCGTAGTCGACGTCGTCCTCGTTCGGCGGGGCGAAGCCGACCTTGTCGCCGCCGTCCACGACCTGGTGCTTGCTGTCACCGTCGTAGACCGTGTTCGCGGTGATCGGATCGCCGTCCTGGGTCTCCGCCTCCTCCTCCAGCGCCGCCGCCAGGATCACCGGCTTGAAGGTGGAGGCCGGCTGGTAGTCGCGGCGGGTGGCGTTGTTGCGGTAGTGCTTGACATAGTCGGCACCGCCGTACATCGCGACGACCTTGCCGGTCTTCGGGTCGACGGAGACCGCGCCGGGCTGGATGTTGGCGTCGACCTTGCGCTTCTCCGGGTCGAGCTTGCTCACGAGCTGGTCCTCGGCGGACTTCTCCAGCTCGGCCTGCTTCTTCTTGTCGATGTTGAGCGTCAGCGTCCAGCCGCCGCGCTTGACCATCGCGAGCGCGTCGTCCTGGTCCTCGGCCGTGCCCTGCGCGACGAGCTGGCGGGCCAGCTCCGCGTTGGCCTCGTCGACGAGATAACCGGTCTGGCCCTCCAGGCCGGGTGTGCCCTGCGGCTCCTTCGGCACCGGGAACTCCATGCCCTGGCGTTCGGAGGCGTCGAGCCAGCCCTCCCCGACCATGTTGTCCAGGACGTAGTTCCAGCGTTCCTCGACCAGCTTCTTGCTGAGGTCCGAGGCCTCCGCCCAGTCGTACTGGCTCGGCGCCTGGAGCAGCGCGGCGAGGTAGGCGCCCTGCTCGACGGTGAGCTTGTCGGCGTCGACCCGGTAGTAGGCCTGCGCGGCGGCCTGGATGCCGTACGCGTTGCGGCCGTAGTAGCTGGTGTTGATGTACCCGGCGAGGATGTCGTCCTTGGACTTCTCGCGGTCCACCTTCAGGGAGATGACCAGCTCCTTGAGCTTGCGGCTGACCGTCTGTTCCTGGGTGAGGTAGTAGTTCTTGACGTACTGCTGGGTGATGGTCGAGCCGCCCTGCTTGCCCTTGCCGGACAAGGTGTTGAGCAGACCGCGGGCGGTGCCCTTCAGGTCGACGCCGGCGTCCTGGTAGAAGGTCTTGTTCTCGGCGGCGACGAAGGTGCGCTGGACCGGCTTGGGGATCTGGGCGAGGTCCACGATCTCGCGGTTGACCTCGCCGTTGCGGGTCATGACCGAGCCGTCGCTGTACTCGTAGACGTTGCTCTGCTCCTGGGCGACCGCGTTTCCCTTCGGGATGTCGATCACCAGGTAGAGCACGATGAACGCGCCGATGCAGAGCAGACAGAAGCCGAGGAACGTACCGAGAAGCTTCCTCCAGGTGAGGAAGCGTCGTATGCCGGTCTTGCCCTTCTCGTTCGACGAGCGGCGACGCTTGGGCGCCGCGCGGCGGCGGCCACCGCGCTGCCGTGCTCGTCTCTCTTCCGCTCGTCCCATGGGTCCGATTACTCCGCTTCGGTCTCGTCTGTCACTTGAGTGGGCGGCTCAGGTCAGCTCAGAAAACTAACACCGCCGTCTGTGACAAAGGGCGTTCGATCCGGTCTTTTACGGACGTGACAATCAGCACCCGTCCCACTGGAACCGACGAACGAAGGGGGGTTGGGGTTGCCGTGACGGGGTAAAGTGATATCACTTAGTAAGCACTGAGCTAGTGAAACGGGGGAGTACCCATGTCCACAGACACACCCACACCCGTGGCCGACGTCCCGGAGATGCCGGCGCCACGCGTCCGGGAGTTCATCGCGCCCAGCATCGGCGGCGGGCTGGCGCTGCTGCTTGGCCTGATCGGGCTGTTCGCCGGTGTCGGCATGGCCGTCTCGGCCACCGCGGTCTCGGCCGCCGCGGGCAAGGCCGTACTGATCGTCGGCGGCATCCTGATCGCCATCGCCGCGTTCGTCGCGATGTGCGGGCTGAACATGGTGGCGCCCGGCGAGGCCCGTGTGGTCCAGCTCTTCGGGCGCTACCGCGGCACGATCCGGCGCGACGGCCTGCGCTGGGTGAACCCGCTCACGTCCCGTACGAAGATCTCGACCCGGGTCCGCAACCACGAGACGGCCGTGCTGAAGGTCAACGACGCCTACGGCAACCCGATCGAGCTCGCCGCGGTCGTCGTGTGGCGGGTCGAGGACACCGCGCAGGCCTCCTTCGAGGTCGACGACTACATCGAGTTCGTCTCCACGCAGACCGAGGCGGCCGTCCGGCACATCGCCATCGAGTACCCGTACGACGCCCACGAGGAGGACGGTCTCTCGCTGCGGGAGAACGCCGAGGAGATCACCGAGAAGCTCGCCGTCGAACTGCACGCGCGGGTGGAGGCGGCCGGCGTCCAGATCATCGAGTCCCGCTTCACGCACCTCGCCTACGCGCCCGAGATCGCCTCGGCGATGCTCCAGCGCCAGCAGGCCGGCGCGGTCGTCGCGGCCCGGCGGCTGATCGTGGACGGCGCGGTCGGCATGGTCGAGATGGCGCTGGTGCGGCTGGCCGAGCGGGACATCGTGGAGCTGGACTCCGAGCGCAAGGCGGCGATGGTGTCCAACCTGATGGTGGTGCTGTGCGGTGACCGGGCCGCGCAGCCGGTCGTCAACACCGGGACGCTCTACCAGTGACGGGTCCGTCCGAGGGCGGAGGCCCCGAACGCCGGACGCCGCAGCAGCGCAAGCAGGTGCTGCTGCGGCTGGATCCGGCGGTCTACGACGCGCTGGCCCGGTGGGCCTCCGACGAGTTGCGGTCGGCGAACGCGCAGATCGAGTTCCTGCTGCGGCGGGCGCTCGCGGAGGCGGGGCGGCTGCCGGGGGACACCGGGCCCCTGCCGCGCCGCGGGCGGCCTCCCGGGGGCTCCGCCCCCGGACCCCCGTCGGCCTGAACGGCCTCGTCCCCAAACGCCGGACGGGCTGGAAGTCGCGGGACCGGAAGTCCCACGGCGCAGCCCGTCCGGCCGTCGCAGAACCGTGACAATCGCCCCCCACCTGCACCTCCACACCCACAGCCAAGATCTACACACTCCGCGTATACATAGTGGGTATACCTCGTGTGTAGAGTGCTCCGCATGTCCATCGGTCACACCCTCCTAGGGCTCCTGGAGTCCGGGCCGCGCCACGGTTACGACCTCAAGCGGGCCTTCGACGAGAAGTTCGGTCAGGACCGGCCGCTCCACTACGGCCAGGTCTACTCCACGATGTCCCGGCTCCTGAAGAACGGGCTCGTGGAAGTCGACGGCATAGAGCCCGGCGGCGGTCCCGAGCGCAAGCGGTACGCGATCACCGACGCCGGGATCACCGACGTCGAGCGCTGGCTCGCCACGCCGGAACCGCCGGAGCCGTACCTCCAGTCCACGCTCTACACCAAGGTCGTCCTGGCGCTGCTGACGCACCGCGACGCCGCCGACATCCTCGACACCCAGCGCTCCGAGCACCTGCGCATGATGCGGATCCTCACCGACCGCAAGCGCAAGGGCGATCTCGCGGACCAGCTGATCTGCGACCACGCGCTGTTCCATCTCGAAGCCGATCTGCGCTGGCTGGAGCTGACCGCCGCGCGGCTGGGCAAGCTCGCCGAGGCGGTGACCAAGTGACCGTTCCCGCCGGTTCCCTGCTCGTGGCCACCGAGCTGCGCAAGACCTACGGTCCGACGAACGCCCTGGACGGGGCCGAGTTCTCCATCCACCCCGGCGAGGTCGTCGCGGTGATGGGCCCCTCCGGATCGGGCAAGTCGACCCTGCTGCACTGTCTCGCCGGGATCGTGACACCCGACTCGGGCTCGATCACCTACAACGGCCGCGAGATGGCCACCATGAACGACGCCCAGCGCAGTGCGCTGCGGCGCTCGGAGTTCGGGTTCGTGTTCCAGTTCGGCCAGTTGGTGCCCGAGCTGACCTGTGTGGAGAACGTGGCACTGCCGCTGCGGCTGAACGGCACGTCCCGCAAGGAGGCCGAGCGCACCGCGCTGGGCTGGATGGAACGTCTTGAGGTCGACGACCTGCGCAAGAAGCGGCCGGGCGAGGTCTCCGGCGGTCAGGGCCAGCGGGTCGCGGTGGCGCGTGCGCTGGTGACCAGTCCGCGGGTGCTGTTCGCCGACGAACCGACCGGCGCGCTCGACTCGTTCAACGGCGAGCGCGTGATGGACCTGCTGACCGACGCGGCCCGGTCCACCAACGCGGCCGTCGTCCTGGTCACCCACGAGGCACGGGTCGCCGCCTACTCCGACCGTGAACTCGTCGTCCGGGACGGCAAGTCGCGGGACATGGAGCGCGCCGTATGAACGCACGTCAGTGGGCGCGCGATCTGCGGCTCGGCGTGCAGTTCGCCTTCACCGGACGCGGCGGCTGGGCGCGGACCGTGCTCACCGCGGTCGGGGTGGGGCTCGGCGTGGCACTCCTGCTGCTCACGACCGCCATACCCAGCGCACTGGACGCGCGGGACAAGCGGGAGCAGACGCGCACGGACTTCACGTACGCCTCGCAGACCCTCCCCAAGACGGACGCCACCCTGCTCGTCGCGCCGGTCAACACGACCTTCCGCGACGAGGACGTACGCGGGCGGGCGCTGGAGCCGGAGGGGCCGAAGGCACCGCTGCCGCCGGGGGTCGGTACGTTCCCGGGCGTCGGCGAGATGATCGTGTCGCCGGCGCTGAAGGAACTGCTGGAGTCGCCGGGCGGCAGACTGCTGCGCGAGCGGCTGCCCGAGCGGATCATCGGCACCATCGGCGAGAAGGGCCTCGTCGGCCCGGCCGAACTCTCCTTCTACCGGGGCGGCGAGGGACTGGAACGCCACCTCGACGGCCGGGCCGAGCGGATCGACCGGTTCGGCAAGGAGATTCCCGGCAGCTCCGAGGCCTGGGATCCGGTACTGCTGCTGCTGATCCTGGTCGTGTTCGTGGTGCTGCTGATGCCGGTCGGTGTGTTCGTCGCCGCGGCCGTGCGGTTCGGCGGCGAGGGGCGCGACCGGCGGCTCGCGGCGCTGCGGCTGGTGGGTTCGGACAGCGGGATGACCCGCCGGGTGGCGGCGGGCGAGGCGCTCGCCGGATCGGCCCTCGGGCTGGTCTTCGGCACCGGCTTCTTCCTCCTCGGACGCGAACTCGCCGGCTACGCCGAGGTGTTCGACGTCAGTGTCTTCCCCAGCTATCTCAACCCGTCGCCGCTGCTGGCCGTGCTGGTCGCGGTCGTGGTGCCGGCCGCCGCGGTCCTGGTGACCCTGCTCGCGCTGCGCGGAGTGGTCATCGAACCGCTCGGCGTGGTCCGTACGGCGAAGCCCAGCCGGCGCCGGCTCTGGTGGCGGCTGCTGCTGCCGCTGGCCGGTCTGGGGCTGCTGTACCCGATGATCGGACAGGGCAACGACGACGGCGGCTTCAACCAGTACATGGTCGTCGGCGGTGTGATGCTGCTGCTCATCGGTATCACCGCACTGCTCCCGTGGATCGTCGAGCGGGTCGTCGGCCGCCTCGGCTCCGGCTCGGTCTCCTGGCAGCTCGCGGTGCGCAGACTCCAGTTGAGCAGCGGTACGGCGGCCCGCACGGTCAACGGCATCGCGGTGGCGGTGGCCGGCGCGATCGCCCTTCAGATGCTGTTCGCGGGCGTGGCCCCGGACTACACCTCGGCCACCGGCAAGGACACCGAGCGGATCCAGATGCAGGTGAGCCTCCCGGAGGACACACCGCTGGCCCCGGCGGCGCAGGCGTTCGAGAAGAACAAGGGCGTGCGGAAGGTGTACCCGTACCTGGAGGGGTACGTCGACGAGAAGCCGAGCGACTCCGAGCGCAGCATGTCGGTCAAGGTGGCCGACTGCGAGCTGCTGCGGGCGGTGGCGAAGCTGACGTCGTGCCGCGACGGGGACGTCTTCGCCGTGCACGGCGCCGAGTACGACTCGTACACGGCCGATCTCGCGAAGCCTGGCCGCACGGTGTACTTCGACGCGTCCTACGACGGCCACCAGGGCACCGAGTCGCCGTGGGTGCTGCCGAAGCTGAAGGCGGCCCAGGCGGGGAACTCCCTGACCGGCGACTCCGGCGGGCTCCTCGTGACGCCGAAGGCCATGCCGGCGGCGGCGAAGACGGACGTGTCGGGCCAGATCTATCTCGCCGTCGACTACTCGGTGCCGGACGCCGAGGAGCTGGTCCGCAACACCGCGGCCGAGGTCGCCCCGCTCTCCGAGCCCATGATGTGGGCCGCCTCCAGGACCTCGCAGCGCTACGACTCCGTCCGCACCGGCCTGTATGTCGGCGCCGCCTGTGTGCTGCTGCTCATCGGGGCGAGTCTGCTGGTCTCCCAGCTGGAGCAGTTGCGCGAGCGCAAGAAGCTGCTGTCGTCCCTGGTGGCCTTCGGCACCCGGCGGTCCACGCTGAGCCTGTCGGTGTTCTGGCAGACGGCGATCCCGATCGCCCTCGGTCTGCTCCTCGCGAACGTGGTGGGGCTGACCCTGGGCACCGTGCTGCTGCGGATGACGTCCACGTCCATCGGCATCGACTGGACGAGTGTGCTGACGATGACGGGCATCGGCGCCGGGGTGGTCTTCGCGGTGACCCTGCTCAGTCTGCCGCCGCTGCTGCGGCTGATGCGGCCGGACGGCCTGCGCACGGAGTGAGGTGACCCCGGGTCACCCGTGGTCCCCGCGTCGGCCCCGCTCACCCCTGGTGGGCGGGGCCCTCCGCGTCGCCGTTCCCGGGGGCGGTGCCCCCCGACCCCCCTTCGGCCTGAACGGCCTCGTCCTCAAGCGCCGGACGGGCTGTCGTCACCCCGGCGGACTCCCTCAGGCGGTCCTCCGAGTACGACTTCAGATACCCGACCACCGTGTTCGTCACCGCCACCAGCGGTACGGCCACCACCGCGCCGCCGATCCCCGCGACCAGGCCGCCGGCCGCGACGGACAGGACCACCGCGAGCGGATGGACCCGCACCGCCCGGCCCAGGATGAACGGCTGGAGGATGTGGCCCTCGATCTGCTGCACCGCGAGCACCACGACCAGGGTCATCACGCCGGTGAACACACCCTGCGTGACCAGGGCGACGACCACCGCGAGGGCGCCGGAGATGACCGCGCCGACCAGCGGGATGAAGGCGCCGAGGAAGATGAAGACGGCCAGCGGGACCGCCATCGGGACGTCGAGGAAGTAGATGCCGAGGCCGATGAAGATGGCGTCGATCAGGGCCACCAGGACGGTGCCGCGCACATAGGCGGTGAGGGTGCGCCAGGCGCGCGGGCCGGCGCCCGCGACGCCGGCCCGCGCCGCGGCGGGGACCAGCTTCAGCGACCACTCCCAGATGCGCCGGCCGTCGTAGAGCAGGAACAGGGTGGAGAACGCGGCGAGCAGAATGCCCGTCAGCGCCTCCACGATCACCGTGACGCCCTCCAGACCGGCCGAGGTGATCTCGTCGGTGTTGGCGCCGACCGCCTCGCGCAGGTTCTCGGCGATCTCGGTGATCTGCTTGTCGGTGACGTGGAAGGGGCTGTTGAGCAGCCAGTTGCGCAGTTCGTCGATACCGTCCTGGACCTGGTCGGAGAGGGTGTCGATGTTCTCCATGACCTGCCAGGTCACGAACCAGCCGATGAGGCCCATGACGACGAAGCCGAGGAACGCGGTGAGGGCCGTCGCCGGTCCGCGCGGCACACCGAGGCGGCGCAGCCGGGCCACGGTCGGCTGGAGGAGCGCCGTCATCAACAGCGCGGCGACGAAGGCGAACACGACCAGCTGTACGGCGCTGATGACGCGCATCAGCACCCACAGGGTGCCGCCGAGTACCAGGAGCCGCCAGCCCGCCTCCGCGGCGACCCTGAGGCCCCACGGCACGGCGAGGGCCGGGTCGGGGCGGGCCGGGTAGACGGGCGGGGGCTCGACGGGCCCGGGAGCCTGTGCGGCCTTGTCCACGGGTTCGGGCTCGGAGGCGTCGTCGGCGTCGGCCTCGGCGCGGCGCTCGTCCAGCCGCTCACCCATTCTGGTCAGTCCGGCGCCGAGCCGGCCGAGCCACCCTGGCACTCTCGACATGATCCGTCCTCTTCCCCCGTCCCGCCTCACCACTCCCCCGGAGTCTCGTCTCAGACCGTACAGGGCGAAGGCCCCTCCCCCAGTGACGGGGAGGGGCCTTCGAAGGTTGAGCGGGCGCGGCCGGCCGGGGGCGGCCCGCGCGGCGGCTCAGTACCAGTTGTTGGCCTGCCAGAACGACCACGCCTCGCAGGGGCTGCCGTAGCGCTCGTTCATGTAGTTCAGGCCCCACTGGATCTGCGTGGCGGGGTTCGTCTGCCAGTCGGAGCCGACGGACGACATCTTGGAGCCGGGCAGGGCCTGGAAGAGGCCGTAGGCGCCGGAGGAGGGGTTGACCGCCGTGTAGTTCCAGTCGGACTCGTGGTCCACGATGTTGCTGAAGCACTGGAACTGGCCCGAGGGCACCATCTGCGCGGCCATCGACTGGATCTGCGAGATGGAGTACGAGCTCTGGACCGTGAAGTCGGAGGCGTCCCGGGAGGCGTCGCGGCTGGCGGCCTCCTTCTCGGCCTCCTCGCGCTCCTTGGCTTCCTTCGCCGCCTTCTCGGCGGCTTCCTTCTTCTCGACCGCGAGCCGTGCGGCCTTCTTGCGCGCGTCGGCCTCGGCGTCCTTCTTGGCGGTCGCGTCCGCGGCGAGGGCCTGCACATTGGCCTGCTGCGTCAGGGACGCGGTCTGTACCCGGGCCTGCTGGCCGGTGGGTATGTCCGCGAGGAGCGTCAGGTCGGTGGCCGTCGTTTCGGCGTTGTTGGTCTCGGCAGTGCTGCCCGAGGCAACACCGACCACGCTTCCGACGGCGGTGACCGCGGTGGCCGAGGCCACTGCGAATCCCCGGACCGAGATCCGGCTCACACGGTTTCCTTCCAGCATCGTCCGCTTCGGTGACCCTGGCGGACGCAATCGTGCCCCTGACGCTGGCCTCCCCACTGCACGGTCACGGGAGGCACGGGCCCGTCGGGGCAACTCCCGCGAGGGGAGCGCTCCATGGTGCTCGGGCGGCATACGACTGCGCTTTGGAGTTGGCGGTGATGCTCAAGTTGTGCTGTACCGCTGGGGGTACAGAGGTGTCGCATGCGGGGCCTGACAGGAGTGAGACTCTGCCGTAACCGGACTGCGGGTGGCAATTCCGGGTTGCGTGTGAAAGCTCACACGCCGTTTGCGCCCCGGAATTTCGAGAAAGGCCAACGCGCGAAGGCGCCGCCCGGCTAGGCTCTTGGCCTTTGCCGGACGGCGCCAACTCACGCACATTCGCCCCGGGATGGGGCGCGTCGGTCAGATCTGCCCGTCCTCCAGCATTTCGGTCACAAGCGCGGCGATCTGGGACCTCTCGGACCGCGTCAGCGTGACATGCGCGAAGAGCGGATGCCCCTTCAGTTTCTCCACGACGGCGACCACACCGTCATAGCGGCCTACGCGGAGATTGTCCCGCTGCGCCACGTCATGGGTCAGAACGACCCTTGAATTCGCGCCGATTCGGGACAGAACGGTAAGCAGGACATTCCGCTCCAGCGACTGCGCCTCGTCCACGATCACAAAAGCGTCGTGCAGCGAGCGGCCGCGGATGTGGGTGAGCGGGAGCACCTCCAGCATCCCGCGCGCGGTGACCTCCTCGATGACCTCGCGGCTGGTGACCGCGGAGAGCGTGTCGAAGACCGCCTGTGCCCAGGGGCTCATCTTCTCGGCCTCGGAGCCCGGCAGATAGCCCAGCTCCTGCCCGCCCACCGCGTACAGCGGACGGAAGACCATGATCTTCTCGTGCTGGCGCCGCTCCAGGACGGCCTCCAGGCCCGCGCACAGCGCCAGCGCCGACTTTCCGGTGCCGGCCCGGCCGCCCATGGACACGATCCCGATGTCCGGGTCGAGCAGCAGGTCGAGCGCGATCCGCTGTTCGGCGCTGCGGCCCTTGATGCCGAACGCCTCACGGTCGCCGCGCACCACCCGGACATTGCCATCCGGGGTCACCCGGCCGAGCGCCTTGCCGCGCTCGGACTGGATGGTCAGGCCGGTGTGCACGGGCAGCTGGGCCGCCTCGGGCACATAGACCCGGCCTTCCTCGAAGAGGATGTCCACCTGCTCGCCGGGCAGGGTGAGTTCCGCCATCCCGGTCCAGCCGCTGGAGTCCGTGATGGCGAGCTCCGCGCGGTACTCCTCGGCGAGGAGCCCGACCGAGGACGCCTTGATCCTCAGTGGCAGGTCCTTGGAGACGACGGTGACGTCGAACCCCTCGGCCTGGAGGTTCCGGGCGACCGCGAGGATGCGGGAGTCATTGTCCCCGAGGCGGTAGCCGGTCGGCAGCACGCTGGGGTCCGAGTGGTTGAGCTCGACACGGATGGTGCCGCCCAGCTCCCCGGTCGGGATGGGGGCGTCGAGACGGCCGTACCTCACCCGGTAGTCGTCGAGCAGACGCAGGGCCTGCCGGGCGAAGTAGCCGAGTTCGGGATGGTGCCGTTTGGCCTCCAGTTCCGTGACCACGACGATCGGCAGCACTACCTCGTGCTCGTCGAAGCGGTTCAGGGCGCCTGGATCGGCCAGCAGGACGCTGGTGTCGAGAACATAGGTGCGCCGGTCTGGCTTGTGGCGCTTTGTGCTGGTCACCACGGAAGGACGTACCCCCTCGGATGAGGTCGGGGAGCGACGGAGATGTTCTGGACCGGTCGACGGCCCCGTGGCACCACGGGCCGAAAACCGGCCCTCCGCGGCTTCATCCGTGCCGAGACCGCACGGTCGGGCTGGTGCAAAGAGGGCCTCCCGGGCGGACGGCCCCGTGCCGTCCGCTGAGATCGAGACACCCGTGGTTCGGGTGTCGACCTGATTGCCTTATGCCCTCGAACAAGCGCAGCCATGCCAGGGCATATGACGGCGCGCCGGTGAACTCCGTGTTAAGCGCGATACGTCCGCCGCTGCCCGGCCCCGTTCTCAGCCGCCGAAGCGACGGTGCCGCGCGGCGTAGTCGCGCAGTGCGCGCAGGAAGTCCACCTTGCGGAACGCGGGCCAGAAGACCTCGCAGAAGTAGTACTCCGAGTGGGCCGTCTGCCACAGCATAAAACCCGAGAGCCGCTGCTCACCGCTGGTGCGGATGACCAGGTCGGGGTCGGGCTGGGCCCGCGTGTAGAGGTGCCGGCCGATCATGTCGACGTCGACGGCCTCGGCGACCTCGTCGATCGAGGAGCCCTTCTCGTGCGCGTCCAGCAGCATCGAGCGGACCGCGTCGGCGATCTCCTGGCGGCCGCCGTAGCCGATGGCGACGTTGACCACTATTCCGTCGATGTCGGCGGTGGCTTCCTCCGCCTCCTTGAGGGTGTGCTGCATACCGGTGGGCAGCAGATCGAGGTTGCCCACGTGGTGCACGCGCCAGCGGCCGTCGACGCCGAGGGTGCGCACCACGTTCTCGATGATGCCGAGGAGCGGGACGAGCTCCTCCTTGGGGCGGTCGAAGTTGTCCGTCGAGAGCAGCCAGAGGGTGACCACCTCGACGTCCGTCTCGGTGCACCAGCCGAGGAACTCCTCGATCTTCTCCGCGCCCGCCCGGTGGCCGTGCATCGTGGTGGAGCCGGAGGCCTTGGCCCAGCGTCGGTTGCCGTCCATGATGACGCCGATGTGCTTGGGCACCTGAGCGTGGTCCAGGTGGCCCTCCACCCGGCGTGCGTACAGCCTGACGAGCAGGCCGCGCAGCTTGTCGCGCAGGTTCACGTGTTTGTCAGCCCCTCCGGTACGGATCGGACGGCCCGGCCGAGTGCGGGTTCTGGTCCGAGTGGCGGTCCCCCGAGGGGCCTGAGCCTACCCCCGTTGGACGACGGTTCCCCCAAGGGGTGTTGGGGCCCCGGGGTCCTCACGGAGTCCGCCCGGCGCACGGGGGGCGCGGAGGAAAGGCGGGGGAAAGGCGGGGGAAAGGGAGGGCCGGCCGGCCCGGAGCACAAAAAAACGGGCCGGTCCGTGGGGGGGAGACGGACCGGCCCGAGGGGGGGGCTTCCACCATAACCCTTCGTAAGTGATGCTGCGTGCATCGGCGTGCCACAACTACTCTCCGGAGTCGCCCGGCAACGCCTCGATGGCCGCAAAATGCACGCTTCACAGCGGGTTCATGGCCGGTTATCAGCGGCTCGGGGGAATCTTCGGCGGATCGGCCCGGCTCGACAGGGTCCCTCCGACGGGCTAACGCGGCGGTGAACGCGCGCTTGACGGCCCGGGTGGGGGCACGGCACCGCGCAGCCCCCTCCACTGCGCGGTACCTCCCGCGCAGCTTTGCTCACGCGAATTCCCTTGGTCCGAACTTACGTGAGGTCAACACCGGCTGCGAGCCGCCCGCGATAACGATGTGGAAAACCTGTGAACTGACGGACCAAAAGATCGCCGTTCACCACATTCACCCCATTCGCACCCCACCACTTCCCCTCTCCAATAGGACAGGATCTGACCTCATTCACCTCTACCGTCTTCCTCATGACCGTTGCGATCACATGGCAAGAGGCGAGCGCCCGACGGCTTGAGCGGCAGTTCCTGGCCAATCCCGCACCGGAGGGCACCGGCGTGCCCCGGGTCGTGTCGGCGATGCTCGGCGCGCATGCCCAGGTGCTGTCCGCGGCCGAGGTCTCGATCGGCGTCCGGACGGCGGACCACACCCGCGCGGCGGTGCGTTCCGCGCTCTGGGAGGAGCGCTCACTGATCAAGACACACGGCCCGCGCGGCACGGTCCATCTCCTGCCCGCCGACGAACTCCCCCTGTTCTGCGCCGCGCTGAGCGCCGTACCGGACGGACCGAACCCGTTCCCGCCCGCGACCCGGCTCACCGAGGAGCAGGCCGACCAGGTGGTCGCCGCGATCGGCGAGGCCCTCGACGGCAGGTTCCTGACCGCCGACGAGCTCGGCGACGAGGTGATCGGGCGGACCGGCCCCTGGGCCGGGGACCTGGTGATGCCCGCGTTCCAGGGCATGTGGCCGCGCTGGCGGATGGTCATGCACCGGGCCGGCCAGTCCGGCGTGCTCGGCTTCGGCCCCAACCGCGGCCGCAAGGTCACCTACACCCGCCCGCCGCACTTCACCCCGCTCGCCCCGGACACCGCGACGGCCACCCTGATCCGCCGCTACCTCGCGGCCTACGGACCGGCGACGCCCCAGCAGTTCGCGAAGTGGCTGGCGGCGCCGTCGGCCTGGGCCGGCGAACGGTTCGCGGCACTGGCCGGCGCGGGCGAGATCGAGGAGGTCACCTTCGAGGGTGCCCCGGCCTGGCTGGTGACCGGCGACACGGACTTCCCGGACTCCCCCGCCCACGGAGTCCGCCTCCTCCCGTACTTCGACGCGTACGCCATCGCCGCCCAGCCGCGCGAGGTGCTCTTCCCCGGCAGGGCGTACCAGCGGGCCCTCGCGGGCGGCCAGGCCGGCAACTTCCCGGTGCTCCTGCTGGACGGCGTCGTGGCGGGCGTCTGGCACCAACGCCGCCAGGGCCGCCGTACGACGCTGACGGTCGAGCCACTACGGAAACTGACGGCCCGACAGGAGCGGGCGCTGGGCGAGGAGGCCGAGCGCGTGGGAGAGGTACTGGAGGCCAGGGCGGAGCTGGTGATCGGCGAGGTGACTACGGGGCCGCATGCGTGACGGGTGGTTCGGCGGGGGTGCGGGCGGCCACTCGGGCGTCTGCCGGGTCGCGGCATAGCGTTTGCGTTCAGTTCATTGCAACGGATGGATACCCTTTGTTGCGTTAGGCGTCACGATGATTGCAACACTTTGAGGGCTCTGAGCTTGTGTTATGTTGATTTTGCGCAACGAACTCGTTGCTCGATCCTTGAACGCAACGTAGCGTTTCTGTCATCGGAAAGCGCGGGCCGCAAAGGTCCGCCCGACAGATGAAGGAACACACCATGCAGAAGTTCGACACCCCCGCCGCCATCTCCGCCGTCCTCGACATCCCGGCCGGACGCATCCGGTTCATCGCCGCCGACCGTGGTGACACCACCGTCGAGATCCGTCCCGCCGACGCCGGCAAGAGCCGCGACACCAAGGCCGCCGAACAGACCACGGTCGCCTACGAGGACGGGGTACTGCGCATCGAGACCCCGGACACCGGTCACCGCGTCCTCGGCCCCTCCGGAGCCCTTGAGGTCACCGTCCAGCTGCCCGCCGGCTCGCACGTCGACGCCAAGGCCGCCGACGGCGAACTCCGCGGCGTCGGACGCCTCGGCAACGTCACCTTCCAGGGCGCCCAGGGCACGGTGAAGCTCGACGAGACCGCCGCCGCCCGTCTCACCCTCCAGGCGGGCGACATCCAGGTCGGCCGGCTCGGCGCGGACGGCGAGATCAGCACGCAGAAGGGCGACCTCCAGGTCGCCGAAGCCGTCCGCGGTGCGCTCACCCTTCGCACCGAGCAGGGTGACATCAGCGTCGGCGCGGCCCGCGGGACCTCCGCGCGCCTCGACGCCGGTACCGCTTACGGACGGATCGACAACGCCCTGACCAACCCCGCCGAGGCCATCACCCTCACCGTCAAGGCCACGACGGCGCACGGCGACATCACGGCCCGCAGCCTCTGAGAGGCGGAGGGTGCTTGATGCGGGGATCGCTTGAGGCGGCGCCACTTGCCCCCGGGGAGTACGTCCCCCGGGGGCTGCCTGTCTTTGGGGCTGCTTGGCCTGGGGCTGCTTGGCCTTGGGCCTGCCTGTCTTTGGGGCTGCTTGTGGGGCTACTTGACCCGGGGGCGGACGCCCTCGGCCGCGAAGCGGAGGAAGCCCTCGGGGTCGGGTTCGTCGGCGGTCGGCTGGAGGATCACCGAGTCGGCGCCCGCGTCGGTGAGCCGCGCCACGGCCTCGGCGACGGCGTCGGCGTCCCCGGCCACCCCGAGGTCCGTGAGGTCGGTGTGCCCCTCGGACTCCAGCTCGGCGCGGAGCCGGTCCTCCGCTCCGGCCCCGGTGGCGGTGAGCAGATAGACGACGACGGAGTGCGGTTCGGTACGTCCGACACTCCGGCGCCCCTCCTCGATCAGCAGCCGCGCCCGGCGCACACCCTCCGGGGACGTGCCGGAGGTGAGGATGGTCCCGTCGGCGGCCTCGCCGGTGAGCCGCATCGTGCGGGGTCCGGTGGCCCCGGCGAACACGGGGACGGCCTGGGCCGGCGGCCAGTCGAGAGCAACGTCGTCCAGACGCACGTACCGCCCCTCTACGGTGAGCCGCTTGCCGCGCAACAGCCCGCGCAGGGCGTCGAGATGCTCGTGCAGCAGGGTCACCGGTGACTCGACCCGGGCCCCGACCTGGCCCATCCAGTCCTGCACGCCGTGTCCGACCCCGATGACCGGGCGTCCCGGGAACATCCGGTGCAGGGTGGCGGCCTCCATCGCGGTCACGGCGACGTTCCGCAACGGCACCGGCAGCAGGCCGATCCCGACCTTGATCCGGTCGGTCCAGGCGAGGGCGGCGGCCCCGGCGGAGATCCCGCCCTCCAGGAAGCAGTCCTCCCACAGCCACAGTTCGTCGAGCCCGGAGTCGTCGGCGAGCCGGGCGAGGGGGCGGAGTCGTTCGGGCGGCAGTTGCGGACGGAATACGGCACCGAGCGAGGTCATGAGGCCTTCCTGGTCAGTTGGGAGATACCTGCATGTCAGTTTTTGTACACCACCGTTAAAGTTGTCATGTGGCGTGACTTAAAACGTATACGCAACGGGACGGGGTCACTCGGTTGCGGTGATTCCGGGTCGGGAGCCGAGGAGAGGGTGGTCCGACGTGGGGTCTCGGCAGCGGTGGCGCGACGGGGCGGCGGAGCTGGTCGTGCCGGCCGGGGACGGGGCGGCGCCGGTCGTTGTGGCGCTGGAGATCGCGCGGTCCTACCGGGCCCGTACCAAAGGGCTGTTGGGGCGGGACGGGATCGAGGGGGCCGTGCTACTGACGCCCGCGGGGAGTGTGCACACGTTCGGGATGCGGTTCGCGATCGACGTGGCCTATCTCGACCGCGGGCTGCGGGTGATCGCCGTACGCACCATGCGCCCCGGGCGCCTGGGCCTCCCCCGCCTCACGTCCCGGCATGTGCTGGAGGCGCAGGCGGGGGCCATGGAGGGGTGGGGGGTCAGGGCCGGGGTGCGGGTCACTGTGCGGGGGTGAGGGAGGGCTGGGGCTTCAGGCCGGCGTTGTCGGTACAGCGGAGTTCTTTCGCCATGGCGAGCGAGAAGGAGTGGGCGAGGGTCCCGTAGGCGTCTTTGAGGGCTTGGGGGTTGCCTTCGGGTTCTTGGGGCATGCCGGTGGTCTCGACGAAGACCTCGATGTGGTACGGGACCGAGGTGAGCGGGCTGTTGTTGTCGTGACAGTCGAAGGCGACAAACGCGGTGTCCGTTGCGGCGCCGGCTTTGTCGCCCATCGGGAGCTCGGTGAACTTCGAGGCCATGTCATCACCCCTGACAGCTTTGCTGTCCGCCAGGTACCACCTCACACGCAACGGCTCTGTGAGGGCATCGAGGGGTGTATAGATCCGGCAGATGTCTTCGTTTCCGGTGCCGTCGGTCGCGCCCTTGTCCCTCAACTCCTTGACGGCAGCGGGAATGGTGTACTCGTCGGCCGACGCTTCGAACTTGTCGACGCCCATGATTACCTTGAGGGCTTTGGCGGCTTCCGGAGACACGGCCTCACCGCCGCAGAGCCGTTCGGCCGCCACGGTGGGCTCCTGCTGCTCCGCGCTTTCGTCGTCTCCCCCGCTGCAACCCGCGACCGCGAGCACCAGGGAACCGGCCACGGCGGCGCACAACAGCCCGCGTGTCCTCGTACGGGGGATCAACATCGGTGTCCTTCGTTGTTGTCGGTACCAGTTGGCCGTGGCCAACATCAGCCCGTTTCTGGGTCGTGGCCCTGCTGGTTCTCGCGAGCGTTTCCGGTGGAGTAGCCGACCCTCATGGATTCCTTGAGTTCTTGCGCGAACACACTGTCGTGCTGCACACCGTGGCGATCCATGAAGTCCTCCGTTGGGGCTTCGGCCCGGTTTTCACCCGCGGAGTAGATCGCGTCCTTCTCCGTGTCAACGAGATCCTCGACGTTCTGGCGACTGGGTGCGGAGCTGCGAAAGATGAGGCTCGCAGCCGAGGTCTCGACGGACTACGCCGCAGGCCTCCTCGGACTCGACCGGGCCAAGATTGCCAACATCGGGCGGGCGTTCGGTCCATCACGCCGGAGCGATTGAGAACCCTCGCCTGCAACTACGACTGTCGCGACGTGGCTTATGTCGACGCGTTGGCCGAGATGGCCAGCGACCGCGGTCGCGGCTGGTGGGACACCTACCGAGGGCAACTGCCCGCAGGGTTGTTGGACATCGCCGAGCTGGAATGGCACGCCGACACGGTGCGGGTCGGCGTAGCCATGCACGTGCCTGGCCTGCTTCAGACCGATCCGTACGCCCGCACGCTGTTCGCCGCCGCCCTGCCCCCGTTGTCGTCCTCCGAGGTCGAGTTGCGAGTGGCCTTGCGTATGCAGCGCCAACAGGTGCTGCACCGAGCCAGTCCCATCGCCTACATCGGCTACGTACACGAGGCCGCGTTGCGTGTGGAGTTCGGCGGTGCCAAGGTGATGCGCGGTCAGTTCGAGCACCTTTGCGAACTGTCCGAGCGAGAGAACATCGACGTCCGCGTCATCCCGTTCAAGGCCGGAGCTTTCCCAGGAGCAGGACAGGCAGTGATCTACGTCGAGAACGGGGTGCCCCAACTCGACACCGTAGAACTCGACTCGGCCCACGGCCCCGAATTCCTGCACGGCCAGTCTCAGCTCGGCAAGTACCGTTCCCACTTGGAGTGGATGGAGTCGGCATCACTGTCCGCCGCCGACTCACGCGACTTCGTGCGGCGTATCGCCATCGAGTTCTGAGGAGCCCTGATGAATGACATCACCTGGGAAGACTCCTTCTGCGCCGAAGGCGCCAACTGCTTTCGCATAGGTGTCGACGACTCCGGCAACACCTACATCGCCGTCGCCGGAGCCGAGGCTCACTACGTCACCGACAGTCGCGACGCGCTGCGGTCCCTGATCAGGGAGATCAAGGCCGGCAAGGCGGATCACCTCTTGTGAGGAAGACCGGTGGGCCAGAGGGGTCGACCCACCGGAGTCCTCGCGGCGCGCCCGGTCAGGGTCAGGCGGCGAACACCCTGCCTTCCTTCACGAGGTAGTTCGTCACCTCGGAGCAGCCGATGGACGGCGTGACGAGCAGGCTCACGGCCAGCGGCGCGGGCTCGGTGCTGGCGGTCGAGAACTCGCAGACGGCGCCGCTGCCGGTCAGCGGGAACCAGAACCAGCCGTCGACGTCGCCCACGGTGACCAGGTCGGTCTCCTTCCAGGCGCCGTTCTTCTGCTTGTAGACCTGAAGCTCCACCGTGGCGGCGTACTGGTCCTCCGTGGACCGCAGTGCGGTCAGCGTGTACTTGTAGTCGCTCCCGAGGACCGAGGAAGCGATCACCTTCTTCTGCTGCGCCGCCGCGGTGTCGGCGCCGGCCGACCCGGCGCCGACGGCCCCGAGGACCCCCGCGGTCAGAAGGGTGACGGCGGCGATCGCGGAGCGACGGCTGCGGGCGCGGTTGCTGAACAGGCTCATGATGTTCCCCCGTGGAACCGGTTTGTACTGAATGGTCACTGTGCACTGAATGGTCATTGTGCGTCGTACGTTCTGTGTGACCACCCACCACGCCCGAGGGTTGTACGGCACTTCCCCATCGGGCACCGCTTGCCGCATCACGGCTAGGACGGGCCGGCGCTGGGAAGGGGTAGTCCTGTCCCCTGTCCCATCGGTCCCCCCACTGCCATGAACTCCTGTGGCCCCAAGGAGAGATGACTCGTGCTCCGATCAAGCACCAGGTCCGTGCTGGCCGCCCTGGCCGCACTGTGCGGGCTGTTTCTGGCGTCCGCCGCCCCCGCCCAGGCCATCGCTCCCGCCCAGGCCGCCGCCCTGGCCCAGCACGGTTCCCGGTTCGTGGTGAGCGAGGCGGAGTTCAACCGCATGTTCCCGGACCGGAACGCCTTCTACACCTACGACGGGCTGCTCGAAGCCACCAAGGCGTACCCCGCGTTCGCCCACACCGGCAACCGGACCGTCCGTAACCAGGAAGCCGCGGCCTTCCTCGCCAACGTGAGCCACGAGACCGGCGGCCTGTTCTACGTCCGCGCGCAGAACGAGGCGACGTACCCGATCTTCTGCGACACCACCCAGCCCTACGGCTGTCCGGCCGGGACCTCCGCCTACTTCGGGCGCGGGGCGATCATGCTGAGCTGGAACTTCAACTACAAGGCCGCGGGCGACGCGTTGGGCCTCGACCTGCTCAACAACCCCTGGCTGGTGGAGACCGATCCGGCCGTGGCCTGGATGACCGCGCTCTGGTACTGGAACACCCAGACCGGCCCCGGGACCATGACCGGGCACGACGCGATCACCGGCGGGCACGGGTTCGGACAGACGATCTGGAGCCTCAACGGCTCCACCGAGTGCAACGGCGGCCGGCCCGACCAGGTCCAGCACCGAGTCGACCTCTACCGCTCGTTCACCCGCATCCTGCACACCCCGCCGGGCGCGAACCTCAGCTGCTGAGCGGGCGGGCTAGCGAGCTAGCGGGCCGGGACTGGATCGGTGGCTGAGGCTCCGTTCCAGTCCCGGACTACTTCGGTGACCGGAACCCGCCGATCTTCTCTTCGAGCAGCTCCGCCAGCCTCAGTGGGGTGCGGTCCTCGTACATCGGGCCCACAAGCTGTACCCCGACCGGCAGGCCCTCGGCGGAGAGGCCCGTGGGGACGGCGGTGGCCGGCAGGCCGGGCATCGTGGCCACTCCGGCCCAGCCGAGCTGGTCCCAGTACGGGTACTCCACGCCGTCGATGTCGATCCGGCGTGCGCTCCCGTCGGGGTTGTGGTCGTGCGGGAACGCGGGAGTGGGCGTGATCGGACACACCACGGCGTCGAACTCGGCGAAGAACCGACGCCAGCCCTGGCGGTGGAACTCACGGCGGGCGTCCGCCCCGACCCAGTCACGGTGACTCGACACAATGCCGCGCAGCCGCGCCGCGTCGAGGCTCCGGTCCTCCGCGTCCAGTCCGGCGGCGAGGTCGCGCAGTGGCTCGTAGGTCTCGACGGGGAAGCGGGCGCCGAAGCCCGCGAACAGCAACTGCGTGTAGAGCAGGGCCGATTCGGCGAGGTCGGGGAGCAGATCGCTGTGCTGCTCCACGCGGGCGCCCGCGTCGGACAGTGCGTCCGCCACGCGCCGCACGCCCGCCCGGACGGCCGAGCCGGTCGGGATGAACGGATGGTCGTCGAGGACCAGGACCCGGTAGTCGCCGAGTCGCTCGTGGCGTGCGGGCGGCAGCCTCAACTCGTAGGCCAGACCCTGCGTCAGCGGGTCCGGGCCGGCCATCACGTCGAGGAGCAGGGTCAGGTCGCGGGCGGATCTCGCCATCGGGCCGACGACGGCCAGGTCCGACTCGACCGGCAGTACCGGCACGGCGGGCGGGACCGAACCGCGTGACGCCAGCAGTCCGAGTGTCGGCTTGTGCGCGTACACACCGCAGAAGTGTGCGGGCGTGCGCAGCGAACCCGCGATGTCGGAGCCGATGGACAGCGGGCCGAATCCCGCCGCCAGCGCCGCCGCCGATCCGCCGGACGATCCACCCGCCGTACGTGTGTGGTCCCACGGGTTGTTGGTGGTGCCGTAGATCTCGTTGAAGCTCTGTATGTCCTGGAGTCCCAGGGGCACGTTGGTCTTGCCGAGCACAACCGCGCCCGCGCTCCTCAGCCGGGACACCTGCACCGCGTCCTCGGCCGGCACGAAGTCCCGGTGCGGTGGCATTCCCCAGGTCGTGGGCAGCCCGGCGATGTTGTACGACTCCTTGACCGTCACCGGGATGCCGAGCAGCGGCCGGTCCTCGCCGCGTGCACGGGCCTCGTCGGCCTCGTGTGCGGCGGCCCGCGCGCGGTCGAAGTCCGGCACGCAGATCGCGTTGACCGCCTTGTCGTCGCGCTCGATACGGGCGATCGCCTCGTCGGTCAGCTCCACCGACGTCACTTCACCTGCGCGCAGGGCAGCGGCGAGGTCTTCCGCCGTCTGAAAAGTCCACTCCATGAAAATGACGGTATCGGCCGGTTGCAGAAGCCACGAAATACTTTTTCGCACAACGGGTGGTGGGTGATTTCGCCCGCCAATGGCTGTTTTTCAGTTGTCGGTTCGCGGGAACGACACCTCGACGCGGCGGTTCTTCTTTCGGCCGGACTCCGTCGCGTTCGACGAGATCGGGTAGTCCTCGCCGTAGCCCCGCACCTCGAACGTGATGCCGGCGTCGTTGAGTTCCGAGTCCAGGATGTCGTGTACGGCGTTGGCGCGCTGTTTCGACAGCACGTCGCCGTGTGCCGACGAACCGAGGTTGTCCGTGAAGCCGAAGACGCGGACCAGGCCGGCGTTCTGTGTCCTGATCTCGTCGGCGATCGTCGCGATACGGGACTTCGCCTCGCCCGACAGCCGTGCGCTGTCCTTCGGGAACAGCACCTCCGCCTGCAACGCGAACGTCACGTCCGCGTTGGTGTCCTCGCGGCGCTCGTCGCCGCTCTGCTCCTCGACGACCTGCTTGATGTCCAGCACCTTGGGCTCCGCCAGGGTGGCGCCCTCGGGGAGTTTCAGATCCGGGTCGTTGGCGTCCACCTCGACCGGCGCGGACGCCGACGGCTCGGTGCCGGGTGGCTCACTCGGGCCGTCGTCCGCCTGCGCGACCGTGCCCGTGGCCAGGAGGACGGTGGTGGTCGCGAGGATGAGTGGGAGACGGGTGCGGGTGCGGGTGCGCATGTGCGTCATGGTCGGGGTCCTCATCCGGAGATCTGGATGGGGGCGGCGGCGAAGGTGGGGAGCTGGAAGGTGACTTCGGTGGTGTCGGTGGGTGGGGCGGGGAACTGCATAAAGACGGCGAGCGCTTCACCGGCCTTGATGGTCGAGAATCCCGTGGTCGTCAGGGGGCGCCCGTCCGTGTCCCGCAGCACGTAGTACCGCTTTTTGCTCTTGGAGTCGACAAGCGTGGCCCCGCCGAGAGACCTGCCGTTTCGGACGATCTCCGTCTCGTTTCCGCTGAGCCCCGCGGGGACCACCGTGGCTTCGGACCCGTCGTTCTTCAACGTGCCGTTCACGGTGACGAATCCACCGGCGTCCCGCTGCGCGGAGGTGATCTGAAGGAGCAGTCCGTCTCCGCCCTTCAGCTCCGCCAGGGGTTCGTCGGCCTGCCCCTCCTGAGCGCTCGGCCGAGATCCGTCCGCCGAGGAGGAAGCCGTCGTCTTCGGCTTCTCGTCGCCGCCGCCGTCACCGCTGCTGCAACTCGCCACCCCGAGGACCAGACCGGCCGCAACGGTCAACGCAGCCATCCCCCTGCGAGCCTTCGTCGTGACCCGAATACTCATGACTCCGCTTCCTTTGTCGCTTGTCGTTCGCTAGTCAGTCGGCCAGGTGGACGTCGAAGAGGTCCTGGGGTTCCGGCAGATCAATGGGATCCTCCGGGTCCACCTCCCAGGTGTCGCCGCCGCACGTGAGGCTGGGCAGCTCATCATCACCGGCGTCCTCGCCGGGGAGCTCGAACGTACAGTCCCGTGGTTCGATCACGGCGGCCGAGGACTCCGTCGAGTACTGGTTCTCCGTGCCCGGAACGATGGAGTCACCGACGGACTTGGTCATGGTCGCCGTGACCTCGTAGCGGAGGGGCCCGACGCGGTCGCACTCAGCCGTGGCGTCGTTCATCCCGGCAAGCTCGTACGCCCGCCCGCAGCCCGACTCGAGCCCCGGGACGTCGCCGTCGAGGATGCGCTGCCATTGGGTCGGGTCGAGGAGCTCGACCACCCAGGCGGCCGTCAGGTCGTCCCGCGTCTGCTGGGCCGCCGCCAGAGCGGCCGCGTCGGCCGCCGTCTGGGCCTCGTTGCGATTCGCCGCCGCCTGACCGACCGCCAGGTACGCGAACGCAAGAAAGAGCAGACCCGCCACCACCGTGATGTAGATGGGGAAGGCCTGCCCTGCGTCGTCGTGCCCGCCCTGACGCCTCAGCCAGTTACTTCGGCGATCTTGGACGTGATCGCGTCGTAGATCGTCTGCCCGATGCTCGTACCGGTGATCGCCAGCACAATCGCCACCACCACCGCGATGATCCCCAGATACTCGACCGCCGTCTGCCCCGCGTCCCCCCGGGCCACCCGGCCGCGCACATACGACATCGCGCTGTTGATCCAGTTGCCCATGACGTTCCCCTCCAGGGTCACCGCTGTCGGTCCCGACGCGGCCACGGTAGAGGCGGGCACCCGTCCTTTCATAGGGCCCCCGGGCCCAATCCCGGGCCCAAATCCGCGACCCGCGCGCCCAGCGCGCCCCGCGCCCCCCACACACCCGCCGCCCCCTCACCGCGCACCCCAGACCGCCATGGCCTGCGCCCGGCTGCCGCTGTGGAGCTTCGCGAAGATGCGGTTGATGTGGTTCTTGACCGTCTTCTCGCTGATGAAGCACGCGGCGGCGATCTGCTGGTTGGTCATCCCGGATGCGATGAGGTCCATGATCTCCGCCTCCCTCGCGCTGAGTCGGAACCTCGCCCGTGCCGAACCCGCTGCCGGCCCCAACGAAGACTGTGCCACAACAGATTGCAGTTGCGAAAGGTTTTGCGATGAAGTTCGTGCAACATTACGGGGGTTGAAGTCACTGCCGTGTGCATTTGCACCTACCCCTGAGAGCAAAGCCTCCGCCGCCGTCGGGGTGAAGTGCGGACGCCCGGCCGTCATGTCCCGCACCGCCGTCACCAGTTGCTCCACCGTGAACTCGCCGTGCACCAGATACCCCCGCGCACCGAGCCGCAGCGCCTCCCGGACCGTCTCCGGCTCACCGCTGTACGTGAGCATCATGACCGGTGCCAGCGGTACCAGGTACGGCAGCGCCGTCACCCCGTCGACGCCCGGCATACGGACGTCCAGCAGGACCACGTCCGGGCGGTGCGCCCGTGCCGCCTCGCACGCCTCGCGGCCGTCCGCCGCCTCCGCGACCACCGTGATGTCCGCGCGGCCGGAGAGCAGCGCGGTGAGACCGGCGCGGACGACGGGGTTGTCGTCGGCCACCACCACCCGCAGGGGCGTGGGGGGCGGGGGCGTCGGCAGGTCGTCGGGTCCGTCCAGGTTCATGAGGCCTCCTCTCTCGTGCGGGTCGGTGTCGTCCGGGCCGGCATCGGGACGTCCAGTCTCGTGCGGGTCGGTGTCGTCAGGGCCGGCATCGGGACGTCCAGCCGGACCTCCGTGCCGTGTGCGTGGTCGCCCCGGCCGATGCGGATGCGTGCGCCCAGCGAGGCCGCCCGTTCCACCATCCCGACCACTCCGAAGTGGCCGGAGCGGCGGAGCTGTTCGAGGGTCAGGTTCGCCGGGAAGCCGCGGCCGTCGTCGTGGACGGTCAGTCTCAGCCGGGTGTCCTCCACGGCCGCCCTGACCTCGACCCGGTTCGGGGCCGCGTGGCGGTGGGCGTTCTCCATCGCCTCCGCCGCGATCGTGCGCAGTTGGCGGGCCACCCAGGGCGAGACGACCGGGAGTGTGTCCGCGCCCCCGAAGGTCGCCGGCACACCCGTTCTCGCCGCGAACTCCCGGACCCCCTCCGCCAACGCCGCGCCCACGTCCGCCCCCTGCTCCTCCGGTTCCGTCCGCAGGTCCGTCAGCAGGTCCCGGGACTCCGCGGCGGCCTGGCGGGCCGAGCGGGCCACGAGTTCCGCCTGTTCCCGCATCAGGCGGGCGTCGCCCTTGCGGGACGTCTCTGCGAGGCCCTCCGCGGCGAGTGCCACGCCGTGCAGGGTCTTCGCCACCGAGTCGTGCAACTCGCGTGCCAGCCGGGCCCGTTCCGCCGCCACCGCCTCCGTCGCCGCGAGGCGGGCCCGGACCTCCGTCAGGGCCTGGGTCGCCGTACCGAAGCGGAGCAGCAGGTTGCGCAGGGTCGAACCGACCGCGCCGACGATCACACACAGGCCGGGGAGGAGGAGCGTCTCCGCCACCGGGACGGGGGTGTCCCGGTTCAGCGTCGCCTGGACCACCCACAGGATCAGGCCCTGGAGCGAGGCGAAGAACGCGGCGCCCCGCCAGCCGTAGACCAGGCCGGCCAGCAGCGGGGTGCAGACGCTGACGTAGGCCAGGGTGCTGTCCGGGCCCGCCGAGATCAGCAGGAAGGCGCCGAAGAGGGTGTCCGCCGCGAGGAGGGTGGGGTGGCGGAGCAGGAGGGGGCCGAACCGTTCCCAGTCGCGGAACAGGACGTACGAGACCATGAACGTCACGACCACGGCCGCGCCGACCAGTTGTACGCCGAGGCCCGGGCCCGCGTTGAGCAGTGCCGCCGGGGCCGCCACCGCGATCATGGCCAGGCGGAAGCCGAACACCTGGCGGCAGAGCGCCTGCAACGCGTTCACCTGGAGGGAGATCGTCGGCTCCGTCGAGCCTCCCAACACCGGGCTCGGCGTGCGCAACCGGGGGCGCCGGGGCAGCCGTTCACGCAGCGAACGCCCACCGGAGAGGCCCGCCGGCCGCACCGTCGGAATGGTCGTCATCGTCGTCACCCGCCCCTTCACTCGCCCGTGATGGAGCCGAAGTCCGTGCCGGAGCCGAGCAGCAGGCCCGCCGCGAGGAGCAGCATCGTGGCCGGGACCATGAACGTCGTGATCATCATGGTCGCCTTGGGGACCGCCCGCGCGGCCTTGCGGCGGGCGTTCTGCGCGTCCGTGCGCCGCATGTCCTTGGCCAGGGCGACCAGTGTGTCGACGATCGGGGCGCCGAGTTCCTCGCCCTGCTGGAGGGCGGAGACGAACATGGCGACCTGTTCGGAGTCGTTGCGCCGGCGCAGTTCCGCGAAGGCCTGGCGGCGGCTCATGCCGAGGTCCATCTGGCGCAGGGTGATCCGGATCTCGTCGGCCCACGGGCCCTCGTACTTCGACGCCACCCGGTCGAGGGCCTGGCGGAAGCCGAGGCCCGCGCTGACCACGACCGCGAGGACGTCGAGGAAGTCCGGCAGGGTGCGTTCGATCTCGTCCTTGCGGACGCGGATGGCCGACCAGATGCCGACCTCCGTCCAGAACGCGCCGAAGGCCAGCAGGAGGAGGGCCACCAGGTAGTCGCCGCGGAGGAGGAAGACCAGACAGCCCAGGGCGCCCAGGAAGCCGTAGACCGCCCGGCGGGCCGCGTAGCGGTCTATGGTCAGGCCGCCGGGGTTGCCCGCGAGGTCGATCTTCCTGCGGTACTTGGCGACCTGCTTGGGGCCCATCATGCGCAGCACGGCGGGTGCGTACCGCATGCCCATGCGGTCGATGAGGGAGTGGGCGTGGCCCGCGCGGCTGGCGCCGACCTCCAGGGCGAGCATCAGGTCGCTGGGAAGCTTCGCGTCGGCGCGGTACATGCGGATGCCGGCGAAGGCTCCCCACACGCTCAGGCCCATCAACAGGCCTAGTAGGAGTGCCATGGTCGTCCTCTCCTAGACGTCGACGCGGGACAGGCGGCGGATGAGGACGAAGCCGATGGCATACAGGCCGAAGGCGATGATGACCGCGGCCTGGCCGTACGGGGAGCCCGTCATTCGGTCCAGGGCGCCGTCCCTGACGCCGTTCATGAGGAAGAGCGCCCCGACGCCCATCACCGGCACGGCGTACGAGGTCATGCTGACCTGCGAGAGCTGGGTGCGGATCTCGCGCCGGGTCTCCTTGCGCTCCTCCAGCGTCTCGGTGATGTTGCGCAGGGCGGCGACGACCTGGCCGCCGGCCCGGTTGGAGAGGACCAGGGTGGTGACGAGGACAACGAGTTCGCGGGACGGGAGGCGCTGGGCCATCTCGTCCAGGGCGTCGTCCAGGGCCACGCCGAGGGCCAACTGGTCGGCGACCTTGGCGAGTTCCTCGCCCGCGGGGGCCTCCAGCTCCTCCGCCGCCATGCCGATCGCGGTGCGCAGGGCGAGGCCCGCGTTGGTGGCGTTGGCCAGGATGCGGGCCAGTTCGGGGAGTTGGTTGATGAACTTCTCGATGCGTTTCTGCCGCTGCCAGTTGAGGAACTGGAGCGCCGCCCACACACCGAGCAGGCCGGCTATCGGGCCGAAGAAGGGGGCGAGGGTGGCCTGGCCGATCAGCCAGAGGCCGGCGACCGCGGTGAGCATGGCCGCGAAGAACTCGCCCGGTGTGATGTCGAGTCCGGTGGCGGCGAGCCGCAGTTCGAGACGGTGGCCGAGCCGGGTGCGGCGCAGCCTGCGGTCCAGGTTGCGGAAGTGGCGCTGCCGCCCGCCGGCCGTGATCTGGCCGGCCGACGAGAGCCGGTCGACCAGGGCCTGGCGCTGGGCGCGGCCGGCGGCGTAGGCGCGGATGCCCAGGACCGCCAGCACGCAGGTGAGCAGGGCGACGCCGGTGGTGAGGTCGATGAGCTGCTGAAGGTCCATGGGGGTGGCCTACCTGGCTTCTCGGGTGGCGAGCATGTCCTCGGTGAGGGCGATGCCGAAGGCCTGCGGGATGGGCTGGCTCGCCATGTACAGGCGGTCCGCGGTGCGGCGCGGGAGCGGGAAGTAGCGGAACTCGCCGTGGATACGGCCGTCGGCGGCCATCGGCCGGGCGTCGAACCGGGCGACCGTGACCAGCCGGTACGGTTCGCCGCCGTGGCTGTCGAGCAGGGCGATCTCGGTGATCCGCCGGGTGCCGTCGGCGAACCGGGTGAGCTGCACGATCACGTCGACGGCGCTGTTGATCTGGTCGTGCAGGGCGATGAAGGGGATCTCGACGTCCGACATGGAGGCGAGGGTCTGGAGCCGCATCAGCGCGTCCTCGCCGCTGTTGGCGTGCACGGTGGCCAGTGAGCCGTCGTGGCCGGTGGACATCGCCTGGAGCATGTCGAGGGACTCGCCGCCGCGGACCTCTCCGACGACGATCCGGTCGGGGCGCATCCGCAGGGAGTTGCGGACCAGGTCGCGGATGGTGACGTGGCCCTTGCCCTCGACGTTGGGCGGGCGCGATTCGAGGCGGATGACGTGTGCCTGCTGGAGCTGGAGTTCGGCCGAGTCCTCGATGGTGATGATCCGCTCGAAGCCGGGGATCAGTCCGGACAGGGCGTTGAGGAGGGTCGTCTTCCCGGTGCCGGTGGCGCCCGAGACGATGATGTTGAACTTCGCCTGCACCAGGCCCGCCAGCAGATACAGCATGTGCTCGTCGAGCGAGCCGAAGCCGATCAGTTCCTGGAGGGTGAAGGAGCGCGGGAAGCGGCGGATGGTGAGCGTCGGGCCGGTCAGGGAGAGCGGCGGGATGATGACGTTGACGCGCTCGCCGGACGGCAGACGTGCGTCGACCATAGGGTTCGACTCGTCCACCCGCCGGTTGACCGTCGACACGATCCGCTCGATGGTCTGCATCAGCTGGTCCGCGGAGGCGAAGCGCAGGGGCAGTTGCTCGACCCTGCCGCCGCGTTCGACGAAGATCGCGTCGGGGCCGTTGACCATGATCTCGGTGATCGAGGCGTCTTCCAGGAGCGGTTCGAGGATGCCGAGGCCGAGGGCCTCGTCCACGACCCGCCGGATGAGCTGCGAGCGTTCGACGGTCGACAGGACCGGGCCCTCGCGGCTGATGATGTGCCCCAGCACCCGCTCCAGGCGGGCCCGCCGCTCGGCCGTGGCGAGCGAACTCATCTCCGCGAGGTCGATCTCCTCCAGCAGCTTCGAGCGGTACGAGGCCACCAGGTGGCCGTCCTCGCCCCGGCTGCCGTGCTCCTCCGGGGAGTTGATGCGTGCCCTCAGGCTCATCGCCGTGGTCCCCTCATGTCAGTGGTCGATCGGCATGGTGGCCGTCTTGGTCGCCGGGTCGAAGTCCCAGCCGGGGACGATGGACGGGATGTCGACGGTGGCGGTGACCTCGACCTCGTCGCCGAGTTCCGCGGGTGAGCAGTTGGTGCCGTCGGCGAGCCAGCTGCTCACCGCCGCCGTGCAGCCGGCCTGCGCCCCGAGGTCGAGGGAGGCGCTGCGCGCCCCGGCCCGCGCCGCCGTGCCGGCCTGCTGGGAGGCGTAGGCGATGATCCCGATCTGGACGACCGCGAGGCCGACCAGGATCAGGATCGGGATGAACCCGAGGTACTCGATGGCGACCTGACCACGGTCGCCTCGGGCGCGTAGGGGACGTAGAGGGCGTAGGGGACGCCGGTGGTGTCGGGGACGCCGCGGGCGCCTGGGGTGGAGTGCGTACGACATGTCAGTCCGTCTCCTCCTCCACCGCGCCCGCCCTGCCGGTCACCTCGAACGAGCCCACGGAGCCCGGGAAGAGCACGGGGACTTCCAGCGTGACGACCGCGGTGACGATGCCCGAACCGCCGCAGGTCACGTTCGCGCCCCCCTCCCACGCGCCCGGCAGCTTGTCGAGCCCCGCCTGTTCGCAGGCGCCCTGCCGCTCCCCCGGTGCCGCCGCCGTCCCGGCCCGTACGGCCTCGTCCGCAGCGTTCCCCGCGAGCGTGAAGGTGTACCCCACGAGCACGCACTGCCACAGCACCACCAGCGTGATCAGGATCAGCGGGGTCATGCCGAGGAACTCGACGGTCACCTGGCCGCGGTCGCCCCGGCGGCGCGCGGTCACCGCTCCAGCTCCTTGCGCCGGCGGAAGGTCGGCGCCACGCGGTCGCCGCCGCCCTGGGCGCTTTCAGCGCGCGCGGCCCGGTCTCCTCGTCCGGCCCGGTCGCCCCGGGCGGACCGGTCGCGGCGTCGGCGGGAGCCCGGTTCGCCGCCCTTGACCAGGCCGAGTTCGCCGGCGAGGGCCCACAGGGCCTGCTTGACGGTGCTCTTGTCGTCGAGTTCGTGGATCCGGCCGGCGTCGACGGCGCTCTGGAGTTCCTTGAAGTGGGCGGGTACGGCGGTGCGGGCGACGGCGGTGCCGGTGATCCGCTGGATGAGGGCCGGCTGGATCTCCGTACCGCGCGTGTGGCGGTTGACGACGACCGTGGTCTCCTCGGCCTTGCGGATCTGGAGCCGGTCCCAGAGGCGGACCATCCGTTTGGCGCCGCGTACGGAGACGACGTCCGGGGTGGTGACGAGGAGGGCCATGTCGGCCATCTCGACGGCGGCGGCGCCGGCGCCGCTCAGCTGGGAGCCGCAGTCGATGACGACGGTCTCGTAGCGGGAGCGCAGGGCGCTGACGATCTGGCGGGCGGAGCGGTCGGTGACCTCCTCGCCGCGTTCGCCCTCGCCGGGGGCGAGCAGCAGGGCCGTACCGGTGTCGTGGCGGAAGACGGCGTCGGCGAGGACGCGGGGCGATATGTCGGTGATGGCGGCGAGGTCGGCGACCGAGCGGCGGAACTGGACGTCCAGGAAGGAGGCGATGTCGCCGGCCTGGAGGTCCATGTCGACCAGGGCGGTGGGGCGGCCGGATGCCTGGGAGGCGAGGGCGAGCTGGACGGCGGTGAGGGTGGTGCCGACACCGCCCTTGGCGCCGCTGACGGTGACGACGGTGCCGCCGACTCCGGTGAACACGTCGGCGCCGTGGCCGAGATGGCGGCGTACGCCCACCGACCACTGGGCGACTGCCTGGACCCGGTTGGCGAGCTCCTCGTAGCTGAGGGGCAGGGCGACCAGGCCGCGGGCGCCGGAGTCCATGGCGGCGGCGAAGAGGCCGGGGCCGGCGTCGGAGGTGACGAGGATGACACCGACGGCGGGGAAGCGCAGGGCGACCTCGCGGACGAGTTCCAGGGCGGGGACGGGGCCGATGCGCTCATGGACGATGACGACCTCGGGCAGCTCGTCGACGGACTCGGCGGCGAGCCGGGAGAGGGTGTCGATCAGCTGGGTGGAGTCGGTGACCGGGTTGACCGGTTCGGCGTCCGGGAGCTGGCTGAGGAGGGTGGTGATGGACCGGATCGCGTCCGCGTCGGCCACCGCCGGAAGAATCCTGGTGGGCATGGCCGCCTCTCACTTGTCCTTGCCGAGTTCGTACGTCCGGTCCGTCTCGGGGACCGTGGTGTCGCTGCCGGGCGCAACGAGGGCGAGCCGGACCCGCTGGGCGAACGACTCCGCGTAGGTGATGCGCTGGGCGTCGATGGCGGACAGCGCGAAGGTGATGGGCACGGCCTCGGTGGCCCGGCTCGTGCGGTCGTTCTCGTCGAGGTCGAGCGGGGTGAGTTCGCCGACGTCGAGGACGCGGGCGTTGGTGACGATGACCCGGGACTGGTCGGGGTCGCCCTCGCGTTCGCCCTCGAAGGTGGCGTAGACGTTGACCCGGGCGCCCGCCGTGATCTTGCCGGCCACGCCGGTCGCCGCGTCGATCATGATGGCGACCTCCTGCTCGCCCGCCTTCAGGGCGGGCTGGTCGACGATCATGTCGCTCTGGAGCAGCGAGCCCTTCTTGAGGGTGGTGACGGCGATCTTGCCCCGGATGTCGGCGAGATCGGTGACGGCGTTCTCCGACAGCCAGCGCTCGGGCATCTCGATCTTCTCGAACTGGCCCGCGTTGAGCGGGGTGTAGGGCGCCACGTTCGACTTGAGCTCGTACGCGGTGACCTCGGGGCCGACCTTGGACTCCACGTCGTTGATGACGGAGAGCACTCCGGCGAAGGCGCCGAGGGCGCAGAGGACCGACAGGAGGAGGAGTATCACGCCGCGGCGCTGACGGGAGTTCATGGACCGAGCGACCTCGTTGGGGGATGGCGGGGACTGCGGGGCGGTTGCGCTGGGGGTCTTGGCTCTCTACGGGAGTCGGGGGCCGGGGCTCTGGCGGTCTGCGGGAGTCGGGGGCCTGGGCTCTGGCGGTCTGCGGGAGTCGGGGGCCTGGGCTCTGGCGGTCTGCGGGAGTCGGGGGCCGGGGCTCTCCGCGGGCGGCGTCACACGGTGATCGCCCTGCGGCCGGCCGCGGGTGGCTCCTGGACGGACGGTGGCGAGGCGGAACAGAAGACGCACAGGTCACCGATGACGTCGAGACCGCACCAGTGACAGCTGGTCTGCCGTACGGAGGTGACGAGTTGGTACAGCACCGACAGGTCGGGCAGATAGGCGCAGAACTCGATGATCCGGCCGGTTCCCCACCAGCGCGCCGAGTCGGCGGGCAGCGGGGTCTCGCGCAGCCCCTGCACCTGCCAGGACGGGGCGAGGGTGGCGGTGACCCAGTCGGACTGGAGCTGGCCCTTGGCGACGACCATCCGTGTGGCGAACTCGGGTCCCGTGAGCGTGGCGCCGGGCCCGATCCGCACCAGCTGCGGCTCCGGGTGGGCGAGTACGGCGAACTGGCTGCCCGGCACCCATGACTTGGCGTGCGCCTTGAGGGTGACGGGGACGCGGTCGAGTTTGGCGACGGAGCCGAGGAGCGCGCCGGCGTGGATGTAGTGGGTGAGCAGCCGGCCCGCGGACGCGAGGACACCGGGGCTGAGGTCGCAGGAGGCGAGCTGGCGCAGCTGGCGGGCGAGGACGGCGACACCGAGCGGGGGCAGGTCGGGGGTGAAGAGGGCGATCCGGTCGCTCTCCAGGAGGGAGCGGATGGTGTGCAGACGGCGCTGTACGGCGGGCGGCGCGGCCCGCGAGCACACGACGACGACCTGCCCGTGCTGGTCGAGCAGCAGCTGCATCTCGACGAGCGTCTGCTCCAGCGGACGCCGGTCGAGGTCGGGCAGCACGGCGCCCGGCAGCGTCCGCTCGTCCTGCGGCGGCAGCGCGAGGTCAACGCCGGTCACGGCAATGGCAGTTGGCACGCGCAGCTCCCGTTTCCCGCCGTTCGGTGTGCCGGTGTTACTCCGGTGCACCGAGGTGACTTCATTGCGTGACTACCTCAGCACTGTATCCGCGCCTCCATGACCGGAGAACAGCGTTTCTGTGGCTCTGCGGCAACTGGCATCGCACAAGTCACGTCAAATCAGGTCAGGTTAGGCATCCAGGTGCGGAGGGTGGGCGGCGCTGAGGGTGAACGGTGAGTTGGTCTGGACCTCTTGACAACGGAATTGGTCTGGACCAACTTGGGTGCCACGCGGTGGCCACCGTCCCCGCTCACCGATCCCCCGTCACGACTCCCCTCTCGGAGGCCCAGGTGGACTTCGCACGCAGACGCAACAGACGGACCGGCCGGACCCCACGGAACATACGGACGCGTATCTGGGCGGGGGCCGCCGTCGGTGCCCTCGCCCTCTCCCTGTCGACGGCCGTCGAGGCCTCGGCGGCCGACATCAACAACGCGCGGAACGCCGGCTTCGAGTCCGGCCTCGCCAACTGGACGTGCTCGGCGTCGAGCGGCGCGACCGTGTCCTCCCCGGTGCACGGCGGTACGGCGGCCCTGCGGGCGACCCCGGCGGGCCAGGACAACGCCCGCTGTTCGCAGTCGGTGGCGGTACAGCCGAACTCGACGTACACGCTCTCCGCGTGGGTGCAGGGCGGTTACGCCTACCTGGGCGCGACGGGCACGGGCACGACGGACGTGTCGACGTGGACGCCGGACAGCTCGTCGTGGAAGCAGCTGTCGACGACGTTCACCACGGGTGCGTCGACGCGCTCGGTGACGGTGTACACGCACGGCTGGTACGGACAGGCCGCCTATCTCGCCGACGACGTGTCGGTCTTCGGCCCGGACGGCGGCGGCGGTACGGACCCGGGTCCGACGGTCCCGTCCGCGCCGACCGGCCTCTCGGTCCCGAGCACCACGTCGTCCTCGGTCTCCCTGGCCTGGAACACGGTCTCGGGCGCCACGGGCTACAACATCTACCGCGACGGCACGAGGGTCACGGCGGTGACCGGCACCTCGGCGACGGTGACGGGCCTGGCCGCGTCCACCTCGTACTCCTTCCAGGTCACGGCGACGAACTCGGCCGGTGAGTCCCCGCGTTCGGCGGCGGTGACCGGCAGGACCACGGCGGGCGGCGGCGGGGGCGGCAACCTGCCCAAGCACGCGGTGACGGGGTACTGGCAGAACTTCAACAACGGGGCGACGGTCCAGCGGATCTCGGACGTCCCGGCGGCCTACGACATCATCGCGGTGTCCTTCGCCGACGCGACGGCGACGCCGGGCGCGATCACCTTCAACCTGGACTCGGCGGGGCTCGGCGGCTACACGGTCGCGCAGTTCAAGGCGGACGTCGCCGCGAAGAGGGCGGCCGGCAAGAAGGTCGTCCTCTCGGTGGGCGGCGAGACCGGCACCATCTCCGTCAACAGCGCCGCGTCCGCGACGGCGTTCGCGAACTCGGCGTACGCGCTGATGCAGGAGTACGGCTTCGACGGTGTCGACATCGACCTGGAGAACGGCCTCAACGCGACGTACATGACGCAGGCGCTGCGGTCGCTGTCGCAGCAGGCGGGGTCGTCGCTGATCCTGACGATGGCGCCGCAGACGATCGACATGCAGTCGACGTCGAACGCGTACTTCCAGACGGCGCTGAACGTGCGGGACATCCTCACGGTCGTCAACATGCAGTACTACAACAGCGGTTCCATGCTGGGCTGCGACGGCAGGGTGTACTCGCAGGGCTCCGTGGACTTCCTCACGGCCCTGGCCTGCATCCAGCTGGAGAACGGCCTCGCCCCGTCCCAGGTCGGCATCGGCGTCCCGGCCTCCAGCCGGGCGGCGGGCAGCGGCTACGTGGCCCCGTCGGTCGTCAACGCCGCCCTCGACTGCCTCACCCGAGGCACGTCCTGCGGCACCTTCAGGCCGTCCCGCACCTACCCCGACCTCCGGGGCGCGATGACCTGGTCCACCAACTGGGACGCGACCTCGGGCAACGCCTGGTCGAACGCGGTGGGACCCCACGTGGACGCACTGCCGTAGCACGACGCTCGTGAACGGGGCCGACGCCCGGGACCCTTCAAGGAGTCCCGGGCGTCACTCGTGCTCATTCGAATCGGCGGGTGACGATCCAGTACTCGTCGGCCTCGTCGGTCACGGCACAGAGAAACGAGCCGTCCACGGACAGGCAGACGAATTCAGCCTTGCCGACGGCCTGGTGCACACGTGATGGCAGCCCCGCCCGTGCCGTGTGCTCACGAACTCGGAACCAGCCCACCCGGGACGATCCCGGCCCCCACAACATGACCAGGAACTCGCCTCCGCCTCCCGCGAAGAGCGGCGCAGCCTGCTCCTTCCAGTGCGCGTCCAGCACGTGGAGAGCATCCGCACCCCGACCTGGCACCGTCACGGCCGGCCGCGCGTTCCCGCTGGTGGCTACGAGCAACGCGGCGGTGGGGTCCATGGCTTCGGAAATGGGCGGAAGTCCCGTCACCTCGAGCCCGCAGTTCCGGATGGTCGCTTCCCAGTCGATCCCGCCATCCTCGTCGAGCAGATGCGCGCCTGTCATGATCCCCAGCCGTCTTGGTAGAAGAAGTGATGGTCGCCGCCCGGCTTGTTGATCGCATCGTAACGCTCCCACGTGTCCCTGTACCGGAAGAAATCTCCGGGTGAATTGTCCCAGCCGAAATTGACCCCGCTCCTGCTGGCGTCCACCTTTGGTTGGCCCGCGTGGAAATGGGGTCCGGCCTTGTCGAAGGTGTGCTCCACTACGACTCGCGATCCATCCGCAGTCTCGAACTGCCGGAACCTGCCCAAATGCTGGGCATTGTCGGAGTAGAAATATCCCGGCATGTGGGCAAGATGCTTTACGTCCGTGACGATCCATTCCGCATCCGGTGTCGACCCGTACGGCACTCCCGCCGCTTCGAAGGCTGCGCGCTCTGCTTCTTCGCGACGATCGAACGGGTTCCCTTTCTCCCCTCTGGGGTAGTCGGGAGCGAGTCCCAGGGCATCGGAGAACCTTTGGGGGTTGGGAACGTATGTCGAGGGATTCGGGGCCGGTGCCAGGCCAATGGGATCCGGAGAAAGATAGCGGGCTGTTTCCGGGTCGTAGTGTCTGAAGTAGTTGTAGTGCAGGCCCGTTTCCGGGTCGTAGTACTGGCCCGGGAAGCGGAGGGGGGTGTACGTCGTGCTGGATGTCGACCAGGTTGTCGTGCCCCACAGGGTGCTGCGGGTGTGCCAGGACAGGTGGCCCTGTTCGTCGACGAGTTCGGTCGGGGTGCCGATCAGGTCGGTGACTATGGCGAAGAAGCGGGAGTCCACTTCCGGCTGACGGGCGTCCGGTGTGAGGATGCGTTCCGTTTGGGACAGGGGGCGTAGGCCCTGGTGGTCCCAGGTGACGGCCACCGGGTGGGGGAGGTCGGGAGAGACGGTCGTCTGTTCGCAGAGTGTTGTGCCGTCCCACGTGAAGTCCACGCGTTCCGTGACCGTTTCGCCGTCTTGCGACATGCGGAGTTTCGAGGTGCGTCGGCCCAGCGGGTCGTACGTGTAGCGCCAGCGTGTGCCGTCCGGGGTGAGGACCGACCGTAGGCGGTCCTCGGCGTCCCAGTCGTAGCGCCATGTGTCCGGCTTGCGGGACAGGCGGGGTTTCTGGCGGAGGGTGATGCGGCCCAGGGCGTCGTGCTCGTAACGGACGCCGCCCGCACGGGTGATACGCGTGCCCTCGTATGTTCGCTCGCCGCGCGCCTCGCCGCCCGGGTGGTCCCCCGGCCACGACGCCGATGTCTGGTTGCCGGCCTCGTCGTAGGCATAGCGTTCGGTCCAGTCCGCGGCGTGCACCGCCGTCACCCGGCCCGCCGTGTCCACGTCGAAGCGGCGCGCGCCGGAGAGTTCGTCGTCGACGCCGATCAGGTTGCCGTCGGCCCGGTACGTGTACGTGCGGTGCTGGAGCCTCGCGCCCGCCACTCCCGTCACCGACTGGGTCGAGAGCCTGCCCAGTTCGTCGAAGGTGTGCTCCAGCGTCACCGCCTCGCCGACCCGCCGGGTCAGTTCGCGGCCCGCGTCGTCGTACGTGAAGTCGACCGCGCGGCCCGACGCCACCATGCCGGTCCGGCGGCCCGCCGCGTCGTACGACCACGTCGTCGTCGCCCCTGTCGGGGTCGTACGGCCCGTCCTGCGGCCCAACACGTCGTAGGTGTACGTGACTTCCCGGCCGTTTACCGCCTCCGAACGTACCCGGCCGTCCCGGTCCCGCAGGATCGTCAGCGTCGTACCGTCCGGGCCGGTCGCCTGCGCCAACTGGTCCGTCAGGTCGTACGCGTAGCTCGTGACCAGGCCCGCCGTGTCCTTGCGGAGCACCTGATCGAGTGCGTTGCGCTCGAAGGTGATCATCTCGCCGAGGGCGTTCGTGCGGGAGGTCAGCGCGCCCGCCGCGTCGTGGGCGTACGTCAGCGTGCGGTCGTCGAAGTCCGACTCCGCCACCAGGCGGCCCGCCGGATCGTACGTGTAACTCCATTCCAGGCCCTGCGGGTTGACGACCTTCGTCAGGCGCAGCTCACTGTCGTGCTCGAATGCGTACCGGACTCCGTCCGGGCCCGTGCGGGCCGTGAGCAGGTCGAAGTCGGTGTACTCGAAGCGGGAGACGCCGCCCGTCGCGTCCGTGTGGCCGGTGCAGTTGCCCTCGCCGTCGTACGTCCACGACTCGGTGGTGCCGTCCGCCGACGTGCGGTGGGACAGTTGGCCCTCCGTCGTCCACCTCAGGCGGGTCACCGCACCCGTCGGGTCGGTGATCGTGACCGGGCGGCCGAACGCATCGCGGGCGTAGACCGTCGTCGCGCCGAGTGGGTCCGTGATCGTCAGCGGGAGGCCCGATCGGTCGCACGTCACCGTCGTCGTCGCGCCCAGCGCGTCCGTGACCGACGTCAGGTGGCCCGCTTCGTTGTGGGCGAAGTGGGTCGTCCCGCCCGTCGGGGACGTCACCGACGTGCGGTTGCCACGTTCGTCGTACGTCTGCCGCCAGATCGTGCCGTCCGGGTTGGTCACCGTCACCGGGCGGCCGAGGTCGTTGTACTCCGCCCGCGCCTCGCGGCCGTCGGGGCGGGTCACCGACAGCAGGTTGCCCGTCTCGTCGTAGCGGAAGGACGTAGTGCGGCCCAGGGCGTCCGTACGGGACAGAAGGCGGTGGTGGCGGTCCCGCCGCATACGGGTCACCGCGCCGAGCGCGTCCACCTCCACGACCACCTGCCAGGCCTCGTTGACCAGGAAGCGGCGGGTGTGGCCCTCGGCGGTCGTGGTGGTCGTGACCCGCAGGCCGGATTCCGGGTCGGTCCCGTCGTACGACAGGCGGAGCGTCATGTGGCCCGCCGTGCCGCCCTCGGCGACACAGCGGTCCTGGTCGTCGTACTCGTACGTGTAGCCGCGGTCGTTGGTGTCCGTCCAGGACGTCACGCGGGCCGACTCGTCGTACGTGAAGCGGAGGGGCAAGCCGGAGGAGTTGTAGACCTCCGTCAGGTTGCCGTCCGTGTAGCCGTAGCGCCTTAGTTCGAACTCCTCGGACCCTGCCGCCAGGTGGAGGGCCGTGACACGGTCCTCCGCCGTCTCGACCCGGACGCGGTGGCCGCCGCTCGACGCGACGGACAGCGGTATGCCCTCGGAGTCGTGTTCGAAGATGATCCAGTTGCCGTTGCGGTCGTCGATCTGTTCCAGCACGGCGAGGTCGTCGCCGCGGTCGGCGAAGTGCCGGACGTGGCCGGTCGCCGGATCGGTGATCGTATAGCCGTCGTCCTCGCGGCGCAGCGGCCAACGCGGGCCGTGGCTCGGGAGGGTGGGGAGGTCCGGTGCCGGGTGAGGGTAGGCCAGGACCAGGCCGTCCGCCGTGACGAGGACGACTCCCTCCGCGTCGATCTCCAGACGCTCGTCGAGGGTCGAGGACCAGGACGGGCCGAACCAGCGGCCCAGGTGATAGCCCGACTCCACGCGCCGCTCGATCAGCAGGGGCAGCGCGCCGGGGAGGGCGACGTCCGTCTGCGGCAGGTACATCCTGCCGGTGGCCAGGTCGATGGGGTCGGTACCGTCCTTGACCCGTTCGCCCTCTCTGCGGGCCAGTTGGTCCGGGCCGCCGTCGAGGCTCTCCCTGGCGCCCTTCTGCGCCGCCGACTCCAGCCCGTCCTTCGCCGCGAGCCGCAGTCCGGCGCGGACCGCGCCCAGCCCCTTGGTCCCGACGAGGTCGGGTACGAGCCGCCCCAGCCCCTCCGAGGGGTCCTGCTTGAACCCGTCCCACGCCGTCCTCAGCGTCCGCTCGGGCTGCATGCCCGCCGACGCCAGACCCGACAACGTCATGCTCACGTTCTGCAGGTACGCGGCCGGGTGGGTGAGGTTGTACGGGTCCACCGGGTTCAGGCCGCGGACGAACGTGACGATGCCGGCCGTGCCCTTGACCACGCCGCCCACGAAGTGGGTCAGTTCCAGGCCGTTGGCCGTCATGCGGTCGGTGACGTCGGACTGGAGGCGGTCCAGGGCGGACGGCTCGGCCGGGGCGTGCGCGAGGGCGGCCCGTACGGACTTCTCGGCGGTACCGCCGGCCTCGTTGCGTTGCCGGCGGGCCTCGTTCAGGATCTCGTGGGCACGTCTCACGTCGGCCGTGCCCGGGTCCTTGAAGGGCTCCGGGCGCGGGCCCGGGTCGCCGTCCCCCTTGATCGCGGCGTTGTACGCGTCGACGCGCTTGTTGTACGCCGTCACCGCGTCGTCGGACGCTTTCTTGCCCTTCTTGTACAGGTCGATCGCGTCCTGTGCCTGGTCCTGCGCCCACTTCACGGTGTCGGCGTACGTGTCGAGCGCCTTGGCCGCTTTGTCGCAGGCGTCCGCCGCGTGCAGCCACTTGGTGGGGTGCACGGCGAACTTCTCGCGGAAGGCGTCGGCCGCCTTGCCCTTCCACTGGCCGGAGTCGAGCTTCCGCATACCCTGGCCGACCTTGTCGAAGGCCGTGTGGAAGTCCTTGAGGTGCTTGGCGCTTTCACGGATGGTGCCCGGGTTGCCGTGGATCAGTTCGTTGGCCTGGTCGGTCCGGCCCAGCTGCTGCTCGCCCGGCGTGGCGCCCAGGTCGGAGGCGAGTCCGTCGCCGAAGTCCTCGACCTTGTCGGCCAGACCCTCGGCGCCGACGTAGTCAAGGCCGTCGCCGAGAAGGTCGGTGTTCTTGTCGACGGCCTCACCAACGAACCTCTTGCCCGCGTCCCAGCCGTCCTCCAGCTTTCCGAGCCCGGAGTTGATCGCGTCGCCTATGCCCATCAGTCGATGTCCCCGCGCAGATACGTGGGCTCTGGCGGCGGCTGCGACTGGGCGCGTTCCTCGGCGGAGGGACCGAAGGCCTCGTCCAGGAACGCCTCGTACTCCTCGTCGCTCATACCCGCCGCCCGCTGCGGGTTCAGTGGGCTGATACCGGACGTCGCCATGGGGGACGTCATCATGTCGCGCGAGGCGTCCATCCAGCCCTGCCTGCTGTTGGCGTAGGCATCCTCGACGGACTCCTTGCTGTAGTCCGCGTCGGCGTAGGCATGGTTCTGCGCCAGCTCGCCCCAGCTCATGGCGGTGACCTCGTCCTCGGTGGCCTGCGGGTTGCCCATGAGCGAGTTGGCGCCGACCTTGAGCATGCCGTCGACGTACTGGTCCGTCTCGTGGAGCGTGCCGGCGGCGAGTCCCACACCGGACGCGAACCTGTTGCCCTCGTTCACCAGCGAGCGCACCCCCCACTCCCAGCGCTCGCAGAAGTCCCCGAAGGCCGACGTCAGTCCGCCGTGCCCCAACTCAAGCCCGGACAGGGCGATGTCGGAGAAGCCGCGGCCCACACCCGCGTCACCCTGCATGCCGAGCTCCTTCAGCTCGTCCAGGGTGAGGGTGATGCCCTCGGCTATCTCGTTCAGCCCGATGGACCGCAGGTCCGTGCCGTCGGTTCCGGTCACCTGGATGTCTCCCCGCCCTGCATCGGCTGCCTACTCCACGTCCACGTTGTCGTCGCCGCCCCACAGGTCCACGGCCGCCGCGTCCGGCACGATCCCGGCGACCGGCGGGAACAGCGTCCCGTCGTCGTCACTCCCGACATCGAGGGCCACCCCGCACGGAACGCCGGCCGAGGGCACGGCCACGTCGAGCAGCCGCGCTCCCAGCACCCTGCGATACGTCCACCCGCGGCCCCCTTCGCCCCTTGCGAGTGCGAATCGGGCCAGGGCCTCCTCGTCCGAGAAGGCGTAGATCCAGCGGACGCCGCCGTGGTCGCCGGTGAGGGGCGCGGCGGCTTCCGGGTCCGGGCCGGCGAGGGGTACGAGGACCGGGGTCCGTCTGAACTCGCCCAGCAGTGCGGCGAATTCGCGGCGCCTTGTCGTGGGTCCGGCGGGCTCGTCGCCCGACTGTGACACCTCCGCCGCATCCGGCGGCTCGGCCATCTCGGCGTACTCCGACAGCCGCGACCGGCGTACGCCGCCCGCGAAGTCCGCGCCCTTCTCGCCCGTTCCGCCCGTCTCGCCCCCCTGTTCGACCACCCCCGAATCATCACATCAGCACATTGCGTAACGCAACGCCGACATCCGGCCGAGCGCGCTCCCCGCGCTCCAGTGAATCCGCGCCGCAACAGGGGCACCAATTCGTGCTGGAAATCGCGAATCCCGGCACGATATCCACCGTAGATTTCCCGAGGCAACTTCCTTCTTGACGGGGGTTTCTGACGTGTCCTACGCTCCGCAGCGTCAGCGTGATCCTGGTTCTATTCCTCTGCACGGAGAGGCATTCAGATGAACGCTCAGAACGAGTTCACCTCGGACGATTCCGACGACAGACGGGTTCTCCGTCGTCGCCTTCTGACCGGCGCCGGAGTCGCCGGAGCGGCCGCGATCGCCGGTCAGCTCGGGGCGTCCGAGGCCTCGGCGGCTCCGAGCCGTACCGATCTCTTCTACTACTGGGAAGCCCAGCAGAAATCCCTCGGATTCTCCCAGGGCGTCCGCGTGGACAACACCATATGGCTCTCCGGAACAGCCGCCCTCGACAAGGACTTCAACCCGGTTTCCTCCGGCGATCTCGGCGCCCAGATGAAATTCGTCTACGCCCGCGTCAAGGAAAGCCTCGCCAAATACTCGCTCGATTTCCGTCATGTCGTCCGCGAGAACATGTACGTCACCGACATGGCCGCCCTCGTCGAGGCCCTGCCCTATCGCAAGAACATCTACGGCAGCGGGCCTTTCCCGACCTCGACCACGCTCCAGGTCCAGCAACTGCTCCAGCCCGGACTCATGATCGAGATCGAGGTCACCGCGTGCAGGGCGTTGCCCTAGCGGACGTCAGAGGGCTCTCGGATCAGAAGAACTCCGACCACGGCTGGTCCCAGATCTGCTTGACGCACAGGGCCAGGAACAGCAGGCCCGCGATCACGAGCATCGTGTTGCTGACGGCGCCGCTGCGCCATTCCCGTGGGGTGCGGGGCGAGTTGAGGAGCCAGAGCAGCGTTCCCGCCAGGAACGGCAGGAACGCGGCGCCCAGTACGCCGTAGATGATGACCAGGCGGAAGGGCTCGCCCTGGAAGAGCAGGACCATCGGGGGGAAGGTCAGCCACAGGAGGTAGACGCGGAAGGACCAGGAGCGCTCGCGGGCGCCGGACGCGACCGCGTCGCCGCGCAGTTCGGTCGCGTCGCCGTCGCCCTTGTTCGCGTACCGGGCCACGAAGTCCGCGAACATCAGGCTCACGCCGTGCCACACGCCGATCAGGGACGTGAAGGACGTCGCGAAGAAGCCGATGAGGAAGAACTTCGCGGTCGCCGTGCCGTACTCGTCCTCCAGGATGTCGCCCAGCTGGATCAGGCCCTTGTCGCCGCTGGCGATGGCCACGTTCGCGGAGTGCAGGAGTTCCGCGCCGACGAAGAGCATCGAGACGACGAAGATGCCGGTGGTGATGTACGCGACCCGGTTGTCGAGGCGCATGACCTTCATCCAGCCGGTGTTCGTCCAGCCCTTCGCGTTGACCCAGTAGCCGTACGCGGCAAGCGTGATGGTGCCGCCGACGCCGCCGATCAGGCCCAGCGTGTTGAGGATCGAGTCCTTCTCGTCGGGCAGTACGGGCAGCAGTCCGGCGAAGGCCTCGCCCAGGTTCGGGGTCACCCTGATCGCCAGGTACACCGTCACCACGAACATGACGCCCACCAGGACCGTCATGACCTTCTCGAACACCGAGTACTTGTTGAACCAGACGAAGACCAGGCCCACCAGACCGCAAGCGATGCCCCACCACTCCAGGTCCATCACGTCCGGGAACAGCGCCTGGAGCGGCAGCGCGCTCGACGACATCGCCGCGGCGCCGTAGACGAAGCCCCAGATCACCACGTAGACCGCGAAGAACCAGGTCGTCCAGCGGCCGAGGCTCGCCCAGCCGTCGAACAGGGTGCGGCCCGTGGAGAGATGCCAGCGGCCGGCCGCCTCCGCGAGGGAGATCTTCACCAGGCAGCCGATCACGGCCGCCCACAGGAGGGTGTAGCCGAAGTTGCTGCCCGCGATGAGGGTGGCCACCAGGTCACCGGCGCCGACGCCGGTGGCGGCGACCACGATGCCGGGTCCGATGTAGCGCCAACTGGATTTGCGCGGGCCGCTCTTCGGATCGTCGGGGGTCACTGTCTCCGAGGTG
Organism: Streptomyces sp. NPDC088387; assembly: GCF_044753385.1. Lineage (NCBI taxonomy): Bacteria > Bacillati > Actinomycetota > Actinomycetes > Kitasatosporales > Streptomycetaceae > Streptomyces > Streptomyces sp. NPDC088387. The sequence continues at coordinate 103,634 of NZ_JBIVNC010000004.1, forward strand.
TTTCCCGTGGTGTCGGCCATGAACGTCAAGTAAGCGCAAAGGTCACGGGCCGACAAGAGGGCCTGCGGCGATCTTCACTCGATGTGCTCAGCCAAACCGGCACGAATGAGACGCCGGGGGTCGGGTCGCTCCGGCCGAGGCGTACGGGGTGAGCACGCGCACGGGCCCCGGCGGCCGGGCATGCCACCGGGGCCCCGCTGGGGTCGCGTGTCCTACGGCTGTCGCCGACCGCAGCCGTCGCACGCGCACGTGCCGAGCTCGAACCGGACGGTCTTGCCCGGCCCGTCCTGCTGACAGCCCCAGCGCCGGGCGAACGCGGCCACGAGGAACATCCCGCGACCGCTCTCCGACCGGAGAGCTGAAGCACGGCTCCAGGGTGGCCGCCCGGCTCACGCGCGGCACGGGGAGGACTACCCCAATCACTACCTGCGCCCCGCCACCCGTACCCGCACCCACTACCGGTCCCGTCCTACCCGTACTGCAACCGGACCGTGGCCCCCGCCCCCTGTCCCTCCCCCGCCCCGTCCCGCACATCCACGTACGCGCACACCTGCCGGGCGAACCACAGCCCCTGCCCCCGCTCCGGCCCCAGAGCGCCCCGCGGGGGTACGAAGCCCACCAGCGGGTCGCCGACGCGGCGCGGCACCCGCAGCTCGCACACACACGCCGGTGCCGTGCCCCAGGCGAGCACGGCCGGGGACGGGGTGGCCAGCTCTGCGGCCGCCTCGGCGACGGCCGCCCCGAGGAGTGCGGCGTCGGCCGGGCCGAGTCCGCGGGCGCCGGCCCAGGCGGCCACCTCGGGCACCGGTACGGCCTGCGCGTCCCCCGGCGGCGGGGGCAGTGGTACGGCCGCGTCCAGTTCGGCGGTGAGGCGGTACGGGTCCTCGTAGACGCCGGTGTCCGGGTGCGCGCGGCGGGCCTCGGCGATCACGGCCCGGCCCGCGGTGCGGGTGTCGTAGACGCACAGGGCGGTGGTCGCGAGCGGCGCGAAGAGGAGGTTGGCGAGGGACTCGTAGCGGATCCACTCGGTGCTCTCGCGGGCCGAACTGCCCGCGCGTCCGCCCCAGTCGGGCTCCATGAGGAGGTGCAGGCGACCGCCGGGGCCGGCGTGCTCGGCGAGGTAACCGGCGGCGCGGGATATCGCGTTGGCGGCCGTGCCGGTGTACCAGTCGGTGTGCGGGATCAGGGTGACGGGCGGGTCCTGGTCGAGGGCGTCCCGCAGGAGGGCGAGGCGGGCCGGGGCGACGATCGCCACCGGCGAGGGCTCGTCGGGGGCCGCGAGGGCCTCGGTCAGGAAGGGCAGCGCCGCCTTCAGGAACTCCTCGTCCGTGTCGAAGACCGCCATGCGGTGGTCGAACGGGCCGTGGCCGGCGTCGGGTCGGGTGCGCGTGCTCATGGTTCCCCCAGCTGGCGTTGTGGTGCGGTGCGGTTCGGTTCGGTTCAGTTCGGTTCGGTTCGGTTCGGTGAACTCGGGCGAACGGGGCTGTACGTCAGCGCTGTGCCGTCACCCAGGCCGCGATCTGGCTCCGGCTGGAGAAGCCGAGTTTGCTGAGGATGCGTTCGACATGTCCCTCGGCGGTGCGGCGGGCGATGACCAGACGGTCGGCGATCTGCTGGTTGGCGAGCCCCTCGGCGACGAGCCGCGCGACCTCGTTCTCACGCCGGGTGAGCGGGGTGACGTACGCCGGGGGCGCGGCGGTCGGCTCGGGTCTGCGTTCGTCCAGGGCATGGGCGACGATCTCCTCCAGGCCGAGCGAGCCGCCGTGGTCGTACGCCCGCCGGAAGGCGTCCACGCCGACGGCCTCGCGGGTGCGGCTCTCGACCTCGCGGCGGGCGGAGTTGAGGGCGTCGGAGCCCCAGCGGTTGCGGTCCACGTCGGCCCAGACGCGGTCGGCGCCGCCGAGCAGGACCGCCGCGCGCTCGTACGCCCCGCTCTGGCAGGCGATCCGGGCGAGCAGGTCGAGGGTGAGGCCGCTGCCCAGCACGTCGTGGACGGCCCGCTTGAGGCGCAGCGCCTCGCGCGCGTGCCGTTCGGCCCGGGGGAGGTCGTCCTTGCCGGCGTAGGCGAGGGCGAGGATCCGCAGGACGTAGGACAGCACCCATTCGTCGCCGTGCCGTTCGCACAGCCGCCGGGTCTCCTCGCAGACGGCGATGGCCTGGTCGGGATGGCCCAGGAAGGCGAGCGCGCAGGCGAGTTCGACGCGGTCGAGTCCTACGAGGCTGAGGTGCTGGCCGGGTACGCGGCCCCGGGCGACGGTGGCCCGGAAGTGTTCCAGGGCGGCCGTGAGGTCGTCGCTGAACAGACCCACGACACCGATGGCGTACTCGGCGTGCGCGGCCTCCGCCAGGTCGCCGAGACTCAGGGCGAGTTCCCGGGCCTCCTCGGCCCGCCGGCGGCCCCGGGTGAGGTCCTCGGGGCAGACGGCGAGCAGGGCGGACGTCCAGAGCGCGCGGGCACGTTCGCGGGTCGGCCCGGGGCTGGCTTCGAGAGCACGGTCGAGCCAGTAACGGCCCTCGCGCGGGGCACCGCAGGCATGCCAGTAGAACCACAGGGTGCCGGCCAGCCGGAGAGCGGCGAGGGGGTCGCGGGGGGCACCGGGCGGCGTCGTACTCGCGTCACCCGGGGCCGGGACCGGGACCGGGACCGGGGCATCGCGGCCACCGCAGGAATCCCCCGGGCCCGCGAGGGCGAAGGCCAGCGCTGCTCGGAGGTTGTCCTGGTCCGCCCTGAGCCGCGCGACGGTCTCCGGCTGGCCGGGGCCGAACCACCCGCGTTCGCAGTCGGCGGCCAGCCGCTGGACCCAGTCCAGTTGGCGGCGGCGGGCGGCGCTCTCCTCGCCGGGCCGGGCGCGCAGCTTCTCCAGGCCGTAGTGGCGCAGGGTGTCGAGGAGCCGGTAGCGGACCCCGCCGGGCCCGGGTTCACGGCACAGCACGGACTTGTCGACGAGCCCGGCGACGGCTTCGAGGACGTCGTAAGGCCGGAGCCACCCGCCGTCACCGGACAAGCCCGCGTCACCGATGTCGCCGGACGAGCCCGCGTCACCGCCGTCACCGGACAAGCACTCGTCACCGCCGTCACCGGACAAGCCTGCGTCACCGGTGTCGGCGCAGACCGCCTCCGCCGCCGCGAGGTCGAAGCCGCCCGCCAGCACACTCGCCCGCGCCCACACCAACTGCTCCTGCGGGGTGCACAGTTCGTGGCTCCAGTCGACCGCGGCCCGCAGGGTCTGGTGGCGGGGCAGCACGGCGGGGCTGCCGGTGGTGAGCAGCCGGTAGCGGTCGTCGAGGCGCTCGATGAGCTGCTCGACGCCGAGGACACGCATCCGCACGGCGGCGAGTTCGATGGCGAGGGGCAGTCCGTCGAGGCGGCGGCAGAGGCGGGCCACGGCGGGGCGGTTGGCGGCGGTGAGCCGGAATCCGGGGACGACGGCGGCGGCCCGGTCGGCGAAGAGGGTGAGCGCGGGTCCGGGGCGGGCGGCGAGGTCGCCGTCCGGGTCGGGGACGGGCAACGGCCGTACCTCCAGGAGGTGTTCCTCCGTGAGGCCGAGGCGCCGGCGGCTGGTGGCGAGGATCCGGACGCCGGTGGTGCCGTGCAGCAGGGCGGCGGCGAGTTCGGCGCAGGCGTCCGGCAGATGCTCGCAGTTGTCGACGACGAGCAGCAGCCGGCGGTCGCGGACCTGCTCCACGAGCGCGTCGAGGACCGGCTGTTCGGAGTGGTCGTGCAGACCGAGCGCGTCGGCGGCTGCGAGCGGCACGAGCGCCGGGTCGTGCAGTCCGGAGAGGTGCACGAAGCGCACGCCGTCGGGGAAGGCCCGTTCGACGCGGGCCGCGATCCGGGCGGCCAGCCGGGTCTTGCCGACGCCGCCCGGACCGGTCAGGGTGACCAGCCGCGCCCTGGCCAACAGCTCGCGGCCTTCGGTCTGTTCGGTGCGGCGGTCGACGAAGCTGGTCGTCTCGACCGGGATCCGGCCGTCCCGCCGTGGTGCTGATCCGCCCATGATCAGCCTGTCCTCTGGGATGGGGGTGCGGGAAGCCGGAGTGGAGAACGGGGCTCCCCTTGCGCGGAGTGTCCACCCTCTCCCGGGCCTCACATATATGCACGTCGGGGTCACACCCCTGGGTGTACTTCGCCTGTCAGCGCATGTGAGAGGGCCCGCGCCACGTACACTTCGCGGCCGTCCGAGCGCGCGGGGAGCGTCGGGGAGAGCGCGGTTCCGGCCACGCGCCCCACCCCCCACTCTTGACCTGGTCATGCCATCACTCCACGATGAGCGCCACCACCCGCACGCCGCACAGAAGACGCACAGAAAGAACCACCCCCCGCTCCACTCCCCACTTCCGGAGATCCCGGAATTCCTGGAGAACCAAGGAGATTTCATGCGACTTCGCATACGAGGCTCAGGCGCCGGCAACGGCAGACGCAAGGCCGGACTCGCCGTACTGCTGGCCCTCGCCCTCGCCGCCCCCGTCTCGGCGACCGCGACCAGCGCCACCGCCGACGGCGCGAGCAGGCCGAAGGCCTCCGCGGACGACATCCGCCAGTACGAGGTCCACATCCACTCGACGGCCGCGGACCGTACGGCGATCCAGCAGGCCGGCGTCACCGTCGACGAGGCCGACCAGCACGGCGTTGTGGTCTCCGGCCGCGCCGACCAGATCAAGAAGCTGCGCTCGCTCGGCTACGAGGTCACCCTGCTCGGCGCCGCCCCCGACCGCTCGGCCGGCGAGGACGACGTACGGCTGCTCGACTTCCCGTCCGCGGACTCGCGCTATCACAACTACACGGAGATGACGAACGAGATCAACTCGCTCGTCTCGGCCAACCCGTCGATCGCGAGCCAGCGGGTCATCGGCCGCTCCTACCAGGGCCGGAACATCGTCGCCGTCAAGATCAGCGACAACGTGGCGAGCGACGAGGCCGAGCCGGAGGTGCTGTTCACCCACCACCAGCACGCCCGTGAGCACCTCACCGTCGAGATGGCGCTGTACCTGCTGCGCGAGCTGACGTCCGACTACGGCACCGACTCCCGGGTGACCAACATGGTCAACGGCCGCGAGATCTGGATCGTGCCGGACGTCAACCCGGACGGCGGCGAGTACGACATCGCGAGCGGCTCCTACCGTTCGTGGCGCAAGAACCGGCAGCCCAACTCCGGTTCCTCGTACGTCGGTACGGACCTCAACCGCAACTGGAACTACCGCTTCGGCTGCTGCGGCGGCTCGTCCGGCTCGACATCCTCCGAGACCTACCGCGGGCCGTCCGCCGAGTCGGCGCCCGAGGTGAAGGTCGTCGCCGACTTCGTGCGCAGCCGGGTGGTCGGCGGGAGGCAGCAGATCACGGCGGGCGTGGACTTCCACACGTACAGCGAGCTGGTGCTGTGGCCGTACGGGTACACGTACTCGGACACGGCGGCCGGCATGACCGCCGACGACCGCAACGCCTTCGCCGCGGTCGGGCAGAAGATGGCCGCCAGCAACGGCTACACGCCGGAGCAGTCCAGTGACCTGTACATCACCGACGGGTCCATAGACGACTGGCTGTGGGGCAACCAGAAGATCTTCGGGTACACCTTCGAGATGTATCCGGGGTCGGCCGGCGGGGGCGGGTTCTACCCGCCCGACGAGGTGATCGAGCGGGAGACCTCGCGGAACCGGGACGCGGTGCTGCAACTGCTGGAGAACGCGGACTGCATGTACCGGTCCATCGGGAAGCAGGCCCAGTACTGCGCCTAGGCGGCATCCGGTGCGTGGGGAACTGTGGGTCCGTCGTGGCCGGTCGCGCAGTTCCCCGCGCCCCTACACCGCGTCTTCCTCGACCTTCTCGTTCTTCTCGTTCTGCTCGTTCTGCTCGTCTTCCTCGAAGTAGGCGTCCAGGACCGCGTCCAGTTGTTCGTCCCACTCCTTGTGGTCCGACTTGGACCCGGCCTCGATCTCGATCGGGTACCAGCGCCGGTCGGGCGTGTGCACCGTCACGGTGAACCGCTTGCCGAAGCGTGGTGACTCGGTCTCGATCGCGCCGATCTCGTCCCAGCGGAACTCACACCGCTCCTCGTCGAGGCTGAGGCGTACGCCCGCCGCGTCGGCGACGATCCGGGCGCGACGGTCGGCGGCCTCGAACACGGGGCCGTCGGCCTCGTCCGTGTCCGCCTCCTCGTCCTCGTCCTTGTCCGGTTCCGCCTCGGACTCGTCCACCGCTTCGGGGGCCGCCTCCTCGGAGGCACCGTCGTCGGCGGACTCGGCGGCGGCCGTCTCCGCCGCCTCCTCGACCGCGTCCTCCGGCTCCGCCGGCGCGGGCGACGTGAGCCCGGGGATGTGCGCCGGGTTCACACCGGCGTCCAGGGGCTGACTGCTCGTACCTATGCGTTGCTGCTCCACAGCCCCGCAGTATGGTCGACGAACCTGTGTCAGAGACAGCCAGCCCCTACTTCGTTATACGAATCTCGCCTTGCGGACCGGCTAGACGAAGACGCTCAGGACCGCGGCCACCGCGAATCCGGCCACCGAGAGCACCGATTCCAGGACGGTCCAGGTCTTGAGGGTGTCCCGTTCGGTGATGCCGAAGTACTTGGCGACGATCCAGAAGCCGCCGTCGTTGACGTGCGAGGCGAAGATCGAGCCGGCCGAGATCGCCATGATGACCAGCGCGACGAAGGGCTGCGAGTGGTCGCCCTCGGCGAGCAGCGGGGCCACGATGCCGGCCGTGGTGACGATGGCGACCGTCGCCGAGCCCTGCGCGACCCGCAGGACCAGGGAGATCAGATAGGCCAGGACCAGGACCGGGAGGCCGACGTCGTTGAAGGTGTCGGACAGCGCCTGGGCCACCCCGCTCGCCTTCAGTACGGCGCCGAAGACGCCGCCCGCGCCGACGACCAGCAGGATGTTGCCGACCGGCTTCAGGGAGGACGTGGAGACCGTCTCCAGGGAGCGGCGGGACCAGCCGCGCCGGATGCCGAGGACGTAGTAGGCGAGCAGCAGGGCGATGGTCAGGGCCACGAACGGGTGGCCGAAGAACTCGATCACCGAGCGGAGTGTGGACGGGTCGAGGGCGATCGAGGAGAAGGTGGCCGCGAGGATCAGGATCAGCGGCGTACCGATGATGGCCAGAACCGTACCCAGGGCGACCGGTGCCTCGCGGGGCTCGACGCCGCCGGCACGCTGTTCGGCGAGGACCGACTCCTTGGCCTCCTCGGCCGCCTCCAGCATGTCCTGCGGGACCGGCACGAAGATCCGGCGGCCGATCCAGGCGGAGAACACCCAGGCGGCCAGGACGGCCGGGATACCGCAGACGATGCCCATGAGGATGACCCAGCCGAGGTCCACGTGGAGCAGACCGGCGGCGGCGACCGGGCCCGGGTGCGGGGGCAGGAAGGCGTGGGTCATGGAGAGGCCGGCCAGCAGGGGCAGGCAGTAGAGCAGGATCGACTTGCCGGAGCGCTTGGCGGCGGCGTAGACGATCGGCGCGAGGACGAAGATGCCGACGTCGAAGAAGACCGGGATACCGAAGATCAGGCCGGTGAGGCCCATGGCGAGCGGGGCGCGCTTCTCGCCGAACAGACCGAGCAGTCTGGACGCCAGCACCTGGGCGCCGCCGCTGACTTCGAGGATCGCGCCGAGCATGGTGCCCAGGCCGATGATGATCGCGACATGGCCGAGGATGCCGCCCATGCCGGACTCGATGGTGGAGACGGCGTCGGAGCGCTGGACGGTGCCGAAGAGCTCGGTGACCGAGAGGCCGGCCGCCAGGCCGACGGCGATGGAGACCGCGAGCAGCGCGACGAACGGCTGGAGGCGGACCTTGATGATCAGGAAGAGCAGCAGGGCGATACCGAGCGCGGCGACCGTGAGCAGGCCCGCGGTGCCGTCGACGAGCAGGAGCAGGCCGCCGGTGTGGGGTGGGGTCGCGGGCGCGTCGGCGGCGAGTTGAGCGGATATGGGGGACATGCGGTGGTCCTCTGGCTAAATGCATGGGGCTTTCGGGCAGGGGGGATCGCGGCACGGCGTCCGGTGCGCTGTGAGGCGGTCGCGGATGCCGTGCCGGGTGGGGAGTCGTACGGGGGCCGTACGGGGGCCGTACGGGAGTCGTGCCGGGTGCGTCAGCCGAGTACGGCGAGCGCGTCGATCTCGATGAGCAGTCCGGCCGGCAGACCGACGTAGACGGTCGTGCGCGCGGCGGGCGGGGCGGTGAGGCCCTGCTCCTCGAAGTAGGTGTTGTAGATGCCGTTCATCTCGGCGAAGTGGTCGACGTCGGTGAGGTAGACGCGGATCATCAGCACGTCGTCCCAGCTCGCGCCGCCCTCCTCCAGGATCGCCTTGACGTTGGCGAGGGTCTGGAGGGTCTGCTCGCGCAGGGTGGGGCCGGCCGGTGTCGGGGGCTGCCCCTCGACGGCGGGAAGGAAGCCGACCTGGCCGGCGACCTGGAGGATGTTCCCCTTGCGGACACCGTGCGAGAACTTCGCGGGCGGGGTGGTGTGGGTCTTGGGGGTGAGGGCGGTCTTCTCGGTCATCCGTTTCCGGCTTCCTTGATCGGTGTTCTGCCTGAGTACTCGCCGCTGACGGCGTCCGCGGTGCGGCGCACGAGCGGGAGCAGGGTGAGGAGTTCGTCGGCGGTCACGACGACGTTGGGCGCGGACACCGACATGGCGGCGACGACCCGGCCGTCCGCGCCGCGGATCGGGGCGCCGACGCAGTTGATGGACTCCTCGTGGCCACCGAGGTCGGTGGCCCAGCCCTGTTCGCGCACCTTCTCCAGCTCGCGCAGGAACGCGGGCGCGTTGGGTGTCGAACGGGCCGTGTACATGGGGTAGTCGAGCTTCTCCGCGAGGGCGCGGCGGTCGGGCTCGGGGAGGTCGGCGAGCAGCAGCTTGGCGACGGCGGCGACCGTGATGGCGACGGGCTTGCCGATCCGCGAGTACATACGCACCGGGTAGCGGCTCTCCACCTTGTCGATGTAGAGCACCTCGTTCTCCTCGTAGACGGCGAGGTGGACGGTGTGACCACAGGCCTCGTTGAGGCGTACGAGGTGGCTGTGCGCGATCTCGCGGATGTCCAGGTTCTCCATCGCCTCCTGGGCGAGCGCGAACAGGCGGGCGCCGAGGCGGTAGCGCTGGTCGGACTGGCGGTAGACGAAGCCGTGCTCGTGCAGGGTGCGCAGGAGGCGGAGCGCGGTGGACTTGTGGACGCCGAGCCGCTCGGCGACCTTGCCGAGGTCGGCGGGGCCCTCGGCGAGCAGCGGCAGGATGCTCAGCGCGCGGTCGACGGTCTGGCTCATGGTGTGCGTACCTCCTCGTCGGCCCGGTCGTCGGCGGCTGTCCAGCCGGGGCCGAGTCGAAGTGTCTCCCAGGCTTGGTCGTCGAGAGCGGCGAGGCGGTCGGCGAGGGCGCGGGAGGGGGGTGTGGCCAGGTCGCCGGGGACGGTGAGGGCGGCTGCGGCCATGAGGTGGCCGTGTCTGAGCCGTTCCCCGACGGGGAGGTTGCGGAGGGTGCCGGAGAGGAAGCCCGCGGCGAAGGCGTCGCCGGCGCCGGTCGCGGCGGTGACGGTGACCCTGGGGGCCGGGGCGAAGGTGGTCCGGGGTTCGGCGTGGACGTGGGCCGTCGCGCCCCTCCCGCCGTCCTTGACCACCAGCACCCCCGGCTCGGGCAGGAGTTCGCGGATCTGGTCCGCGCCGCCCGTCACCCCCCACGTCTCCTCGGCCTCGTCCAGGCCGACGAAGACGATGTCGGCCGTGCGGGCCAGGTCCAGGAGGACGGCGGGGGCGTCGGTGGCGGAGTGCCACAGGCGGGCCCGGTGGTTGACGTCGAAGGAGATCAGCGGGCGCCCGGGGCGCGGAGCCGTCAGCGTGCGCAGCAGGTGCAGGCAGTCCGGGGAGAGCGCCGCCGTGATCCCGGAGAGGTGCAGGATCCGCCCGGCGCCCACCGCGGCCGCGTCCACGTTGGCCACGGACATCGCGGACGCCGCGGAGCCCGCGCGGTAGTACGCCACCTCATGGGCGTCGGTGGAGCGGTCGCCGGCGGTGCGGAAGTAGATGCCGGTGTGCCGGCCGGGGTCGCGGCGGACGGCGGAGACGTCCACGCCGTACGCGCCGATCGCGGCCACCAGATGGTCGCCGAAGGCGTCCGCGCCGACCCGGCCGACCCAGCGCACGGCGTGTCCGGCGGCGGCGAGGGTGCAGACGACGTTGGACTCGGCGCCGCCGATGCCGCGGTCGAAGGACGTCACGTCGGCGAGGCGGCCCGGTGTGGTGGGCAGGAACGTGACCATGGACTCGCCGAGCGCGACGACGTCCACGACGTCGGGGGCGTTGGTGGCTCCGTTGGCGGTCACGATGGTGGTGGCTCCTCGGCGCTGATGCGGGCGGCGACTCCGTTGACCCCGCGTTGGCCGAGATGTTAGACAGCAGTAAGCGACATACGCAATGGACGTTGCACATAATGCAACACCCCGGATCAGGGAGGCTCCATGGCCCTCGACAGCGACGGCACCGGCTCCGCGGCGCTCGCCCGGCTCTCCGAGGAGCGCGTCGACCACCGCTTCAAGGGCCTTCCCCCGGACGCCGCCGGACTGACGGTCGGCGAGCTGGCGGCCCAGCGCCGCAACCTCTTCACCGGCGGCTTCACCACCCCGGTGCTGGCCCTGTCCGCCGAGCGCCTGGAGCACAACCTCGCGCTGATGGAGACGTACTCCGCCCGCCACGGCCTCGCCTTCGCCCCGCACGGCAAGACGTCCATGGCCCCGCAGCTCTTCCGGCGCCAGATCGAGCACGGCGCCTGGGGCATCACGCTCGCCGTCCCGCACCAGGTCCGTGTGGCACGGGCGTTCGGCACCGAGCGGATCTTCCTCGCGAACGAGCTGGTGGACCCGGCGGCCCTGCGCTGGATCGCCGCCGAACTCGCCCAGGACCCCTCCTTCCGTTTCCTCTGTTACGTCGACTCCGTGCGCGGCGTCGCGCTGATGGACGAGGCGCTGCGCGGGTCGGCCCGCCCGGTGGACGTGGTGGTGGAACTGGCGGCCGGCGAGGGCGCGCGCACGGGGGTGCGTACGGAAGCGGAGTGCGCGGCGGTGGCCGACGCCGTGGCCGCGGTGGACACCCTGCGGCTGGTCGGGGTCGCGGGCTACGAGGGCGAGGTGCCGCGGGCGGACCCGGAGCGGGTGCACGCGTGGCTGCGGCGGCTGGTGGCGCTGGCGGTGGACTTCGACAAGGCGGGGCGGTTCGCCGGTCTGGACGAGATCGTGGTCAGCGCCGGCGGCAGCGCGTGGTTCGACGCGGTGGCGGACGTGTTCGCGGAGATCCCGGAACTCTCCGAGCCCGTACTGAAGTTGCTGCGCTCGGGCGCGTACGTCTCGCACGACGACGGGCACTACCGCGAGCTGACGCCGTTCAACCGGGTGCCGGAGGAGGGCGCGCTGGAGCCGGCGTTCCGGCTGTGGGCGCAGGTGGTCTCGCGGCCCTCGGCGGAGCAGGCGTTCGCCAACGCGGGCAAGCGGGACGCGGCGTACGACCTCCATCTGCCGTTCGCCCAGGTGGTGCGGCGGGACGGTCCTGAGCGGGCGGCGACCGGGATCGAGGTGACGGGCCTGTCCGACCAGCACGCCTGGCTGCGGACGGCCGAGGGGGCGGACCTGGAGGTCGGGGACTGGCTCGGTATGGGCCTGTCCCACCCGTGCACGTCGTTCGACAAGTGGCAGCTGATCCCGGTGGCCGAGGCGGACGGCACGGTCGTCGACTACATCCGTACGTTCTTCTAGGAGGCCGGAACCCCATGGCAGAGCTCGTCATCAGGGACGCGGACGTCGTCGACGGCACGGGCGCGCCCGCCTACCGCGCGGATGTGGCCGTGGAGGACGGCAGGATCGTCCAGATCGTCAAGGAGGCGGCGTCGGCGGGCTGCCAACGCCCCACGGCGACCAGGGAGTTGGACGCGGAGGGGCTGGTTCTCTCCCCCGGTTTCATCGACATGCACGCGCACAGCGACCTGGCGCTGCTGCGGGACCCCGACCACAGCGCGAAGGCCGCGCAGGGTGTGACGCTGGAGGTCATCGGCCAGGACGGGCTGTCGTACGCGCCGGTCGACGACCGTACGCTCGCGGAGGTCCGCCGCGCGATCACCGGCTGGAACGGGTACGGCGACGACATCGACTTCGACTGGCGTTCGGTCGGCGAGTACCTGGACCGGCTGGACCGGGGAACAGCCGTCAACGCGGCCTATCTGATCCCGCAGGGCACGGTCCGCGCGCTCGCGGTCGGCTGGGAGGACCGCGAGGCGACCCCGGCGGAGCTTGACCGGATGCGGCAACTGGTCGCGGAGGGCCTGGAGCAGGGCGCGGTCGGTATGTCGTCGGGGCTGACGTACACCCCGGGCATGTACGCCAAGGACGCCGAACTGACCGAACTGTGCCGGGTGGTGGCGTCGTACGGCGGCTACTACTGCCCGCACCACCGCAGTTACGGGGCGGGCGCGCTGGAGGCGTACGAGGAGATGGTGGCGCTGGCGCGGGAGGCGGACTGTCCGCTGCACCTGGCCCACGCCACCATGAACTTCGGCGTGAACAAGGGCCGCGCACCGGAGCTGCTCACCCTCCTCGACGAGGCACTCGCGTCCGGCGCGGACATCACCCTCGACACCTATCCGTACACCCCCGGCAGCACCACCCTGGCGGCGCTGCTGCCGAGTTGGGCGAGCGAGGGCGGTCCTGAGCGGATCCTGCACCGGCTCACGGACGAGGAGACGTCGGCGCGGATCCGGCACCACCTGGAGGTGCTCGGCGCGGACGGCTGCCACGGGGTGCCGGTGGAGTGGGAGACGATCGAGATCTCCGGCGTGACGAGCCCGGAGCTGGCGGAGTACGTCGGCAGCACGATCGCCGACTCGGCGGCGCGCCGCGGGGAGTCCCCGTGGACCACGGCCCACCGCCTCCTGGTGGAGGACCGTCTTGGCCCGACGATCCTCCAGCACGTCGGCCACGAGGAGAACGTCCGCGCGATCATGCGCCACCGGGTGCACACCGGCGGCTCGGACGGCATCCTCCAGGGCGCGAAGCCGCACCCACGGGCGTACGGCACCTTCCCGCAGTATCTCGGCCGGTACGTACGGGAGTTGGGTGTGCTGACCCTGGAGGACTGCGTGGCCCACCTCACCTCGCGGCCCGCGGCCCGGCTCCGGCTGCCGGACCGCGGCACGGTCCGCGAGGGCTACCGCGCCGACCTGGTCCTCTTCGATCCGGCGACGGTCGCGGCGGGCTCGACGTTCGAGCAGCCGCGCACGCCGCCGACGGGTGTCGAACACGTGCTGATCGACGGCCGGTTCGTCATCGAGGAGGGCAGGCGGACGGACGTACTGGCGGGCCGCTCGGTCCGCCGGGTGGGCGCCGCCGGTTAGGGCTTGGGCAGGGTGCAGCCGGCGGCGAAGAGATCGAGCTTGTTGTCGACGCCGAAGCAGGCGGGGATGTTGTAGGTCTGCTGGGCGTAGTTGATGCCCTGGCGGACCGTGACGTTCCCGCTCGCGTCGACCTCGCACGGGTTGTTGAGCGTGCAGCGCTGGCCGCTCTCGTTGCCGGTGTTGTTGACGGCGACGACCTGTCCGGTGGCCTGGTTGACGACGGGCGAGCCGGAGGTGCCGCCGATGGTGTTGCAGGCGGAGGTGTAGCGGACGGAGTCCTTCCAGGTCCAGCCGTCCTCCTTGAGCTGGTGGGCGAACCCGTCGATCGAGCAGTTGTATATCCGCTTCCAGTAGCCGGAGACGACGCTGATGGCGGTGCCGGCGGCGGGGCGGGTGTCGCTGAGGGTGAGGGCGGAGATCCCGTAGGAGGCGCGGATCTGCGCGTACGTGGTCGTCAGCTGGTAGACGGACACATCGGTGTCGGTCATGGTCGAGTAGGCGATCTTGTTGGCGCGCAGGGTGGCGACCCGGGTGCCGGCGGAGTTGAGCAGCCCGAAGGTCCGGGTGGAGGCCTGGTCGACAACGACCTCCCCGGGCTCGGGGAACCCGGTCTCCAGGCAGTGCCCGTTGCTCATCACGAGCGCGGGGTCGTCGTCGGCGGAGTCGGGCATCCGCACCACGGACCCGGAACAGTTGCTGAGCGAGACGGTCCCGGCGAAGGAGACGGCCTGGACGGCGGGCGCGGTGGCGGTGGCGGTGGCCTGGACGGGCTGGGCGGCCCGGGTGGCGGGGGCGGTGTCCGGGGTGACGGCGACCGCGGGCGCCGCGCCAATGCCGGTCACCACCAGGGCGGCGAACACGGCAAGCAGGGGCTTCTTCATGTGGGGGTCCCCTCGTACGAACGAAGCGACCGGAGATCTTCCGGCCGCTCGGTGCGTGGTGATGCAGTGCTTTGTCATGCACATTGTTGACGCGAGGGACGTCGGGGACAAGAAGGCCTCGGGAGGCGTAGGGGTATCCCCATGACAGACGCTTCCGCCGCTGGTCACCGGGGCCACACAGGAAGTACATGGTATCTTCACGGAATTCATGGCCCTCCGCGAACGGGGCGTGCCCCCGTTGTGCTTTGGAGAACCAGAGAATGACTGTGCCTGCCGTTTCGGTGATCGTCGCCGCGTACAACGCGATGCCCTATCTGACGCGCTGCCTCACCTCGGTGGCCGAACAGAGCATCGGCCGGGACGAGTTGGAGCTCATCGTCGTCGACGACGGGTCGACCGACGGGACCGCGGCGGAGCTGGAGCGGCTGGCGGGCGAGTACGCCGGGCTGTTGCGGGTGGTGCGGCAGGAGAATTCCGGTGGTCCGTCGGTGCCGCGCAACGCCGGACTCGACCTCGCCCGGGGCCGGTTCGTGTTCTTCCTGGACGCCGACGACTATCTGGGGCCGGAGGCCCTGGAACGTATGGTGGCCATGGCCGAGGCCAACGGCACCGACGTGGTGCTCGGCAAGATGGTCGGCGTCGGCGGTCGCGGTGCGCCCACCTCGATGTTCCGCAAGGACCAGCCACGGACGGACGTCTTCTCCTCGCGCGCGTACTGGACGCTGAACCCGATGAAGCTGTTCCGCCGGGAGCTGCTGGAGCGGCTGCGCCTCAGGTTTCCCGCGGACCTGTCCATCGGTGAGGACCAGCTCTTCGTCGGCCCCGCCCTCATCGGGGCCGCGGGCATCTCCGTACTCGCCTCGTACGACTGCCTGTACTGGGTGCGGCGCGAGGACGACGGCAACATCACCCTGCGCAGCGGCGGCACGGAGCCCCGGCTGCGGTTCCTGCCCCGCGTGGTCGACACCCTGCTGACGAGCGTGCCGCCCGGCCCGGACCGCGACCACCTGGCGCACCGGCATCTGACCGTCGAGGTGCAGCAGTTGCTCACGCATCTGGCCCGGGAGCCGCGGCCGGACCAGGAGAAGGCGCTCGCCACACTCGCCGGGATCATCGCCCCGCTCTGGCACGACGGCCTGAACGACCGGCTCTCGGCCATGGCCCGGCTCCGCCTGTACCTCGTACGCCACGAGATGCTCGACGAACTCCTCGAACTCGTCCGGTTCGAGGCGGAGCTGGCGCGGACGCCGGTGGCCACGCCCGTACTCGTCGACGGCGGCCGGGCCCTCGCCCGTTATCCCTTCCTCCGCGACCCCGACCGCGCGATCCCGGACGAGTACTACGACGTCACCGCCCAGCTCGGGACACGCCATCACGTCGGCCGGGCCGAGCTGCGCGGCACCACCCTGCACCTCGCGGGCCACGGCTACCTGCACCGCGTCGCCACCGAGGACGTCGGCACGGAGCTGGTCCTGCGCGAGCGCGACGGTGAGCGGGAGTTCCGGCTGCCCGTCACCCACACCGCGTCGCCCGGCCTGGGCGCGGACGAGGACGAGGGGCGGTACGAGTACACCCGTGCCGGGTTCGAGACCACCGTCGACCTCACCACCGTGGCCGGCGGCGGGCCGCTCGACGACGGCCTGTGGGACTTCTTTCTCGCCGTCGGCGCGCAGGGCATCACCCGCGAGGTCCGCATCGGCAACAAGCGGGCCGGTGATGTCGCCAGGAAGCCCGCGATCCATGTCCTGGAGGTCGGCGGCCGGCTCCGAGCCGTCACCCTCTACGCCACCAGGCCGCACGGCAATCTCAGCCTCGACATCGGCGAGCGCAAGCACACCGTGGCGCCGAAGCTGAAGCTGGACGACCGTGTGCGCTGGGCCGCCGACGCTCCGGCCGAACTGGAGTTCACCGGCCGCTGCACCCTCGCCGCCTACCCCGAGAGCGCTCTGGTGGTGAGCCTCGGCAACAACGAGGGCGACACCGCCGTGTTCCGGGCGTCCGCGACCGGGGACGGGTTCGTCGTCCGTGTGTCCGTGGACGAGCTGGCCGCCGGTGTGTGGCACGGCGAGCTGCGGCTCGGCGACTGGTCACTGCCCCTCCCCCGCCTCCCCAAGGACCTTCCCGCGGCCAGATGGCGTCGGCGCGCCCTCCCCTGGTACGCCAAGCCCGCCCCGGCCGGCGACGACGACCGCTTCGCCCTCCAGGTGGCCAGGGTCGATCTTGTGCGGGCGGCGATACGCACGGTCCGTTCCTGAGCGGCCGTTCCCGAGGGGCCGTTCCTGGGGCGCCCCGCGTCTCATGTGGCGGAAAGCACGAGCCGAGGGGCGTTACCCGGCCGTAAGCTCCTTGACATGCAGGTGATCCAGTCGACGAAGCTCGCCAACGTCTGTTACGAGATCCGGGGGCCGGTGCTGGAGGAGGCGATGCGGCTGGAGGCGGCCGGGCATCGGATCCTCAAGCTGAACACCGGGAACCCGGCGGCGTTCGGCTTCGAGTGCCCCGCGGAGATCCTTGAGGACATCCTGCGGAACGTGTCCACGGCCCACGGGTACGGCGACGCGAAGGGGCTGCTCGCCGCCCGGCGCGCGGTCGTGATGCACAACCAGACCCTCGGCATCGAGACGGACGTCGAGCACGTCTTCATCGGCAACGGTGTCTCCGAGCTGATCACCATGGCGATGCAGGGGCTCCTCGACGACGGCGACGAGGTCCTCGTACCCGCGCCGGACTACCCGCTGTGGACCGCCGCGGTCTCCCTGTCCGGTGGTACGGCCGTGCACTACCGGTGCGACGAGCAGTCCGACTGGATGCCCGATCTCGCCGACGTCGAGCGCAAGGTCACCGACCGCACCAAGGCGATCGTCATCATCAACCCGAACAACCCGACCGGCGCGGTCTACGACGAGGAGATGCTGCGCGGGCTCACCGACATCGCCCGGCGCCACAACCTCCTCGTCTGCTCCGACGAGATCTACGACAAGATCCTCTACGACGGGGCCGTCCACACGCCGACCGCCGCCGTGGCGCCCGATCTGCTCACGCTCACCTTCAACGGGATGTCCAAGGCGTATCGCGTCGCCGGGTACCGGGTCGGGTGGATGTCGATCTCCGGGCCGCGTTCGCACGCCGACTCCTACATCGAGGGCCTCACGATCCTCGCGAACATGCGGCTGTGCGCGAACATGCCGGGTCAGCACGGGGTGGTCGCCGCGCTCAGCGGACGGCAGACCATCAACGACCTCGTGCTGCCCGGCGGGCGGCTCAAGGAGCAGCTGGACGTCGCCTACGAGCTGCTCACGCAGATCCCCGGTGTCACCTGTGTGCGGCCCAAGGGGGCGCTGTACCTCTTCCCGCGGCTCGACCCCAAGGTCTTCAAGATCAAGGACGACCGGCAGATGGTGCTGGACCTGCTGCGCCGCGAGAAGATCATGGTGGTGCACGGCACCGGTTTCAACTGGCCCGAGCCCGACCACTTCCGGGTCGTGACCCTGCCGTCGGCGGGTGATCTGCGGGACGCGGTGGGGCGGATCGGCAACTTCCTGGACGGGTACAGCCAGCCGTGAACGTGGCGCGCGGCGCCGGTGCGGGGCCGGTCTCGCGAACTTCTCAACTTTAGACTCGATCCAAGCTAGGATGGTTTCTGTCTGAGCACAGGAGGCCATCCCATGTACGAGCCGATCCGCACCAAGTCGGTCCACAGCACGATGGTCGGTGCGCCCTCCGACTTTCCGCACCGGTCCCGTGAGGAGGAGCTGGACATCCAGCTCGCGGGGCATCTCGCCGCGCTGCTCGCCGTGACGGATGAGCTGCGCGCGGCGGGGCTGTCCGCCGACCTGGACACCGCGGTGGGTCGGCTCACGGCGCAGGTGACGCGTCTGCGGGGTGGCGTCGCGCCGGTCCGCGTCGTGCCGTCCGGGGCCGCCGGTGACCTCGACGCGCTGCACGAACGCGCGCACACCCTCGCCGGGCGGGCCCTGGTGGTCGCCGCGTCCCGCGCGGACACCGCGGCGGCGATCCTCTCGGCCGAACGCATGGACGCCCACGCCACCCCGGCAACCACCTGACCGAATCGCGACCACCCGTCACACGTGGCCGGTCGCGCAGTTCCCCGCGCCCCTGAAGGACGGCGGCGAAGCCGCCTGCCAGGGGCGCGGGGAACTGCGCGAGCAACCCCCACCGGAGCCGCGGACAAAGGACGGCCTCTTCAGGGGCGCGGGGAACGGCGCGAGCAACCCCCACCGGGGCCGCGGACGAAGGACGGCCTTTTCAGGGGCGCGGGGAACTGCGCGAACAGCGTCCACCGGGGCGCACCCGGCGACGATGCCCGGGCGGGCGTGGCGTACCGGGACCGGTAAGTCACCCCGCGTTCACCCCCGGACAGGGGGAACGTTGGGTTCCGGGAGCACCCTCCCACGCGTGAGACGAATCACAGGCATAGTCCTCGCGGTCCTCCTGATCGGCGGAGTGGTGGCAGCCGTTCTGGCAGGCCGGGACACCGGGGACACAGGCACGGCAACGAAGACCGTGCGCGCAGTCATCGGGTCGGAGAAGGCGGAGTTCTTCGCCGACCCCAAGGTCGTGGACGCCCTCGCCGCCAAGGGCTACACCGTGCAGGCCGAGACCTCCGGGTCCTGGGCCATGGAGGGACTGGATCTCGCCGGATACGACTTCGCGTTCCCGTCCAGCCAGGCGCCCGCCGACGAACTGGCGAAGAAGTTCGACGTAAGGCAGCCACTGCCGCGCCCCTTCTACTCGCCCCTCGTCGTCGTCGCCCACCGCAACGCCGCCGAAGTACTGGCCGGGAACGGGCTCGCCACCGTCGACGAGCACCGCGGCACCCTGAAGATGAACGCCTTCCTCGACGCCGCAGAGCACGACCGGACCTGGCAGCAGCTCAAGGGGGCCGACAGGTACGGGGAGTTGACCGGCACGCTCTACGTGGCGACGACCGACCCCGAGACCTCCAACTCCGGCGCGCTCTACCTCGCCGCCACCTCCTACGCGGCCAACGGCGGCCGTGTCGTCGCCTCCGACGCCGACGTCGAGAAGACGGCACCGCTGCTGCGCAAGCTCGTCCAGGTGCAGGGCGCCCAGCAGTCCAGCTCGGACGCCGCGTTCCGGGACTTCGTCAGCGGCGCCGGCAACCCGCTGGTGTGGGTGTACGAGTCGCAGGTCGCCGCGCTGCTCGCGGACGGCCAGGGCATCGACGACCTCGTGGTGCTCTACCCGGACACCACCGCCAACAGCGACCACACCGTCGTACCGCTGACCGAGGACGGCCGCGCGGTCGGCGAACTCCTGAGCAACGAACCGCAGTTGCGCGAGCTGGCCGTACGGCACGGCTTCCGTCCGCAGGGCGCCGCACCCGAGTTCACGCAGGCCACCGCGGACCGCACCGACTACCTGAACCAGAAGCTGACCGGCGTCCGGCAGGCGCCCGTGCCCACCTCCGCGGTGCTGCACGAGATGGCGCGCCGGGCGCGGGGATGAGGGGGGACAGCAGATGACCGAGTTCGACGGGTCCATCGGGGCCAGCACCAGCCAGAACACCAGCAGGAGCAGTGAGGAGACGTTCACCCTGACGCCGCCGGAGCCGGTGGCGCGGGTGCCGCGGGAGAAGGCCGGCGGTCTGGTCCCGGTGGACGACGGCGTCCGTACGGACATGGCGCGCAAGGCCGCCGACTACGTGGCCGGGCTCGCGTCCCTGGACGCCCGCTCCCCCGAGTTCGCCGGCAAGGTCGGCGAGATCACCGCGCTCGGCGCCGGCGAGATGCGGACCGCCGCCGCGCAGTCCAACCGGATGCTGGAACGGACCGTACGCAGTCTGCCCGGCAAGGGCGGGGACACCCAGTCGCAGGTCGCCGGGTCGCTGGTCGAACTGCGGCGGGTCGTGGAGGACCTGGATCCGCGGGATCTGCCGGCCGGCAAGGGACGGAAGTTCCTGTCGCGGCTGCCCGGCGGGAACAAGCTGCGCGACCATGTCGCCAAGTACGCCTCCGCGCAGGGCACGCTCAACAGGATCGTCGGCTCCCTGCGCGGCGGACAGGACGAACTGCGCCGGGACAGCGCCGCGTTGCAGACCGAGCGGGTGCGGCTGTGGGAGACCATGGGCAAGCTCCAGGAGTACGTCGTCCTGACCGAGGCCCTGGACACCGCCGTCGAGCAGCACATCGCGGGCGTCGACACGACCGACCCGCAGTCCGCGGACTCACTGCGGGCCGACGTCCTCTTCCCGGTCCGCCAGAAGCACCAGGACCTGCTCACGCAACTGGCGGTGTGCGCACAGGGCTACCTCGCCATGGACGTCGTACGCCGCAACAACGAGGAACTCATCAAGGGCGTCGACCGCGCGGCCACCACGACCGTCTCCGCGCTGCGGATCTCCGTGATGCTGGCGTCCGCGCTCGACAACCAGAAGAAGGTCGTCGAGCAGGTCAACGCGTTGCGCGGCACCACCGAGGACCTGATCCGCGCCAACGCCGAGATGCTCGCCACGCAGAGCGGTGAGATCCAGCGCATCGCGGCGGACCCGGCGGTCGGCGCGGAGACCCTGCGGGCCGCGTTCCAGCAGATCTACCGCACGCTCGACGCGATCGACACGTACAAGGTGCAGGCCACCGAGGTCATGGCCTCGACGGTCGAGTCGCTGACCTCCGAACTCCAGAACGCGAGCAGCTACCTGGAGCGCAGCCGCTCCCAGGGCGCTCTTGAGGGAGGTCTCGGATGAGACACCGCCCCATGACCGTGGCGCTCGCCGCGGCGCTCGCGCTGCTCACGGGCTGCACGTCCGCCTCGGACGATCCCGCGCCGGCCAACACCTACCAGGCGGGCACCCTGCGCGTCCTCGCGTCCAGCGAGCTCAGCGACATGACGCCGGTCCTGGACCGGATCCGCGAGGACACCGGGATCACCGTCCGGCCGACCTACATGGGCACGCTGGACGCCGTGGAAATGGTCGCCGAGGGCGAGGCCGACACGTCGTACGACGCGGTCTGGCTGTCCTCGAACGACTATCTGCGGCTGCGCCCCGACGCGGCGAAGAAGGTCGTCTCGGAGACCTCGGTCATGTCCAGCCCGGTCGCGATCGGCGTCAAGCCGGCCACCGCGCGGGAGTTGGGCTGGAAGGCCGACGACGTGACCTGGGCGCAGGTCGAGCAGGCCGTTCAGGACGGGAGGCTCACGTACGGCATGACCGACCCGGCGCGCTCCAACTCCGGCTTCTCCACGCTGGTCTCGGTCGCCTCGGCGCTCTCCGGCGCGCAGTCCGCGCTCACCGATACGGACGTCCGCGAGGCGACTCCGCGACTGAAGGAGTTCTTCAAGGGGCAGAAGCTGACGTCGGGTTCGTCGGGCTGGCTGGCGTCCGCCTACGACCGGCGCGGCAACGTCGACGCGCTGCTCAACTACGAGTCCGTACTCCAGGGCATCGACGGCCTCACCGTGATCCGCCCGAGCGACGGCGTGATCACCGCGGACTACCCGCTGTCGTCCCTCGCCTCGTCCGCGCCGACCGCCCGCGAGGACGTCCGCCGGCTCACCGAGGCGCTGCGCTCCCCGGACGTCCAGAAGCAGATCACCGACACCACCCACCGCCGTCCAGTGGTCGCGTCGGTGACCCCGGCGGCCGGTCTCGACACCACCCGCCGCCGCGAACTGCCCTTCCCCGGCAGCCAGTCCGTCGCCGACGGCCTCCTCGACTCGTACGAGAACGAGCTGCGCCGGCCGTCCCGGACGGTCTACGTCCTCGACACCTCCGGCTCGATGACGGGCGACCGGCTCGACCGGCTGAAGAGCGCGCTGACCGATCTCACCGGCGACTTCCGGGAGCGGGAGGAGGTCACCCTGATGCCGTTCGGCTCGGCCGTGAAGAGCGTCCGGACCCATGTGATGGACCCCGCCGACCCGGACGCCGGGCGTGAGGCCGTCCGCAAGGACGCCGACGCGCTCCGGGCCGAGGGCGACACCGCGATCTTCACGTCGCTGGAGAAGGCGTACGACCATCTGAGCGAGGGCAAGGACACGTTCACGTCGATCGTGCTGATGACCGACGGCGAGAACACCGCCGGCTCCGACGCCTCGGACTTCGACGGCTTCTACGCCGGGCTCGACGCCACCGGCAGGCAGACTCCCGTCTTCCCCATCCTCTTCGGCGACTCGGACCGCTCCGAGCTGGAGCACATCGCCGAACTGACCGGCGGCCGGCTCTTCGACGCCCAGCAGGGCTCGCTGGACGGCGCCTTCGAGGAGATCCGTGGCTACCAATAGGTTCGTCGGCTACCTGGAGTCCCGCAAGAACATCACCGGCTGCGCCGGCGGCATGGTGGGCCTGGTCCTGACGTTCACCGGGGTGGCGGGCCCGTACTGGGCGGTCGTGGTGCTCGGTCTGTACGGCGCGGGCGCGCTGATCGCCCCGCCGGAGCGGCCCGCGCTCCCGGACTTCCCGGACCCATCGGCCCAACTGGACGAGATCCGCGCCGACTTCGCCAAGCTCCAGACGTATCTGGCGGACGTGGACCTGCCGCCGGGCACCGCGACCCGGCTGCGCGCCCTGACCGACATCCTGGACGCGCTGCTCGACCCGGGCTGGGTCTCCGAGATCCTCGCCCAGGACCCGGAGGGCGTCCACGCGGTGTCACGGGCGGTACGGCAGGACGTCCCGGAGGCCGTGGACGCGTTCGTCCGCACCCGCTGGTGGCACCGCATGACACCGGGCCAGGAGCCCCCGGAACAACACCTGGAACGACAGCTGGCCGTCCTCCTGGAGGAGTCCGAGAGCCTGGCGGCCGGCCTCAGAGAAACCGAGGCCCGCCGCCAGGAATCCCACACCCGCTACTTGGAGGACCGCCAGCAGTAGGCCCCGAAGGGGCGCGGGGAACTGCGCGCTCGGCCGACACGGCCCCGCACCCGCCGACGCGCAGTCACCCCCGGGCCACTAGGCGCCGCTAGCCAAGTCGCGCGACCAGCGCCCGGTACTGATCCCACAGCTCCTTGGGCGTGTGATCCCCGAAGGTGTTGAGGTGCTCGGGAACCAGCGCCGCCTCCTCCCGCCAGATCTCCTTGTCGACGGTGAGCAGGAACTCCAGATCCGTGTCGGCGAGTTCAAGACCGTCGGTGTCCAGGGACGCCGCCGTCGGCAGCACGCCGATCGGCGTCTCGACACCCTCGGCCCGGCCTTCCAGCCGCTCCACGATCCACTTCAGGACCCGGGAGTTCTCACCGAAGCCGGGCCAGACGAACTTGCCCTCGTCGTTCTTGCGGAACCAGTTCACGTAGTAGATCTTCGGCAGCTTCGAGGCGTCCTTGCCCTTGGCCACGTCGACCCAGTGGCCCATGTAGTCGCCCATGTTGTAGCCGCAGAACGGCAGCATCGCGAACGGGTCGCGGCGCAGTTCGCCGACCTTGCCCTCGGCGGCGGCGGTCTTCTCGGAGGCCACGTTGGCGCCGAGGAAGACGCCGTGGTTCCAGTCGAAGGACTCCGTCACCAGCGGTACGGCGGTGGCGCGCCGCCCGCCGAAGAGGATCGCGGAGATCGGCACGCCCTTGGGGTCCTCCCACTCGGGCGCGATGATCGGGCACTGGGCGGCGGGGGTGGTGAAGCGGGCGTTGGGGTGGGCCGCGGGGACACCCGACTCCGGCGTCCAGTCGTTGCCCTTCCAGTCGGTGAGGTGGGCCGGGGTGTCCTCCGTCATGCCCTCCCACCAGATGTCGTTGTCGTCGGTGAGGGCGACGTTGGTGAAGACCGAGTTGCCCCAGAGCGTCTTCATCGCGTTGGCGTTGGTGTGCTCGCCGGTGCCGGGCGCGACGCCGAAGAAGCCGGCCTCGGGGTTGATGGCGTACAGCCGGCCGTCCTCGCCGAACCGCATCCAGGCGATGTCGTCGCCGATCGTCTCGACGGTCCAGCCGGAGATCGTGGGCTCCAGCATGGCGAGGTTGGTCTTGCCGCAGGCAGACGGGAACGCGGCGGCGACGTACTTCGACTCGCCCCGCGGCGGCGTGAGCTTGAGGATCAGCATGTGCTCGGCGAGCCAGCCCTCGTCGCGGGCCATGACGGACGCGATGCGCAGGGCGTAGCACTTCTTGCCGAGCAGGGCGTTGCCGCCGTAGCCGGAGCCGTAGGACCAGATCTCGCGGTCCTCGGGGAAGTGCGAGATGTACTTGGTCTGGTTGCACGGCCAGGGCACGTCCGCCTCGCCCTCGGCGAGGGGGGCGCCGAGCGTGTGGACGGCCTTGACGAAGAAGCCCTCGGAGCCGAGCTCGTCGAGGACCGGCTGCCCCATGCGGGTCATGGTGCGCATGGAGACGGCGACGTACGCCGAGTCGGTGATCTCGACGCCGATCGCGGACAGCGGCGAGCCGAGCGGGCCCATGCAGAAGGGCACGACGTACATGGTCCGGCCGCGCATCGAGCCGCGGAACAGGCCCTTCTCCCCCGCGGAACTGTCTCCTTCTCCGGTAAAGATGGCCCGCATCTCGGCGGGGGCCTTCCAGTGGTTGGTGGGGCCGGCGTCCTCCTCCTTCGCGGAGCAGATGAAGGTCCGGTCCTCGACGCGGGCGACGTCGGTGGGGTCGGAGGCCGCGTAGTACGAGTTGGGGCGCTTGATCGGGTCGAGCCGGCGGAACGTGCCCTTCTCGACGAGCTCCCCGCACAGGCGCTCGTACTCGGCCTCTGATCCGTCACACCAGACCACGTTGTCCGGCTGCGTCAGTTCCACGATCTCGTTGACCCACGAGATCAGTTCTTTGTGGTTGGTCGGGATGACGGTGGGAGCCGCGATATCGCGCGCCACGGTTGCTCCTAAATGAGGGATTTTTGACTGTCTGCCCCGTGGGGGCCACGACCCGGACGCTTCGCAGCTGCTGCCTCAGGCGCTCATCCGGTGCCGACCGCACTCATTTGATCATCCGAGGACAGCGCGCATTTGTCCAGAGGGCCGCCCACCTGAGCGGCGTGAGGAAGGCCACGCAACTGTGTGTTTCTCTCCGTTTCTTTACGTGCACGTTGGGTTCGGATGACCGTCTCTTGAGGGGGTAGGACCCCAACTCCCGTGAGATGATGGACACTCTCGTTGCCAGACTGATCCGTAACTTACGGTTGCGTAGGTACGATGCCGCGCATGACTGCGTCCGCCTCCAGCGCTCCCCGGGACTCGACGGTCGCCGATCGCGTGTCCGCCGCGCTCTCCCTGCCGCACCCCATCAAGCCCAAGCTCAGAGGCTGGCTGCACCTGGGGATGTTCCCGGCGGTGATCGTGGCCGGCTTCGCGCTGACCGCCCTGGCCCCGTCCCCGCGCGCCCGTGTCGCCTGCGCGATCTACGCCCTGACGGCCTGTCTGCTGTTCGGCGTGAGCGCGGTCTACCACCGCGGCACCTGGAGCCCGCGCATGGACGGCGTGCTGCGCCGGCTGGACCACTCGAACATCTTCCTGATCATCGCGGGCACCTACACCCCGCTGACCATGCTGCTGCTGCCTGACGCCAAGGGGCAGTGGCTGCTGTGGGGCATCTGGGCGGCGGCGCTGGCCGGCATCGCCTTCCGGGTCTTCTGGGTCGGCGCCCCGCGCTGGCTCTACACGCCGTGCTACATCGCGATGGGCTGGGCCGCGGTCTTCTTCCTGCCGGACTTCCTGCGCACCGGCGGCATCGCCGTCCTGGTCCTGGTCGTCGTCGGCGGTCTGCTCTACAGCGCGGGCGGCGTGATCTACGGCATCAAGCGGCCGAACCCGTCACCGCGCTGGTTCGGCTTCCACGAGGTGTTCCACTCCCTCACGCTGGCGGCGTTCGTCGTCCACTACGTGGGGATCTCGCTGGTCGCGTACCAGCACGGATAACCGCCCCCCTCCGCCCCCTCCCGCACTCCCCCTCAGGGCCACGGCTTGCAAGCCGTGGCCCTTTCGTATGCCCGCCCCCTCACACAGGCTCACAGTGAGACTCCATTGACGGTATCTAGCTTTTGAGAGTTACTCTCATTTCATGGTTACTGTCACTGATGAGGCACGCCCCGACCCCCGCCGCTGGTGGGCGCTGGCCGCCCTGGTCATCAGCATGCTGACGCTCGGTTTCGACATGACGATCCTCAACGTCGCGCTGCCCACCATGGCCGCGGACCTCGACGCGAGCACCGGCGCCCAGCAGTGGATGGCGGACTCGTACGTCGTCGCGCTCGCGGCGCTGATGCTCCCCGCGGGACTCCTCGGCGACCGGTTCGGCCGGCGCCGGATGCTGGTCACCGGGCTCGCCGTGTTCCTCGCCGGATCCGTGATCGGCATGCTGGCCGGCGATGTGGGCACGGTCGTCGCGGCCCGGGCCGTGATGGGCGTCGGCGCGGCGCTCGTGATGCCGCTGGCGCTGTCCGTGCTGCCGTCGCTGTTCACACCCACCGAGCGCACCCGGGCCGTCGGCATCATCTCCGCCGCCTCCGCGCTCGGTATGCCGCTCGGCCCGATCATCGGCGGCTGGCTGCTGAACCACTTCTGGTGGGGCTCGGTCTTCCTGATCAACATCCCGATGGTCGCGATCGGCATCACGGCCTGCGTCCTGCTGCTCCCCGAGACCCGGGACCCCTCCTCCCCGCGGGTCGACACCGTCTCCACGGCGCTGACCGCGACCGGCCTGGGCACCCTGATCTACGCGATCATCGAGGCCCCCGAGATCGGCTGGGGCGAACCGCTGGTCGTGTGCCTGTTCGCCGCGTCCGCGCTGCTGCTGACGGCGCTGGTGCTGCGCGAGCGCCGGCAGCCGCGGCCGATGCTGGACCTGTCGCTCCTCGCCCAGCGGGGCTTCCTGCTGAACGCGCTGACGGCGACGCTGGTCACGTTCGTCCTGTCCGGCCTGCTGTTCGTGCTGCCCGTGTACCTCCAGGCCGTCCTCGGCAACGACGCCCTGGGCACCGGTGTGCGGCTGCTGCCCATGATGGGCGGGCTGCTGGTCGCCTCACGGGCCGCGCAGCCGGTCGTCGCCCGGTTCGGGGCCCGCTCTGTGGTCAGCGCCGGTCTGGTGGTGCTCGCGTTCGCCGCGCTCCTCGGCTCCCGTACGGAGGTCGGCTCCGGGTACGGCTTCACCGCGCTGTGGCTGTCGGTCGCCGGTGTCGGCTTCGGGTTCGCGATCGTCCCGGCCATGGACGGCGCGCTCGGCCGGCTGCCCAAGGACCGGGCGGGCAGCGGCGCCGGTCTGCTGATGACCCTGCGCCAGGTCGGCGGCGCGATCGGTATCGCCCTGCTCGGCTCCCTGCTCACCACCGCCTTCCGCGACCGGCTCGACGTCACCGGACTGACCGGGCCCGCCGCCGACACCGCCCGGGAGTCGGTGGTCGCCGCGCACATCGTCGCCGAGCGGTCCGGCTCGGACCTGCTGGTGTCCTCCGCGAACAGTGCCTATGTGCACGGCATGGGCGTCGCCCTGCTGGTGTGCGGTGTCGCGGCCCTGGTGGCGGCGCTGCTCGCGGCGGCGTTCCTGCCCGGCGCCCCGGTGGACGGGACGGACGCCGAGGGGGGCGGGGGCGTCGTACCCATGGCAGCCGCCGCGGCCGATGCCCGACAATGACGGGCATGACGGCCGCACAGACCACCTCCTCCGCCGACCGCCCCCAGCTGGGCCTTCGTGAGCGCAAGAAGATCAAGACCCGGGTGGCGATCCGGGCGGCGACGTACACGCTGATCGAGGAGCAGGGGTACGACGCCACGACGATCGAGCAGATCGCGGAGCGGGCCGAGGTGTCGCCGTCGACCGTCTTCCGCTACTTCCCGACCAAGGAGGACATCGTCCTCACGGACGAGTTCGACCCGATCCTGCTGGCGGAGATGCGCCGGCGGCCGGCCGACGAACCGTGGGCGGACTCCCTGCGCCATGTGGTGCGGATGGCCGTGGAGGCCGCGCTGACGGAGGAGCCCGAGGCGCTCCGGCTGCGCTCGCGCCTGATGGTCGAGGTCCCGGCGGTGCGGTCGCGGATGCTGGAGAGCATGTCCGCCACCGGCCGGATGGTCACCACGGCCATCAGCGAACGCACCGGCCTCGCGGCCGACAGTTTCGAGGTGCGGGTCCACACGATGTCCCTCATCGGCGGCCTCGCGGAGATCACCCTCTACTGGGCCGAGCACGGCTTCGAGGACGACCTGGGCGAACTCCTCGACCGCGCCCTGAACGTCATGGAGCACGGCCTCCCCGCCAGGAACGCGTAGGGCGCCCGCCACGGACCGTGGAGACGGTCGTGGCGGACGCCCCGAGTGCGCGCGGTCGGGAGGAGCCGGCTAGCGCTTCTTCACGTCACCCTTTCCGCAGGCGACGCCGTCCCTGTTCGGGTCCAGCTTCAGGGGGTCGTCCCTGCCGTTGAGCTTCAGCCGGCCGTAGTCGTTGGACTTCAGCCAGTCGCAGCGGGCGGCCGTGGTCTTCTTCACGTCGGCCGGGAAGGCCGTCGGGACACAGACGTTGACCGTGCCGTAGTGGCGGTCGCAGCCGGAGACGGTCGTGGCGACCTTCTGCCCGGTGCGCTTCTTGCCCGGCTTGGTGACCTTGCCGGACAGATCGTCGGCGAAGTCGTGGACGTGCGCGGAGGCCTCGTTGGCGGCGAGGGCCTGCGGGCCCTGGAGGTGCACCCACTCGGCCACCGACGGCACACCGTTGGCGTCGACCGCGAAGAGCATGTACCAGCCGGGCGGGGCCAGGTTGGGGTTGCTCGTGACGTTGAGGTCGATGTTGTTGCCGTCGACCGACAGCGGCAGGTCCACGAAGCGCTGGTTCGGGTCGGAGGAGTGGGTCACCGCCGCCGGACGGATCAGCTCCGCCTTGGCGATGGGCCGGTCCACCGTGATGCGCTGGGTGTCGCCGTAGTTCCACTCGGTGTCGATCAGCGAGGTGATCTCCGGGCGGTCGCCCTTGAGGAGGTACGGCGGGGTGTAGATCGACACGTTGTGGTTCCAGGAGCCGTTGCCCGGGTTGTCGCCGGTCGACATGACCCGGCCGTCGGGCAGCAGGAACGCCGACGAGTGGTAGCCGCGGGCCTCGGGGTCGGCGGCGACCGGATCGAAGGTGTTGGTCTCCGGGTCGTAGAGCGAGGACTCGAAGACGGGGTTGGCCCGGTTGTGCAGCGCGCCGCCGGTCTCCAGGACCTTGCCGTCCGGGAGCAGGACCGCGGAGACGTACATCTTGCCCTGGTCGCCGGTCTGCGGGACCGGGCCGTTGCCCAGGTCGACGGTGCCCTGCGGGATCGGCGGGCCCGCCACGTACTGCGGGTTGGGCTCCTTGAGGTCGATCACGTCGGTGAGGCGGTTCGCCTCGGGGTTGACCTCGTTGTGGCCGCCGCCGAGGGTGAGGACCTTCTGGTCCTGCGCGGGCGGCAGCAGCACACTCGCCGACTGGTCGCGCCGGTCCTTCTGCTGGAGACCGGGCACCTGTGTGGTGGTGTTGGCGTCGTAGTCGTAGATCGCCGAGCCGGTGCCGGGGATGTTGTTGCCGAAGACATGGCTGCCGGAGTAGAACAGCCGGCCGTCCTGCATGAGGATCATCGACGGGTACAGGCCCCAGTACGACCAGGTCTGGTTGACCTGCCAGAGCGGCAGCCACTTCTGCTCGGCGTCCGACCAGCGCTCCGCGGTGACCGAGCCGGAGGAGTCCTCCTTGAGCCCGCCGAAGGAGAGCAC
This sequence comes from Streptomyces sp. NPDC088387, assembly GCF_044753385.1. Taxonomy (NCBI): domain Bacteria; kingdom Bacillati; phylum Actinomycetota; class Actinomycetes; order Kitasatosporales; family Streptomycetaceae; genus Streptomyces; species Streptomyces sp. NPDC088387. The sequence continues at coordinate 133,520 of NZ_JBIVNC010000004.1, forward strand.
GTCACCGTTGCCGAGGACGGTCGCCGACGGGTACCAGTGCCCGTCGTTCATGTTGTTGGTCTTGGAGTACGTCTCGGTGGCGGGGTCGAAGATGTACGAGTCCTTGTACCCCTGGTAGCCGATGGTGCCGTCCGCGGACGGATAGCCCTTGTTGCCGCTCATCACGAGCACCCGGCCGTCCTGGAGCTGGACGTGCCCGGAGCAGAACATGTCGTCCGGCGTCGGGATGACCCGGTAACTGCCGTTCTGCGGGTCGTAGATGGCGGAGGTGAAGGTGCCGGCCTCGAACTGCGACTCGTCGTTGCCGGAGCCCGCGATCAGCAGCACCTTGCCGTTGTGCAGCACCACGGAGTGCATGGACCGCACCGGGTTCTGCGCGGGCAGCACCTCCCACTTGCCGTTGGCGCACTCGTCGGCCGTGCCCGTGCACTCCGGCTCGGGCACCGGGTCGGCGACCTGTTCCATCGTGTAGTCGTCGGTGGTGGCGGAGCCGGTGCCGTAGACGGAGACGCCCCAGCTGATCCGGTCGGTGCCGGCCGGGACCTCGGGGGTGCGGACCCCCGCCTGGGTCCAGGCGGCCGCCATGTCCAGGGTCTTGAGGTCGGTCCAGTACTGCCAGCCGGCCGTGGTGTCGTGCCGGAACAGCGTGATGTTCGCGTCCGGGGTCGTCGTCTTGTACCAGAGGGAGAGGTCGTACTGCTTGCCCGCCGTCACGACCGGCGCGCAGCCCGCGGACTCCGTGATCAGCGCCTTGCGGTCGCCGTCGACGCGGCGGCTCAGCGTGACCTTCATGGCCTTGGTGCCCGTGTGGGCGTCGGCCGTGGTCTCGTAGGTGAAGTCGTTGTCGCCCCAGCCGGACTTCGACCAGCAGGACGGCATGTCGCCGGTGCCCGCGGTCTCGAAGCCGGGGTTGGTGATCAGGTTGGCGGCGGAGGCGGACTGGGGGGCCGTCAGCAGCAGGGCTCCGGTGAGCCCTGCCACGGCCACGAGTGCGGTGGTTCTGCGGGTGTTGGTCCGTGTCACGCGGCTCTCCTCGCGGTGCCGCGGTCGCTGTTGTCGTTCACTCGGCTCTCCCTTGCTGTGGTGCTGCTGCCGCGCAGCCCCCTGCGCGGCAGATAGACCAGCGCTTCGGTCCCGACGAAGCGCAGGACGAACGTCGTCACCAGCGCGAGCGCGGTGGCGGGCAGTGCGTCCATCCCGAACCTGCCGACCAGCAGGGCGATCAGCGGGATGCGCAGCAGCAGATCGGCGTTGGCGAGCAGCGCGAACCGGCCGAGCCGGTCCCACAGGCGCCGGAAGTGGCGGCGGTCGCGGAACAGCAGCCGCTCGATGAGCAGGAAGTTCCAGGCGACGCCGAGCTGGTTGGCGACGATCTCGGCGGGCAGGTAGTGCATCCCGGCGGCGGTCAGCGCCCACAGGCCCAGCAGGTTGGGCAGGAAGCCGGTGGCGCCGATCAGTCCGAAGACGACCATCCGGGCGACCGGCGAGGCGGTGCGCAGTCCGGCGAGGTGCCGCAGGAACCGCAGCCCCTCGCGGGCGCTGGACTTGGACTCGCCGGCGAACCGGTCCTGGAAGACGAACGGCACCTCGGTGACCCCGCGCGGGCGGCTGCGGACGGCGAGTTCGAGGAGGATCTTGTAGCCGAGCGGCTTGAGGAGGTCGGCGGTGACCATACTGCGGCGGATCGCGAAGAAGCCGCTCATCGGGTCGCTGATGCCGTGCAGGCGGCGCGGGAAGAGGGACTTGGTCAGCCAGGTCGCCCCGCGGGAGACGGCGACGCGGTAGCTGCCGGCCAGTCCGGCCCGGCTGCCGCCCTTGATGTAGCGGGAGGCGACGACGAGGCCGGCGCCCGCCAGCTCGCCGGTGGCGACCAGCTCCGGCACCAGGGACGGCGGATGCTGGCAGTCGCCGTCCATGACGACGACCCAGTCCGAGCCGGCCGCCTTGATGCCCTCGACGACGGCGCCGCCGAGTCCGCCGACCGGCTCCTCGCGGTGCAGCACGGTCACCGGGTACGGGCAGTCCTGGGCGGCCTCGCGGATCACGTCCGGGGTGTCGTCGGTGGAGTCGTCGACGAAGACGACCTCGCAGGGCAGCCGGCCGGGCACCGAGTCGGTGATCTGGCGCAGCAACTGCCGTACGTTGGCGGACTCGTTGAAGGTGGGGACGACGATGGTGACGGCGCCCGGTTCGGGGATCTCGGCGGCCCGGACCTCCCCCTCGGGGACGGTGAACTCGTGGGTCATCGGACGCCTCCCGCGGCGGTGGTGATCTGCCGGATCTCGATGCGGTCCTCGCCCTTGCCGAACACGGCCACCGGGGTGGAGTGCTCGATGGCGGCCTTCACGTTGGGCAGGTCGACGGCGTCGCGCCGGACGGTCGGCGAGGCGACCACGTAGTCCAGGTCCCGCCAGCCGTTGGGCATGGTCTTGGTGACGGCCGGGTCGAGGTCGGCCTTGTAGAACCAGATGACGCCGAGTCCGGGTTCGTACCCGGCGTGCACCAGGTCCAGCCACATGGCGTCGTCGACAAGCACCCGGGTGTCCTCGGGTTCGGCGACCTCGGTGGACAGCCACTTGGACGCGGCCTGGTAGGGGGCGTTGGCGTCGGCGGTCATCGCGGTGCGGTCGCCGTCGTACCAGCGCGGTACGACATAGGCGCCGGCGGCGAGGGCGAGGACCACGGCGAGGGCGTAGCGGCCGCTCGTCACGTACCGGTGTTCGGCGGTGCCGCGCCATCGGCGCAGGACGGCGTGGGTGACGGACGCGGTGCCGCCGGCCAGCACCAGCGAGAGGAACGGCAGCGTCTGGATGACGTACATCGCGGGCAGGTAGCCGTTGGGGCGCAGGGCGACCAGGGCGAGGATCGCGACGAGCAGCGCCGGTCCGGCGAGTGCGCGGGCGGTGACCGACCAGCGCCAGGTGAGCAGCAGCAGTACGGCGCCGGCCAGGCCGCCGATGATCAGGACGCGGTCGTAGTAGAGCCACGACTGGAGGACGCCGTAGGAGCCGGTGCCCTGCTCCAGGATGAAGCCGGAGCCGGGGCGGGTCATCTGGTACTGGATGCCGTCCCACAGCGACACGTGTCCGTCGCCCGGCAGCAACTCGCCCTTGAGCAGGGCGAACAGCGGGTACGAGAAGCCGATCAGGGCGCAGGCGGTGATGGCGCCGGTCAGGGCGAACTTGCGGGTGTCGCGGTGGCCGTGGCGCCACATGGTGAGCAGCAGCGCGGGCAGGACGACGAGCATCGTCTCCTTGGTGAGCACGGCCGTCGCGGCGGCGATGCCGGCGCCGAAGTGGTGCCAGAGGTGGCGGCTCGGGGAGGCGGCGAGGCAGAACGCGAGGAGCACCCACATGACCGCGATGTTGTCGAGGAAGATCTCCCGCTGGAGCACCACGGACAGCGGTGACAGGCCGAACAGGACCATGCCGAGTCCGGCGGCCCAGCGGGGCAGCGCGAGCCGGCGGGCCAGGACGTACAGCAGGACCGCGCTGATGGCGCTGATCAGCAGCATCATCACGCGCATGCTGCCGACGGTCATCGACTCGGGGCTGAGCATCGCGGGGATCCAGGTGAGGACGGCTATCTGGATCCAGCCGAGCGGCGGGTGGTCGTACCAGTACGTGTAGTGGGCGAGGCCGCGGCCCTCCTGGACGGCCCAGGCCTGCGCGAGATAGGTGCCCTCGTCGTCGCTGAGGGTCGGGTAGTCGGCGATGTTCCAGCCCTGGACGATCATGATCGCCACCAGGAGGAGACCGCACAGGAGGAGGTCCGAGCGGGACGAACGCAGCCGCTTCGGAGGCAGTGTTCGACCGGTCGAACGGTCATCGTGGACAGGTCGGCGCTGCGCGGGGACCTTGGGGGTCACCGCGGGAAGGGTGGAGGTCACGCAGGAACGTCCTCTCGGATGGCTTCGGCCGCGGTGAGGTGGGCGCCGACGTGGGAGGTGAGCTCCCAGTCGTTGCGGCCGCGTTGCTCGCGCCAGACGGCGCGGACCGCGGCACCGGCGAGGAGCACCTGGTAGAAGGGGCCGCCCACGACGAGCTTCAGATAGTGGACGAACCGCACACGCAGGCCGTACTGCTTGCCGAAGTCGTGCAGCCCGACGAGCTCGAAGACAAAGGTGACCAGGGCGGTCACGGCCGGCAGGAACGTGATGAAGGCGACGCTCACGGGCACGTCCATAAAGAGGGCGATCGCCACGTTGAGCGGGATGATGATGCCGGTGAAGGCCTGGAGGAACGGCGTCATCAGGGTGTAGCGGGCCAGCAACCGCTGCCCGAAGGTGGGCAGTTGCTTCCAGTCCTTCTTCCGGTACACCTGGAGGAAGCCCTGGTTCCAGCGGGTGCGCTGCTTGAGCAGCGACATCAGCGAGCCCGGCGTCTCCTCCTTGGTGACCATCTCGGAGTCGTAGGCGACGACGACCTTCTTGCCGACGCTCGACAGCCGCACCCCCAGGTCGCAGTCCTCGGCGAGGCACTCCGGGTCCCAGCCGTCGGCGGCCCGCAGCACCTCGGTCCGTACGAAGACGGTGTTGCCGCCGAGCGGGATGAACCCCTTCTGCGCGTGCAGGTGCAGCCGGGAGCGGAACCAGAAGAAGTACTCCAGGCAGTTGCGCAGGCTGTACCAGCTGGAGTGGAAGTTGATCAGCTGTACGCCGCCCTGGACGACGTCCGCGCCGGTGGAGCGGAACGCGTGGTCGACGTGGGCGAGCAGCTCCGGATGGACCTGGTCCTCGGCGTCGAAGACCCCGACGACATCGCCGCGGCAGTACGGCAGCGCCGTGTTCATGGCCTTCGGCTTGTTCTTCTTCTCGTGGGTGTCGACGACCACGCGCACCCGTGGATCGCGTTCCTCGGCCGCCCGGGCCACCTCGGTGGTCTCCGGGTCGTCGTGGCCGACGATGACGATGATCTCGAAGTCCGTGTGCGAGGACTCCAGCAGCCGCTGGATGGTGTGGTCCAGCACGGCCTGTTCGTGGCGTGCCGGTAGCAGCAGCGAGAACGACAGGTGTTCGCCGCCGTCCGGTCTGCCGAAGCGGGTGGACGCGAGCACTTCCGGCGTACGCCAGGCGTGCATCTGCCACCAGAGTGTGAAGGCCGCCATCCAGAACAAGGCCAGAGAAACGGCAGCGATGAAGACAGACGTCAGCAAGAAAGATCCCCCCAGATCTTTGAAACCCCAACCCCCTGTCGCGCCGGTGGATCACCACCGGGCGCGTCACTGTGGAGAGATTAGGGGGGAAGTGTGAAGCGCGGGAGCTGTTCCGATAAATAGCGTGTTTCGGATCGGCGGGCGGCTAGCGGGACATAGTCGAACAGGTGCGCATATTTGGGGGCGGGAAAACGCTCTCATCGACGCCGTGTATGACAAGGACCACAGCCCATGAATATGCCGGTCAGAACCCTGCGGGGGCGTCCGGGACGGGTTTTTCGGGCCCCGGGTCAGCCGCCGAGCGCCGCCCGCAGCCGCGCCGGATCCGTCGTCGGGGCGTCGCAGGTGAAGTTACGACAGACGTAGGCGGCCGGTGCCCCGTCGATCAGCGGACGGTCGGCGAGCAGCGGGAACTCCCCGCTCTCCGGGACCCCGTACGCGACGACCGCACCGGGCGCCGTCGCGAGCAGCGCCGTACGGTGCAGGGTCCGCGTGGCCTCGTCGTCCAGCGCCGGACCGACCACCGCGACCTCGCGCGGGCCGTCGAGCCGCGCCTCGGCGACCGCAAGGCCCCAGCCGATGAACCGCGGCACGCGTGGCCCCAGCGCCCTGACCACGCCCAACGCCCGCTCGGCGGCGGTCCGGTGCGGTTCGGCGCCGGTCTGCGCCGCATAGCCGAGCAGCGCGCCCGCGGCGGCGGTCCACCCCGACGGCACCGCGTTGTCGGTCGGGTCCTGCGGCCGGCGGATCAGCTGCTCGGCGTCGACGGCCGTGTCGTAGAGCGCGCCGCTCTCCTCGTCGACGAAGCGCGCGAGGACGTGGTCGAGGAGGAACCCGGCGAACTCCAGCCAGACGCCCTCGCCGGTCACCGACGCCAGCGCGAGGAACCCCTCGGCGACGTCCGCGTAGTCCTCCAGGACCCCCGCGTTGGCGCCCGCCCTGCCGTCCTTGCTGGTGCGGGCCAGCCGCGCCTGGTCGTCCATGTGCAGCCGTACCAGGAGGTCCGCGGCGGCGACGGCGGCGTCCACCAGGTCGGGGCGGTCGAAGTAGGCGCCGGTCTCCGCGAGCGCGGCGATCGCGAGCCCGTTCCAGGCGGCGACGACCTTGTCGTCCCGTCCGGGCGCGGGCCGCTCCCCGCGCACCGCGAGCAGCCGCGCCCGGATCCCGGCGATCCGCTCACCGTCGAACACACCCTCGTGCTGGGGCAGTTGCAGCACCGAGGCGCCCTCCTCGAAGGTGCCCGCCTCGGTCACCCCGAAGTACTGCACGGCGAGCGCAGCGTCCTCCTCGCCGAGCGCCTCCCCCAGCTGCTCCGGCGTCCACACGTAGTAGGCGCCCTCGACGTGCCGTCCGCTGCCGTCGTCGCTGTCGGCGTCCAGCGCGGAGGCGAACCCGCCCTCGACGGTGCGCAGTTCACGCACCATGAAGTCGGCCGTCTCCAGCGCGACCCGCCGGGCGAGTTCCGACCCGGTGGCCCGCCACACGTGCGCGTACACCCGGCACAGCAGGGCGTTGTCGTACAGCATCTTCTCGAAGTGCGGCACCACCCAGTCGCGGTCCACCGAGTAGCGCGCGAAGCCGCCGCCGAGCTGGTCGTAGATGCCCCCGCGGGCCATCCGCTCACAGGTGTCGACGGCCATCTGGAGGGCGCCCTCGGCGCCGGTGCGCGCGTGGTGCCGCAGCAGGAACTCGACGACCATGGACGGCGGGAACTTCGGCGCCCCGCCGAACCCGCCGCGCTGCGGGTCGTACTCCCGGGTCAGCCCGAGCAGCGCCTGCGCCAGCTCCTCCTCGCCCGGCAGCTCGGCGCTCTGGAACGCCGACTCGCGCCCGGCCAGGTCCCGCGTGATCTTGCCCGCGACCTCCGCCACCTCGTCGCGCCGCTGCTCCCAGGCGTGCGTCACACCCTCAAGGACCTGCCGGAAGGAGGGCATGCCGGAGCGCGGGGCGGGCGGGAAGTACGTACCGAAGTAGAACGGCTCGCCGTCGGGGGTCAGGAACACCGTCATGGGCCAGCCGCCCTGCCCGGTGGCGGCCTGCACGGCCTCCATGTAGACCGCGTCGACGTCCGGGCGCTCCTCGCGGTCGACCTTGACGCTGACGAAGTGGGCGTTGAGGTAGTCGGCGGTCTCCTGGTCCTCGAAGGACTCGTGCGCCATGACGTGGCACCAGTGGCAGCTGCTGTAGCCGACGCTCAGCAGCACCGGGCGGCCGCTCTCGCGTGCCTCCTCGAAGGCCTCCGCCGACCACGGCCACCAGTCGACCGGGTTGTCGGCGTGCTGGAGGAGGTACGGGGACGTCTCGTGGGCCAGTCGGTTCGCCATGGGGTCCATCCTGCCGCAGTACCCCGGACGTCACGCGCCAGGCGTCTCCCAGACCGTGACATCGAGCTTTCCGCCGCCGCTGTCGGGCGCGGTGACGACCTTGAGGGAGGCGATCCGGCCCTCACCGGTCAGCAGGCAGTAGACCTGGCCCGGCTGCACGTTCGCGGTGTAGGTGCCGTTGCGCTGCACGCTCTGCGCGCAGTCCTCGGCCGTCGGGGGTGTGCCCGGGTCGGCCCACGGGGCGAGGGTGGAGCCGGAGTCGGGCACAAAGAGGTTCGGATCGCCGTTGGAGGACCCGAAGATGATGTCCGCGCCCTTGGTGCCGGCGCCCATGGCCAGCGGCTTCGCCGAGTCCAGTTCGATGTACGACCCGGTGATCGACGCCTCTGCGTCCACGCCCTCGGGTCCGAACACCTTCCGGTACTGCTGCCCGTCCGCCTCGGGCGAGGCACCGCTCTGCGCCTCGCCCGCACCGCTGTCCGCACCACCGCCGGGCCGGGCGGAGGAGGTGGGCGCCGACTCCACGTTGCGGTCGCCGTCGTTGTCCGATCCGCCGGGCCTGGCGACCAGGATCGTGACGAGGATGCCGGTGACGGGGATGACGATGCCGATCAGCCACCAGGCCCAGCGCGGCTGGTGCGGCGGCGGGCCGGACGGGGGCACGGGAGGCATTCCCGGTGGCGGTCCCGGCTGCTGCGGCCCCGGTTGCGGCCCCCACTGTGTGCTCATCGCTCCCCCGTTCTGCGCGGCTGACGGCGCTCACAATAACCACTGTGACCGGGGACGGCGTCAATTCACCGACCCTCCACAACGGTTCGCAGCCGGTTCGCCCCCTCGCCCCGAAGGGCCCCTGCGCAGCACACTTGACCAAGAACGTCGGTGCAGCCGGAGGGGGACGGGACATGCGGGACAGTCATCGGGCCGAGGCCGAGCGGCTGTTGGCACGGGCCGTGGAGGAGGAGGTACGGCGCTCGGGGGGCCGTACCGACGGGAAGGTGCTGATGACACGGGCGCTGGGGGCGCTCGACGCGATGGCGCGCAGCGCCGGCGAGGAGTACGCGGCCTACACGCGGGCGATCGACGAGTCGGAGGCCGGCCGGCTGACGTTCGGGCAGCGGTACGCGCGCCAGGGCGGCGGTACCCCGCTGCTGGTGGCGGGGGTCGGCGCGGTGGCCGCCGTGGTGGCCGACCTGGCGCTCGGTACGGGGGCCACGACCGCGGTCGGCGCGGGGGTGACCGTCGGGGTCGTGGGCGCGGCGGCGACGGTGGTGAAGGTGGCGGGGGCGCATCTGCCGGCCGCGCACCACCGGGCCGGGGCGGCGGGGCAGCCGGGCGGCGCCGAGCAGTTGCGGCTCCAGTGGCTGACCGCGCTGGAGGTACGGGGCATCCGGCCGTTCCTCGACCAGCAGCGGGTGCTGGCCGCGTCCACGGGGCCCAAGAAGCAGGGGCCGAAGCTGATGGGCGCCGACAAGAGCGGCGCGGCGCGCGGACGGAACCTGCTGGCGCAGTCGTTCGGGCAGCTCCCGGACTCCACCGGCCCGTTCGCCGGGCGGCGCCAGGAGATGGCGCGGATCAGGCAGTGGGTGCAGGCGGGCCGGGCCAGTACGCAGACGCTGCCGACGGTGGTGGTGCTGCACGGGCCGCCCGGCAGCGGCCGTACGACGCTCGCGGTGCGGGCGGCGCAGGATCTGCGGGACCAGTTCCGGGGCGCGTGTGTGGTCGATCTGCGCGGCGACACCCCCGGGGAGCCACCGCTGCCGACGCGGGACGCGCTGCTGCATCTGCTGAACCGGCTGGGCGCCCCGCGCGAGCAACTCCTCTTCCGGGAGCGGTCGTCGGCCGACCAGCAGGTCAAGCGGCTGAGCGAGCTGTACCACCAGCATCTGACGGGCGTCCCGGTCGCGGTCGTCCTGGACGACGCCCACGACCCCGAGCAGATCCGCACGCTCATCCCCGAGCGCTCCGACAGCCTGGTCCTGGTCACCGCGCGCGAGCCGGTCGAACTGCCCGCCGAGTTGCAGGCACGGGTCTTCCAGCTGCCGGTGGGCCCGCTGGAGCCGGCCGGCGCCGAGGAACTGCTCGGCGCGGCGGCGCAGGACAGATCGGGGCCCTACGACGCCGAGTCCGGCGATCTGATCACCCGGCTGTGCGGCGGGCTGCCGCTGGCGCTGCTGATCGCGGGCTCCTCGCTGGGACCGCGCTCGCCCCGGCAGCTCGCCGCGGACCTGGAGGCATACGGTCCCGTCGACCCGATCGAGCGCGCCCTGTGGCTGCGCTACACCGACCAGACGGACCCGGCGCGGCGGCTGCTGCGCCGGCTCGCGCTGGCCGGGCGGGCCTCGCTGGGCGCCGCGGCGGCCGCCTCGCTGCTGGCCACGGACCAGGCGGAGGCCACCCGGCACTTGGTCGCGCTGGCCCGCGCGGGCCTCATCGACCAGGTGCGCGGCGACCGCTACCGGCTGCACGACCTGGTCCGCGGTTTCGCGCAGGCCCGCCTCCTCGACGAGGAGGAGCCCGCGGAGCGTACGGCGGCCCAGGAGCGGCTGATCGTCAACTACGCGGAGCTGGCGGACTCCGTGCTGCGGCTGGTCGACGGCAACATGTCGACCCGCTCGGACCGGTTCGGGCCGCACGGCTTCACCTCGCTGGACGAGGCGCTGCGCTGGCTGGACGACGAGTCGAGCTTCATCACGGCGGCGCTGCGGCACGCGGAGGGCGTCGACCAGGGGGCCGTACTCAATCTGCTCGGCGCGCTGTGCGACTACTGCCTGCTGCGCGGCGACCTCTACCGGCTCGGGGAGATCAGCGAGCTGGCGCAGGCGGTGGACCAGGGGCTGCTGATCCGGTCCGTGCAGTGGCGGACCGGTATCGCGGCCCGGCAGCTCGGCGAACTGGACAAGGCGCGCACCACACTGACCTCGGTCGTCGACCTGTACATGGAGGCGCATCACGACGCCGGTGCGGCGCGCGCCCTGTGCTCGCTCGGCATCACGCTGCACCACCAGGGCAATCTGGTCGAGGCGGCGGCCAAGCTGCGCGAGGCGCTCGACCTCCAGTCGCCACCGCAGCTCGCGACGGACCGCGCGTGGACGATGCACGCGCTGGCCGCCGTGGAACGCGACCGCGCGCATCTCGCCGAGGCCCTGGACCTGCTGAACCGTTCCCTTGCCCTGCACCGCGCGGGCGAGTCCGTGCACGGCGAGGCGTGGGCGCACTACCAGCTGGGCCAGCTGTACGTCCGGCTCGGCGACGTGGACCGTGCCGGCACCGAACTCCGCTCGGCCCTGGAGCTGTACGGCCGTACCCGCGACGCCCGGGGCGCGGCCTGGGCGCTGACCCAGCTGGCGCGGGCCCGGCTGGTGGCGGGCGATCCGTCACCGGCGGTGGACGAGCTGCGCGCGGCGGCGGCCAGGCACCGGGAGAACGAGGACGCCCGCGGTGAGGCCTGGACGCTGTACTACCTCGGGCAGGCCATGGAGGAGACCGGCAACCTCGACCAGGCGGTCCGTGACCTGGAGCGCTCGCGGACGATGTTCTCGCGGATGCGGGACGTGTACGGGCTGGCCTGCGCCCGGCACCACTCGGCCCGGGTGACCCGCGACCAGCGCGCCGCGCAGACCGGCTCGCTGCGCAACTCCGGTTTCGCCCGCCAGCTCCTGGTGGACGCCCGCGCCGACTTCCAGCGCATCGGGGTCGCCCACGGCGAGGCGTGGACCTGCCTGGAACTCGCGGTCGTCGACGCCGGCAACACCCGTACGCCCCAGGCGCTGGAGCTGTGCGACGAGGCGGCCCGGCTCTTCGCGTCGTACGGCGACCGCCGCGGCGAGGACTGGGCCCGCTTCCTGCGCTGCACCCTGCTGCCGTTCGGCGCGCCGGGCGGTGTGGAGATCGGCACGGCGGTGGCCCAGGAGGAACTCTCCCAGCTCGCCCGCTCCTCCCACCCGGCCCGCGACCCCAAACTCACCGAGTACACAGAGGCCTACCAGCTCCTCCTCGAACGAGGCGTCACCCTGGAAACCGGCTGGCAGGCCTGGCGCCTGGGCATGGTCCCCAACCGCCACGCAAGAGAGGTAATGGGAGTCCCGGTACAGGTAGCCCCGTAACCCTTTGCCAGGCCGACACGGCAGCGCCGGTCAGGGGCGCGGGGAACTGCGCGACCAGCCACAACGGCGCCGCACGGACCTTCCAACCCCCACCCCCACAGGGGCGCGGGGAACTGCGCGACAAGCCACAACGGCGCCGCACCCACCCCCCGCCCCGCCTGGGCCCCGCTCAGCCCTCGCGCACGCGATCCCGCTCCTCGCCCGCCGCAGGCGCCCCCGCATCGGAGGTCTCCTCGAAAGAGACCTTCCCCATATGCCGGTTCATCGACTTCATCAGCCCCCACACCGCCACAGCCATCACCGCGAACACGATGAAGCCAAGGACACCGGGAGTCACCTTGTCCTCGTCGACCTCCTTCGCGAAGGTGACGAGATGCGTCATTGCCAGGCTTGCGCTTGCGCTCATGTCAGGCATTGTCGCGGATGCCCGCGAAGAGGTCGTCCTCGGGGAGGGACGTCTCGACGAGCGACTTCGCGAGCTCGTACTCCTCCGTCGGCCAGACCTCCTTCTGGAGCTCCATCGGCACCCGGAACCACCCCCCGTCGGGATCGATCTGCGTGGCGTGCGCGATCAGCGCCTTGTCCCGGATCTCGTAGAAGTCCGCGCACGGCACATGCGTGGTGAGCGTGCGCTCCTTGTGCCCGGAGCCCTCCCACCGCTTGAGCCAGTCCCCGTACGGCGACTCCAGCCCCCGGTCGAGCATCGCCCGGTGCAGCGCCTCGGTGCGCGGCCGGTTGAAGCCCTGGTTGTAGTACAGCTTCCGCGGCTGGTACGCGGGCCCGTACTCCGCCTCCGGGAACCGCTCGGTGTCCGCGGCGCCCTCGAAGGCCAGCATCGAGATCTTGTGGGTCATGATGTGGTCGGGGTGCGGATACCCGCCGTTCTCGTCGTACGTCGTGACGACCTGCGGCCGGAAGGACCGGATCTTGCGGACCAGCTCACCGGCCGCGTGCTCCACGTCCTCCAGGGCGAAGCAGCCGTCGGGCAGCGGCGGCAGCGGGTCGCCCTCGGGCAGCCCGGAGTCGACGAAGCCGAGCCACTCCTGCCTGACGCCCAGGATCTCGCGGGCCTCGTCCATCTCCTTCTTCCGCACCTCGTGGATGTGCTCCTCGATGTACGCGTCGCCCTGAAGCTTCGGATTGAGGATGGAGCCGCGCTCCCCGCCCGTGCAGGTGACGACCAGCACGTCCACCCCCTCGGACACGTACTTCGCCATGGTCGCCGCGCCCTTGCTCGACTCGTCGTCGGGATGCGCGTGCACGGCCATCAGTCGCAGCTGGTCAGTCAAGACTCGATCCTTGGTGATAGGCGCCCGGTGGGTGACCGGGTGCGTCGGTCGGGTGCCGGCTCGCGTCCGTCGTCGAGGGGCGGCGATCAGGCGGCGTGCGGGCGGCTTCTATAGTGACCGAATCGGAGGGCCAATAATTCCGGAGCCCGGCTTCGGGACCCCTTTTGGGACAGCTTGGGGCGGCCCCTTCGGACCCGTCCCGCCCGAGGCCGAGAGGACGATCATGAGTACGGTGAGCACGCGACCGCCGGAGGGCCGCTACGGCCGTTCCTCGGACGAGCGCGCGGACCGCACACTGAAGGTCCTCGGCGCCGTACTGGGCGCGGTCCTGCTGCTGGTGATCGGGTTCTTCGCCTATCACTACGTGGGCAAAAACAAGATCAGTGCAGAAGTGATCAGCTTTGATCTCGGGGACAGCGCGGTGCAGGTGCGGCTGAAGGTCGAGAAGGACGCGGGCGCCGCCGGCTACTGCACGATCCGCTCCCAGGCCGCGGACGGCGCCGAGGTCGGCCGGGCCGACTTCCGCTTCGACGGCGACCGCAGCCGGTTCGAGGAGACCGTCACCCTGCGGACGACGGCCCCGGGCACCACCGCGGAACTGCTCGGCTGCCACGGCGCCTGACCCGGACCGTCCGGACCGCCCGCGAAGGACCGGGCCGCGAAGGGTCGGGCCGCGAACGGCCGCCGGCGCTGCCGTGAACATGGGGTTGCGGGCAATACCTCCGGGCTGACCTGCGTTGACGGGATATAGGTGACTTATGTCCTCCCCCCGCCGCTCCTGAATTGTTAGGCTCGTGGTTTCGCCCACTCCTGAAGGAACATTCTTCTGGGTAGGGCGATGCTTTGTATTCCCAGTACCGACGAGGAGCACCCTGTGACCCAGACCAGCGAGAACGTCACCTGGCTGACCCAGGAGGCGTACAACAAGCTCAGGAACGAGCTTGAGTACCTTACTGGTCCTGCGCGCACGGAGATCGCCGCCAAGATCGCGGCTGCGCGCGAGGAGGGGGACCTGCGCGAGAACGGCGGGTACCACGCGGCCAAGGAGGAGCAGGGCAAGCAGGAGCTCCGTGTGCGCCAGCTGACCCAGCTCCTTGAGAACGCCCAGGTCGGTGAGGCGCCGACCTCGGCCGACGGCACGGTGGCCCCCGGCATGGTCGTCACGATCGCCTTCGACGGCGACGAGGACGACACGCTGAGCTTCCTGCTCGCCTCGCGCGAGTACGCCAGCGCCGACATCGAGACCTACTCGCCGCAGTCGCCCCTGGGCTCCGGCGTGATGGGCCACAAGGTCGGCGAGGACGCCGACTACGAGCTGCCCAACGGCAAGAAGGCCACGGTCCGCATCCTGAAGGCCGTGCCGTACGACGGCTGACCGCGCGAGTCGTCCCCTTCGACGAAGCCCCCGGCGTCCCCCGTGACGCCGGGGGCTTCGTCGCGCCGCCGCACACGTCGGCACCGAGACCGCCCCGCTCCACTCCGCTCTCACAACTTTGGGTTCACCCGACCCATTGACCCCCTGTGAGGCGCTATATACGCTGTGCCACGCACTGAGAAAGCGCTTTCTAGCCCTTGAGCTGACGGTCCGTCTATCACCGGGAGCGCAATGAACAGTCGAAGAGCACTGCTCAGTTCAGCAACAGGCCCCAGGCACAGATCCCTCTTCTCGCTGACCGTCTTCACGGCGCTGCTCGCGCTGGTCGTCGGCCTCGGGATCGCGTTACCGCCCCGCGCCGACGCCGCGACCTACCGTGTGCTGGTCTTCTCCAAGGTCACGAACTTCCCCCACGACTCCATCCCCGCCGGCGTCGAGGCGGTCGAGAAGCTCGGCGCCGAGAACGGCTTCGAGGTCGAGGCGACCGACGACGCCGCCGCGTTCACCGATGCCAACCTCGCCCGCTTCCAGGCGATCGTCTTCAACAACACCAACTCCACGCCCGCGTCGGGCGATCTGCTCGACGCCGGGCAGCGCACCGCCCTCCAGACCTTCGTCCGAGGGGGCGGCGGCTGGGTCGGTCTGCACGCCGCCTCGGCGAGCGAGCGCGACTGGGGCTGGTACGAGGGCCTGGTCGGCGCGATCTTCGACCAGCACCCGGCCGTGCAGACCGGGCGGATCAAGGTGCTGGACCAGTCCCACCCCTCCACCAAGGGGCTTCCCGAACTCTGGGAGCGCACGGAGGAGTGGTACAACTGGCGCGCCAATCCGACCGGGAAGGTGCACACGCTCGCCCAGATCAAGGTGCGCGACGGCATCTCCGGACTCGACGAGGGCGTAGACCACCCGTGGTCCTGGTGCCAGAACTACGACGGCGGACGCTCCTGGTTCACCGCGGGCGGCCACGCGGCGTCCGCGTTCGAGGAGCCCGCCTTCCTGAGTCATCTGCTCGGCGGTATCCAGTGGGCCGCGGGCAACAAGCCCGGTGACTGCACGGCCACGAAGACCGGCGCCTTCCAGCGCACACCGCTGGCCACCAGCGATCTCGCCGACCCCTTCGAACTCGCCGTCGCGCCCGACCGCCGGGTGTTCTTCGTCGAGCGCACCGGCAAGATCAAGGTGATCGACCAGCAGACGCTGAAGGTCACCACCGTGCTGGACTTCGAGTACACCCCCGAGATGACCAGTCAGTCCGACGGTCTCCTCGGACTCGCGCTCGATCCGGACTTCGGCCGCAACAACTGGCTGTACGTCCTGAACTCCGACAAGACCGAGAAACGGCTCAACCTGTCGCGGTTCACGGTGACCGGCAACACGATCGACCCCGCGTCCGAGAAACGGCTGCTGACCGTCCCCACCTACCGTGACGAGGGCCGGGCCAACTCCCA
Organism: Streptomyces sp. NPDC088387; assembly: GCF_044753385.1. Taxonomy (NCBI): domain Bacteria; kingdom Bacillati; phylum Actinomycetota; class Actinomycetes; order Kitasatosporales; family Streptomycetaceae; genus Streptomyces; species Streptomyces sp. NPDC088387. The sequence continues at coordinate 149,213 of NZ_JBIVNC010000004.1, forward strand.
CATGGCCGGCTCCCTCGCCTTCGACAAGGACGGCGACCTCTACATCGCGACCGGCGACAACACCGACCCCTTCGCGTCCGACGGTTTCACCCCGATCGACGAGGGCGCGGGACGTCGCGCCTGGGACGCGCAGGGCACCTCGGGCAACACCAACGACCTGCGGGGCAAGATCCTGCGCATCACACCGCAGGACGACGGGACGTACACCGTCCCCGAGGGCAACCTCTTCGCCCCCGGCACCGACCGGACACGGGCCGAGATCTACGCGATGGGGATGCGCAACCCCTTCCGGATCACGACCGATCCGCGCAGCGGCGCCCTGATGGTGGCGGACTACGGACCCGACGCCCGCGCGGCCGTCGCCGACCGGGGTCCCGAGGGCACGGTCGAGTTCACCCGGATCACCGAGGCGGGCAACTTCGGCTGGCCGTACTGCATCGGCGACAACACCCCGTTCAACGACTACGACTTCACCACCAGGACGCCGGGCGCGAAGTTCGACTGCGCCAAGCCGGTCAACGACTCGCCCAACAACACCGGTCTGACCGAGCTGCCGCCGGCCCAGCCCGCCACGTCCTGGTACGCGTACTCGGCGTCCGCGGAGTTCCCCGAGCTCGGCACGGGCGGCGGCGGTCCGATGAGCGGGCCGGTGTACGACTACGACCCGGCGAACACCTACCGCACCAAGTTCCCCGAGTACTTCGAGGGGAAGTGGCTGAACTACGAGCTGACCCGCAGGTGGTTCAAGGCCTTCTCGATCCAGCAGCAGGACCAGACCTTCACCGATCCGCGGTTCGCACCGGCGCGGGCGGGTGATCTCCAGTCGATCAACTCCGTCTTCGGCGACCTGACGTGGAACCAGCCCTTCGACGCCGACTTCGGCCCCGACGGAGCGCTGTACGTCATCGACTTCGGGATCGGCAGCGGTACGGGACGGGGCGGCAGCAACGAGGGCTCCGGCATCTACCGCATCGACTACGTCGGCGACGGCCGGCTGCCCGACGCCAAGGTGACGGCCACCCCCGACACCGGCTCGGTACCACTGCGGGTGGACTTCTCCAGCGCGGGCTCCGGTCTGCCGGGCGGCGCTGCCGTGACGTACGCCTGGGACTTCGACGGCAACGGCACCACCGACTCGACCGAGGCGAACCCGACCCACGTCTACCGGACCAAGGGCAGCTTCACCGCACGGCTGACGGTCACCGGGCCGGAGGATCTGACGGCGCTCGCCGTCCAGGAGATCACCGTGGGCAACACCCGGCCCGTCGTGACGATCCAGCAGCCGCCGAACGGCGGGATGTTCGGCTTCGGCGACACGATCCCCTTCACCGTGAAGGTCAGGGACAAGGAGGACGGCAGGCGGATCGACTGCTCGCGGGTGGTCGTCCAGTCCCAGCTCGGCCACGACAGCCATCTGCACCCGCTGGACAACTACACCGGCTGCACGGGCGAGATCGTGACCGACGCGGGCGACAGCCACGGCCCCGGCCAGAACCTGTACTACGGGATCAGCGCCCAGTACGAGGACAGGGGAGCGCCCGGTGTGCCCGCGCTCACCGGCTCCAGCTCGCTGACCCTGCGGACGACGTACCGCGAGGCCGAGCACATGACCACCACCGGCGGCGCGCACTCCGGGGCGGTGGTGGCGAACCGCGCCGACGCCTCGGGCGGCAAGCGGCTGACGGAGATCGAGAACGGCGACTGGATCAGCTTCGACCCCGTGAGCCTCAAGGGCATCACGTCGGTCACGGTCGGCGCGGCCTCGGGCGGGCTCGGCGGGGACGTGGAGTTCCGCGCCGGTTCGCCGACGGGCCGGCTGCTGGGCAAGGTGACCGTCCCGAACAGCGGGGACTGGGGCAACGTCGTATCGCCCACGACCACGCTGCGCGACCCGGGCGGCACGGTGAAGCTGTACGCGGTCTTCACCAACCCGGAGTGGACGGACCAGAAGCCCGACCTGCTCGCGCTCGACTGGCTGCACTTCAACGGCAACGGCGTCGAGAAGCGCCCGGCCGGCAAGGTCTCGTTGAAGGCGGCCCCGGCCGGCGGGACGGAACCGCTCGACGTGGCGCTCACCGGCAAGGCGGTGCCGGCGCCCGGCCGCACCATCGCCTCGTACCACTGGGACTTCGGCGACAACAGCCGGCCCACGGGCCCGGAGGGAGCGACGGCCACGCACACGTACGCCCGCCCCGGTGCGTACACCGCGCATCTGACCGTCACGGACAGCACGGGCGACACCACCACCAACCATGTCCGAATCAACGTGGGTTGAGAGGGAGGCGAGTATGGAAGGGACACGACGCGCGTTCTTCGGCACGGCTCTGGGCGCCGCCGCGGCGGCGACGGTCATGAGCGGGCCGGCGGACGCCGCCGAGAGCGGCCGCCGCAGACGGCGGATCCCGCCCTCCGGCATCGGCATGCACCTCTACACGATGCGTACGCCCCTGGCGGCCGACTTCAAGGGGACCCTCGCGCGGCTGGCCGCGATGGGGTACGCGACGGTCGGCGTCAGCGGACGGCACGGCAACAGCGCGGCCGCGATCCGGGCCATGCTGAGGGAGACCGGCCTGAAGGCGGTCCTCGAACACGTCGGCTACCCGACCGTCGTGGGCGCCGGTCTGCCGCAGGCGCTCGACGACCTCCACACCCTCGGCGCGCGCTGGATCGTGGTGCCGAGCCTGCCCGCCTCGATGCACTCCCCGGCCGGATTCCGGGAAGCGGCAAGGGAGTTCAACAAGGCGGGGCTCGCCGCCCGTGAGGCCGGCCTCGGTCCGCTGCTGTTCCACAACCACGGCACCGACCACGCCGTGGTCGACGGGGAGAACCTGTACGACATCCTGCTCGACGAGACCGACCCGGAACTGGTCGGCTTCGAGCTGGACGTCTACTGGGCGGCCAAGGGCGGGGCGGATCCACGGTCCCTGTTCGTGCGTCACCCGCGCCGCTTCCCCGCGCTGCACGTCAAGGACATGGCGCCGAACGGCGACTTCGCCGACGTCGGCTCCGGGGTGCTGGACTTCGCGGCGATGTTCGACACGGCACGCTGCGGCGGTGTGAGGCAGTGGCTCGTCGAACACGACGCGCCGGCCGACCCGTTCGCGACCGCGCAGAACAGCTACACGTACCTGGCGAACCTCCGGTACTGACCACAGGGCAGGGCGGAGCCCCGTACCCCCTCGCGGGAGGTACGGGGCTCAGTCCTCGGCGGAGGCGGCGCCGAGCAGTCCGCGGATGTGGCTGGTCGCCTCGCGGAACTCGGGACGCCCCATCGTCTCGGTGTAGTCGCGCTCGGCGGGCAGTCCGATCCCGACGATCTCGGTGATGGTGCCGGGCCGGGGGCTCATCACCACCACCCGGTCGGCGAGATAACACGCCTCCGAGATGGAGTGGGTGACCAGCAGCACGGTGGTGCCGGTCTCCCGCCAGATGCGGTTGAGCTCCATGTTCAGCTGCTCACGGGTCAGCGCGTCGAGCGCGCCGAACGGCTCGTCCATCAGCAGGACCGGCGGTCTGTGCAGCAGCGCCCGGCACAACGCCACCCGCTGCTGCATACCGCCCGACAGCTCGTGCGGGTAGGCGTCCTCGAAGCCCTCGAGGCCGGTCATGGCGATCAGTTCGTCCGCGCGTCTGCGGGCCACCGCGGCCGGCATCCTGCGTATCTCGGCCTGGAGCAGGATGTTGCGCCGCGCCGACCTCCACTCCAGCAGGGCCGCGCGCTGGAACGCGTATCCGATGTCGTGCCGTGGGCCGTCCACCCGTTCCCCGTGCAGCCGGACGTCGCCCGCGGATGGTCTGAGCAGGCCGGCGACGAGTTTGAGGAGGGTGGACTTGCCGCAGCCCGACGGGCCCACGATGGCGACGAACTCCCCCGTCCCCACGGTGAGGGAGACATCGGTGAGAGCGGTGACATCCCGTTTCCTGCTGCGGAAACGTACGGCTACGTCCTCGATGTCGACCGCCGTCGCGGGCCGCTCCCTGCTGTCCCCGGCCGGCGCCGCCGGCTCCCGCACCGTTGTGTCCTTGGCCATCGTCATCCCTTCAGCGCGGTGGCGTCGTCCCAGTAGTCGGTCACGGCCTTCGGGTTCTCGATCAGGCCCGCCTCGGCGAAGACGTCGATGGTCTTCTGCCAGTCGGCGTCGGTGTTGACGCCGGGAGCGCTGCCCTCCGTCGCCGGGGTGTGCAGCAGGGTCAGAGTCGTCCGGAACTGTTCGGACAGGACCTCCTCGGGCGGGAGTTGCTCCGAGGCGCCCTCCATCGCGGCGACCGCGGGACCGGGAGCCTTCTCGGCGGCGGCGAAGGACTCGCTGACCGCCTTCACCATGCGCTGCGCGAGGTCCTTCTTCCCGGACAGGACCTGCCGGCCGGCGATGAGCCCGTTGGAGTAGAAGTTGAGCCCGTTCTCGGAGAAGCGCAGATAACCGACCTGCTTGTTGGCCTTGTTCTGCATGGTGGGGCCCTGGTCGCTGGCGTAGCCGAGCAGTCCGTCCGTCTTGCCGGAGATCACCGCGGCGATCTTGCCCGCGGGGTCGGTGTTCTGCACCCTGACGTCCGACTCCGCAAGGTCGTTCAGCTTCAGGAAGATCGGGAAGGTCTTGGAGAGCGCGTCGCCGGCCGTGCCCGCGATGGTCTTCCCCTTGAGGTCGGCGGGCGACTTGATGCCCTGCGACTCGAAGAACTGGACGGAGGACGGCGTCGTCTGGAGGAAGACGCCGAGGCTCTTCACCTTGACGCCGGAGTGGACGCCGGAGAGCAGTGCGGGGGTGTCGGCCCAGCCGAAGTCGGTCTGTCCGGCGCCGGTCGCCTGGACCGTCTTCTGGGAGCCCTGGCCGGCCCGGATGTCGAGGTCGATGCCGTGCTTCTCGAATATCTTCTGCTGCTTGCCGTAGTAGAACGGCGCGTGCTCGCCGTACGGATACCAGTTGAGCGTCAGGGTGACCTTGTCGATCTCCCGGCCCGAGTCGGTGGTGGTTGTGTCCGAGTCGCCGTCACCACAGGCCGTGGCGACGAGGAGCAGCGGGACGAGGCCGATCAGAACTCTGCGCGCGGTCATGGCATGGCCCTTCTGGTCAGGGGGGATCGTGCCGGTGGGTGCGCCGTTCAGTAGCTGGTCGTGACTCCCGCCGCCCGTTGGCCGGCGTGCCAGGGGAGCAGGAGCTTCTCCGCGATCTCGACGAGCACAAAGAGGACCACCCCGATCAGTGACATCACGAGCAGGCCCGCGAAGAGCATGGGGGTGTCGAGGTTGCCGTTGGCCTGGAGGATCACATAGCCGAGTCCCTCGTTCGCGCCGACGAACTCGCCGACGACGGCGCCGGTCACGGCGAGCGTGACAGCGACCTTGAGACCGGAGAAGAGATGCGGCAGCGAGGCGGGGAAGCGGATCTTGACGAAGGTCTGCCACGGGCTCGCGCCCATGGTCGACGACAACTGGAGCATCTCGGGGTCGACGGCCTTGAGCCCGGTCACCATCGAGATGACGACCGGGAAGAAGGCGATGAGGACGACGATGAGGATCTTCGGCGCGATACCGAAGCCGAGCCACACGACGAACAGCGGAGCGATGGCGATCTTCGGGACGACCTGGGCGAAGAGCAGGATCGGGTAGAGGGTCTTCTCGACGGTCGGCGAGTAGACCATGACCACCGCGGCGAGCACACCGACCGCGACGGCGATCAGGAAGCCGATGAGCGTCTCGTAGGTGGTCACCCAGGCGTGCTGCGCGATGTAGTCGGTCTTCCCGGTCAGTACGTCCAGCGTCGCGCCGGGCGAGGGGACGAGATAGGGCTCGACCAGTTCGGCCGCGGCGATCACCCACCACGCGCCGAAGCAGACCAGCAGCAGCACCACGGGCCGCCAGGTCTGCTCCGTCACCCGGCCGACGCGCTCGCCCCAGCCCGGCCGTTCCCGCGCGGTCACTCCCGTGGCTTGCCATGGTGCTGCCTTGGTAACACTCTGGCTCACGGCCGACTCCTTCGGGAAATCGCTTTCAGAAAGCGCTTTCTGATACGATGCCGCCACGCTAGTGACTGCCGTTACGCACGGTCAATAGGTCGTCACGAAGTTTCGGGGGTGCAGTGGCGAAACGACGCGCAACACCGGCCCATGTGACGCTCGACGTCGTCGCCCGCCGGGCCGGTGTCTCCCTGGCCACGGCGTCGCGGGCCCTCAACGGCGCCACCAGCGTCCGGGAGGATCTGCGCCGGCGGGTGCGCGCGGCGGCCGAACTGCTCGGCTACGTCCCCAACGCCCATGCCCAGGCCCTCGCCAGCGCCTCCAACAGCACCGTCGGCCTCATCTGCCACGACGTCGGCGATCCCTACTTCGCCGCCATCGCCGACGGTGTGATGCGGGCGGCCGCCGAGCAGGACGTCCTCGTGGTGCTCGCCAGCACCTTCCGCGAACCGGACCGGGAGATCGCCTACGTCTCCACCCTGCGCGCCCAGCGGGCCCGCGCCATCCTGCTGATCGGCTCCGGTTTCCAGGACCGGGACTGGGAGCGGGCACTGGCGGCCGAGGTGGAACCGTATGTCCGCGCGGGCGGCCGGGTCGCCGTCGTCAGCCGGCACCGCAGTCTGCGGGTGGACTCCGTACTGCCGGAGAACCGGGCGGGCGCCGCCGCCCTCGCCCGGTCTCTCCTGGCCCTCGGGCACCGGGAGTTCGCGGTCCTCACCGGGCCGCCCGAGTTGTCCACCGTCGTCGACCGGCTCGCCGGGTTCCGGCAGGGACTGGCCGAGGCCGGGATCCGGCTCGCGCCGCACAGGGTGGTGCGCGGCACCTTCACCCGGGAGGGCGGCCACACCGCCGCCCGTGAACTGCTGGCCCGCTCCACCCTGCCCACCTGCGTCTTCGCGGTCACCGACGTGATGGCGGTCGGCGCGCTCGCGGCCTTCCGGGAAGCGGGTGTCCGGGTGCCGCAGGACATCTCGCTGGCGGGCTTCGACGACATCCCCCTCGTGCGGGAACTGTCTCCCCCGCTCACCACGGTGGCGCTGCCGCTGACCGCCATGGGACAGGACGTGCTCGCTCTCGCGCTGCGCGAGCCGCGCGGCTCCCGTTCGCGGGTGCTGCGGGTCGGCGGTGAGGTCATCATGCGGGCCAGTACGGCGCCACCGCCCGACTCCCGCGCGGCAGCGGCCGGTTGAGGGGCAGGGAAACGGCCGGCGCAGCGACCCTGACAACGAGATCGGCCCCCGCGAATCCGTCGCGGGGGCCGATATCTGTCCGTTGCGCGTACTCAGCCGACCCGCACCCAGAGGTTGACCTTCGTCCCAGCACCCTGCGCGCAGTAGTACCAACCGCGCTTGTTGATGAAGGAGTTCTCGAAGCCCGCGTTGGCGTTGCAGTCGCTCCAGTTGTTGTACGTGCGGACGTATTCGTTGCTGGCGGCAGACGCCGGAACCGCGGCCGCCACACCCCCGGCGACGACCAGACTGGTGAACGCCGCCCCGACCATCGCTCGCTTGAGCCTCATTCAGTTTCCTTCCAGGTCTGCCCACTTCGATGCGTGCGGGCGTTTGGATGCCTGGTCGTGAACGTAGGCCCGTCACTCGTGTTCAGCCGGTGGAATCTGTGCCTCCTGCACACACGTGCAGTCTCCATGTCTGAACGCGAGCACTTGACTTCCCCGTGGGGCAGTCCGTCACTCCGCCCGGCGGTACTTCCGGACCGCGAGTGTTCTGAAGACGGCGATGATCAGGACGGACCAGATCAGGGAGGCCCAGACCGGGTGCTGCATCGGCCAGGCGTCGGGCGTCTCGAAGCCCGGCGGAAGGTTGCCGAACAGCTCGCGGCAGGCCTGGACCGTGGCGCTGAACGGATTCCACTCGGCGATGTGCCGGAGGAAGTCCGGCATCTGGTTGGCGTCCACAAACGCGTTCGAGATGAACGTCAGCGGGAACAGCCAGATCAGACCGCCCGACGTGGCCGCCTCCGGTGTCCGCACCGAGAGACCGATGAGCGCGCCGATCCACGAGAACGCGTAACCGAGCAGGAGCAGCAGACCGAAGCCGGCCAGCACCTTGCCGAGGTTCTCATGGGTGCGCCAGCCGATGAGCAGGGAGACACCCGCCAGGACGACCAGGGTGAGCGCCGTCTGCACCAGGTCGGCGACGGTACGGCCGGTGAGCACCGCGCCGCGGGTCATGGGCAGCGAGCGGAAGCGGTCGATCAGGCCCTTGTGCATGTCGTCGGCGATGCCCGCACCGGCGCCCGCGGTCGCGAAGGTGACCGTCTGGGCGAAGATGCCGGCCATCAGGAACTCGCGGTACGCCTGCGTGGAGAGGGACGAGCCGACCTGGATCGAACCACCGAACACATAGGTGAACAGCACCACGAACATGATCGGCTGGAACAGCCCAAAGATGATCATCTCGGGAATGCGGCCCATCCGGATCAGGTTCCGGCGGGCGATGACCAGGGAGTCGTTCACGGCGCTCACTTCGTGGTCTCCTTTCTCGGCTTGCGGCCCTTGGGGCTGTCCTGGTCGGGTGTTGTGTCCGCTCCGCCGTTCTCCGCGTCCTTCGCCTCGGCGACATGGCCGGTCAGGGAGAGGAAGACGTCGTCGAGGGTGGGACGGCGCAGACCGATGTCGTCGATCTCGATGCCCCGGCCGTCGAGTTCACGGATGATCTCGGCGAGGAGCTTGGCGCCACCGGTGACGGGCACCGTGAGCTTGCGGGTGTGCTGCTCGATCGTGGTCTCGCCCTTGCCGAGGCCACGCAGCACCTCGGAGGCGGGGGTGATGTCCTCCGGCTGGTGCACCACGACCTCGACGCGCTCACCGCCGGTGCGCGCCTTGAGCTGGTCGGAGGTGCCCCGGGCGATCACCTTGCCGTGGTCGACGACGGCGATGTCGTGGGCGAGGTGGTCGGCCTCCTCCAGATACTGCGTGGTCAGCAGCAGGGTCGTACCGCCCGAGACCAGGTCTCTGATGACCTCCCACAGCTGCTGGCGGTTGCGGGGGTCGAGGCCGGTCGTCGGTTCGTCCATGAACATGACCGGCGGGCGGACCACAAGCGCCGCCGCCAGGTCGAGCCGGCGGCGCATACCGCCGGAGTAGGTCTTGGCGGTCCGGTCCGCCGCGTCCGCGAGATTGAACTGTTCGAGCAGCTCGGCGGCGCGGACCTTGGCGGCCTTGGCCTTCATCTGGTAAAGCTGGCCGACCATCTGAAGGTTCTCGCGGCCGGTCAGGTATTCGTCGACCGCGGCGAACTGGCCGGACAGGCCGATGGAACGCCGTACTTCGTTGGGCTGCTTGAGCACGTCGAGGCCGGCGACGACGGCGCGGCCGCTGTCGGGGCGCAGCAGGGTGGTGAGACAGCGGACGGCGGTTGTCTTGCCCGCTCCGTTCGGCCCGAGCAGGCCCAGTACGGTGCCCTCCGGGACATCGAGGTCGACGCCGTCCAGTGCCCTTACGTCGCCGAAGGTCTTGACCAGGCCTTCGGCGTAGATGGCGCCTGGCATATCAGTCTCCACTGGGTCAGGAATGATTCGAGAAGCGTAGGTTTTGCTGTTCTGGTCCGCCTGGGGTACGGCGAGATCGGTGCCACGCGGCACACCATAACGCGATGTATCGCGTCTCACAACGGATTTAATCCGGATTCGCTGGAGTGGGTGACAAACCGGCCCTGACCTGGGATTTCCTCTCCCAGAAGGTCTCAGTCGACGACCGTGTACCCCGCGTCGCGCAGGGCGTGGCCGACCTCGGCGCAGTGCGCCGGACCCTTCGTCTCCAGGTGCAGCTCGACCTCCACCTCCGTGAGCCCGAGCCGGGGATCGGTCCGTACGTGACTCACGTCGAGGACGTTAGCGTCCGCCACTGACAACACCCCCAGAAGCGTCGCGAGGGCACCGGGACGATCCGTGAGCCGGAGCCGTACGGCCAGGTAGCGGCCCTGCGCGGTCATACCGTGGCGCAGGACGCGCTGCATCAGCACCGGATCGACGTTCCCGCCCGACAGCACCGCGACGACCGGCCCCTCGACACCCCGCGCACCGCTCAGCAGCGCGGCAACCGGGCTCGCCCCGGCCGGCTCCACCACCAGCTTCGCCCGCTCCAGGCAGAGCAGCAGCGCGGCCGACAGCTCGTCCTCGGTGACCGTACGGACCTCGTCCACCAGCTCGCCGACGATCCCGAACGGCACGTCCCCGGGCCGCCCGACCTTGATGCCGTCGGCCATCGTCGCCGGGTTGTCGATCGCCACCGGGCGCCCCGCCGCCAGCGAGGGCGGATACGACGCCGCGCCCTCCGCCTGCACACCGATGATCCGCACGTCCGGGCGCAGCGCCTTCACGGCGACGGCGACACCGGCCGCGAGTCCGCCGCCGCCGATCCCGACGACGATCGTGCGCACCTCGGGGCACTGCTCCAGGATCTCCAGGCCGACCGTGCCCTGCCCCGCGATGATGTCGGGGTGGTCGAAGGGGTGGATGAACACCGCGCCCGTCGTGTCCGCGTACTCCTGCGCGGCGGCCAGCGTCTCGTCGACCACATGACCGTGCAGGCGCACCTCGGCGCCGTAGTCCCGGGTCGCGCTGATCTTCGGCAGCGGGGCGCCCTTGGGCATGAACACCGTGGCGCGCACCCCGAGCAGCGCGGACGCGAGGGCCACACCCTGCGCGTGGTTGCCGGCGCTCGCCGCCACCACACCGGCCGCCCGCTCCTCGGGCAGCAGCCCGGCGATCCGTACATACGCCCCGCGCAGCTTGAACGAACCCGTCCGCTGGAGGTTCTCGCACTTGAGCTGCACCGGCGCGCCGACCAGCTGGGTCAGATAGCGGCTGCCCTCCATGGCGGTCACCCGCGCGACCCCCGTCAGCATCTTCTGCGCACCGCACACGTCGTCGAGCGTGACCGGCGGCGGAGGGGTGCTCCTGCGGTGGTTCATCGTTCAAGTCTCGCAGTTCACAGGCGTCGCGCGCGGTTGTGACCAAGCACCGAGACAGGTTTACGCAGCGCCGGTACGACCTGCCTTTCATCCGCGTACCCTGTCCCCCAACCTGGCACCCAGCATGAAGTGAGCCCCCGGCCATGCCCACAACACCTGAAATGTCGATGGACATGACGACCGTCGGTGACACCGGTCTTCTCGACACGTTGCAGCACGAGGTGGCGGTGTTCGCGCGCCGCGCCGAACAGACGCGGCTCGGCGGCGTGGGACAGGTGCGCAACTCCATGGACCGCGCCGCGTACCTGCTGCTCAACCGGCTCGACAAGGAAGGCCCGATGGGCGTCAAGGCGCTCGCGTCGAGCATGGGCATCGACTCCTCGACGGTCACCCGGCAGGTGGCCCCGCTCGTCGACACCGGCCTGGTCAAGCGCACCTCGCACCCCGAGGACGGCCGCGCGGTGGTGCTCCAGCTGTCCCCGCGCGGACTGTCCCGCCTGGAGGAGGTCCGCTCGTCGAGGCGTCAGCTGATGGCCGAGCTGACACACGACTGGGCGCCGGAGGAGCGCGAGCAGTTCTGCACGCTCCTCACCCGCTTCAACAGCGCGCTGTCCACGCGGATGGCGGCCCAGGGCGTACCGGTGGCGGAGCCGTCGAACGGCTCCTGACGACGGCTGCCTCCAGCGGGCGCTGCGCGGCTCTTGACCGGTGGGGCGTGGCTGGCCTCATATGAGACCCGAGGGGCGTGGCCGGCCTCTCGTACGGAATCGCGGCGCGGCGGCCGGTCGGTGAGACGGGGCCGTCCAGAAGCAGGCTCCCGGGGGCGGGTTGTGGCGTAGACGGTCTGCGGTCGTCGTACGACACGGTCGCCGTGTACGACAGGGCCGCGTACGACAGGGTCGGGATCCGTCCGTCAGATCGGCCTCAGGCGGGAGGCACGGTGCGAGAACGGCGTACGTCCCAAGGCACGCGCCGGGACCGGGAGTTCGCGGCGTTCGTCGCGGGCGCGGCCGGCCGGCTGCTGCACACCGCCACGCTGCTCACGGCGGAGCGGCCGGGCGACAACCCGCGCGCGCGGCACCTCCTCACGCTCGCCCTGGCCCACACGTACGCGTGCTGGGACCGGCTGCGCGGCGAGGACCCGTACAACTGTGCCCGCCAGCACCTCGCCAACCGCTTCGCCCGCGCGGCGTGGCATCAGTACGGCGCGCTCGGCCGGGCCCGCCCGCACCCGGGCAGCCCCCTGGCCGGCCTCAATCCGCAGGAACGCCTGATCCTCGTACTGCGGCTCTACGAGGGGGTCGCCGAGGAACAGGCCGCCGCGCTGCTCGGCCTGCCTCCGGAACGGGTACGCGCCATCTGCGACCGCGCGACGGCAACGCTGGTCCACCCACCGAGGGGCCCCGCCCCCGCGGTGACCGCGGCGAAGGCGGCGACATCATGAGGTCGGGTGGGGTGGGGCCGGGCGGGTTTCGGGGGTGCGGGGTGAGCCGACGTCTTCTCGACGGCATCGCGCGCGTGTCGGGGCATCGCCCGTGTGACGGCAGGGGTGGGCGATGAGCCGGGGGGAGCGGGAGGCCGCGGCTCGGCGGATCATGGAGCGGACGCCGCCGTCCGTGCCGCCGGAGCTGTGCGCGGAGGCCGTGCGCCGGGGCAGCCGTCTGCTGCGGCGCCGCAGGATCGCGCTGCGTCTGCTGTGGCTGCTGATGCTGGCCGCGACGGTCGCGTTCGCCGTCTGGGCGCTGACCGCGCGCCCGTGGGTGGAGCCGCCGTCGGTGACGACTCCACCGCTCACGGGATGGTGACCCGGGCCCGCGCGGGAGACGGACCTACCCGCGCGGCGCCGTACCAGCCGTACCAGCCGTACCAGCCGTACCAGCCGTACTAGCCGATCGCCTGCTGGAGGTCTTCCAGGAGGTCGTCGACGTTCTCGATGCCCACGGACAGACGCACCAGGTCGCCGGGGACCTCAAGGGCGGAGCCGGCCACGGACGCGTGGGTCATCCGGCCCGGGTGCTCGATCAGCGACTCGACACCGCCGAGGGACTCGCCCAGCGTGAAGATCTTGGCGCGGTTGCAGACCTCGACCGCCGCCTCCTCGCCGCCCTCCACCTGGAAGGAGACCATGCCGCCGAAGGCCCGCATCTGCTTGGCGGCGACCTCGTGGCCGGGGTGGTCGGGCAGCCCCGGGTACAGCACGCGCGTCACGCGCGGGTGCCGGGTCAGCATGTCGGCGATCTTCGTGGCGTTCTCGCTGTGCCGGTCCATACGGACGGACAGCGTCTTGGCGCCGCGCAGCACCAGCCAGGAGTCGAAGGGGCCGGCAACGGCACCCATGGCGTTCTGGTGGTAGGCCAGTTCCTCGCCGAGCGTCTCGTCGCCGACGACCAGGGCACCGCCGACAACGTCGGAGTGGCCGCCCATGTACTTGGTCAGGGAGTGCACCACGACGTCGGCGCCGAGGGCCAGCGGCTGCTGGAGGTAGGGCGTGGCGAAGGTGTTGTCGACGACGAGCCGGGCGCCGGCGTCCCGGGCGATCTGGGCGACGGCGGCGATGTCGGTGATGCCGAGCAGCGGGTTGGAGGGGGTCTCCACCCAGACGGCCTTGGTCTTGGGCGTGATCGCGGCGCGGACGGCCGCGGGGTCGCTGGTGTCGGCGACGGACCACTCCACACCCCAGCGGGCGACGACCTTGGCGAACAGCCGGAACGTGCCGCCGTAGGCGTCGTTCGGGATGACCACGTGGTCACCGGGGCTGAGCAGCGTACGCAACAGGCAGTCCTCGGCCGCCAGTCCGGACGCGAAGGCCAGACCCCGGCGACCGCCCTCGAGCGCCGCGAGGTTCTCCTCCAGGGCGGTCCGGGTCGGGTTGGCGCTGCGGCTGTACTCGTAACCGCCGCGCAGGCCGCCGACGCCGTCCTGCTTGTAGGTGGACACCTGGTAGATCGGCGGGACGACCGCGCCGGTCAGGGGATCGGCGGTGTTGCCCGCGTGGATCGCGAGGGTCTCGAAGTGCTGACTGATGTGCCTGTCGCTCATGGGTCCCGAGGGTAGTCGGCCCGCGGCGCGGACGTCGGACGGCGGGTCGGGCGCGGGACGAGCGCGGGACGAGTGACGGACTTGCGGCGGGCGGTCGGCGGACGGGGTCGGGGCTGGGGCCGGGGTCCGGGCCGGGGAGTTTTCCACAGGCCGGGGTCCGGGTTGGCCAATTGTCGGCGTGGTCTGGTTCGCTTGAGTCATGGAGATTCTCTGGGTCCTGTTGGCCCTGCTCATGCTGGGCTTCGTCGTGGGTCCGCTCGCCCTGCGCCGGCGGCGCGGCATCGAGCTGGTCCCGCCCGGGCACCCGGACGCGGCCGATCCCGCGAACTACGGCTTTGTGCTCCAGGAGGAGCTGGACATCCGGATGCCGGGCCCCGACAAGGACCTGCTGGACGTGCTGGACCTGGTGCAGCGCACGCAGGACTACCGCGCGGCGGCACAGTTGCTCGCGGGCACCGCCGCGGAGGGTGAGCTGCGGTGGCAGCGTGTGCAGGCCTTCGCGGGCGCGGCGTCGCTGGAGTTGCAGCAGCGGCCGAGCGGGGTCAGTGACACGCCGGGCGGGCAGTGGCTGCGGGTGTGGCGCGCGGAGCACCCGAAGGACGCGGGCGGGGCTGCGGTGCACGCCGAGTTCCTGGTGCAGCAGGCGTGGCGGACGGCCGCGCCCGGCACGGACGACTTCCGGATCATCATCGAGGAGGCGAAGACGGCGTGCGGCGAGGCGGCGCTGCTCGCTCCCGGTGACCCGATCCCGTACATCGTGGAGCTGTCGGTGGCGCGCGGGCTCGGGTATCCGCGGGAGGAGTTCGAGCAGCTCTGGCTGAAGATCCTGGACCGGGCTCCGGCGCACATGGGCGCGCATCTGGCGGCGCTGCACTACTGGTGCGAGAAGTGGCACGGGTCGCGGGAGCTGGCGTACTCGTTCGCGGAGGCGGCCGCGGCGCGGGCGCCGCGGGGTTCGCTGCTGGCGGCGATGCCGCTGTTCGCGGTCTTCGAGCACCTGCCCGAGGTGAACCTGGTCGCCAGCTTCTACCAGAGCGAGGTCGTGACCAGGGCGATCCACGGCGCGCTGCACGCGGAGCACTCGGCGCGCGCCGACGACCCGATGCTGGCGCACGTGCGCCATCTGCTGGTCTTCTTCCTGGTCCGCTCGGAGCGCTGGGCGGAGGCCATGGGCGAACTCATACACATCGACGGTCATGTGGGCGCCCTGCCGTGGACGCTTTCCCCGGACCCGGCCGCGGAGTTCGCGGTCTACCGTGCACTGGCGGTCGCGGGCTACGAGGCGAACGGCGGCAGTCCGGCGACGCTGCCGCACTGACCCGCCGGGTGGCCCGGAGTTCCGCCGGTGCGGACGGCGTTGAGGCGGGCCGCGCCGGAATCACCGCGGAGCCCGCACGGCCAGACATACAAGCCGGACATACAAGCAGGACATACAAGCCGGGCATACAAGCCGGGCATACAAGCCGGGCATACAAGCTGACGGCAGTGGTGCCCCTGTGACGGGAGCCCCATAGGGTGCCTGCGTGACTGCCACGTTGAGTTCCACGAGAACCCGGACCGCGCTGCGCACTTCGGCGCGGGTCTCCGGGGAGTTGCTGCTCGTATTCGTCATGCTCGCGGTGACTCTGTGGTTGCTGGGGCGGATGTGGTCGATCGTCTGGCCGCTGGTGATCGGCCTGTTGCTGACCACGTTGACCTGGCCGCCGACGCGTTTCCTGCGGAATCGCGGGTGGCGGCCCGCCCTTGCCGCGTCGGCCGTGACGGTGCTGTTCCTCCTGGTCGCGATGGGCGTGGTCGCGCTGATCGCGGTGCCGGTGGCATCGCAGTCCGGGGAGCTGAGCGACGGTGTGTTCAAGGGCGTTCAGGAGTTGCGCGAGTGGGCCGCCGGGCCGCCACTGAACATCGACGACGCGCAGATCAACAAGGCTTTCGACGCCGCGGTCTCCCGCGCGCAGGACGGTCTGGGCAATCTGGCGGGCGCGCTGCTCACGGGCGTGAGCACCGTGGTGAACGGTCTGGTCACCGCCGTACTGGGCCTGTTCCTGATGTTCTTCTTCCTCAAGGACGGCCCGCGGTTCCTGCCGTGGCTGGAGCGTCAGCTGCCCGGCCGACTCGCCAAGGACGTCCCGACCGTCGCGGCGCGCGGCTGGAACACCCTGGGTTCGTTCGTCCGTTCCCAGGCGGCCGTCGGTCTGCTCGACGCCGTCCTGATCGGCCTGGGCCTGTGGATCCTGGACGTGCCCCTGGTGCTTCCGCTGGCGGTACTGACCTTCGTCACCGCGTTCGTGCCGATCATCGGCGCCCTGTTCGCGGGTCTTGTCGCGGTCCTCATCGCGCTGGTCTCCAACGGCCTGACGGACGCGCTGATCGTGCTGGCCATCATCGTGGTGGTGCAGCAGCTCGAGGGCAACGTGTTCCAGCCCATGATCCAGAGCCGCGGACTCGGCCTCCACGCGGCCGTGATCCTGCTGGCGGTGACCCTGGGCGGCAGCCTGGCCGGCATCGTCGGAAGCCTGCTCGCGGTCCCGGTCGCCGCACTGATCGCGGTGGTCTGGGGCTACGTACGTGAGCAACTCCGGGAACCGTCCGAGGACCCGGAGCCCAACACCCCGGACACCGGCGCCACCGCCACCACCACGTCCTAGGCGTCCGCGGCGGTGGGAAGGCCGAGCGGCCGTACGGCGAAACCATCTTCATCATGACAGGTCAGGGCCCGTTTTCGTAGGACGGACGGCACAGCTCCGGCGCCTTGTCCGGCCCCTTCTCCGGCTCGCAGAATCACCGTCATGGATCACACCCACGAGGTCGATCAGGACGCGGTACTGCGGGCACGGACGATGCTGCTCGGATCGGGCCGGCCGAGCGTCGGACGGCAGGTCGAGGCATACCGGGTGCTTTCGCAGGTGAATCCGCTCGTCTATCTGCCGAAGCTGACCAAGGCGCTGCTCTCGTCGGCATACGCGCCGGAGCTGCGGGGCCTGCCGGAGGCACGGCTGGCGCGCTACGCCGAAGCGGCTGCCACGGCACGACGTCTGGACGTCGACGATCCCCACACGGCCGAACTGCTGGTCCGCACGCTGTCGGCGTACCAGCGCGAGCTGTACAACCACGGCCGCCGGGCCGAGGGCTTCGCCGTGTGCGAGGAGATGGCGGCCGCCGGACGGCGGGCCTTCGCGCGGGGGCACGTACCAAGTCCCGTATACGGTCACGGGCCGCTGGCCGTCGCGCTCGCGGAGGACGGCCGTCATCGGGAAGCCGCGGAAATCCGCGGGCAGTTCGTCGAGGCCGCCCGCGCCGACAGTACGGAGAACGCGTCCTTCTGGGACGTGGTCGCACTGGTGGCCGAGCTCGACGCGGCGGGACGTCACGAGGCGGCCCTGGATGTCCTCGGGGACGCAGTGGCCGCGGAGCGGGCCGAAGTCGAGGAGGGAACGAGCTCGTTGGCCATCCTCACGTGGCAACTGGTCCACCGGGCCGGGATACTGGACTCCGCCGGCCGTCACGTCGATGCCCGCAGGACCCGCCAGGAGGCCCTGACCTGGCTGTCGGAGCTGGACATGACGGGCGAACGCAAGAGCTGGAGCAACATCCTGTCGTGGTGGGTCACTCTGTACGCGCTCTCCGGCCGGTCGGCGGAACCGGCGCCGCGTCCTGGTTCACCCGGACCGGCCTTCGGCATGCCGCTTTTCGACTGGTCACCCGCCGTCAGGCACACGTACTTCGAGGCCCGCCCCGTCCTCGAAGAACAGGCCGCCGCTCTACGGGAGCGCGCCGGGGCCGAACCCCGAGAGCACCTGCCCGCCCTGCTGACGCTGCACCGAAGAATCACCATCCGTGCGGCGCTTCACCACGAGAACCGCAGCCACCGCATCCTGAAACCCCTCCGCCCGCTGTTCGACGAAGGCGTGTCACTCGCCCGCCGGCTGACCGACGCGACCACCGCACAGGAGGGCCGAGCGGCCCTGGCCCAGGCCCTGACCGACCGCTCCATGTTCCTCATTGCGGCCAAACAGTACGGCGAGGCCTACGACGACTACCGCGAGGTCGTCGACCTGCCGGCCTGAACCGGCCGGAGCACAGCAGATCTCACCGGCCCCGCGCGCCGACGGCGTCGTCCGCGGGGTCCGGTTCTCGGGCTCGGGTGGGGCCGCCCTTGGTCGTCAGCTCTGGGTGCGGGCCGGGAGGCGCCAGCCCGGGCGGGGGAAGTGGCAGGTGTAGCCGTTGGGGTAGCGCTCCAGGTAGTCCTGGTGCTCCGGCTCGGCCTCCCAGAAGGGGCCGACCGGCTCGACCTCGGTGACGACCTTGCCGGGCCACAGGCCGGACGCGTCGACGTCCGCGATCGTGTCCTCGGCGACGCGCTTCTGCTCGTCGTCGACGTAGTAGATCGCCGAGCGGTAGCTGAGGCCGATGTCGTTGCCCTGGCGGTCCTTGGTGCTCGGGTCGTGGATCTGGAAGAAGAACTCCAGCAGCGCGCGGTAGTCGGTCTGCTCGGGGTCGTAGAGGATCTCGATGGCCTCCGCGTGTGTGCCGTGGTTGCGGTACGTCGCGTTCGGCACGTCACCCCCGGTGTATCCGACGCGGGTCGCCGTCACGCCCGGGAGCTTGCGGATCAGGTCCTGCATCCCCCAGAAGCATCCGCCCGCGAGCACGGCCCTCTGCGTCTGCACAGCCATGACAACCCTCCATCGTGAGTCAGCTCGATCGTTCGGGCCGGTCGGCTCGGACATCGCGGATCGCCGCGCGGCCGTATCGCCGTATCCCTTACCCACTGGACTCAACGCACGGGGATCCCGCGCGATTCCGGGCCCTCTCCCCCGCACACCATCTTGACGCTTTGTGAACTGAAGATATCCTCAGTGTTGAGGAAATCATCAATCAAAGGCCGCGTCCCCTCCCCCTCCCTCCCCCCGAACCCCTGCAAGCACGCTCGAAGGAGAGCCGTCCATGCTGGTGAGAGAAGCCGATTCCGAGGCCACCGACGTGGTGATCGTCGGGTACGGACCCGTCGGCGCGATGGTGGCGAACCTGCTCGGACAGGCCGGGATCAGAACGATCGTCCTGGAGCGGGACGCCGAACCGTTCACCGTGCCGCGCGCGGGCGCCACCGACGACGAGGTGCTGCGGGTCTTTCAGGCGGCGGGCCTGGTGGACCGGCTGCTCCCGCTGATCGACCTGGGGCAGAGCACGGAGTTCCTGTCGGCGCAGGGCGACCCGCTGGTGACGATGCGGCCCGGCGGACGGCGGAACGGGTTTCCGCAGCTCGCGTTCTTCTACCAGCCCGAGCTGGAGCGGGTCCTGCGCGAGGGGGTCGCGCGATACCCGCACGTCAGCGTACGGATGGGGGTCCGCGTGGAGGGCCTTCAGGACGACACCGACGAGGGCGAGGAGGGCGAAAAGGGCATTGAAGGTGAGGGAGGCGGTGGCGGCGGCGGTGTGACCGTGTGGGCCCGTGCCGGGGACCACGGGCGGCAGACCGCCATCCGCGCGCGGTACGTCGTCGCCTGCGACGGCGGACGCAGCACCGTACGCAATCTCCGGTCCATCGAGTTCACCGGCTCCACGTTCGCGCAGCCGTGGCTCGTCGTCGACGCCGAGCTGGAGGCACCGCTGGCCGGTGTCACGTCGTTCCAGTTCATCGGGGACCCGGACCGTCCCGGGGTGACCCTGCCGTTGCCGGGCACGCACCACCGGTGGGAGTTCATGGTGCTGCCGGGCGAGGACCACACCGAGTTCGCGAGCCTGGAGAACGCCCGCCGGCTCGTCTCCCCGTGGGTCGACCCGGACCGGATCACGATTCTCCGGCACGTCGTGTACACGTTTCACGCGCGCGCCGCGGCCCGGTGGCGCTCGGGCCGGGTACTGCTCGCCGGGGACGCGGCCCACCTCATGCCGCCGTTCGCGGGGCAGGGGCTGAGTTCGGGTCTGCGGGACGCCCACAATCTCGCCTGGAAGCTCGCGACCGTCGTCGCGGACGGCGCCGACCCCGCGCTGCTCGACAGCTACGAGACCGAGCGGCGTCCGCACGTCACGCGGATGACCCGGCTGACGCGCTTCTCCGGCGCCCTGGTCCAGACGCGGCGCCGGCGCCTCGCCGCGGCGCGGGACGCCGTACTGAAGAAGGCCGCGTACGTGCCGTACTTCACGGAAGGACGGTTCAAGCCGGGGCTTCGGTACGCGTCCGGGGCGTTCGACGGCTCGCGCCGGCGCGCGGGTGCCGGGCACGCGTTCCCGCAGCCGACGGTCCGTACGGCGCGGGGGCGACTGACGCCCCTCGACGATCTGCTGGGCAGCGGCTGGGCGATCGTCGGCCGCGATCTCGATCCGCAGGTCCATCTGGGCGCGGAGAGCCGGGCGCTGTGGGTGTCGCTGGGCGCCACGTACCTCTCCGTCGGTCGTCCCGGTGGTTCCGGTGGGCTTGGCCGTGCCGGCCGGCGCCGCCGCCGTATGCCCGGTGAGGCCGGCACCGTCGTGGTCGAGGACCTCGACGGCTACGCACTCGACTTCTTCGACCGGTACGGCGGTGACTTCGCGGTCGTACGGCCGGACCGCATCGTGTTCGCGATGCCCGACGTCCGTGACCTGGACGGGGTGGCGGAGCTGTACCGGTCGCTGGTGTGCCGCAACGTGCCCCGTCCGGCGCCCCGCCTCCGCTTCACCCCGTCGAACCCGGCCTGGTCCCCGAACGGGGTCCGTAACGAGGCCCGGAGCGAGATCCAGAACGAGGTCCGGAGCGAGATCCAGAACGAGGTCCGGTCCCCCACCCTCACCCCCCACCCCCCGAAGGAGGTCGGCCGCGCATGATTCTCGTCATTGGGGCCACCGGAAAGATCGGCGGCGAGGTCGCCCGCCTGCTCGTCGCGGCGGGTTCGCCGGTACGAGCCCTCGTCCGCGACCCGTCGAAGGCCACCGCACTCGCCGCCCGGGGAGTCGGACTGGCGACCGGCGACCTGACGGACACCGCCTCCCTCGACGCGGCGATGCGCGGCGCCGAACGCGTGTTCCTCGTATCGGGCCAGGACCTCCGGCAGGCCGAACTCCAGGGCAACGCCGTCGACGCCGCCGTCCGCGCCGAGGTCGGCCACATCGTCAAGGTGTCCGGCATCGCGCCCTCGGTCTCGCCCGGCGGCCCGGCGGAGATCGGCCGCCAGCACTGGCGTACCGAACACCGGATCGAGGAGAGCGGTGTGCCGTTCACCTTCCTGCGTCCCGGTTTCTTTATGCAGAACCTCCTCGAAACGGCGGCCCCGATGGTCTCCCGGCTCGGCCTGCTCGCCGCGCCGATGGCCCGCGCGCCGATCGCGATGGTCGACGCCCGGGACATCGCCGCCGTCGCCACCGAGGTCCTGACCAGCGAGAACCACTACGAGCGGGTGTACGACGTCACCGGGCCGCGCGCGTTCCCGTACGCGGAACTCGCCGCGATCCTCACGCGCGCGACCGGGCAACGGGTCCGGTACGTCCACACGCCTCCCGCGCTCGCCGCGACCGTGCTCCGGCGGCAGGGCAGGCCCGACTGGCAGATCGAGCATCTCGTCGAGATGGCGGAGCTGTTCCGGGCGGGGGCGGGCGCGACGGTCAGCGGGACCGTACGGGAGCTGACCGGGCTGGCACCGCGGAGCATCGAGGGGTTCGCCGCGGAGTACGCGGGTGCGTTCGACCAGGGTGGCGGGGCGCGGCTCCTCCGGCCGGCGGCGCGGATCGGTCTCACGGTGGCGGGGCGGGCGGCCGGCGTATCGCGGTCCGGGCGGCGGCACCGCGCCGGGTGAGCGTCGATTCGGCCTTGACGGTATCGGCTAACTGCATTAGCTTTTAGCTAACAGCATTAGCCGATGCCGGAAACCGGGAGACGCCATGACCGAGCCCCTGACCCAGTACCTGACCGTCGAAGGCGGCACCCTCGCCTACGAAGTGACCGGCGAGGGGACCGGCAAAGTGACCGGCGAAGTGACTGGCGAGTCCGAGTCCGACCGCCCGCTCATCGTCCTCGCGCACGGCATCGGCAACAGCCGCGAGGCCTACCGCTTCGTCGCCCCCGCGCTCGCGGCGGCCGGATACCGGGTCGCCTCGATGGATCTGCGGGGCTGCGGGGAGTCCAGCGTGGGCTGGCCCTCGTACTCGCGTACCGACATCGCGGGCGATCTGATCGCGCTGGTGAACCACCTCGGCGGCCCGGCCGTGCTGGTCGGCCACTCCATCTCGGGCGGCGCCGCCACGATCGCCGCGGCGAAGGCGCCGGAGCTGATCACCGCGGTGGTCGAGCTGGCGCCCTTCACCCGCAAGCAGCAGGTCTCGCTGGGCGACCTGAAGGTGACGAACTACCGCCGCGGGGCGTTCGCGCTGCTCGGCACCGCCCTGTTCGGCAGTGTCGCGCAGTGGAGGAAGTACCTGGAGCTCGCGTATCCCGGGCAGCGGCCGGACGACTGGGACGAGAGTCTCGCCCGGACCGAGGCGATGATGCGTGAGCCGGGCCGGATGAAGGCCCTCCAGATGATGGGCCGGTCCGCGCCCACGGACGCCGGCGCACAGCTCGGCAACGTCCGGTGCCCGGTGCTGGTCGTCGAGGGCACGCTGGACCCGGACTGGGCCTCGCCGCGGGCGGAGGGCGAGGCGATCGTGGCCGCGCTGCCGGCCGGGCTCGGGCGCCTTGAGATGATCGAGGGCGCGGGACACTACCCGCACGTCCAGTTCCCTCAGCAGGTGGTCGCGTTGACGCAGTCGTTCCTGGAGTCCGTCCGTGCCTAGGGCCGGACTGGATCCCGCCGCGGTCGTCACGGCCGGCGCGGCGCTCGCCGACGAGGTCGGCCTCACGGGCCTGACCATGGGCCTGCTGGCCGAGCGGGTCGGCGTACGGACGCCGTCGTTGTACAAGCACGTCGAGTCCCTGGAAGCGCTGCGGCACGGCATCGCCGTCCGGGCCAAGCGGGAGTTCGGCAACACGCTGGCCCGCGCTGCGGTCGGCCAGTCAGGGCCGGAGGCGGTACGGGCCTTCGCGGACACGTATCGCCGCTGGGCGCTGGAGCATCCCGGGCAGTACGCCGCCACGATCCGCGCCCCCGCCGACGGCGACGAGGAGGACCGCCGGGCCAGCGACGAGTCCCTCCAGATCCTGCTGGACGTCCTCGCCGGTTTCGGGCTGCACGACGCGGAGGCGATCGACGCTGCGCGTACGGTGCGTTCGGCGCTGCACGGCTTTGTGACGCTGGAGAGCGCGGGCGGCTTCGGCCTCCCCCGCGACATCACACGCAGCTACGCCTACCTGATGGACACCCTGATCACGGGCCTGCGCGCCGAGCGCCCCTGACCACTCCCACGGACACCGAGATGACGGCGTCCGACGCACCCCGGAGAACCGGGCCGGCCGCCCCCGACGCCACCGCGCGGCGGCCGGGCATCGTGCACGGCCACCGATGACGAACGGAGACGTACGCGCCCAGTACGCGGCGTAGGGCTCTCAACCGACCTGGGGCGGTGCGAAATTCAGTGGCTCCCCGAGCCCGCCCACCCCACGCTGTACGCCATGGAAGAACCGCGACACGGGATCCGCGCGGCATACACGGAGTCCACGGTCACCGTCTACCAGGCGTACTCCCCGGCCCTCGGCGTTCCGGCCGCCCGCGAGGGACGCTTCCCCGCGGAGTGGAAGCGGGACAGGATGACGTGGATCAAGCCGTCGTTCCTGTGGATGATGTACCGCTGCGGCTGGGGCACCAAGGACGGCCAGGAAACCGTGCTGGCCGTCGAGATCACCCGTGCCGGCTTCGAGTGGGCGCTGCGGCGCGCCTGTCTGTCGGGGTACGCCCCCGGAGTGCACGCCGACCGGGCCGCCTGGCGGCGGGAGCTGAAGTGTTCGCCCGCGCGGGTCCAGTGGGACCCCGAACGGGATCTGCGGCTCCAGCCCCTGCGGTACCGCGCACTTCAGCTCGGTCTCTCCGGCGAGACGGTACGGCGCTACGCGGACGAGTGGACCGTCGGCATCCGTGACGTGACCCCACTCGCCCACCGCGTCCACGCCCTGGTCACCCGCGGCAAGCTGGACGAGGCCGCCGACCTCCTGCCCCGGGAACGGCCGTATCCCGTCACCGGGGATCTCCTGGCCCATCTGAAGGGCTGACCTGCGCTCCCTTGTCGTCCACCCGGTAGCGGTCCGCCCGCGC
The DNA here is from genome assembly GCF_044753385.1 of Streptomyces sp. NPDC088387. NCBI lineage: Bacteria > Bacillati > Actinomycetota > Actinomycetes > Kitasatosporales > Streptomycetaceae > Streptomyces > Streptomyces sp. NPDC088387. The sequence goes on from NZ_JBIVNC010000004.1 coordinate 173,295, forward strand.
GGTACGGCGTGTCCTCCGTCACGTCCGTTTCGTCCACCGGACCCGGCGCGGAGCCCATACGCTCCCGAACTCAGATTTCTGTTATCGCCGATGCCGGCACGGGGTCTCCCGTGTGTCGGAGGGCGTGCGGCTGAAGGGTCGGCGCGGTCGGGCACAACCGAGGGAGTGAGTGTGGGCAGGGAAGGCGAAGCGGCGCTGGTGAAGGCGGCGCAGCGGGGGGAGCAGCGGGCGCGGCAGGAACTCGCCGCCGCCTACCTGCCGTTGGTGTACAACATCGTCGGCCGGGCGCTGAACGGGCACGCCGACGTCGACGACGTGGTGCAGGAGACGATGATCCGGGCGCTGAACTCGCTCGGTTCGCTGCGGGATCCGGACAGTTTCCGGTCCTGGCTCGTCGCGATCACCATGAACCGAATACGGGGGCACGTGCACGCCCACCGGACCGAGGCGCTCGTCGACGGGTCGTTGAACGAGGCGCACGACGTGCCCGATCCCGCCTCCGACTTCGTCGAGCTGGCGATTCTGCGGCTCGGGCTCTCCGGGCAGCGGCGTGAGGTCGCCGAGGCGAGCAGATGGCTCGACGCCGACGACCGCGCCCTGTTGTCGCTGTGGTGGCTGGAGGCCGCCGGGCGGCTGAGCCGGGCCGAGGTCGCCGCCGCGATGGAGCTGACCCCGCAGCACACCGCCGTGCGGGTGCAGCGGATGAAGGGGCAGCTGGAGGCCTCGCGGGTGATCGTACGGGCGCTCGCCGCCGACCCGCGGTGCATTCTGCTCGACGACGTCGTCGCCCACTGGGACGGCGTGCCCTCCGCGCTCTGGCGCAAGCGCCTCGTCCGGCACACCCGTGACTGCACGGTCTGCGGCGGCCTCGGCAACGGCCTCGCGCCCGCCGAGGGGCTGCTCGTCGGGCTGGCGCTCGTGCCGGCCGCCGGCGCGCTCGCGGGCACGGCGACCGAGGAGTTCGCACTGGCGTCCGCCGAGGGTGAGCCCACGTACGAGATACCCGCCGGCGGGCGGCTTCAGCAGCGCCAGGGCCGGCGGCGTCAGCGGCGGCGCCGGATCGCGGTGGCCGCCGTCGCCGCACTCGTGGCCGGTGGCGGCGGCATCGCGCTGCTCACGCCGGAGGACAGTGACGACGTACGGTCGCAGGCCGGGCGCGAGTCCGTCGACACGACCGCCGCGCTCACCGCCCCGGACGCCTCCCCCTCGTCCGTCGAGGAGTCCCCGTCCAAGGGCTCGCCGAGTCCGTCGCGCTCCGGCTCCCCCTCCCCCCGCCCCTCGCGGACCCGCTCGGCCGCCCCCAGCACCAAGCCGCCCGCCCCCAGGCCCACGCCGACCCTGTCCACCGCGCGGCCCGACCCGACCCCCGTCAAGGACGAGGCGCCGCCGGAGTCGGTCGCCGGTGAGGTGCTGGCGCTCGTGAACGCCGAACGGGCCGACGCCGGCTGCTCCGCCGTCCGGCAGAACAGCACCCTGGACGTCGCCGCGCAGCGCCACTCCGACGACATGGCCGCCCGGGACTTCTTCGACCACACCAACCCCGACGGCGACGACCCCGGCGACCGCATCACCGCCGCGGGCTACACCTGGAGCACCTACGGCGAGAACATCGCCAAGGGCCAGCAGACCCCGGCCCAGGTCATGCAGGGCTGGATGGACAGCCCCGGCCACCGTGCCAACATCCTCAACTGCGACGTCGAGGAGATGGGCCTCGGTGTGCACGAGGGGTCCGGCGGGCCCTGGTGGACGCAGGTGTTCGCCACCGCCCTGTAGCGCACGGCGGCCGGTCAGCCCCCGCTTCCGTACGGCCTCGTGAAGATCTCCATGTTGTGGCCGTTCGGATCGTCGAAGTACGCCCCACGACCCCCGTCGTTGTGATTGATCTCGCCCTCGCGGGAGTGGTACGGGTCGGCCCAGTACGTCAGTCCGGCCCGCCGGATGCGGTCGAAGATGGTGTCGAAGTCGTCCTCGGAGACCAGGAAGGCGTAGTGCTGCGGTGTGATGGCCCGGCGGGTGTCCATGTAGTCGAGGCTGACGCCGTTGGGGATCTCCACCGGAACGAACGGGCCGTACTCCGGGCTCACTTGGAGCCCCAGCAGGTCCGCGAGGAACCGGGCCGAGGTGTGCTTGTCGTGGGCGGCGACGATCGTGTGGTTCAGCTGGACGGTCATGCCGTGGGCCTCCTTGGGGGCGGGTCCGAGGGCAGCTGACGGGGTCCCTCCCGCCTCCTCCCAGGATCCCTCGCACCCCTCCGCCTGCCCAGTGCGCACCCGGTCCCCCGGCCGGAACCAGCCGCCCGCCGCGCTAAGGTAAGCCTCACCTGAGTAAGCGATCCGGAGCATCGGAGCAGTCGTGCGTACGTTGAGATTCAAGGCAGTCCTGGCGGTGTCCCTCGTCGGCGGTCTGCTGGCCGGCTGCTCCGGCTCCGACGGCGGTGACGCGAGCGCGGTAGGCGACAAGAGCGAGCGCAATCTCGTCGCCGGCGCCTCCGAGGGCCCGTCCGCCGCGCCGAGCGCCCTCGCCGACGGCATGGGCGCGGACACCGACCAGGACGGGACGTTCCCGCGGACGGTCAAGCACTTCAAGGGCAGTACGACGATCAAGACCGAGCCGCGGAAGATCGCCGTGCTCAGCACCGGCCAGCTCGACGACCTGCTCACACTGAACCTGGTCCCGACGGCCACGACCCGCGCCGAGAACGCCGGACTCGTACCGGACTATCTGGCCGACGCCTTCCCGCGGCAGAAGGCGAAGCTGGCCGGGATGACGGACGTGGGCACGCGCGCCGCGCCCAACCTCGAATCGCTCGCCGCCGCCAAGCCCGATCTGATCCTCGCCAACGACTCGCTCGGCGAGCTCTACCCCAAGCTGTCGAAGATCGCCCCGACCGTGGTCACCGCCGGCCAGGGCATCAACTGGAAGCGCGACCTGCTGCTCGTCGGCGACGCCGTCGGCAAGGGGCAGGAGGCGCGGCGGACGCTGGACGGGATCGTCGCCGACGCCACCGCGAAGGGCAAGGCGGTACCAGGCGGGCCGACCGTGTCGATGATCCGGTTCACCCCGGACCGGACGCGGATGTTCGGGGTGTCCTCCTTCACCGGCTCGATCGCCGTCGACATGGGGCTTCAGCGGCCCGAGTCGCAGCGGTTCAACGCCATCTCGGAGGACATCGGCGCGGAGAGCATCGACACCGCCGACGGTGACTGGATCTTCTACTCCGTGCAGGGCGACGCCGACAAGACGGATGCCGGGAGCGTGCTGGGCGGGCCGCTGTGGAAGTCGATGAAGGGCGTGACGGCGGGGCACGCGGTCAAGGTCGACGACGACCCCTGGTACCTCAACGCCGGTCCCACGGCCGCGAAGCTCGTCGTACGGCAGCTCGCCGAGCACCTGGGTTCGTGACCGGAACGGCCTCGGGCCGGCGTACGTCGCCGGTCCGGCACCTCGTCTGGCCGGCGGCCACCCTCGCGGTGGCCGCCGTCGCCGTACTCAGCCTCGCGGTCGGCACCCGGCAGGTGCCACCGGCCGCCGTGCTCGACGCGCTCCTCCACGGCGGGAGTTCACCGGACGCCCTGGTCGTGCGGTCGTTGCGGGTGCCGCGCACCGAGATCGGGCTGACCGCCGGGGCCGCGCTCGGGATGGCGGGGGCCGCGTTGCAGGCGGTGACCCGCAATCCGCTCGCGGACCCCGGGATCCTCGGGCTGAGCCAGGGGGCGGCGGCGGGGGTCGTCCTGGCCATCGGCTTCGGGCTCGCGAGCGGCTTCGGGGGGTACGTCTGGTACGCCTTCGCCGGGGCCGTCGTCGCGGCCTGTCTGGTGTACGGGATCGCCGCGCGGGGGCGCGGTGGCGCTACGCCGGTGAAGCTGGCGTTGGCGGGGACCGCGCTGGCCGCGATGACGGCCGGAGGGACGACGGTCGTACTGACGTCCAGTTCGGCGACGCTGGACCAGTTCCGGTTCTGGCAGGTGGGGTCGCTGAGCGGGCGGGACGCCGGGACCGTGGTGTCGATGCTGCCGTTCCTGGCGGTGGGCGTGGTGCTGGTGCTGGCGTGTGCTCGGGGGCTGGACGCGCTGGCGCTGGGGGACGAGACGGCTCGGGCGCTGGGGCATCGGGTGGCGGTGGTGCGGGGCGCTGCCGCGTTGGGGGCGACGTTGCTGACGGCGGCGGCGGTGGCCGCGGCGGGGCCGGTGGCGTTTGTGGGGCTGGCGGTGCCGCATCTTGCCCGGCGGGTGGTGCGGGGCGGGTACCGGGTGGTGCTGCCGCTGTCGGGGGTGCTGGGGGCCGGGTTGTTGGTGGGGGCGGATGTGGTGGGGCGGGTGGTGCGGGCTCCTGCGGAGGTGCCGGCGGGGGTGATGACGGCGTTGGTGGGAGTACCGGTGCTGGTCGTTCTCGTACGGCGTCGGGGGGCCGTGAGTTGAGCGGCGACCGGCGTGGGGGTCGGGGGGTGGGTACGCGGCCCGGCGTTGACGGGACGCCGCCCGCGTCTACCCTCCCCCACTCTCGGCTTCGCTCGAGCGGGGGGACCCCCATCGCCCCAGGCGGCCTGGTTGTTCGGCCCCATCCCCAGGTCTCGCTCGTGCTTCACCGGCGGTCCGTCATCGTCGGTGTCGGGCTTCTTGGGGTGTTGGTCGGTGTGATGGTCGCTGCCGCCTGTTTGGGGCAGACCTTTGTGTCCCCCCTCCAGGTGTGGCGGACTCTTCGGGGGGAGGACACCCCCTACGCGTTGGTGGTCGGGGAGCTCCGGGTGCCTCGGATCGTTGTCGGGGCGCTGGTCGGGGGTGCCCTCGGGGTGTCCGGCGCACTGGTGCAGACCGTGACGCGCAATCCGTTGGCCAGTCCCGATGTGATCGGCGTGGGGCACGGGGCCGCCGCCGCGACCGTGCTGGCGCTGTCGACCGGGGCCGTCGCCTCGCCGGGCGCGCTGCCCGCCGTATCCGTCGCGGGCGGACTCGCTGCCGCCGCGCTCGTCTACGTGCTGGCCTGGCGGCACGGCATGCAGCCCAGCCGGTTCGTGCTGACCGGCGTCGGGATCGGGGTCGCCCTGTCGGCCGTGGTGCAGCTCTATCTGACGGACAGCGAGCTGGAGGCCGCCGAGCAGGTCAAGCTGTGGCTGACCGGCAGTCTCAACGGCCGGGGCTGGGAACAGGCCCGCCCCCTCGCGCTCGTCCTGCTGCTCGCGCTGCCCGCGCTGGTGTGGGCGAGCCGTGCCGTACGGCCGCTGGGCCTGGATCCTGAGACGGCCGCCGCGATCGGTGTGCGGGTGAACCGCACCCGGCTGGGGCTGACCGTCCTCGGTGTGGTGCTCGCGGCGGTCGCGACCGGCGCCGCCGGACCCATCGGGTTCGTCGCGCTGACCGCACCGCAACTCGCGCGCAGACTCACCCGCACCCCTCAACTACCCCTGCTCTCCTCGGCGTTGACAGGGGCCGTCATCCTGGTCGCGGCGGATCTCGCGGCCCGTACGTTGCTGCCGCCGCTGGAGATACCCGTCGGCGCCCTCACCTCGCTGGTCGGCGGCCCGTATCTGCTGTGGCTGCTGGGCCGTCGTACCACGAGGTGAGAGCGCCGGACGCGGCTCAGATCGTCGACGTGTCGATGACGAAGCGGTAGCGGACGTCGCTGGCGAGGACCCGCTCGTAGGCCTCGTTGATCTGGTCCGCGCGGATGACCTCGATCTCGGAGCCCAGGCCGTGCTCGGCGCAGAAGTCGAGCATCTCCTGGGTCTCGCGGATGCCGCCGATGCTGGACCCGGCGAGGGTCTTGCGGCCGGCGATCACCGAGAAGAGGTTGAGCGCGATCGGCTCCTCGGGGGCGCCCACGTTCACCAGCGCGCCGTCGGTCTTCAGCAGCGAGAGGTACGCGCCGAAGTCGAGCGGGGCCGAGACCGTGGAGACGATCAGGTCGAAGGTGCCGGCCAGTTCCTGGAAGGTCTTCGGGTCGCTGGTGGCGTAGTAGTGGTCGGCGCCCAGCTTCAGGCCGTCGTCCTTCTTGCGCAGCGACTGGGAGAGGACCGTGACCTCGGCGCCGAGGGCGTGCGCGAGCTTGACGGCCATGTGGCCGAGACCGCCCAGGCCGAGCACGGCGACCTTCTTGCCGGGGCCCGCGTTCCAGTGCTTGAGCGGGGAGTACGTGGTGATGCCGGCGCACAGCAGCGGCGCGGCCTCGTCGAGGCCGATGCCCTCGGGGATGCCGACGACGTAGTTCTCGTCGACGACGATCGTCCGCGCGTAGCCGCCGTAGGTCGGCTCGCCGTCCTTGCCGACGCCGTTGTACGTCATCACGTTGCCGCCGGTGCAGTACTGCTCCAGGCCGGCCTTGCAGTTCGCGCACTCGCGGCAGGAGTCGACCATGCAGCCGACGCCGACGCGGTCTCCGACGGCGAACCTCGTCACGCCGGGGCCGACCTCGGTGACGATGCCCGCGATCTCGTGGCCGGGGACCATCGGGAAGATGGCCTCGCCCCAGCCCTCGCGGGCCTGGTGGATGTCGGAGTGGCAGATTCCGGAGAACTTGATGTCGATCAGGACGTCGTTCTCACGGACCGCCCGGCGCTCGATGGTGGTGCGCTCCAGGGGGGCCTTCGCCGCGGGGGCGGCGTATGCGGCAACGGTGGTCATGCCGGGGTTCTCCTCGGAAGAGAGAGTGGTCCACGCCCGGCTGTCTTCCGCCGGACATGTCGTCCAGCGTGCCGCTCACTCCAACATTTACCCAGGTCACAGCTCTGCGTACGTTCGCTGTGCCTACTACTGGCGGGGACAGGTTCAACTGCGTACGACCGTCCATACTGGACGTATGGACGCCACTGGACGGATGGACGCGGTGGAGGCACAGGCCCGGCCGGTACCGGAGGCCGGGAACAGTGCCCTGGACCGGCGGGCCGAGCTGAGCGAGTTCCTGCGTACCCGGCGGGCCCGGCTGAAGCCGGAGGACGTGGGGCTGCCCGACTTCGGCCGGCACCGCCGGGTCCCGGGGCTGCGGCGCGAGGAGCTGGCCCAGCTGGCGGGTGTCTCGGTGGCGTACTACACCCGTCTGGAACAGGGCAACGGACGCAACGTGTCCCCGGAGGTGCTGACCTCGATCGCCCGTGCGCTGCGGCTCACCGATGACGAGCAGGCGCATCTGACCCATCTGGCGCGACCGCAGCGGCACAAGAAGAAGACGGTGGGTGCGGGGCGGGCGCAGCATGTGCGGCCCGCGCTGCGGCAGCTGCTCGACGCCTTCGACAACGTCCCGGCGTACATCTCCGGGCGGCGCACGGACATCCTCGTCTGGAACCGGATGGCCACGGCGCTGTTCGGGGACTGGGGGCAGCTGCCGGAGGCCGAGCGGAACTGGGCACGGCTGGTGTTCCTGCGGCCCGACTACCGGGAGCTGTTCCTGGACTGGGAGCAGAAGGCGATCGACATCGTCTGTCTGCTGCGGATGGACGCCGGGCGGTGCCCCGACGATCCCCGGTTGTCCGCGCTGGTCGGGGAGTTGTCGGTGAAGAGCGAGGAGTTCCGGCGGCTGTGGGCGAAGCACGACGTCAAGGAGAAGACGTTCGGGCTGAAGAAGCTCCAGCATCCCGTGGTGGGGCGGCTGGACCTTCAGTTCGAGTCGTTCCGGTCGGCCGGGGACGGTGATCAGGCGCTGATCACGTATCACGCGGAGCCGGGGTCCCCGTCGGCGGAGTCGCTGCGGCTGCTGGCCAGTTGGGGCGCCGACACGGTGTCCCGGCCCGTGTGACCGACGGCCTGCGCCCACCGAAGCCGAAGCGGACACCGACACCGACACCGACACCGACACCGACACCGACACGCGAACGGACAAACGGCCCCGCGGATGACGTACTCCGCGGGGCCGTTCGCCGTTGGCCGGGTCGGGGCGGCCGGAGCCGCCCTACGCCGTCATCGCCCTACTTGGCGTAGTAGGCGTTGTAGATCGACAGCGTCGACTTGTTGTTCTTCTTGTCGGTGATCTTGGCGTGGAAGGAGATGGCCTTCCCCTTCGCCGGGTTCTTGACGGTGATCTTGCCGTTGCGGACGTCGGTCTTCTTCCAGGTCTGGCCGTAGTCGTAGGAGACGTAGACCGCCAGGGACTTCAGGTTGCTGCCCTTGGCCGCGCCCTCGACGACGACCGGGAAGGTGGCCGTGGAGTTCGCGGTGACCTTGCTGTCGGCGCCGACCGGCGCCTGGAAGCGGACCGTGGAGGCCGGCAGCTGGACGGAGCCCGACGGCTTCTTCGAACGGAACGTCCAGCTGGCGTCGATCCGGGTGGACGCCTCGGCGACCTTGACGCTGCGCTTGACCGAGGTGGTCAGACGGTACTCGGCGTCACCGGCGGGCACCCGGAAGGGGTCGCCGCCGAACAGCGGGTCGGAGTTGGAGCCGACCTTGGTGCCGTTGCGGTACAGGGTGGTCGTCGCCGAGGTGAGGAGCGACGAGCCGGCGTTCTTCTTCGAGTCGGAGAACAGCGGCACAAAACCGTAGATGTCGTTGCCGTCGCGGAACACACCGAAGGTCTTGTCCAGGGTCGGCCCGAACACGGCACGGTTGACGGTCTTCGAGTAGGTCTTGCCGCCCTTGAAGGCCTCAAGGGTGGAGACCGAGTAGCCCGCGTCGACGATCGGCCAGCCGTCGGGGTCGACACCGCCGTACTGGTCGAAGCTGAGGTCCCACTTCGCGCCGCTCACCGTGGAGAGGTAGAGCGTGCGGGTGCCGGGCAGCTTCTGCTCCGGGGAGATGGCGCTGGCGCCGGAGGACTCGGGCAGCCAGCCGAACGCGGTGACGGCGCCGGTCTTGCCGCGCGCGGGCGCGCCCGCGTTCACCTTGACGGTGGCCAGCTCGGAGGCCTTGTAGTGCTTGGTGTAGCCGTTGGCCAGCTGCTTGACCTTGCCACCGACGGTCGTCGAGTACTGCTTGTCGGCACCCTTGGCCCAGTGAGCGTCCCACTGCTGGGCGAGCGAACCGTCGGTGATCTGCGGACCGATGTGCGCGGTGTGGAAGTTGGAGTACGAGTCCAGCCACCAGCCGAAGCTGGCCCCGTTGTTGCCCTCCGTGACGTCGTAGCTCGGCGCGGCGAAACTGGACTTGGCGGCCGCGTCGGGCACGGTGATGTCGACCGGCTTGGCCTTGCGGGCGTCCACCGTGAGCGTCGTGTTCTTGGTGACGTTGAGCTTCGGCTGGGCGAGCCAGTCGATGCCCTTGGCGGCGTCCTCGGGGTCGACGAAGACATTGCCGTCGAAGAGGTACGTGCCCTTGGGGACGCGCACCTTGACCGTGCCGGAGTTCTCGTTCCAGACCGGGATGTACGAGGACGCCCCGGCGCCGCTGAGGCCGAGGAGGGTGCTGCTGTAGTTCCGGGCCTCCTTGCCGTCACGGCCGATGTGCTTGACGGTGAGGTCGTACGACTCCACCTCACGCTGCACGCCGGCCGCCGTACGCACGCTCTGCCCGCCGCCGGTCGCGACGACGTAGGCGGAGTACGCGCCGTCGACCGTGCCGCCGAGCTTGGTGTTGACGGTGACGTCGACGGAGGCGGTGCCGCCGGCGGGGACGGTGACCTTGGTCGCGCCGAGCTTGAAGAAGCCGGCCGGAGCGGCCTGGCCCTTGGGGTTGGTGGCCGTGGACGCCAGGTTCAGCGTCACCGCCGCCGTACCGGTGTTGCGGTAGGTGAGCTTCTTGGTGACCGGGGTGTCGTCGGTGTGCGGCCAGGACTGGGTGCCGAAGCTCACCGAGACCGGCTCGGCGAACACGGTCTGCTTGATCGCCTTGTCCACCTGGATCCGGCCCGAACCCTGCTCGAACACCGAGTACTTGCCGCCCTTGGTGGAGGCGGTCAGCGCGGCCTTCAGCTCGGTGTACGTCCAGTCCGGGTGCTGCTGCTTCAGGATCGCGGCGGCACCGGCCACATGCGGGGTCGCCATCGACGTACCGTCGATCGTCAGGTAACCGGGCGGGTTCTCCCCGACCTCCTGCTCGATGAGGCTGCCCTTGGCGGACGCGGCGGTGATGGCGACGCCGGGCGCGGTGACGTCCGGCTTGATCGCACCGTCGAGACGCGGACCCGTGCTGGAGAAGTCGGCCAGCACGTCCTTGTCGTCGACCGCGCCCACCGTCAGCGCGGCGTCCGCGCTGCCCGGCGAACCGATGCTCTGCGGACCGGCGTTGCCCGCGGCGATCGCGAACAGCACACCCTTCTCCGCGGAGAGCTTGTTGACCGCGGCCTCCAGCGGGTCGATCTCCGGGGAGTCGCCGCCGCCCAGGCTCATGTTGATGACGTCGGCGCCCTGTGCGGCCGCCCACTCCATGCCCGCGAGGATGCCCGAGTCGTCGCCGAAGCCCGAGTCGTCGAGGACCTTGCCGTTGAGGATGGTCGCGCCGGGCGCGACACCCTTGAACTTGCCGCCCGACTTCGCGCCGGTGCCCGCCGCGATCGACGCGACATGCGTGCCGTGGCCGTACTTGTCGCTCGCGTCGGCGGCGCCGGTGAAGTTCTTCGACTCGACGACCTGCGTCTTCAGGTCCGGGTGGGTGGTGTCCACACCGGTGTCCAGGACGGCGATCTTGACGCCCTTGCCGTCGAACCCGGCGGACCACGCCTTCGGGGCGCCGATCTGCGGGACGGACTTGTCCAGGGCCACCTTGCGGACCCCGTCGAGCCACACGTGCGCGATGCCCGAGGCGCTGCGGTCGCCGTTGGTGACGGCCGCCCACAGGTCCGGGGCGTCGTCCTTCGGCGTCTGCACCGCGTCCGCGTTCAGCGACTTCAGCGACTGCCGCAGCGTGCCCGCGTCGCGCACGTCGGACTTGGCCGCGCTCGCGGCGCCCTTGTAGCCGACGATGACCTTCAGGCCGTTCTTCTGGGCCTTGCGGTTCGCCGCCTTGTTCAGCTCGGTGACGTCGAACAGCCGCTGGTCCAGCGTGCCGTTGGCCACCAGATGGGCCGCGTCCGCGGGGATCACCAGCGTGTGGCCGTCGGCGCGGCGGACCTGGACGGGTATCCCCTCACGGCCCTTCGCGGGCTCCAGACCGGTGACCCGGCCCTTCGCGTCCAGCGCCACCCGGTCACCGGTGATCAGGGTGATGTGATGCTTGGCCGGCGCCTGCACGGAACCGGCGGCGCTCTGTTCGGCCTCCGCGGACGCCGGGCTGGTCAGACCCGCGGCGAGGGCCACTGCGGCGGCAGCGGCAACGGTCGCCGCGCCCGCTCTGTTGAATTGTCTGCGCAAGACTCCCCCAGGAGACGAGTTTCCGGGCGCCCTTGGCGTTCACCCGGCCGGGGGTGGTCTCGTACATGTGCGCGTGCACCCCCCGGACCTCGCAGTATGCCGGGGGGTGATCGTGAGCCTCAATAGGGTGCTCTGTCACGACTTCGCTATAAGGAGCCTGTGGGGCGCGTGAGTTCACGCCGAGCGCTGCCCGGGTGCCTCACGCGCCGGCGTTCTCCTTCACCGAGATCTTGCCCTTGCGGATCGTCGCGAGACGCGGGGCCTTCTTCGCTATCGCGGAGTCGTGGGTGACCATGATGAAGGTCAGCCCGTGCTCCTTCCACATGGTCTCCAGTACGTCCATGATCTCGTCGCGCATCGACTCGTCGAGGTTTCCGGTGGGTTCGTCGGCGAGCAGCACCTTCGGCCGCTTCACCAGGGCGCGGGCGATCGCGACGCGCTGCTGCTGGCCGCCGGACATCTCGCCGGGGACGTGACCGCGGCGCTCGCCGAGGCCGACCGACTCCAGCGCCTCCGCGGACCGTTCGGCGCGCTCCTTCGCCTTGATGCCGAGGGGTACGAGGGCGGTCTCGACGTTCTCCTGGGCGGTGAGCGTCGGGATGAGGTTGAAGCTCTGGAAGACGAAGCCGATGTTCTCGCTGCGGACGCGGGTGAGGCGGGCCTCGGGGAGCTTGGCGAGGTCGACGCCGTCGAGGATCACCTCGCCGGAGGTGGGGCGGTCGAGACCGCCGAGCATCTGCAACAGGGTGGACTTGCCACCGCCGGTGGGGCCCTGGATGACCAGGCGGTCGCCGTCGGCGATGGTGAGGTCGATGCCGGCGAGGGCGTCGACCTTCTGCTTGCCGCGCATGTATCGCTTGGTCACTGCGGTGAGTTCGTACATGGGGTTGCTCCTGGGAGGGGATCGGGGTGGTGACTCTGCTTGTTCGGCTGCGAATGGTGGTGGGCTGGTCGCGCAGTTCCCCGCGCCCCTGGGTCGGCTCAGCTGCGGGCAGTCGTGCCGCTGGGGCGGGACAGGTGGGCGGTGGGGGTCCCCCGCTCGATCGAAGCCGAGAGTGGGGAGGCACCCCGTCGCACCCGTCGTGCCGGGCTGCGCGACGCCCACCGCCCGCCACCAGCGCCGCCGGCTACTCGACCCGGCGCAAGGCGTCCGCAGGGCGCAGGCGCGACGCCCGCCACCCACCGAACGCGCCCGCGATCAACCCACCCGTCACAGCCAGCCCCACCGCAAGCGCGATGGTGGTCACCGAAACCGGCGCGGTGAGCGCGACATCCAGCGTCCGGGGCGCGGCCTGCTCGGCCATCATCCGGCCCATACCGCCACCGCCACCGCCGCCGGCCGCCTCCGCCCCGGCGGAGCCGAGTTCGGCCGACAGCGTCGGGCTCACCGCGGTGACGGCGTACGCCCCCGCCAGCCCGATCGCGATCCCCAGCGCACCGCCGACGAGCCCGTTGACCATGGCCTCACCGACGACCTGACCGGTCACCCGGCCCGACTTCCACCCCAGCGCCTTGAGCGTGCCGAACTCCCGCACTCGCCGCGACACCGCGGACGAGGTGAGCAGCCCGGCCACCAGGAACGCGGCGATGAGCACCGCGATCGACAGCCACGTACCGACCTTGGTCGCGAGGTCGGACGCGGTGGACAGCGAACCGCTGACGGTGTCCGCGAGATCCGCGGAGGTCGTCACGGTGGTGTCGGAGATGTTCTGCTGGATGTCCGACTTGACGGCGTCGATCTGCTGGGAGTCCGTCGCCTGGACGTAGATCGTGGTGATCTTGTCCTTGGAGTCGCTGAGCGTCTGGGCCTGCTCCAGCGGGATGTAGAGGTTGGCCGCGGAGTCGCCGCTGTCGGCCGTGGCGATGCCGATCACCTCGTACTTGACGTCCTTGATGGTGACGTCGGACCCCGTCTTGAGGTCGTTCTCCTTGGCGTACGCCGCGTCGGCGACGACCACCTTGGCGTTGGTCTCCGACGCCTCGAAGGTACGGCCGCTGGTGATCTTGGAGGTGGTCAGCGGACCGAGGTCCTGATGGGTGACGTCGGTGCCGTAGAGGGTGTAGCTGTTGATGTCGAAGTTGGCGCCGCCGCCCTCGACCCGGCCGCCGCCACCGCCACCGCCGCCGGTGTCGCCGCCGGCGCCGCCTCCGCCGCCGCCCTCCTGCTGGAACTGGCCGGGGGTGAACTCGCCGTTGACCTTCATGACCTGGAGGTTCAGTCCGCCGATGGCCTCGGCGACGCCGTTCTGGTCACCGACCTTGGTCACCGTGGAGGAGGCCAGCGTCTGGAAGCCCTGGACGACCACGCGGTCGCTGCTCTGCTCCTCCTCCGAGTCCGCGTCGAACCGGAAGTTCGGCCGCTCGGGGGCCGCGTCGGGATCGACCGCCTTGGTGACGGTGATGTCGGTGCCGAGACCGTAGAGGGACTCCAGCACCTTGTCCTGGGCCTTGCCCATGCCGGACGACACGGAGTTGACCACGATGACCAGCGCGATACCCAGCGCGAGTCCGGAGGCGACGACGAGGGCCGCTTTTCTACGGCGGCGCAACTCGCGCCTCAGGTAGGTGAAGAACATGTGCGGCAACGTATGGAGACACCGTGATGACGCCATAAGGCCGGGATAAGAGAAGGATGAGAAGGCCGGGATCCGCCGATCCGTGATGAGCCGGGAAACGCGAATGCCGCCCCCGTCGGGAGGCGGCATTCACCGTCTGTTCAGCTGGTTCGGCGTCAGACGGCCGAACCCGCCTTCCACTGCGCCCAGTCCATGTTCCAGCCGTTCAGGCCGTTGTCCGGGGCGATGGTCTTGTCGCCGGTGTTCTGGACGACCACGACGTCACCGATGATCGAGCTGTTGTAGAACCAGGCACCCGAGGTGTCCGGGTCGTCGGCGCCCTTGGTGTCGGAGAGGCCGATGCAGCCGTGGCTGGTGTTGACGCTGCCGAAGATGGACTTCGCGCCCCAGTAGTTGCCGTGCACGAAGGTGCCGGAGGTCGACAGACGCATGGCGTGCGGTACGTCCTTGATGTCGTACTCGCCCTTGCCGTCGTCGTCGGTGAAGCCGACCGTCGCGCCGTTCATCCGGGTCTCCTTGAACTTCTCGGAGATCACCATCTGGCCTTCGTAGGTCTTGTTGTCGGGGGAGCCGGCGGAGATCGGGATGGTCTTCACCGTCTTGCCGTCCTGCGTGACCTTCATCTGCTTGGTCTTGGCGTCGACGTACGTCACCTGGTTGCGGCCGATGGTGAAGGTGACCGTCTTCTGCTGGACGCCGTAGACACCCTCGGCGCCCTGGACGCCGTCGAGCGCGAGCTTCAGCGTGACCGTGGAGCCCTCGGCCCAGTACTCGTCGGGCCGGCAGTCCATGCGGTTGGCGTTGAACCAGTGGCAGACAACCTCCTGGCCGCTGCTGGAGGTGACCGTGATGCCCTTCTGGACGTCGGCCTTGTTGGTGATCGCCTTGTCGAAGTTGATCGAGACCGGCATTCCGACGCCGACCGTGGAGCCGTCCTCGGGGGTGAACGAGCCGATGAAGCTGTTGTCCGGGGAGACCGTCGTGAAGGAGGCGTTCTCGTGGGCCGCGCGGCCCTCGGAGTCCTCGGCGGTGACCGCGATCTTGTAGCTGGTGGAGCGCTCCAGCTGCGTGCTGGGCTTCCAGCTGGCCTTGTCCGCGGATATCTCGCCGTCGACCGCCGTGCCGTCCGCCGTCGTCATCTTCACGTCCGTGAGCGCGCCCTTGCTCACCGTGACGGCCGCGGAGTTGTTGATGGAGGCGTTGTTCGAGCCGTCCTTGGGTGTGATCTTGATCTCGGCCTCGGAAGCCTTCTTGGCGGCCGCCTCGTCGGCCTTCGCCTGCGAGGTGTCCTTCCCCTCGCCGCCGGAGGCGTCGTCACCGCCGCCGGAGCACGCCGAGAGCACCAGCACTCCGCCGAGCAGAGCGGACGCGACCGTCAGGCCCCTGCGCCGCTTACTGTTCGTCATCACACGCTTCTCCATCGTTGCCGCTTCCCCAGAACCCCGAGAATCCCCGTCAAGAACCTTCAACGCTACGACCGGTTCGTCCCGTTCCACCCATCGCCGATGTGTGGGGCACACCACGTCGGCCGTGAGGCGCGTGGTGGAAGTCGGTCAGTGCGCCCTGTGAGACGACGAAACCCCGGACGGCGGTTGCCGCCCGGGGTCACGATTTCCCCAAGCCGCTATCCGCGCACCCGGGCCGTGTCGCCGGCCGCGTCTCCGTCTTCCTCCGGGTCGAACCCTTCCGGGTCGTCTTCCCCGTCGTAGTCCCCATCATCCCCGTCGAGATCCCACTCGGGCGAATCCGGGTCGTAGTCGATCTGCTCACTGCTCCAGGAGGCCTGCTGGAGCTCGACCCCGGGCACCTCGCCCACCAGGTCGAACGGGTCCACGAGATAGGCGAGGGCCTCGGCTGTGTCCTCCCTCACAGCGCTCTCCGCGTGTGCCTGCTCGGCCGGCGGCAGCTCTTCGTCCTCCGCAATCCTGGCCAGGGCGGCGCCGGTCACGGCCTCGGTGTCGTCGATCTCCAGCACGAGTTCTACCCGAAGCCGTACAAAACGTGATGTCTGAGGTGTGCTCATGCCCGGAGCGTACGACCCGATGCGCCCGTGACTTTCCCGTGACCCGCGCCTTTCACTAACATCGCCCCACACGGCCAATTCGCCAGCGCTGCAAGGGGATCGATATTCCGTGTCATCTGCTCGCCGTCCGTTGCTGACCGCCACCGCCGCGGGAGCCCTGCTGGGGGCCCTGTGGTTCGTCCCCTCCGCCAACGCGACGGACGAGGCGCCCAGCAGAGGGGACCTGCCCTCCAGCACCCCGACCACGCAGGCCAGGGCCGTCTCGACGGTGACCGCCGACAGCACGGCGGACCTGTCGGGAGAGGGCACAAGACTGGCCGACACCGGCAGCTTCAACAGCACGCCGTATGTCGTCGGCGGCACTCTCTCGCTGACGCTGGGCGCCGGATTCGTGGTGTATTCGGTGCGCAGAGAGCGACTTGAGTTCTAAGTCCCTTAAATAACCTCGCTTGACGCGAGTTTGACCAGGTGTTCATAGTCCGGCCCATGAAGAGATCATCGAGGGCGCGGCTGAGCGCCACGGCCGCCGTGGGCGCACTGTCGCTGGCCCTCATCACGGGCTGTTCGTCGGACGGGGGGTCGACCGACTCCGAGGGGTCCGCGGACTCCGGTTCCGGTGCCGCCGACGCGAAGGCACTGAGCAAGACCGACCTGGAGAAGCTGCTGCTCGTCGTGAGCGACGTCAAGGGCTACCGGGTCGACTCGGGGGACGACACGCTCCCCAAGTCCAAGACCGAGGTGAAGACCGACAAGGCCGCGTGCGACCCGCTCGCGTGGGCCACGGCCGGTCTCGCGCCGGGCGAGACGGACGCGAACGTGAGCAACACCGTCGCCGAGGACCCGACGGCGGGCGCGGCGACTCCCACGGACCCCTCGGACCTGTCCGACGAGGACATCGAGAACGCGCTCGGCGCGGCGATGACCTTCGTGGGCCTGTCCTCGTACGAGGGCGACGGCGCCGAGAAGGCCATGAAGGCCGTGTCCGACGGTGTGGGCGCCTGCGCCGGCGGCTACGCGCTGACGACCGCGGCCGAGAGCTCGAAGGTCACCAAGGTCGCCTCCGTCGAGGGCTCGGGCCAGGGTGACGAGTCGGTCGCGTTCTCCGAGGGTGTCGACATGGACGGCGAGGGCACGGCCACGTTCCTCACCGAGGTCGTGCGCAAGGGCAACACCGTCGCCACGTTCTACACGGTGGACTTCTCGTCGCTGGGCTCCGGCAAGGCCGCCGAGATCCCCGCCGCCGTGGTCGAGGCGCAGGTCGCCAAGATCAAGTAACACCGCGCACCCGCACATGGGCGAGGGCCCCGCCGACGCGGTACGGCGGGGCCCTCGCCCATTCATCTCAACCGTCCACCGTCTACTGGAGGGGCCCGGTGACGGCCTCCACGGCCGCGACGAGCGCGCCCTCGCGCACGAAGGTGTCGGCCGCGGCGAGGTCGGGGGCCAGGAAGCGGTCGGGTCCCGGGCCCTCGACACCGGCGGCGCGTACGGCCTCGATGACGGCCCGGGTGGCCGGGGCGGGCGTGAGGCCCTCGCGGAGCTCGACGGCGCGGGTGGCGGCGTACAGCTCGATCGCGACGACCCGGGTGAGGTTGTCGACGGCGGTGCGCAGCTTGCGGGCGGCCGACCAGCCCATGGAGACGTGGTCCTCCTGCATCGCGGAGGACGGGATGGAGTCCGCGGACGCCGGTACGGCCAGCCGCTTCATCTCGCTGACCAGCGCGGCCTGGGTGTACTGGGCGATCATCAGGCCGGAGTCGACGCCGGGGTCGTCCGCGAGGAACGGCGGCAGCCCGTGGCTGCGGTTCTTGTCGAGGAGCCGGTCGGTGCGGCGCTCGGCGATCGACGCGAGGTCCGCGGCGGCGATGGCGAGGAAGTCGAGTACGTAGGCGACGGGGGCGCCGTGGAAGTTGCCGTTGGACTCCACGCGGCCTTCGGCGAGTACGACGGGATTGTCGACGGCGGAGGCGAGTTCGCGGTCGGCGACCAGCCGGGCGTGGGTCATGGTGTCGCGTCCGGCGCCGGCGACCTGCGGGGCGCAGCGCACCGAGTAGGCGTCCTGGACGCGGGGCGCGTCGTCCTGGTGGTGTCCCGTCAGGCCCGAACCCTTCAGTACGGCCAGCATGTTGGCGGCGCTGGCACCCTGGCCGGGGTGCGGGCGGATGGCGTGCAGTTCGGGGGCGAGGACCCGGTCGGTGCCGAGCAGCGCCTCCAGGGAGAGGGCGGCGGTGACGTCGGCGGACTTGTAGAGGGTGTCGAGGTCGGCGAGGGCCATCAGCAGCATGCCGAGCATGCCGTCGGTGCCGTTGAGGAGGGCGAGGCCCTCCTTCTCGCGCAGTTCGACGGGGGCGATGCCGTGCGCGGCGAGCAGTTCGCCGGCCGGGCGTACGGTCCCGTCCGGGCCCTCGGCGTCCCCCTCGCCCATCAGCGTCAGGGCGCAGTGGGACAGCGGGGCGAGGTCGCCGGAGCAGCCGAGGGAGCCGTACTCGTGGACGACCGGGGTGATGCCGGCGTTGAGCAGGTCCGCCATGGTCTGCGCGACCTCGGGCCGGACGCCGGTGTGTCCGGAGCAGACGGTCTTCAGCCGCAGGAACACCAGCGCGCGTACGACCTCGCGCTCGACCCGCGGTCCCATGCCGGCGGCGTGCGAGCGGACGATGTTGCGCTGGAGCCGGGCGCGCAGGTCGGGGCCGATGTGCCGGGTCGCCAGGGCGCCGAAGCCGGTGGAGACGCCGTAGACGGGGTCGGGCTTGGCCGCGAGCGCCTCCACGATCTGCCGGGCCGCGGCGAGGGCCGTGACCGCCTCCCCGGAGAGCTCGACCCGGGCGCCGCCCCGCGCCACGGCGAGCACGTCGGACGCGGTTGTGCCCGACGTCCCCACCACCACAGTGTGCATATCCATATTCAGGAGCGTACGCACTGAATTCGAAGATGTCACCAGTGGGTGGCGGGTTCACCCCTTACCGATCCGGCGGGACGGCCGGGGGTGACGGTTCGCGCCTCCCGCGGAAGCGGCGGCGCTCCCCGGTGGGCCGCTCCGAGGTCTCGTCGGCCAGGCGTACGACGGGGTCGTCGGGGCCCTCCCGGCCGGCCACGACGGGCCGGGCGGCGCGTACGGCCTTGGCCCGGTACTGGGCGGCGTCCGCCAGCCGGAAGAGCCGGCGGGCCGAACGCACCGGCCCGATCGCGTCCTGCGTCGACGCGACCCCGCAGGCCACGCCCTCGCCCAGCTCCAGTTCGGCGGCCCGGCGGCAGAGTTCGTCGGCGACCTTCACCACGTCGTCGGCCGGCGGTCCGACCGCGAGCAGACAGAACTCGTCACCGCCGAGCCGGGCGACGAGGGCGCCGGGCAGCATCGCGCCGCACAGGGACAGCACGGAGCCGAATCGTTCCAGCAGGCGGTCGCCGACGGCGTGTCCGCGGGTGTCGTTGACCCGCTTGAGCCCGTTGAGATCACAGACGACCAGACTGACGACGACGCCCTCCCTGCGGTGGCGCTCGACGGCCTCGTCCAGGCGCATGTCCACGAAGCGGCGGTTGGCGAGGCCGGTGAGGGAGTCCGTGAAGGCCAGCCGGCGGGCCTCCTCCAGCCGTTCGGTCTGCGCGATGCCCGCGGCCACGACGGCGGCGAGTACGGTCGCGAACTCGGCGTCCGCGGGGCCGTAGACCGGGTCTCCCGTGCGCCTCGCCACGTACAGCTCGCCCCAGGCGCGGCCGTGCAGGACCACCGGCGCGACGACGCAGCAGCCCCGGCCGCGGCGGCGGAGTGCGGCGACGCGCTGGTGGATGTAGCCCGGGCGGCCCGCCGCGGGGCCCTCGGCGGTCTCCACCCAGGCGTTGGGGCCGCCGCCGCCGGCCCAGCGCTCGTGCAGGAACTCGGTGATCTCCGGGAACTGGTGCACGGGGTACGCCTCGTCCTCCGGGAACTCCTCCTCGTCGGCCGCGCGGTCCCCGACATTCACCAGCACCTTGAGCCGGCCGAGCTCGCGCTCCCACGCCGACAGCGCGGCGAAGCTGCCGTCCAGTGCGCGGCATGCGCCGAGTGCGGCCGCGTGCCATGAGTCGCGGGGGGTGTGCGCCGCGGCCATTCCCTGCGCGAGCGCGACGACTCCGGCCAGCCGGATGTCCTCTGCCATTACTCCAGGCTAGGGAGGTTTGGGGAGATACGGGATGTTGAGCAACCACGAAGAGTGACAGCGGCTCCGCCGGGGGGGGCCGGGGGGGTGCTTTTTCGGGTGCGGGCCCGGTGGGGGCTCGTCGCGCAGTTCCCCGCGCCCCTGACAAACCCGCCACCGCGGGCAGGAGATCGGGTGCGGGCCGGTGGGGGTTGCTCGCGCAGTTCCCCGCGCCCCTGAAGGCGGGCGCTGCCCGCCCCGCCCCTCCCGCCCAAGCCGCGGGCATGCGTGCCGCCTGGGGCGGCACGGGTGGGCGCGGGCGGTGCCCCGTCGACGCCGGGCTGCGCAACGGCCCCCGCCTCAGCTTCAGCGCCGGGTGCGCGGTCCGTTTCCGGGCGGCCGTGGCACAGGGGGTTACTGGCCCGGCCAGACCGGCTTGCGCTTTTCCGCGAAGGCCGCGACTCCCTCCGCGCGGTCGGCGGAGAAGGCGACCGTGCGCCATGCCGCGTCCTCCACCTCAAGGCCGGTCCGCAGGTCCAAACCGTGCCCGAGCCGAAGCGCCCGCTTCGCCGCCCGCAACCCGACCGGCGAGTTCGCGGCGATCCGCGACGCCATGGCGAGCGCCTCCTCCCGGTCCCGACCGGTCTCCACCAGCACATCCACCAGCCCCAGCTCCCGCGCCTCCCCCGCCTCCACCCGCCGCGCGGTGAAGATCAGCTCGGCCGCCCGGGCCGCCCCCACCCGCCGCGGCAGCAACTGCGTACCGCCGCCCCCGGGAATCACCCCGACCGACACCTCCGGCAGCCCCACCACCGCCGTACCGTCCGCCACGATCACGTCGCACGACAGCGCCAGCTCGAACCCACCCCCCAGCGCGAACCCGTGCACCGCCGCCACCGTGGGCATCGGCAGCTCCAGCACCCCCGTGTACGCCCCGCGCGACAGCGGCCGCTGCCGCAGCAGATCGGCGTCGCTGAAGGAGTTCCGCTCCTTGAGGTCCGCCCCGACACAGAACGCCCGCTCGTGCGTCGACGTCAGCACCACCACCCGTACGTCGTCGTCCGCGCTCAGCGCGGCGCACGCGCCGACGACGGACCGGGCCATCTCCGTCGACATGGCGTTCATCGCCTTGGGCCGGTCGAGGGTCAACTCCGCGACATGGCCGTCCTCGTGCCGCCGTACCAGCACGAACTCCCCGAACCGTTCCTCGCTCATGACACCCTCCCGGTTAACGACGGTTAACAGCATGGGTCCCGATCATCGCAGCCGCGCCCCTACCGGGAAAAGAGCCGTTCGGTTCCCGGTCGAGGGCCCGACACCCCGTTCGAGTGAACATCCTGCCCGACTCCCGGCCCCGCTCCCACGGCACCGCATAACGTGCCACCGCCGCGCACAGGGGAGGGGACCGCCATGTCTCGGACGAAAACCGGCCAGGGCTCACAGAGCGACACCCGCATAGGCACCCTGCGCCTCTGGGCCCGCGGCCGGCACCGACGCCCCCGCCCTCGCGGACTCCTGCTCGCCGCGGTCGTCCTCACGCTGGCGGCCGGCACGCTGAGCCTCGCGGCGCTGATCCCCGGCGGGGGCGGCAGTGGGTTCCGTACGACGGACGCGGGTCCGTATCCCGGTTATCCGGACCGTCCCGTCACGCACACCCGGACCGACGCCGCGACCGACGCGTCCACGAACGCCGCGATCCCGGTCCCGCCCGACGCCGCCGACATCACTCCGAACGCCGGCCACTCCGCGACCACCCCGCCGGGCACTCCGGTCCCAGGCCCGAGCACCGCCGTACCACCGCACGGCGACCCGGACGGCCCGTCGGCCGCGACCCCGCCCCGCCGCGGCACCACTCCCGCCCCCACCCCGCCGCGCGAGACCGCGCCACCGCCGTCACAGCCACGGCCGACCACTTCCGCCCCGGTCCCGACGCCCACCCCGAGCCGGACGACTCCCCCGCCGGCACCTGAGGACCCGCCCCGGCTCTGCGTCCCGATCATCGGGCTCTGTGTGGGCGGTCTGCTGGGCGGATGACCGCGGGTTCGGCGCGGTGCGTCAGGCCGGGCGTTCCGGCTCGGCGTCGCGGCGGGTCAGCAGCCAGGGTTCGACGACGCCGAGGCCACGGACCGGGCGCTGCCACATCGGCTGGAGCGCGAAGCGGTACGTCGGCGGCTCCTCGCCCTCCTTCTCGGCGGCCGCGGCCCGCTCGGCCGCCTCCGCCTCGGAGGCCGGGGCCTCACCGGTACGGATCAGCTCCTCGGCGAACGCGGTGTCGACGAGGACGGCGTCCCGGGGAGCTATCGACGTGAGCCGGGAGGCGAGGTTCACCGTCGTACCGAACACGTCGCCCATCCGGGTCGTCACCGTGCCGAAGGCGATCCCGACCCGCAGTTCGGGCATGGTCTCGTCGCCCGACATCGTCTCGATCAGACGCAGCGCGATCTCGGCGGCCACGCCCGCGTCGTCGGCGGCGTAGAGCACCTCGTCGCCCAGCGTCTTGATGAGCCGGCCGCCGCGCGCGGCGACCAGGTCGGCGGCGGTGGTCTCGAAGGCCTCGACGAGTTCGCCGAGTTCCTCCTCCTCCAGGCGGCGGGTCAGGCGGGTGAAGCCGACCAGGTCGGCGAAGCCCACGGCGAGCCTGCGGTCGACCATCTCCTCGTCGTCCGCGGCCTGTACGACCCGGCTGACGCCGGCGGCGAGCTGGCGGCGCCAGACGTAGACGAGGAACTCCTCCAGTTCGGGCAGGAGCAGTTCGATCAGCGGATACGTGACCTCGGTACGGGTCATGCCGGGCTCGGGCGGCTCGGTCAGGCCCTCCAGGAAGGAGTCGATCTGCCAGTCGGCGAGCCGGGCGGTGGTCTGGCCGGTGGAGCGGGCGACCTGTACGGACATCGCCTCGCTGAGCAGGCCCGCCTCGACGAGACCGGCCAGCCTTCGCAGGGCGAGGACGTCGGCCTCGGTGAAGGCCTTGGCCTGGCCGACGTCCGCGAAGCCCATCGCCCGCCAGAAGCGGGTGGCGAGTTCCATGGAGACGCCGGCGGTGCGGGCCGCCTGGAACGGGGTGTAGCGGCGCTCCGCGCCCAGGATGAGCTGCTCCAGCCGGAGCGCGAGGGGGTCCTCCCCCGCGTCGGTGCCGTCGGGCGCTGGGTTACGACCCATGCCGGAGCCCGTGTCGTCGACGGTCACGCCTGCTGCCCTTCCGATCTGCCGCGGTCAGGATCGACCGGCCCCAACTTTACGGCAGCTGTGGGCCAGCTCACTCCCAACCGGCCGTGACCACTACGACCAATACGCTCGCGCCGGCGGAGGAAGGTACGCGCAGTCGGTTGCCGTCCGGCCGCGGCCCGGTGGGGGCTTGTCGCGCAGTTCCCCGCGCCCCCAAAAGCAAAAACCCTCCCCGCGCAGCCGCACCCGCCGGGCCGCCCTGCGGCACGGGTGGGCGCGGCGGCACCCCGTCAGCGCCGGGTTGCGCAACGCCCCCCGCCTCAGCCCCACGCCGGGCTCCGGTCAGGCGGGGCGCAGGTGGACGATGTCGCCGGCGGATACCGGTTCCTGGACTCCCGCGTCCGTCGCGAGGATCAGGCGGCCGTCCGCGTCCAGCGCGACCGCCTCACCGACGACGGCCCGATCCCCCGGCAGCTCCGCCCGCACCGTCCGCCCCAGCGTCGCGCACCCCGCCGCATACGTCTCCTGAAGCCCGCTCACCCCGGGATCCCCGTCCGCGTCCCGCCACCGCCCGTACCACTCCTCCAGCGCCCGCAGCACGGCCCGCAGCAGCGGATCCCGGTCGGTGTTCGCGGCCCCGGCCAGCGCCAGCGACCCGGCGGTGGGCACCGGCAGCTCCTCCGCCCGCAACGTCACGTTGACGCCGACGCCGATGACGACCCCCACGTCCCCGGCCCGCTCCGCGAGGATGCCGCCCGCCTTGCGCTCCTCCCCGTCCACGGTCACCAGCAGGTCGTTGGGCCACTTGAGTGCCGTGTCGACGCCCGCCGTGCGGGACAGGCCGGTGGCGACCGCGACGCCGGTGAGGAGGGGGAGCCAGCCCCAGCGTTCTACGGGGACACCGGACGGTTCGAGGAGGACGGAGAAGAACAGGCCCGAGCGGGCCGGCGCCGACCACTGCCGGTCCAGCCGCCCACGCGCCGCGGTCTGCTCCTCGGCGACGAGGACGGTCCCCTCGCGGGCGGAGCCG
Source organism: Streptomyces sp. NPDC088387 (assembly GCF_044753385.1). Classification (NCBI taxonomy): domain Bacteria; kingdom Bacillati; phylum Actinomycetota; class Actinomycetes; order Kitasatosporales; family Streptomycetaceae; genus Streptomyces; species Streptomyces sp. NPDC088387. Next base: position 197,413 of record NZ_JBIVNC010000004.1, read on the forward strand.
CCGACGGCACGGGCGACGAGGTCGGAGTTGGTGGAGCCGGTGCGCTGCACGACCTCCAGCTCCGTCCACAGTCCGCCCTCGCGCAGCAGCGCGCGGCGCAGGGCCGTGGGGGCCAGCGGCGGCCGGCCGAGGTCGGACCAGCGGTTGTCGTTCGGCTCTGCGGCATCTCGCGGCGTCATGCAAGCCACCCTAGGTGTGGGAAACGCCGCACTGCCGATCGGTAGGGCCAGCACTACTCTACGGATGAGTAACCGAACCCCCTTTTGAGCAGGCAGGGAGCCGCATCCCGATGTCCGAGCCGGAAGAGATCAACATCCACACCACCGCGGGGAAGCTCGCGGATCTCCAGCGCCGCGTCCAGGAGGCGACGCACGCCGGTTCGGAACGCGCCGTGGAAAAGCAGCACGCCAAGGGCAAGCTGACGGCGCGTGAGCGGATCGCGCTGCTGCTCGACGAGGAGTCCTTCGTCGAGCTGGACGAGTTCGCGCGGCACCACTCCACCAACTTCGGCCTGGACCAGAACCGCCCGTACGGGGACGGTGTCGTGACCGGGTACGGGACGGTCGACGGGCGGCCGGTCGCCGTGTTCTCGCAGGACTTCACGGTCTTCGGCGGCGCCCTCGGCGAGGTCTACGGCCAGAAGATCGTGAAGGTCATGGACTTCGCGCTGAAGACCGGCTGCCCGGTGATCGGCATCAACGACTCGGGCGGCGCCCGGATCCAGGAGGGTGTGGCCTCGCTCGGCGCGTACGGCGAGATCTTCCGGCGCAACACCCATGCCAGCGGGGTGATCCCGCAGATCTCGCTGGTGGTCGGGCCGTGCGCGGGTGGTGCGGTGTACTCGCCCGCCATCACCGACTTCACGGTGATGGTCGACCAGACCTCGCACATGTTCATCACCGGTCCCGACGTCATCAAGACGGTCACCGGCGAGGACGTCGGCTTCGAGGAGCTGGGCGGGGCGCGGACGCACAACTCGGCGTCGGGCGTGGCCCATCACATGGCGGGCGACGAGAAGGACGCGATCGAGTACGTCAAGCAGCTGCTGTCGTACCTGCCGTCGAACAACCTGAGTGAACCGCCGGTGTTCCCGGAGGAGGCGGACCTCGCCGTCACGGACGAGGACCGTGAGCTGGACCGGATCGTGCCGGACAGCGCGAACCAGCCGTACGACATGCACACGGTGATCGAACACGTCCTGGACGACTCGGAGTTCTTCGAGACGCAGTCGCTGTTCGCGCCGAACATCGTGACCGGGTTCGGGCGGGTGGAGGGGCGTCCGGTGGGTGTGGTCGCCAACCAGCCGATGCAGTTCGCCGGTTGTCTCGACATCGCCGCGAGCGAGAAGGCGGCCCGGTTCGTGCGCACCTGCGACGCGTTCAACGTGCCGGTGCTGACCTTCGTGGACGTGCCGGGCTTCCTGCCGGGTGTCGACCAGGAGCACGAGGGCATCATCCGGCGCGGCGCCAAGCTGATCTTCGCGTACGCGGAGGCGACGGTCCCGCTGATCACGGTGATCACCCGCAAGGCCTTCGGCGGCGCCTACGACGTCATGGGCTCCAAGCACCTGGGCGCGGACCTGAACCTCGCCTGGCCGACGGCGCAGATCGCGGTGATGGGCGCGCAGGGCGCGGTCAACATCCTGCACCGGCGCACGATCGCCGAGGCGGGGAACCCGGAGGCGGAGCGGGCGCGGCTGATGCAGGAGTACGAGGACGCGCTCCTCAACCCGTACATCGCGGCCGAGCGCGGTTACGTCGACGCGGTGATCCGGCCGTCGGACACCCGCGGCCATGTGGTGCGCGGGCTGCGTCAGCTGCGTACGAAGCGGGAATCCCTGCCTCCGAAGAAGCACGGCAACATCCCCCTCTAGGCGCTGGAGCCCGCCATGAACATCAAGGTCGTACGGGGCAATCCGACCCCGGAGGAGCTCGCCGCCGCCCTGGCGGTGGTCAGGGCGCGCGCCGCGGTGGCCTCGGCCGTGCCGCCCGGCGCGCCGGGCCCGCGCGACTCCTGGGCCGACCCGTCCCGTATCGCGGCCCAGCAGGTGCCGCACCCGGGGCCGACGTCCTGGGCCCGGACCTACTGGCCGGGTTAGAGGACGGCCGCGACGGCTTCGGCCATCACCTCGTACCCCTTGTCCTGGGGGTGGAGGTGGTCGCCGAAGTCGTACGCCGGATGCAGCCGTTCGGGGTCGGCGGGGTCGGCCAGCAGCCGGCCGAGGTCGACGACGGTGTCGTACTCCCCGCTCTCCCTCGTCCAGGTGTTGACCTCGCGGCTGACCCGCGCCGCGTGCTCGCCCCAGTGGTCCGAGCCGGCGAAGGGCAGCAGGGTCGCGCCGATCACCCGCAGGCCACGCGCCTGCCGCAGCAACTCGCGGTGGCCGGCGATCAGTTCGGCGGCCTCGACGATGGGGGCCGGCTTGTAGGTGGGCTGTTCGTTGATCTCGCTGAAGCCGATGTCGTTGAGGCCGAGCAGCACCACCAGGGTGTTCACCCCGTGGTGGTCGAGGACGTCCCGGCGCAGGCGGTGGACGGCCCTCTCGCCGTACCAGGCGGAGTCGTTGAGCAGCAGGTTCCCGCCGATGCCGGCGTTGAGCACGGGCCGCGCGGTGCGCCGGGCCAGCGCGTCCGACCAGCGGCGGCCGGCGCCGGGGGTGGAACCGAAGCCGTCGGTGATCGAGTCGCCGAGCAGGGCGATGCCGTCCGTGCGGTGGGCGTCGACCTCGACGGCGGACAGCACGTACCAGGACTCGGTGACGGCGTCGAAGCGGGTGCCGTCGGTGTGGTCGAGCAGGTCGCCGTCGCCCCGGTGGCTGTGGGTGAAGGCCTGCGCGTGGAAGGTCGTGGGGCCGGTCGCGGTGGCGAAGTAAAGGGTGACGGTCAGCGGTTCCCCGGCCGTGACCGGGAGTTCGGCCGGGTCGCTGACCGTCTGTCCGCGCGCCGGTACAACGGCCTCGTCCGCGCCCCCGAACCGCAGCCGTCGCAGCGAGCCCGGTGCGATGCCCGCGCCGGTCGTGGTGCGGGCGATCGTGGCGCCCGCGATCCGCAGCGGTGAGGTGCCGTAGGTGTGCGAGAGGCGGACGCGGATCCGGCCGCCGGACGCGGTCGGTGTGACGGTCTGCCGCAGGGACTGGCGCCAGAAGCCCTCGCGGGACCAGTTGGGGGTGAAGCCCTCGCTCGGGAGCTGAGGTGACGCGGTCCAGGCAGTGGTGAACATGGCACGACCCTTCCAAACGGGACTGAGTTCCCATTTATATTAATGGCACCTCAGACCCGTTTGGCAAGTTGAGTACGCGTACTCAGGCGGCGGCCGGGGCGGGCGCCGGACCATGGAACGCATGCTGTGGTCCGATCCCGAGAACAAAGCCCCGGAGGAACTGCGCGAGACGCAGGCGATGTTGCGCCGGCTGAGCATCCTGATGGCGCTCGCCGTGGTGCTCGCGATGCTTGTCATAGGTCTGCTGTGAGCCACGCCCGTGCCCTGGCCCCGGCCCGGCAGGAGACCCGTCCGCGGCGCCGCTACGCTGACCGCATGACCGATCAGCCGCGCCGCCGTCTTGTCCTCGCCTCCCAGTCGCCCGCCCGGCTCAACCTGCTGCGACAGGCCGGCCTGACCCCCGAGGTGATCGTCAGCGGCGTCGACGAGGACGCCGTCACCGCACCCACCCCCGCCGACCTGGCGCTCGCGCTCGCCGAGGCCAAGGCCTCCGTGGTGGCCGCGAAGCCCGAGGTCAGGGGCGCGCTGGTGATCGGCTGCGACTCGGTGCTCGACCTGGACGGCCAGGCGCTCGGCAAGCCCGCCGACGCCGAGGAGGCCACCGCGCGCTGGAAGGCGATGCGCGGCCGCGCCGGCACACTCCAGACCGGCCACTGCGTCTACGACACCGTCAGCGGCCGGCACGTCTCGGCGACCGCCTCCACCGTCGTCCGGTTCGGCGAGCCCACCGACGAGGAGGTGGCGGCGTACGTCGCCTCCGGTGAACCGCTCTACGTCGCCGGGGCGTTCACCCTCGACGGCCGCTCGGCGCCCTTCATCAACGGCATCGACGGCGACCACGGCAACGTGATCGGGATCAGCCTGCCCCTGGTCCGCCGGCTCCTCGGCGAACTGGGCGTCGGCATCACGGAGTTGTGGGCGCCGGCGGCGAACTGACCGGCGCGTCCCCCTGGGGCCTGCGGTCCTCGGGCCGCTCGGCCGGGCCCGCCTGACCGTCGTACGTCATCAGCACCAGCACTATCAGCGCGAACACCAGCATCATGAAGAGGAACGCGGTCCAGCCGACCAGCCCCCAGGTGAGCGCCCCGAGCAGGGCGTGCACCACGGCCGCGCTGATCAGCAGGACCCGGCCGAGCCCCGCGGGCGCGCGGTCGCGCACCGCCACGAGCAGGGCGACCAGGCCGCACAGCGCGAAGTACAGGCCGAAGACGATCCCGCCGGCCTTCGAGGAGAGCGACATCGCGTGCGGGTCGAGGCCCGCGAGGGACATGTCCTGCCGGTCGACGACGACCCCCAGGAACCAGTTGAGCGCGGCGAGGCCGAGCGCCTCCACGAAGAGCACCACCGCGACCACCCACGCCACCGGTCTGCGTACCACCGGGCCCACCCACTTCCGAGCGTCACTCGACCAGAACTTCTGTTACTCCAAGTACGTTCGATACGGCGCGAAGGCTACTAACGGGTAAACCGCGAGACAAGGGTTCAGTGGAAGGCAAAGAATCATTGGGCCATTCGTAGGGACTCCACAAAGAAACCGAGTGGCCCGCAGCACCTGATGACAGAGACCTCGACCACAACGGGGGGCTAGGGTTTTGGGAAGGGGCCCTGCGCATCACGGTGCGACAAGGCCTTTCGCGGGTCGAGCGGGCCTCGTATCACGCTCCGTGTGGGCAAGCTCACCAGTGGGGACGGGTCGAAGTGCCGTGTCGGCAGTCCCTAAACTCGGCTTGTTTCAAGGAGGGAGCCTCAATCGTGCGCAAGGTGCTCATCGCCAACCGTGGCGAAATCGCTGTCCGTGTGGCCCGAGCCTGCCGGGACGCAGGTATCGCGAGCGTGGCCGTCTACGCGGACCCGGACCGGGACGCTCTGCATGTCCGCGCCGCGGATGAGGCGTTCGCCCTGGGCGGTGACACCCCGGCGACCAGCTACCTCGACATCGAGAAGGTGCTGAACGCGGCGCGCGAGTCCGGCGCCGACGCGATCCACCCCGGCTACGGATTCCTCTCCGAGAACGCGGAGTTCGCGCAGGCGGTGCTCGACGCCGGGCTGATCTGGATCGGCCCGCCGCCGCAGGCGATCCGCGACCTCGGCGACAAGGTCGCCGCCCGGCACATCGCCCAGCGCGCGGGCGCCCCGCTCGTCGCGGGCACCCCCGACCCGGTCTCCGGCGCCGACGAGGTCGTCGCGTTCGCCCAGGAGCACGGGCTGCCGATCGCCATCAAGGCCGCCTTCGGCGGTGGCGGACGCGGTCTGAAGGTCGCCCGCACCCTCGAAGAGGTCCCGGAGCTGTACGACTCGGCGGTCCGCGAGGCCGTCGCCGCGTTCGGCCGCGGGGAGTGCTTCGTCGAGCGCTACCTGGACAAGCCCCGGCACGTGGAGACCCAGTGCCTGGCCGACTCGCACGGCAACGTGGTCGTCGTCTCCACCCGTGACTGCTCGCTCCAGCGCCGCCACCAGAAGCTCGTCGAGGAGGCGCCTGCGCCGTTCCTCTCCGAGGCCCAGGTCGCCGAGCTGTACTCCTCCTCGAAGGCGATCCTCAAGGAGGCCGGCTACGTCGGCGCCGGGACCGTGGAGTTCCTCGTCGGCATGGACGGCACGATCTCCTTCCTGGAGGTCAACACCCGCCTCCAGGTCGAGCACCCGGTCACCGAGGAGGTCGCCGGCATCGACCTCGTACGCGAGATGTTCCGCATCGCCGACGGCGAGGAACTCGGCTACGGCGACCCCGAACTGCGCGGCCACTCCTTCGAGTTCCGGATCAACGGCGAGGACCCGGGCCGTAACTTCCTGCCCGCGCCCGGCACCGTCACCACCTTCGCCGCGCCCACCGGGCCGGGTGTGCGGCTGGACGCCGGTGTCGAGTCCGGCAGTGTCATCGGCCCCGCCTGGGACTCCCTGCTGGCGAAGCTGATCGTGACGGGCCGTACCCGCAAGGAGGCCCTTCAGCGGGCCGCGCGGGCGCTGGAGGAGTTCACGGTCGAGGGCATGGCGACCGCCATCCCGTTCCACCGCGCGGTCGTCACCGACCCGGCCTTCGGACCCGAACTGACCGGCTCCGCCGACCCGTTCACGGTCCACACCCGCTGGATCGAGACCGAGTTCGTCAACGAGATCAAGCCCTTCGCCGCGCCCGCCGACGCGGACACGGACGACGAGCCCGGCCGGGAGACGGTGGTCGTCGAGGTCGGCGGCAAGCGTCTTGAGGTCTCCCTGCCGATCTCGCTGGGCATGTCGCTGGCCCGCACCGGGCTCGCGGCCGGCGCCAAGCCGAAGCGCCGCGCGGCCAAGAAGTCCGGCTCCGCCGCCTCCGGCGACACCCTCGCCTCCCCGATGCAGGGCACCATCGTGAAGGTGGCCGTCGAGGAGGGCCAGGAGGTCAAGGAGGGCGACCTGATCGTCGTCCTGGAGGCCATGAAGATGGAACAGCCCCTCAACGCCCACAAGGCGGGCACCGTCATGGGCCTGTCCGCCGAGGTCGGCGCGTCCCTCACCTCGGGCGCGACCATCTGCGAGATCAAGGACTGACACCCCCGCGGGGGTGCACCACGAGGAGGGTCGGCCGCGTCCGCTCGGCGCAGCCGGCCCTTCAGCGTCGGCGCAGGTCCGCCACGCGTGCCCGTTCGGTGCCCGGGGGCTGTTCCCCCAGGACGGCGGCCGTGCGCAGTGCCGAGCCGGCGGGGACGCCGCGGCGCGGTCCCGGGAGGGGTACGTCCCGGACGTCCCGGCGCGGCTGTCGCGTCGGCGCGGTGTCACCCCCGGCGTTTCCCGACGGGTTGCCCGTGCTTCCGGCGACGGCGATCTGGACGCCCTGGTCGGCGAGGGCCTGGAGCTCGGTGGCCGCGCGGTCGTCGTGGCCCGGTGGCTCGTCGGTGACGAGGCGGGTGATGACGTCCGTCGGCACGGTCTGGAACATCGTGTCCGTGCCGAGCTTGGTGTGGTCGGCGAGGACCACGACCTCGGCGGCGGCCTGGACCAGCGCGCGGTCGACGGACGCCGACAGCATGTTGGACGTGGACAGTCCGCGCTCGGCGGTCAGTCCGCTTCCGGAGAGGAAGGCCCGGGAGACGCGCAGCCCCTGGAGGGACTGTTCGGCGCCGGAGCCGACGAGGGCGTAGTTGGAGCCGCGGAGGGTTCCGCCGGTCATGACGACCTCGACCCGGTTTGCGTGGGCCAACGCCTGGGCGACGAGCAGGGAGTTGGTGACGACGGTGAGGCCGGGGACCCGGGCGAGCCGGCGGGCCAGCTCCTGGGTGGTGGTCCCGGCGCCGACCACGATCGCCTCGCCCTCTTCGACGAGGCCCGCGGCGAGATCGGCGATGGCCGTCTTCTCGGCGGTCGCGAGATGGGATTTCTGCGGAAAGCCGGATTCCCGCGTGAATCCGCCCGGCAATACCGCACCGCCGTGCCGGCGGTCGAGGAGTCCTTCTGCCTCCAGTGCGCGCACGTCCCGCCGTACGGTCACTTCTGAGGTCTGGACGACGCGGGCGAGCTCACGGAGCGAAACGGCTCCGTTGGCTCGCACCATTTCGAGGATCAATTGGCGACGTTCTGCAGCGAACACGAAACTGACAGTAACCCCAACGACCGTCTGCTTTCAGCAGTTTGCGCCGAATAACAGAAGTTGTTCGCATGCGACGCACGGAAGTGGTATAGGAGCGTACGCCCGGCGCCTATGCCGGTAGCACGGGCCGCAACTCCCCGTGACCAGCGGGGAGTCGCCCGGGGACGTCAGACCTCGCCGGTCGACTTGCGCGTGTGCAGCTGCCGGGCCACCTCGGCGATCGACCCCGAAAGAGAGGGGTAGACGGTGAACGCGTTCGCGATCTGTTCGACCGTCAGGTTGTTGTCGACGGCGATCGAGATCGGATGGATCAGTTCCGAGGCGCGCGGGGCGACCACCACACCGCCGATCACGATGCCGGTGCCGGGGCGGCAGAAGATCTTGACGAAGCCGTCGCGGATGCCCTGCATCTTGGCGCGCGGGTTGCGCAGCAGCGGCAGCTTCACCACACGGGCCTCGATGACACCGCCGTCCACGTCCGCCTGGCTGTAGCCGACGGTGGCGATCTCCGGGTCGGTGAAGACGTTCGACGAGACGGTCTTGAGGTTGAGCGGGGTCACCGCGTCGCCCAGGAAGTGGTACATGGCGATCCGGCCCTGCATCGCGGCGACCGAGGCGAGGGCGAAGATGCCGGTGACGTCACCGGCCGCGTAGACACCCGGCGCGGTGGTGCGGGAGACCTTGTCGGTCCAGATGTGACCGGACTCGGTGAGCTTGACGCCCGCCTCCTCCAGGCCCATGCCCGCGGAGTTCGGAATGGCGCCGACCGCCATCAGGCAGTGGCTGCCGGTGATCACCCGGCCGTCGGCGAGGGTGACCTCGACCCGGTCGTCGACCCGCTTGGCGGAGGCGGCGCGCGAGCGGGCCATGACGTTCATCCCGCGGCGGCGGAAGACGTCCTCCAGGACGGCGGCGGCGTCCGGGTCCTCGCCCGGCAGCACGCGGTCGCGGGAGGAGACGAGGGTGACGTCGGAGCCGAGGGCCTGGTAGGCACCGGCGAACTCGGCGCCGGTGACGCCGGAGCCGACCACGATGAGCTCCTCGGGCAGCTCGTCGAGGTCGTAGACCTGCGTCCAGTTCAGGATCCGCTCGCCGTCCGGCTGGGCGTCGGGCAGCTCGCGCGGGTGGCCGCCGGTCGCGATCAGGACGGCGTCGGCGTGCAGGGTCTCCTCGGTGCCGTCGGCGGCGCGCACCACGACCTTGCGGGAGCCGTCGAGGGCCTGCATGCCCTCCAGCCGGCCGCGGCCGCGCATGACACGGGCGCCGGCGCGGGTGACGGAGGCGGTGATGTCGTGGGACTGGGCGAGCGCGAGGCGCTTCACCCGCCGGTTGACCTTGCCGAGGTCGACACCGACGACCCGGGCGGCCTGCTCCAGGGGTGGGGTGTCGTCGGCGACGATGATGCCGAGTTCCTCGTACGACGAGTCGAAGGTGGTCATCACCTCGGCCGTCGCGATGAGCGTCTTCGACGGCACGCAGTCGGTCAGCACCGACGCTCCGCCCAGACCGTCGCAGTCCACGACGGTCACCTCCGCGCCGAGCTGCGCCGCCACCAGCGCAGCTTCATACCCGCCGGGTCCACCACCGATGATCACGATCCGAGTCACGTACTCCATTGTCCCGCACACTTCAGGGTGGTACCGCCCCGGGGGCATCCGAGACACCACTGTTACGGGAGAGACGGCCGTTCCGGCTGCCGTACGCTCGACCCATGTCGCTCTACGCCGCGTACGCCGGAAACCTCGAAGCGCGGCTGATGTCCCGCCGTGCCCCCCACTCCCCGCTGCGCGCCACCGGCTGGCTTAACGGGTGGCGGCTGACCTTCGGGGGCGAGCACCTGGGCTGGGAGGGCGCGCTCGCGACCCTGGTCGAGGACCCGCTGGCCACGGTCTTCGTGGCGCTGTACGACATCGCGCCGATGGACGAGGACGCGCTGGACCGCTGGGAGGGCGTGGGCCTCGACATCTACCGCCGCACGCGCGTACGGGTGCACACCCTGGAGGGCGAGGAGAACGCCTGGGCGTACGTCCTCAACGCCTACGAGGGCGGTCTGCCGTCGGCCCGCTACCTCGGCGAACTCGCCGACGCGGCCGAGTCGGCGGGGGCCCCGCACGACTACGTGATGGAGCTCAGGAAGCGCCCCTGCTGAACCGGGCCGGGTCCTGGACTTGCCGAACCGACGCACCACCGGGAGAAGGACGTCCTCGTCCCGGACGAGTGACCGGCGTCCGCACAGCCGGTTCACGTCCGCACAGCCGGTTCATGGGAAACGACAAGACAACGATCGCCATCCCGTACGCTCCGTCATCTACGCGCGTAGGCAATGACCGGCTACCCTCGTGCGCGTGAACGCATCTCTTCTTCCGGACGACCTCCAGGGCGACCCCTACGCCGCCGCCGACGCCGCCGCCTCGCGCCTGCGCGAACTCACCGGCGCCGAGTCCCACGACGTCGCCCTCGTGATGGGCTCCGGCTGGGCCCCGGCCGTGGACGCGCTCGGCGCTCCCGACGCCGAGTTCCAGGTCACCGAGTTGCCCGGGTTCCCGCCGCCGGCGGTCGCGGGCCACGGCGGCAAGATCCGCTCGTACCGCTCGGGCGACAAGCGGGCGCTGGTCTTCCTCGGCCGCACCCACTACTACGAGGGCCGCGGTGTGGCCTCCGTCGCGCACGGCGTGCGTACCGCGGTCGCCGCCGGCTGCAAGACCGTCGTGCTGACCAACGGCTGCGGCGGTCTGCGCGAGGGCATGCGCCCCGGCCAGCCGGTCCTCATCAGCGACCACATCAACCTCACCGCCGCCTCCCCCATCGTCGGCGCCAACTTCGTAGACCTAACCGATCTGTACTCGCCGCGGCTGCGCGCCCTGTGCAAGGAGATCGACCCGTCCCTCGAAGAGGGTGTGTACGCGCAGTTCCCCGGCCCGCACTACGAGACGCCTGCCGAGATCCGGATGGCCCGGGTGATCGGCGCGGACCTGGTGGGCATGTCGACCGTGCTCGAAGCCATCGCCGCGCGCGAGGCGGGCGCCGAGGTGCTCGGCATCTCCCTGGTGACGAACCTCGCCGCCGGCATGACGGGCGAGCCGCTGAACCACGAGGAGGTCCTCCAGGCCGGCCGCGACTCGGCCGCCCGGATGGGCGCCCTGCTGACCCAGGTGCTCGGCAGGCTCTGACCAGACAGACGGCTCCGACAAGAGAGGCTGACCGAACGTGAGCGACGATCTCCTCGCACGGGCCCGGACGTGGCTGGCCGAGGACCCCGACCCCGAGACCCGCGCGGAACTCGCCGCGCTCATCGACGCGGAGGACCTCGCCGAACTCGGCGACCGTTTCGCCGGCATGCTTCAGTTCGGCACGGCGGGCCTGCGCGGCGAACTGGGCGCGGGCCCGATGCGGATGAACCGCGCGGTGGTCGTCCGGGCCGCCGCCGGACTCGCCGCGTACCTCAAGCGCCAGGGGCGGGCCGGCGGCCTGGTCGTGGTCGGCTACGACGCCCGGTACAAGTCCGCGGACTTCGCGCGGGACACCGCCGCCGTGATGACGGGCGCGGGCCTGCGGGCAGCCGTACTCCCGCACCCGCTGCCCACCCCCGTACTCGCCTTCGCCATACGGCACCTGGGCGCGGTCGCGGGTGTCGAGGTCACCGCGAGCCACAACCCGCCCCGGGACAACGGCTACAAGGTCTATCTCGGCGACGGCTCGCAGATCGTGCCGCCGGCGGACGCGGAGATCGCCGCCGAGATCGCCGCGGTCGGTGCCCTCGCCGACGTACCGCGCCCGGCGGACGGCTGGGAGACGCTCGACGGGGCCGTCCTGGACGCCTATCTGGCGCGTACGGACGCCGTTCTGGCGCCCGGTTCCCCGCGCACCGCGCGGACCGTCTACACGGCCATGCACGGCGTCGGCAAGGACACCCTCCTCGCCGCGTTCGCGCGGGCCGGCTTCCCCGAGCCGGTCCTGGTCGCCGAACAGGCCGAGCCCGACCCGGCGTTCCCGACCGTCGCCTTCCCCAACCCGGAGGAGCCCGGCGCGATGGACCTCGCCTTCGCGAAGGCCCGCGAGAGCGACCCGGACCTGATCGTCGCCAACGACCCGGACGCCGACCGCTGCGCGGTGGCCGTCAGGGACGGCGGCGACTGGCGGATGCTGCGCGGCGACGAGGTCGGCGCCCTGCTCGCCGCGCACCTCGTACAGCGCGGCGCCCGGGGCACGTTCGCCGAGTCGATCGTCTCCTCCTCCCTCCTCGGCCGGATCGCCGAGAAGGCCGGTCTGGCCTACGAGGAGACCCTCACCGGTTTCAAGTGGATCGCCCGCGTCGAGGACCTGCGCTACGGCTACGAGGAGGCGCTCGGCTACTGCGTCGACCCCGACGGCGTGCGCGACAAGGACGGCATCACGGCCGCGCTGCTGGTGACCGAGCTGGCGTCGGAGCTGAAGGAGCGGGGGCGCACCCTGCTCGACCTGCTCGACGACCTCGCGGTGGAGCACGGGCTGCACGCCACGGACCAGCTGTCGGTGCGGGTGGAGGACCTCTCCGTGATCGCCGACGCGATGCGGCGGCTGCGGGAGCACCCGCCGACGGAGCTGGGCGGGCTGGCCGTCACCGAGGCCGAGGACCTCACCAAGGGCACGGAGTCGCTGCCGCCGACAGACGGGCTGCGGTACACGCTCGACGGGGCCCGGGTGATCGTCCGGCCGAGCGGCACCGAGCCGAAGCTGAAGTGCTACCTGGAGGTCGTGGAGCCGGTCGGCTCGCACGCCGGGCTGGCGGACGCGCGGGCGCGGGCCGCGGCGCGGCTCGCCGGGATCAAGCGGGACCTGTCGGCGGCGGCCGGTATCTGACCCGCGCCGAGGGGCGCTCGGCGCGGGGTGCCGCATGCTCCTCGGCTGCCTTTGCCGGGGCTCCTGGACCCACTCTGGGGAGGAGTGCGAGTGCGCTCCTCCCCCCTAGGAGACACTCGCTCGCAGGTGTCCCGCGCCCCCCTCACCGGCATGGCGGGATGCCGTACGGAAAACCGGCACGAGGTGGGGGTGAGGGCTGTCATGCCGGTGCGGCACCGTCGTGGCTTGTCGCGCAGTTCCCCGCGCCCCTTGAGGGGGTGAGCGTGTCGTGCTTGTGCGGCGCCGTCGTGGCCGTTCGCGCAGTTCCCCGCGCCCCTGAGGGGGTGACGGCTGTCGTGACGGTGCGGCCCCCGCCTGGAGGGGGCGTGCGTCGTCGGGCCGGGGCGGGCCGGTGGGTCAGGCTGTGGCCAGGAGGATGATCAGGAGTAGGGCGCCTGCCAGCGCCGGGCCGGCGATCTCGTAGGCCCACCGCGCGGTGACCTCACCCTGCGCCGTCGACGCCTTCCCCCGCGCCTCCAGAATCTGCCGCATCTCGTCCATGATCCGATCCCCCTCGGCCCGCGACGGCCCGTCGTCCACCGCACTCGCGGGCCCCACGTTCCCCAGCCCGCCCATCCCGTTCCCGAAGAGCCCGCCCCGCACCCTCCGCCCGCTCGCCGCCGCCTCCCGCTGCGCGCTGCGCTTGTCCTCCCGGCGCGCGGCCTTCTTCCGCCCCCGCAGCGACACGGGCACCGCCCACAGCTGGAACTTGTCGCCGGAGTTCGCGACGACCTCGTTCGTGTAACCGGACCGCAGCGAGGCGACCTCACCCCACGGCAGCACCACCACCCGGAACGGGTTGCGGATCCGCAGCCGGTCGTCGCCCGCGAACACCGCCGGACGCAGCGTGTACGCCACGACCAGTGGCACAAAGAGCAGCAGCACGGCGACGGCCGTAAAGGGGGTACGGCCCTCTCCGGCGACGATCGCGTCGATGCCGAGCCAGCCGGCCAGAGCGAGCAGCAGGACGCCGCCGGCGAGGGCCATGGGGGAGCGGTAGATGCGGTCGTTCGTTGCGGTCATAGGGCGATTCTGCCTCACGGCGGTGTGCGGGTGCCGGTCGCCGTGGGGCCTCCTGTGCGCGGCCCCCCGCGTCCCGTTCCGAGGGCTGTACAGCCGCTACGCGCGTAGATATGCTCGTCTGGTGACCATGCCCACCTCTGCACACACCCTCACGGACGTGGCGGCCTCCGACAGCACGCTGCGGCGGTTCCTTCACGGGCTGCCCGGCGTCGACGCGGTCGGTCTGGAGGCGCGTGCCGCCTCTCTCGGGACCCGTTCGATCAAGACGACCGCCAAGGCGTACGCCATCGACCTCGCCATCTCGATGGTCGACCTGACAACGCTGGAAGGCGCGGACACCCCGGGCAAGGTCCGGGCGCTCGGCACGAAGGCCGTCCGCCCGGATCCGACCGACCGTTCGACGCCGGCCACGGCCGCGGTCTGCGTCTACCCCGACATGGTGGCCGTCGCCAAGGAGGCCGTCGCCGGCTCCGGCGTCAAGGTCGCCTCCGTCGCCACCGCCTTCCCGGCGGGCCGCGCCGCGCTCCCCGTGAAGCTCGCGGACGTGCGCGACGCGGTGGCCGCCGGCGCCGACGAGATCGACATGGTCATCGACCGCGGCGCCTTCCTGGCGGGCCGCTTCATGAAGGTGTACGAGGAGATCGTCGCCGTGAAGGAGGCCAGTGGCGCGTCCCGGCTGAAGGTCATCTTCGAGACGGGCGAGCTGTCGACGTACGACAACATCCGCCGCGCGAGCTGGCTCGGCATGCTGGCCGGGGCCGACTTCATCAAGACCTCGACCGGCAAGGTCGCGGTCAACGCCACTCCGGCGAACACCCTCCTCATGCTGGAGGCCGTACGCGACTTCCGTGCCCAGACCGGGATCCAGGTGGGCGTGAAGCCGGCCGGCGGCATCCGGACCAGCAAGGACGCGATCAAGTTCCTGGTGCTGGTCAACGAGACGGCGGGCGAGGACTGGCTGGACAACCACTGGTTCCGCTTCGGCGCCTCCTCCCTCCTGAACGACCTGCTGATGCAGCGCCAGAAGCTGGCCACCGGCCGCTACTCCGGCCCCGACTACGTGACGGTGGACTGATCCCCATGACCCCGGAAAAGCTGTCATCCGTATTCGAGTACGCACCCGCGCCCGAGTCCCGCGCGGTCGTCGACATCGCCCCGTCCTACGGCCTGTTCATCGACGGTGAGTTCGTCGAGGCCGCCGACGGCAAGGTCTTCAAGACGGTCTCGCCGTCGACCGAGGAGGTGCTCTCCGAGGTCGCGCAGGCCGGCGAGGCCGACGTCGACCGTGCCGTGCGCGCGGCCCGCAAGGCGTTCGAGCCGTGGTCGGCGCTGCCCGGCGCGGAGCGCGCCAAGTTCCTGTTCCGGATCGCCCGGATCATCCAGGAGCGCAGCCGTGAACTGGCCGTCCTGGAGACGCTGGACAACGGCAAGCCGATCAGGGAGACGAGGGACGCCGACCTGCCCCTCGTGGCGGCGCACTTCTTCTACTACGCGGGCTGGGCCGACAAGCTCGACCACGCCGGCTTCGGAGCGAACCCGCGTCCCCTCGGCGTCGCGGGCCAGGTCATCCCCTGGAACTTCCCCCTTCTGATGCTGGCCTGGAAGATCGCCCCGGCGCTCGCGACCGGCAACACGGTGGTGCTCAAGCCCGCCGAGACGACCCCGCTGTCCGCCCTGTTCTTCGCGGACGTCTGCCGCCAGGCGGGCCTGCCCAAGGGCGTCGTCAACATTCTCCCCGGCTACGGCGACGCGGGCGCCGCGCTGGTCGCGCACCCGGACGTCAACAAGGTCGCCTTCACCGGCTCCACGGCCGTCGGCAAGCAGATCGCGCGTACGGTCGCGGGCTCGACGAAGAAGCTGACGCTCGAACTGGGCGGCAAGGGCGCCAACATCGTCTTCGACGACGCCCCGATCGACCAGGCCGTCGAGGGCATCGTCAACGGCATCTTCTTCAACCAGGGCCAGGTCTGCTGCGCGGGCAGCCGGCTGCTGGTGCAGGAGTCGATCGAGGAGGAGCTGCTCGACTCGCTCAAGCGGCGCCTGTCGACCCTGCGGCTGGGCGACCCGCTGGACAAGAACACCGACATCGGCGCGATCAACTCCGCCGAGCAGCTCTCCCGTATCACCACCCTCGTCGAGGCCGGTGAGGCGGAGGGCGCCGAGCGCTGGTCCGCGCCCTGCGAACTGCCGGAGAGCGGCTACTGGTTCGCGCCGACGCTGTTCACCAAGGTCACCCAGGCGCACACGGTCGCCCGCGACGAGATCTTCGGCCCGGTCCTGTCGGTCCTCACCTTCCGCACCCCGGACGAGGCCGTCACCAAGGCCAACAACACTCCGTACGGACTGTCCGCGGGCATCTGGACGGAGAAGGGCTCCCGGATCCTCGCCGTCGCGAACAAGCTGCGCGCGGGTGTGATCTGGTCCAACACGTTCAACAAGTTCGACCCGACGTCGCCGTTCGGCGGTTACAAGGAGTCGGGCTTCGGCCGCGAGGGCGGTCGCCACGGCCTGGAGGCGTACCTCGATGTCTGACAAGTCCGACAAGAGCGAGCAGCAGCGTCTGAGCGTCTTCAAGACCTACAAGCTGTACGTGGGCGGAAAGTTCCCGCGTTCCGAGAGCGGCCGGGTGTACGAAGTGACCGACTCGAAGGGCAGGTGGCTCGCCAACGCGCCGCAGTCCTCCCGCAAGGACGCCCGGGACGCGGTCGTCGCCGCGCGCAAGGCGTTCGGCGGCTGGTCGGGCGCCACCGCGTACAACCGGGGCCAGGTCCTCTACCGCGTCGCCGAGATGCTGGAGGGCCGGCGCGACCAGTTCGTCCGCGAGGTCGCCGACGCCGAGGGACTGTCGAAGTCCAAGGCGGCGGCCGTGGTGGACGCGGCGGTCGACCGCTGGGTCTGGTACGCGGGCTGGACCGACAAGATCGCCCAGGTGGTCGGCGGCGGCAACCCGGTGGCGGGCCCGTACTTCAACCTCTCCTCACCCGAACCGACGGGTGTGGTCGTGGTCGTGGCCCCGCAGGACTCCTCGTTCCTCGGCCTGGTCTCCGTCCTGGCCCCGGTGATCGCCACGGGCAACACGGCGATCGTGATCGCCTCGGAGAAGTCCCCGCTCCCGGCGCTCTCCCTGGCCGAGGTCCTCGCCACCTCCGACGTCCCCGGCGGAGTCGTCAACGTCCTGTCCGGCCGTACGGCGGAGATCGCACCCCCGCTGGCCGCCCACCAGGACGTCAACGCGATCGACCTCGCCGGCGCGGACGAGTCCCTCGCGAAGGAACTCGAAATCGCGGCGGCCGACAACCTCAAGCGAGTCCTGCGTCCACAGCCTGTGGATTACACGGCGACCCCGGGCACCGACCGCCTGACGGCCTTCCTGGAAACCAAAACAGTCTGGCACCCCACAGGCGCACTGGGCGCGTCGGCCTCCTCCTACTGAGCAGGCCGAAGGCCGCGACCGGCGGACCCACGACAGAGCAGGCCGAAGGCCGCGAAAGGGGCGCGGGGAACTGCGCGACCAGCCACAGTCGGCCCGCAGCTCCCCACCTCCGTCACCCCACCGCCCCCAACGCCTGCCCCACAACCGGCACGCTCCCCAGCGAGGAGGCCTGCGCCACCGGCCCGGTAACCATCTGAGAAGCAACCGGCTGGAAGTCAGCCAGCTGAGTACCAACCCCGTTGTCGAGCGGATCAACACCGGTCCCCGCGAGGGGATTGGGCTTGAGCCCGGACACCGGCCCGGTGACATACCGCACGGACCCGGTAAGCGCCTGCACCCCCGACTGCGGATCAATCGTGCCGAGCGAGGTCGGCCGGCTGCGCATCACGTCGACGACCGGCTCGGCGTCGGCGGCGGCGGCCGTCACGGCCCCGGCGCCGAGGGCCACGCCCGCGGTGGCGAGCACCGCGAGCGCGCGCTGGGCGTGCGGCTGCTGGGAGGTCTGGGGTCGAACCATCACTGCCACCTTCTACTCCACTGGGTAATCGTTTCGACACGAAGGGTAGTTGAGGTGTGACGCGCGCATCAAAGGCGACCCGCGGGCTCGTTCGGGGGCTCCTTGATGCCCCAGACTGGTCTCCCGTGACCTCCCATCCGCCCGTACCCGCGCGAGTCGTGCTGCTCTGCGGCCCTTCCGGCTCCGGCAAGTCCCTCGTCGCCCACAGCTCCGGGCTCCCGGTCCTGCGCCTCGACGACTTCTACAAGGAGGGCGACGACCCGACGCTGCCGCTGGTCCTGGGAAGCACCGACATCGACTGGGACCACCCCGAGTCCTGGGACGCGGACGCGGCGGTCACCGCGATCACCGAACTGTGCGCCACCGGCCGTACGCACGTCCCGGTCTACGACATCGGGCTCAGCGCCCGTACCGGCAGGGAGGGTGTGGACATCGGCCGCACCCCGCTGTTCGTGGCGGAGGGCATCTTCGCCGCGGAGATCGTCGGCCGCTGCCGCGAACTGGGTCTGCTGGCGGACGCGCTGTGTCTGAGCCGCGGTCCGGTGAAGACGTTCCGCCGGCGGTTCGTGCGCGATCTCAAGGAGGGCCGCAAGTCGACGGCGTTCCTGCTGCGCCGCGGCTGGCGCCTGATGCGCGCCGAGCGCTCGATCGTGGCGAGACAGCGGGCGCTGGGCGCACACGCCTGCGACCGAGACGAGGCGATGTCCCGCCTGAAGGACGCGGTGGCGGGGCGGCGCGCCGGGTCCCGTACAACGACGGCGTAGTCACCGAGCTGCTGCCCTGCGCACGGAAAAGCGGGACTGGACGGACCCCCCGGCCCTCCAGTCCCGCTTCCCTTGGTGCTCCCCCGTGGTGGTGCTTCCCCCGTTTCCCCTTGCTCCCCCGTACTTTCCCCCGTGCTTCCCCCAGGGCCCTGCGTGTTACCGGTGCTCCCCCGGACCCTGTTGGTAAGACCCCCGTACCACCCCCGTGATACACCCCCCGGGGTCTTTTTTTGGTGCACCTTTTGGTGCTCCCCCCAACCTTCAGGCGACCAGTTCGCCGAAGGCGTCCTCCTGGTCACGGCCGAAGCTGAGGACCTCGTCCTCGCGCAGCCGGCGGAGCGACCGCCAGATGCTGGACTTCACCGTGCCCACGCTGATGTCGAGGATCTCCGCGATCTCCGGATCCGTGCGGCCCTCGTAGTAACGGAGGACCAGCATGGTGCGCTGGAGTTCGGGCAGCCGGGCCAGCGCCTGCCACAGGACCGCGCGCAGTTCGGTGCCGCGCATCGCGTCCGTGTCGCCGGGCGTCTCCGGCAGTTCCTCGGTCGGGTACTCATTGAGCTTGCGGCGCCGCCAGGCGCTGATGTGCAGGTTGGTCATGGTCCGGCGGAGATATCCGCCGACCGCCGCCTTGTCGCTGATCCGGTCCCAGGCCCTGTACGTCGAGAACAGCGCGCTCTGGAGCAGGTCCTCGGCCTCGAAGCGGTCACCGGTCAGGTGGTAGGCGGTTGCGTACAGGGAGGCGCGGCGCTCCTGGACGTAGGCGGTGAACTCCACCTCCGACAGGGAACGTCGCTCCCCCGGTTCCTCCCCGTACGCGGCTCCCCCGTGCGTCTCCCCCGTGAGACCGTCAACCACCGTCATGTACGCGGTGTGCTGACGCCCGGTGCCGCGAGCGCACCCCCGCCCGCTCACGGCACCGGACTTCTCGGAACCCCGGCCCCCGTTCACGTCGTGCAGCCGCGTGATCACTGCGCTGGAGCTGGTGCCGTGCAGCGTGTTCATCTCGCGCCCCCCGTCGTGGACTTCCCGGTGTTCTGTCTTGCGGTGTGTTGCTTCCGTGCTTGTGTCGAAAAGCTTGCCCGGGGTCTTTCATGGCCGTGTCCGCCGACTGTCACAGACCTGTCACAGGGGCCTGTCGGGGCAACTGGCAAGATCACTCACAGCGTTCGGAGGCCGCTGTGGAGCTGATCCGCACCCACAGGTCGAACACCGAGCCCTCCATGAGTCAGAATGACCCCCGTGCCTTCCCTGTTGCTGATCGAGGACGACGACGCCATCCGTACGGCCCTGGAGCTCTCACTGACGCGCCAGGGACACCGCGTGGCGACCGCTGCCAGCGGTGAGGACGGTCTGAAACTGCTGCGTGAGCAGCGGCCGGACCTGATCGTGCTGGATGTGATGCTGCCCGGCATCGACGGTTTCGAGGTGTGCCGGAGGATCCGGCGCACCGACCAGCTGCCGATCATCCTGCTCACCGCGCGCAGCGACGACATCGACGTGGTGGTCGGGCTGGAGTCCGGCGCCGACGACTATGTGGTCAAGCCCGTGCAGGGCCGGGTGCTCGACGCCCGGATCCGCGCGGTGCTGCGCCGCGGCGAGCGGGAGGCGAACGACGCGGCGAGCTTCGGCAGCCTGGTCATCGACCGGGCCGCCATGACCGTCACCAAGAACGGCGAGGATCTCCAGCTCACGCCGACCGAGCTGCGGCTGCTCCTGGAACTGAGCCGGCGGCCCGGCCAGGCGCTGTCGCGCCAGCAGCTGCTGCGCCTGGTGTGGGAGCACGACTACCTCGGTGACTCCCGTCTGGTGGACGCCTGTGTCCAGCGGCTGCGCGCCAAGGTCGAGGACGTGCCCTCGTCCCCGTCACTGATCCGTACCGTGCGGGGTGTCGGTTACCGGCTGGATCCGCCTCAGTGACCGATCGGCACGAGTCAGGCCGCGGCTGGGCCGCGGCACGCAGGGCGGTGCTGTCCGGGCTGCGCTTCACCAGTCTGCGGCTGCGCCTGGTGGTGGTGTTCGGTCTGGTCGCGCTGACCGCCGCGGTGTCGGCGTCCGCGATCGCGTACTGGCTCAACCGCGAGGCGGTGCTCACCCGTACCCAGGACGCGGTGCTGCGCGACTTCCAGCAGGAGATGCAGAACCGCGCGGGTTCGCTGCCCGAGCAGCCCGACCAGAACGAGCTCCAGCACACCGCGAGCCTGATGGCCACCAGCAGCCAGCGCTTCACCGTGCTGCTGGTCGCGGAGAACGCCGACGGCGAGACGGTGTCCGGCAGTTCCGGCGGCCTGAACGGCTTCACACTGGCCGACGTCCCGAAGTCGCTGCGTACGGCGGTGAACAAGGAGCAGTCGACGTCCGACGGCAACAAGTCGCCGTACCACCTGTACTGGCAGCGGGTCGTCGACGACGGCACGCCCTATCTGGTCGCCGGCACCCGGGTGATCGGCGGCGGGGCGACCGGGTACATGCTCAAGTCGCTGGAGCCGGAGGCGAAGGACCTCAACTCGCTGGCCTGGTCGCTGGGGATCGCCACCGGTCTGGCGCTGATCGGCTCCGCGCTGCTCGCGCAGGCCGCCGCCACGACCGTACTCAAGCCCGTGCAGCGGCTCGGGGTCGCCGCGCGGCGGCTCGGCGAGGGGAAGCTCGACACCCGGCTCAGGGTGTCCGGCACCGACGAACTGGCCGATCTGTCCCGGACGTTCAACAACGCGGCCGAGGCGCTGGAGAAACGGGTCGACGACATGGCGGCGCGGGACGAGGCGTCCCGGCGGTTCGTCGCCGACATGAGCCACGAGCTGCGGACGCCGCTGACCGCGATCACCGCGGTGACCGAGGTGCTGGAGGAGGAGCTGGACTCCGAGAGCGGCGGCATCGACCCGATGATCGAGCCCGCGGTCCGGCTGGTGGTGAGCGAGACCCGGCGGCTCAACGACCTCGTCGAGAACCTGATGGAGGTCACCCGCTTCGACGCGGGCACCGCCCGGCTCGTCCTCGACGAGCTCGACGTGGCCGACCTGATCACCGCCTGTATCGACGCACGGGCCTGGCTGGACGCCGTGGAGCTGGACACCGAGCGCGGCATCCTCGCCCAGCTCGACCCGCGCCGGCTCGACGTGATCCTCGCCAACCTGATCGGCAACGCCCTCAAGCACGGCGGCTCGCCGGTGCGGGTGTCGGTGCGCGAGGCCGACGAGCACGTGGTGATCGAGGTCCGCGACCACGGCCCCGGTATCCCCGAGGACGTCCTGCCGCACGTCTTCGACCGTTTCTACAAGGCGAGCGCCTCCCGGCCGCGCTCCGAGGGCAGCGGCCTCGGCCTGTCCATCGCCCTGGAGAACGCGCACATCCACGGCGGCGAGATCACCGCCGCCAACTCCCCGGAAGGCGGCGCGGTGTTCACCCTGCGGCTCCCCCGGGACAGCAGGCCGCCGGAGGAGACGGACGAGGCCGAGCCCTCGGACAAGGGGAACGCCTCATGACCGTACGACGTTCCCTGCTCGCCCTGCCGGTACTCGCCGTACTGCTCACCGGCTGCGGGATCCGGGCGACGGAGGTGCCGACCGAATTCGGCGCCGCCCCCTCCCGCGCGCACTGCTCCCTCGCCGAACCGGAGGTCGTCCCGCGCACGGCGCTGGGCTTCCCGGCCCAGGTGTTCCTGCTCTGCCGCTCCTCCCTGGTGGCCGTCGACCGCCTGGTCGAGGTCCCGGAGAACGCCGCCGAGTCCGCTCGGCGCGTCCAGGTGGCACAGGGCCTGCTGGACGAACTCGCCCAGTCCCCGTCGACCCCCGAGCAGGAGGCCGGCTACACCACGGACGTCCGCTACGGCCTCCGGGTGACCGGCCCGCGCACCGACGACCCCGAGGACACCCTGCGCCTCAGTGTCCGGCCCGGGGAACTCACCACGTACGCCCTGGCCCAGGTCGTCTGCACGTTCTCCGACTCGGAGGCGGCGGAGGGCGACGGCTCGGTCATCCTCGGCGGCCCGGACACCACCCCCCTGCACCGCTACGAATGCACGGACGAGGTCCGCACCCGCCCGGGAACAACGGCACCCCCGTCGACAGAGGTCACGAACAACTGACCCCCTGCAAGGCTTGGGGGCTCCGCAGGACTCTGGCCCGCTGCAAGGCTTTTAGGGGCGCGGGGAACTGCGCGACAAGCCACGAACCACCCGCACCCGGCAACGCTCCCCCGAACCCCCATGGGTTGCCGCCGTAGCCCCCCGCACCCCCCGGCCAGGGGTGTGGCACAGACCTCACCCCCACCCCCCACCCCCTCGGAACCGATCCGCCCAACCCCCGCGTCTAGCCAGACGTGCAGCGTCAAGGCTCCAGCGGCAGCGCCGCCCGCATCCGGGCGACAGGAGGTGTACTCCTCGTCGCACACCTCGTGTTCGTCGCCTGGCTGACCCTCCGCCCGCTCGACGTCCCGTGGGTGAGCCCCGCCAACCTCCGCCCCATGGCCGGCATCCGCGCCGACCTGGCCCTCGGCTGGCCCGACGCGGCGAAGCGGATCGGCGAGGGCCTCGCCCTGCTGGCCCCGCTGGGCGTACTGCTCCCCACGGTGTCGGGCCGCATCCACGTGTCACCCCTGGTGTCACTGCTACGCACCGTCGCCGCCGGCACCCTGATCTCCCTCGGCATAGAGCTGCTCCAGACCGGCGTACCCGGCCAGGTCACGGACGTCGACTCGCTGCTGCTGAACACCGTCGGTGTCGCCCTCGCCCATCTGGCGTTCGTCCCCGCGATCCGCGCCCACCTGCGCCGTCGCACGGACCACCCGCTGCGCCGGCCGGACCCTGAGGGTCACCCCCTCCTCCAGGACGAGGCGACTCAGGGTCGTACCCCGACGATTCCCAGGGTCGGTATCGCCCCATAGAGCGACGCTTGGACCGGTTCGTCTTCGTAACGTTGAGTACAGATGAGGCCACCCGGACGGGAGGCCGATCCGACGCTCACGAAGGAGACACCATGTCCCGCCTCGCCCGCCCCGCCAACGGCCGCATGATCGGCGGCGTGTGTGCCGCGCTGGCGCGGCGCTTCGGTACCTCCGCGACCACGATGCGCGTGATCTTCGTGCTGTCCTGTCTGCTGCCGGGACCGCAGTTCCTGCTCTACATAGCGCTGTGGATCCTCTTCCCCTCCGAGGGCAAGGCGGCGCGGACAGCCTGGTAAGTGCCGTGCTCGACAACGCCTTCGGGGCGCACCCCGCGTGATGCGGGGTGCGCCCCGAAGGCACGTGTACGGACTTGGGGGCCCGTCAGCCCAGCGGCAGCCCGTTCACCGGGGCGCCGTGCGTGGGCAGTCCCTGCACCGGCAGTCCGCCGAGCAGACCGGCGACCGGCTCGGTCGGGCCCTGCGAGAGCACCTTCTGGGCGACCGGCTGCGCGGAGGCGAGGCCCGCGCCGAGCGCGTTCTGCCCCTGGGCGAGCGCCTCACCGGCACCCGGCATCGCCTGCGAGAGGTTCTCGGCGGGCAGGGTCCTGGTGACGGTGTCCAGGGCCTGGCCGGCGTCGGGAGCGGCCTCGGGGGCGGCGTTCGCGGCACCCGCGCCGGCGGCGGCGAAGGCGGCGCCGAGAGCGGCGACACCGAGGGTCTTGGCAGCAGACTGCTTCATCGTGAATGCGTCCTTGACTGAACTCGAAATGGGATGACGGGGACAGGTGGGGGGTGGCATGGGGATCGGGGAGCGGTCCACGAACGTAAACATGCCAAGCCGCCTGCCGCAAACATCGAAATGCGGACGAGTGGTGAACACCCGTCCGCGTCCCGAGTCCCGCAATCAGCCCTCTTCGCCCGCTGAACCGCTGGTGGAAGCGGTCTGGCGGAACAGCCATTCGGATTTCAGCTCGGCATAGCCGGGCTTGATCACGTCATTGATCATCGCGAGTCGTTCATCGAAAGGAATGAATGCTGACTTCATAGCATTGACGGAGAACCACTGCATGTCGTCGAGCGTGTAACCGAATGCCTCGACGAGATGCTCGAATTCCCGGCTCATACCGGTGCCGGACATCAGCCGGTTGTCGGTGTTCACGGTGGCCCGGAAGTGCAGTCGCCGCAGCAGTCCGATGGGGTGCTCGGCGTAGGAGTCGGCGGCGCCGGTCTGGAGGTTGGAGCTGGGGCACAGCTCCAGCGGGATCCGCTTGTCGCGGACGTAGGCGGCGAGCCGGCCGAGGGTGACGGTGCCGTCGTCCTTGACCTCGATGTCGTCGATGATCCGGACGCCGTGTCCGAGCCGGTCGGCGCCGCACCATTGCAGGGCCTGCCAGATGGACGGCAGTCCGAAGGCCTCGCCGGCGTGGATGGTGAAGTGGTTGTTCTCCCGCTTGAGGTACTCGAAGGCGTCGAGGTGGCGGGTGGGCGGGTAGCCGGCCTCGGCGCCGGCGATGTCGAAGCCGACGACGCCCAGATCGCGGTAGCGGTTGGCGAGTTCGGCGATCTCCAGGGCGCGGGCCGCGTGCCGCATCGCGGTGAGCAGGGCGCCGACGCGGATGCGGTGGCCGTTGGCGCGGGCGATCCGCTCGCCTTCCCGGAAGCCCTCGTTGACCGCCTCGACGACCTCCTCCAGGGTGAGCCCGCCGTCCAGGTGCTGCTCGGGGGCGTAGCGCACCTCGGCGTAGACGACACCGTCCTCGGCGAGGTCCTCGGCGCACTCGGCGGCGACCCGGACCAGTGCCTCGCGGGTCTGCATCACGCCGACGGTGTGGGAGAAGGTCTCCAGATACCGCTCCAGCGAGCCGGAGTCGGCGGCCTCGCGGAACCACATGCCCAGTTTGTCGGGGTCGGTCTCCGGGAGGCGCGAGTACCCGGTGGCGCGGGCGAGTTCGACGATGGTGCCGGGGCGCAGCCCGCCGTCGAGATGGTCGTGCAGCAGGACCTTCGGCGCCCGGCGGATCTGCTCAGGGCTCGGGACGGTCCCCATTCGGTCAGTCTGGCTCGTCATTTTCGCACACTATCTCCTACGCGCGTAGATCGCCTGGTGAGCGGTTCCGTCGATACGTAAAGGTGACCCCACCGACCGGTGGCGTACACCGCCGCTTCTGACACTGTTCTGTCATGGCACAGCAAGCGACACCGGTTCGCAGCGCCCGTCTGGGGCGGGCACTCGGCCCGGAGCCGACGGCCGTCAGCGGGGTGGTGCTGCTGCTCCCCGGCGGTGACGAGGTCTCAAGCCGCAGGCCCTCCCCCATGTTGGCGACGGCGTCGGTCCGCGCCCTGGGGCGCCGACTTGTGCGCGCGGGGCGGGAGGAGGGCCTGACCGCGCACGTCGTGCACTACCGCTACCGCGGCTGGAACGGCAGCGAGGCCCATCTCGCCCGGGACGCCTCCTGGGCCACCGACGAGGTCGTACGGCGCTACGGCGACGTGCCGGTCTGTCTCGTCGGCGTCGACATGGGCGGCCGGGCCGCCCTGCACGCGGCGGGGCACGAGGCCGTCAACTCCGTGCTCGCGATCGCCCCTTGGCTGCCGGAGTCCGATGTCGCCGCGTCGCCCGAACCGGTGAAGCAGCTTGTGGGGCGGCGGGTGCTGATCGTGCACGGCACGAACGACCAGCGGACCGATCCGGAACTGTCGTTCCGGCTGGCGGCGCGGGCGAAGAAGGCGAACCGGGATGTGTGCCGGTTCGAAGTGCATGCGGATCGGCACGGGTTGCATCAGTACCGGGATGAAGTGCATGCGCTTGCTGCGGACTTTGTGATGGGGGTGGTGTATGGGCGGGCGTTTTCGCGGCCGGTTCGCGATGCGTTGGCTGCTCCGCCGCCGTTGGGGTTGCGGATGCCGTTGGCTGCGGGGTTCGGGAGTTCTTTTCGGTAGCGCCGCTGGGGTGACTGTCTGATTCGGAGTGCGGGTCCGTTGTGGTTTCTCGCGCAGTTCCCCGCGCCCCTGCGGCGTGACGGAGCCGCTCGTCGACACGGACCCGCGCCACTGGGCGCGTGGCGGAGGCTCTCGTCGACACGGACCCCTGCCACTGGGGGGCGTGGCGGAGGGCTCGTCGACGCGGGACCGCGCCATTGGACAGCGGTCCCCGGGGGGTGTTGCCGGTCACGTCGGGAGTAGGTTGCCCCGCCTGGAGAGCAGGAAGTGCTTGAAGGCCGCCACGGGGGGTGTGTCCGGGCGGTCCGCCAGCCAGGCCACTCCGATTTCCCTGGCCGCTCTCGGCGCGGTGACCGTCAGTTCGACGACTCCCGGGCGGGGGACCGTCGGGGGTGGGAGGAGGGCTACTCCCAGGCCCGCCGCCACCAAACCCCTCAGGGTTTCCGCCTCCTCGCCCTCGAAGGCGACCCGGGGTTTGAAGCCGGCCTGCTGGCAGAGGGCGTCGGTGATGCGGCGCAGGCCGTAGCCGGGTTCGAGGGTGACGAAGGTGTCGTCGGCGGCCTCGGCCAGACGGACCCGGCGGCGGCCGGCGAGCCGGTGGTCGGCGGGTACGACCAGCCGCAGTTTCTGTTCGTCGACGCGGCGGGCCACCAGGTCGGGGGCGTCCGGGACGGGGGACGTGAGGCAGAGGTCCAGTTCGCCGGCGCGCAGGCCTTCGAGCATGGCCTCGCCGTGGTTCTGGACGAGACTGAAGCGCACCCGGGGGTGGTCGGCGCGGAAGGCGTGCAGCAGGCCGGGCACGGTCTCGGCGCCCATGGTGTGCAGGAAGCCGAACGCGACCTTGCCGGTGGCCGGGTCGGCGTCGGCGCGGACCTCGTCGGCGGCCCGCTCGATCTCCGCGAGGGCGCGTTCGACGGAGGCGAGGAAGGTGCGGCCCGCGGGGGTGAGGGCGACGGTACGGCCGCGACGGGCGAACAGGTCGACGCCCAGGTCCTGTTCGAGGCGGACCAGCGCGCGGGACAGGGTGGACTGCGGGACGTTCATCTCCTGCGCGGCCCGTGTGACGTGCTCGGTGCGGGCGACGCCGGCGAAGTGGGCGAGGCGCGGAGCGAGCAGCGCGACGATGTCTTCTGTGTCACTGCTCGGTGACAGGCGCTTCTGTGACCTCTGCTGATGCTGCATGGGAACGATTATGGCTATTCCATGCATTGGACGGATGAGCGCGGGCGTACCAAGCTCGTTCGCATGACTCCCGCCAGTACCGTGGCGTCCACGTCCGTGGGCGCCGCACCCTCCGGTTCCGCTCCCGACTCCCGTATCTTCCCCGGCGGACCCGGCTACCGCCGGATGAGCTTCGCCCTCTTCCTGGCCGGAGTCGCGACCTTCGCACTGCTCTACTCCACGCAGGCCCTGCTGCCGCTGATCTCGGCCGACTTCGGGGTGAGCGCGAGCGACGCGAGCTGGACGGTGGCGGCCTCCACGGCCGGCCTGGCGCTGTTCGTCATCCCGATGAGCGCGCTGTCCGAACGGTTCGGCAGGCGTACGGTCATGACCGCGTCGCTCGCGGTCGCGGTGGCCGTGGCGGTGGTGGTGCCGTTCGCGCCCTCGCTGACCGCGCTGATCGCCCTGCGGGCGGTACAGGGCGCGGCCCTGGCCGGGGTGCCTGCGTCGGCGACGGCGTATCTGGCGGAGGAGGTGCGGCCGAAGGCGCTGGTCACGGCGATCGGTCTGTTCGTCGCGGGCAACAGTGTCGGCGGTATGAGCGGCCGGGTCCTCACCGGCTGGGTCGCCCAGGAGTGGGGCTGGCGGGTCGCCCTCGGGGTGCTCGGTCTGGTCGCGGTCGGCTGCGCGGTCGCCTTCCGGATGCTGCTGCCGGCGCCGGCGCACTTCTCGCCGGGGTCGCTGCGGCCGCGGGTGCTGGGCCGTACGGTCCGTGCGCATCTCTCCAATCCGCTGCTGTGCCGGCTGTACGCGATCGGCGCGCTGTTCATGACCGTCTTCGGCGGTGTGTACACGGTGATCGGGTACCGCCTGGTCGAGGCGCCCTTCTCGCTCCCGCAGGGGGTGGTGGGCTCGATCTTCCTGGTCTATCTCGTCGGTACGGTGTCGGCGTCGACGGCGGGACGGCTGGTCGGGCGGCTCGGGCGCCGGGGCGCGTTGTACCTGGCCGGTGGCACGACGACGGCGGGTCTGCTGCTGTCGCTGGCGGACTCGCTGCCGCTGGTGCTGCTGGGGCTGGTGCTGATCACGGCGGGGTTCTTCGCGGGGCACGCGGTGGCCTCGTCGGCGGTCAGCAAGACGGCGACGCGTGGGCGCGCCCAGGCTTCGGCGCTCTATCAGTCCGCGTACTACGTCGGCTCCAGTGCGGGGAGCACGGTGGGTGCGGTGGCGTTCCACGCGGGGGGCTGGGCGGGGACGGTGTCCGTCGGGCTCCTGGCGGTCCTGGGCGTGGTCGCGATCACCCTGGCCGGCACGCGGGCCGCCCGTCTGGCGACGGTTTAGCCACTTCGGGTGCGGCCCGGTGGGGGCTGGTCGCGCAGTTCCCCGCGCCCTTGAAAGCACAAGCCCTCCCCGCGTAGCCGCAACGCACCCCGACGCCCCTGACCTGCACGTTCGGCAACTCCGGGGGCCATTGTCAGTGGGCTGCGGTAGCTTCCAAAGTGCTGGACGCAATGAGGCGTGCAACACAGGAACGGCCACAGGGGTGGGTGGACGATGACCAACGGCACAGCGACGACGACAGATCTCGACACAACACTTGAGAAACACCGGGTCGAGCTGACCGGCTACTGCTACCGCATGCTCGGCTCCTCCTTCGAGGCGGAGGACGCGGTCCAGGACACCCTCGTCCGCGCCTGGCGCAGCTTCGACAAGTTCGAGGGCCGCTCCAGCGTCCGCTCCTGGCTCTACCGCATCGCGACCAACGTCTGCCTGGACATGCTCAACGCGGGCAACAAGCGGGCCAGGCCCATGGACCTCTCCGAGTCCAGCCCCCTCGCCCGGGCGACCCTGTCCCCGCGCTCCGACGACACCTGGCTGGAGCCGATGCCGGACGCCCGTGTGCTGCCGACGCCCACCGACCCGGCGGAGGCGGCCGTCGCCAAGGAGTCCGTGCGGCTGGCGTTCATGGCGGCGCTCCAGCAGTTGCCGCCCAAGCAGCGCGCGGTGCTGATCCTGCGTGAGGTGCTGGCGTGGAAGGCGAGCGAGGTCGCCGAGCTACTCGGCACCTCGGTCGCGTCGGTCAACAGCGCGCTTCAGCGAGCCCGCGCCACCCTCGCCGAGCGGGACGAGAAGGGCGCGACCGCCGCGGTGTCCGACCCGCTGGACGAGGAGCAGCAGAAGCTCCTGGAGCGCTATGTCGCCGCCTTCGAGGGCTATGACATGACGGCGCTCACGGCGCTGCTCCACGAGGACGCCATCATGACGATGCCGCCGTTCGACCTGTGGCTGACCGGCCCGTCGGACATCACCGGCTTCATGACGACGCTCGGCGCCCCGTGCGCGGGCTCGCGGCTCGTGCCGGTCCAGGTCAACGGCCTGCCGGGCTTCGCTCAGTACAAGCCGGACCCGGACACCGGCGGTTTCTCGCCCTGGGCGGTGCAGGTGCTGGAGATCTCAGAGGGGCGGATCACGGGGTTCCACTGCTTCCTCGACACCAAGCGCTGGTTCCCGCTGTTCGACCTGCCCCTCCATCTCGAAGCGGAGGCCGACCAGGTCGAGAAGGGCGTGTAGCGCGGGGTCGGGATCGCGGAGCCGGATCCGTCCGCCGGACCGGCGTGCGGCGAGTTCCAGGCGGGCCAGCAGATCCACCGCCCCCAGCCCCGGTGGCCCGAGGCCCGCGACGTCGCAGACCACCACCGGCGCCCCTGTCGCCTCCAGGAGCGCCCGCACATCGTCGCAGAGCCCTGTCACCTCGTCCCGGGTGACGGGGCCTGCGAGCACGATTTCGGCAGGGGTCATGGCGTCCACGTGCGGTAGACCGGTCCGGCGGCCGTAACTCATCGCGGGCGGCGGCGGACGGTCCCACCGCTCGCGCCGCGAGGATCACATTGACCTGGGCAACGCCTGCCCCGGAGGGTTGGCTGTATGCCCCATGGATCACCCGTGCCCGCGAGACACCCACGCCCGTTCGCCCGTGCCGTCACGAGGGGGGCGCAGTGCAGGGGGTGCTGAGCGGCTTCGCGGTGATCGCGGTGGTCATCGCGGTCGGCTATCTGATCGGCGTACGCGGTCATCTGGGTGAGCAGGGCCGTGAGGTGCTCACCAAACTGGCCTTCCACGTGGCGTCCCCGGCGCTGCTCTTCACCACCCTCGCGGGCGCCGACCTCTCGGTGGTCTTCTCCAGCCGGCTGCTGGTGACGGC
This sequence comes from Streptomyces sp. NPDC088387, assembly GCF_044753385.1. Classification (NCBI taxonomy): domain Bacteria; kingdom Bacillati; phylum Actinomycetota; class Actinomycetes; order Kitasatosporales; family Streptomycetaceae; genus Streptomyces; species Streptomyces sp. NPDC088387. Next base: position 227,991 of record NZ_JBIVNC010000004.1, read on the forward strand.
GCTGAGCACGCTGGCCGCGGCGGGCCTCTTCGTCGCCGTGGGTGCCGTACGGCGCTGGGGTGTGGGCCGCACCACGGTCGGGGCGCTGTGCTCCAGCTATGTCAACGCCGGCAATCTCGGTATTCCGATCGCGGTGTACGTGCTGGGCGACGCGTCGCTGGTGGCGCCGGTGATGCTGTTCCAGCTGATCGGCGTGACACCGGTCGCGCTGACGATCCTGGACCTGTCCGGCGAGGGCGACCGGCGTCCGGCGTGGCAGGTGGCGCTCACCCCGCTGCGCAATCCGATAGCCGTCGGCTCGCTGGCGGGTGTCGCGGTCTCGGCGACCGGGCTGCATGTGCCCGGCCCGATCTGGGACCCCCTGACCCTGATCGGGAACATGTCGGTGCCGGCGGTGCTGCTGGCGTTCGGCATCTCGTTGCGCGGCAGCACCCTGCCGCTGCGCGGCGCCGAACGGGCCCCGGTGCTGCTGTCGGTGGCCCTCAAGTCGTTCGCCATGCCGCTGATCGCCTGGGTCCTGGCGGCCGGCGTCTTCGGTCTGCGCGGCGAGGCCCTGCTCGACGTGGTGGTGACGTCGGCCCTCCCGGCCGCCCAGAACCTCTTCACCTACGCGAGCAGCTATCGCGTGGGAGAGGTCCTGGCACGGGAGTCGATCCTGCTGTCGACGATCCTGTCGGTGCCGGTACTCGTGGTGGTGGCGGCGCTGCTGGGGTGAGGGGGAACTCACTGGTCCCGAGCTCCACTTCAAAGGGAGCCGACACTCACACCGGACATCCAACACGCCGAACGGGACCGGCGCCCGTCCGCCGATCCCGTTCACCCGAAAGGGAAAACCTCAGGTCAGGCGATACGTTCCAGCACCACCGGCGATGTCGTGAAGGCCGTCCCCGGAGCCGCGATGTCGTACGAGCCCCCGACGGCCTCCAGCGCGTACTCGAAGCGCTCGGGAGTGTCCGTGTGCAGGGTCAGCAACGGCTGGCCCTCCCGTACCTCGTCGCCCGGCTTGGCGTGCAGCTCCACACCGGCGCCCGCCTGCACCGGGTCCTCCTTGCGCGCGCGTCCCGCGCCCAGGCGCCAGGCGGCGACCCCGATGTCGTAGGCGTCCAGGCGGGTCAGCACACCCGATGCCGGAGCCCTGACCACGTGCTGCTCGCGGGCCACCGGCAGCTCCGCGTCCGGGTCGCCGCCCTGCGCGGCGATCATGCGGCGCCAGACGTCCATGGCGGAGCCGTCGGCGAGGGCCTTCGCCGGGTCGGCGTCCTTGACGCCGGCCGCGTCGAGCATCTCGCGGGCCAGGGCCAGGGTCAGTTCGACGACGTCGGAGGGGCCGCCTCCCGCGAGGACCTCGACCGACTCCCTGACCTCCAGGGCGTTCCCGGCCGTCAGGCCGAGCGGGGTCGCCATGTCCGTCAGGAGCGCGACCGTGTTCACGCCGTGGTCGGTGCCGAGGCCGACCATGGTGGAGGCCAGTTCGCGCGCGTCCTCGATGGTCTTCATAAAGGCGCCGGTGCCGACCTTCACGTCCAGGACCAGCGAACCCGTACCCTCGGCGATCTTCTTGGACATGATCGAGGAGGCGATGAGCGGGATCGCCTCGACCGTGCCGGTGACGTCCCGCAGGGCGTAGAGCTTCTTGTCGGCGGGGGCCAGGCCGTCGCCCGCCGCGCAGATCACGGCGCCGGTGGTGTCGAGTACGGAGAGCATCTCCTCGTTGGACAGCAGCGCGCGCCAGCCCGGAATCGACTCCAGCTTGTCGAGGGTGCCGCCGGTGTGGCCGAGGCCGCGGCCCGAAAGCTGCGGAACGGCCGCGCCGCAGGCCGCCACCAGGGGCGCCAGCGGCAGTGTGATCTTGTCGCCGACGCCGCCCGTGGAGTGCTTGTCGGCGGTCGGACGGGACAGCGCGGAGAAGTCCATCCGCTCGCCGGACGCGATCATCGCGGCGGTCCAGCGGGCGATCTCACGCCGGTTCATACCGTTGATCAGGATCGCCATGGCGAGCGCGGACATCTGCTCGTCGGCGACCTCGCCGCGCGTGTACGCGTCGATGACCCAGTCGATCTGTCCGTCACTGAGTTCACCGCGGTCGCGCTTGGTGCGGATGACGGAGATGACGTCCATGGCCATGGCTGGGGTTCCTTCCGAAGTGGTGCGAAGAGCGCGGCCCCTCCGAGGGGATGGTCCGGAGGGGCCGCGGACGACTGCGTGTCCTGCGTGTCCTACGTGTCCTGTCCGGCGAGATGCCCGGGACCGAAGGCCTGCGGGAGCATCTCCGACAGCGGCAGGATCCCCGCGGGGGTCTCCAACAGCAGGTCGGGGCCGCCGAACTCGTACAGCAGCTGGCGGCAGCGGCCGCACGGGACGAGGATGTCGCCCTCGCCGTCGACGCAGGTGAAGTGCGTCAGCCGGCCGCCGCCGGTGCGCTGGAGCTCCGAGACGAGGCCGCACTCGGCGCACAGGCTGAGCCCGTAGGAGGCGTTCTCGACGTTGCAGCCGGAGACCGTACGGCCGTCGTCGACGAGGGCCGCGACCCCGACCGGGTAGCCGGAGTAGGGGGCGTACGCGCGGGTCATGGCCTCGCGGGCCAGCCGGCGCAGCGCCGCCCAGTCGGGGTCGGCGGCCGGGCTCACTTGCCCTGCCCCTTGCGGTACGGCATGCCGTCCGCCTTGGGCATCCGCAGGCGCTGCGCCGACAGGGCGAGCACCACGAGCGTGATGACGTACGGCGTCGCGGAGACGACCTGGTTGGGCACCTCGTTGGTGCCGGCGTACCAGGCGAAGACCAGGGCGCCGACGACGAGGGTGATGACGGCCTGGACGTACTTCTTGCGTACGGCCATCCAGATCGCGCCGATGAGCAGCAGCAGCGCGCCGAGCAGCAGCAGGGCGTGCACGTTCTCGGAGCCGCCGCGCAGGTTGAGGCTGTCGGTGTAGCCGAACAGGCCCGCGCCGATGGCGAGTCCGCCCGGCATCCAGTTGCCGAAGATCATCGCGGCGAGGCCGATGTAACCGCGGCCGCTGACCTGGCCCTCCAGATAGAAGGGGTTGGCGACGATGGAGAGGAAGACCCCGCCGAGGCCGGCCAGTCCGCCGGAGATGATGACGGCCAGGTACTTGTACTTGTAGACGTTGACGCCGAGGGACTCGGCGGCGACCGGGTTCTCGCCGCAGGACCGCAGCCGCAGTCCGAAGGCGGTGCGCCACAGGATCCACCAGGTGGCGGGGATCAGCGCGACGGCGATCAGGGTCAGCCAGGACACGTTGGTGACCAGGCCGCCGAGCAGGCCCGCGATGTCGGAGATCAGGAACCAGCCGTGGGCGTTGAGGTCCCGGAGCCAGTCGGAGAGCCCCGGCACGGTGAAGTGGCCGAGGGAGTCGACCGCCGGGGACTGCTTGGCGGAGCCACCCGAGTGGCCCTCGAAGGCGAGGGGTGCGAGGTAGCGGGTGGCGCCGAGGGCGAGGATGTTGATCGCCACACCGGAGACGATGTGGTTGACGTTGAAGGTGATGGTGACGACGGCGTGCAGCAGACCGCCGATGCAGCCGCCGATGATCCCGACGAGGACGCCGGTCCACGGGCCCCACTGGAAGCCGGCCCAGGCGCCGAACCAGGTGCCCAGGATCATCATGCCCTCGAGGCCGATGTTGACGACCCCCGCGCGCTCGGCCCACAGACCGCCCAGACCGGCGAGGCCGATCGGCACGGCGAGCTGGAGCGCGGTGGACATCTGGCTGACGTTGGTGATGCCGTCGGCGCCGGTGATGATCCGGACCAGCGAGGTCAGGGCCAGGGCGCCCGCGATGACCAGCATCAGGACGGACAGCGACAGGCGACGGCCGGTCGGTGCCGCGGGCTGGAGCGAGGGCTGGTTGAGGTCGGTCACGGTGGTCATCGGCCGGCCACCTCCTTCGTGGAGTTGTCGGCACCGAGGACATGACCGGCGGCGAGTTCGGCGCCGACGCGGCGCTGCTGGCGGCGCAGGCCCCATTCGCGGACGGCCTCGTAGGAGACGACGACCGAGAGGACGATCAGGCCCTGCATGATGACCGCGATCTCCTTGTCGTAGTCGTGGAAGTCCAGTTCGGGCGAGGCCTTGTCGAGCCAGGCCCACAGCAGGGCGGCGAAGGCGATGCCGACCGGGTTGTTGCGGCCGAGCAGGGCGATGCCGATGCCCAGGAAGCCGATGCCGGTCGGGAAGTTGAGGCTGTAGGTGTGGGTGTCGCCGAGCAGGATCGGCAGGCCCGCGAGTCCGGCGAGGCCGCCGGAGATCAGCATGGCGGTGAGCACCATCCGCTTGGGGTCGACACCGCTGGCCGCGGCGGCGGTCTCGGAGGCGCCGGAGGCGCGCAGGTCGAAGCCGAAGCGGGTGCGGTTGAGGACGATCCAGTAGCCGATGCCGAGCAGCACGGCGAGGATCACCAGGCCGTAGATCTCGCCCGCGTCGCCCATGTCGATGCCGGGCACCCAGCCCGACTCGTGCATCTCGCCGGTGGTGTTGTTGTTGCCGACCTTCACACCGAAGACGTCGGGCAGCCACAGGTAGGCGATGACCGAGGTGGCGATCGCGTTGAGCATGATGGTCGCGACGACCTCGCTGACCCCACGGGTGATCTTGAGGACACCGGCGATGCCGGACCAGAAGGCGCCGGTGCACACGGCGGTCAGGATCAGCAGCGGGACCTGGAGCGCGGCCGGCAGGTTGGCGTGCGCGCCGACGACGGCGGCCATCATGGCGGCGAGCTGGTACTGGCCGTCGACGCCGATGTTGAACAGGTTCATCCGGAAGCCGATGGCCACCGCGAGCGCCGCGATGTAGTACAGCGAGGCCTGGTTGATGATCAGGACCTGGATGTCCGAGAAGCCGGCCTGCTCGAACATGATCGTGAACGGCTCGACCGGGTTCTTGCCGGACGCGATCAGCACGATCGCGCTGAGCACAAAGGCCACGGCGAGCGCGATGACCGGTCCGGCCACGGCGAGGAGCAGCCGCTCCTTGTCGAACTTCTTCATCAGCGGGCCTCGTCTTCGCCGGACTCGGGAGACTTGCGGAGGTCGGGAGTCTCGGGGGTGTCTGCCGGGTGCTCTGCGTGGCCGGCGGTCTCGGAGTCGCTGCCGGCGGCGTCGCTTTCGGCGCTCTCCAGGTGGCCGGTGACCGCGCCGGTCATCGCCGAGCCCAGTTCCTCGGGCGTGACGGTGGCCGGGTCGGCGTCGGCGACCAGCTTGCCGTCGTAGATCACCCGGAGGGTGTCGGACAGGCCGATCAGCTCGTCCAGGTCGGCGGAGATCAGCAGCACGGCGAGCCCCTCGCGGCGGGCCTCGCGGATGTGGTCCCAGATCGCGGCCTGCGCGCCGACGTCCACACCGCGGGTGGGGTGCGAGGCGATCAGGAAGCGCGGCTTGTGGCTCATCTCGCGGCCGACGATCAGCTTCTGCTGGTTGCCGCCGGACAGCGAGGAGGCGGTGACGTCGATGCCGGGTGTGCGGACGTCGTAGGCCTCGACGATCCTGCGGGTGTCCGCCTGCGCGGCCTTGGGGTCCAGCCAGACGCCCTTGGCGTTGGGCTTCTCGGTGACATGGCCGAGGATGCGGTTCTCCCAGAGGGGGGCCTCCAGGAGCAGTCCGTGGCGGTGCCGGTCCTCGGGGATGTACCCGATGCCGTGTTCGCGGCGCTTGCGGGTGGCCCAGCCGGTGATCTCGTCGTCGACCAGGCTGATCGTGCCGGAGTCGGCGGACCTGAGGCCGATGAGCGCGTCGACCAGCTCGGTCTGGCCGTTGCCCTCGACGCCGGCGATGCCGAGGATCTCGCCCGCGTGGATGGTGAAGGTGATGTCGTCCAGGAGGGCCTTGCCGCCGGGTGCGGCGAGCCGCAGCCCGTCGACGGTGAGGACCGGGCGGTCGGTGACCGTGGACTCGGCGGTCTCCGGCGTGGGCAGCTCGCTGCCGACCATCATCTCGGCGAGCTGGCGGGAGGTGGTCTCGGCGGGGACGGCCGTACCGACCGTGGTGCCGCGGCGGATGACGGTGATCTCGTCGGCGACGGAGAGCACCTCGCCCAGCTTGTGGGAGATGAAGATGACGGCCAGGCCCTCGGACTTGAGCTCGCGCAGGTTGGCGAAGAGGGCGTCGACCTCCTGCGGCACGAGTACGGCCGTCGGCTCGTCCAGGATCAGGGTGGTGGCGCCGCGGTAGAGGACCTTGAGGATCTCCACCCGCTGGCGGGCGGCGACGCCGAGCTCCTCGACCAGCAGGTCGGGCCTGACGCCGAGGCCGTAGCGCTCGGAGAGCTCCTTGATCCGGCGGCGGGCGCGGGCGCCGATGCCGTGCAGCTTCTCGCTGCCGAGGACCACGTTCTCCAGCACGGTGAGGTTGTCGGCCAGCATGAAGTGCTGGTGGACCATGCCGATGCCGCGCGCGATGGCGTCGGCGGGCGACGAGAACGTCACCTGCTCGCCGTCGATCGCGATGGTGCCCTCGTCCGGCTTCTGCATGCCGTAGAGGATCTTCATCAGGGTCGACTTGCCGGCGCCGTTCTCGCCGACGAGGGCGTGCACGGTGCCTTTGCGGACGGTGAGGTGGATGTCGTGGTTGGCCACGACACCGGGGAAACGCTTGGTGATCCCGGCGAGCTCGACGGCGGTGACCCGACCGCCCGCAGCCGCTGGGGCCGGAGGGCTGCTGGACGCTTTGATGGCGCACACTCCATGAGGACGGGGGTCGTCTACACGCGTAGCGCCCCTACGGCATACGAAGGGGTGACGATCCTGCACAACGGGGTACAGGGAGGCATCCTCCCCGTACCCCGTTGAGCCGACGTAACCCCGCGGTTACCCGCTGCTCCGACCGCTCGTCGGTCAGCTGCTCTTGACCTTGATCTCGCCGCTGATGATCTTCTCCTTGGCCGTGTCAATGGCGTTCTGGAGCTCGGTGTTGTCCGCGAACTTCGGGTTGGAGTCCGAGAGTCCGACCTCGCCGGTCTTCAGATCGCCCCTGACGATACCGGTCTGGGGCGTGCCGTCCTCGACCGACTTCGCCAGGTTGTACACCGCCTTGGCGACGTCCTTCATCGCCGAGGTGAGGATGGCGTCCTTGTACTTGGCGAGGGCTTCCTGCTTGTACTGGTCGGAGTCGACACCGATCGCCCACACCTTGTTGGCGGAGGCGGCCTCGATGACACCCTGACCGGACAGACCGGCGGCCGCGTAGACCACGTCGGCCTTCTTCTCGATCTGGCCCTCGGCGGCCGTCTTGCCCTTGTCGGGGCTGGAGAAGCCACCCTCCTCGGCGGTCTGCGTGAGGTACTGCGAGAGCACCTGCGCCTTGGGGTTGGTGTCCTTGACGCCCTGCTCGAAGCCCGCCTGGAACTTGTGGATCAGCGGAATGTCCACACCGCCCACAAAGCCGACGACATCGCTCTTGGTGGTCTTGGCGGCCGCGACGCCGGCCAGGTACGAGGCCTGCTCCTCGGAGAAGACCATGTCCGCGACGTTCTTCGCCTCGATCGTGGAGTCGTCCACGATGCCGAAGGTGGTGTCGGGGAACTTCTCCGCCGCGCCCTTGAGGGCCGCCGCGTAGGCGTAGCCGACGCCGACCACCGGGTTGTAGCCCTGCTTGGCGAGCGACTCCAGGCGCTGCTGCTTGTCCGCGTCGGTCTCGCCCTCGGTCGGCTCGACGTCCTCGGTCTGGTAGCCGAACTCCTTCTGCGCCTGCTCCAGACCGGCGTACGCGGCGTCGTTGAAGGACTGGTCGCCCTTGCCGCCGACGTCGTAGGCGATGGCGAGGCCCTTGTCGGCGTCCGACTCCGAGGAGGAGGAGCTGGAGGTCGAGGTGCCACCGCAGGCGGCGAGCGCGAGGGCCAGCGAGGCGGTCGCTGCGCCTGCGACCGTGATCCGGGAAATCCGGCGCATGTGAGGTGCTCCTGTCGTACAAGCGCCGGACGGTTCAGCCAGGATCAGCTTCGGCGCTGGTTTCGCCGCAGATTAACGCGCGTAGACCTGCCTGAAAACCCCTTCTGTCCACCTTGTTATCCGCCCGTGCCCAACGCCGTACGGGCCGCTCCCGGAGCCTTGCCTCCCGCAAAGGGAGGGGACCGCGGACGACCTGCGGCGGGAACGCCGAAGCGGGCGGGCACCGGGGGTGCCCGCCCGCTTCGTACGGCTTGGCCGTTTTCGCCCGTTCGGGCAGGACCGGACGGCCGGGTGGGGGTCAGCCGCCGGCTACTCGGTCCGGACCTTGATGGTGCCGTCGATGATGCCCGCCTTGGCCTTGGCCACGGCGTCCGTGAGGCCCGCGACCTCGGCGAACTTCGGGTTGCTGTCCGCGAGGCCGACGCCGTCCACCTTCAGGTCGAAGGTCTGGGTGCCGGTCAGCGGCTTGCCGTCCTCGACGGACTTTGCGAGCGAGTACACCGCGCCGCCGACGTCCTTGAGCGCGGAGGTGAGGATGTAGTCCTTGTACGCCGCCAGCGCTTCCTGCTGGTACTGGTCGGAGTCGACGCCGATCGCCCAGACCTTCGCCTTCGCGGCGGCCTCGATCACACCCTGACCGGAGAGACCGGCCGCCTGGTATACGACGTCGGCGTTCTTCTCGATCTGGCCCTCGGCGGCGGCCTTGCCCTTGTCGGGGCTGGAGAAGCCACCCTCCTCGGCGGTCTGCGTCAGGTACTGCGAGACGACCTTGACCTTGCCGCCACTGGTCTCCTCGACGCCCTGCTTGTAGCCGGCCTCGAACTTGTGGATCAGGGGGATGTCGACACCGCCGACGAAACCGACGGTGTTGGTCTTGGTGGCCTTCGCGGCGGCGACGCCGGCGAGGTAGGAGGCCTGCTCCTCCGCGAAGACGAGGGAGGCGACGTTGTCGCCCTCGACCACGGAGTCGACGATGCCGAAGGTGGTGTCGGGGTACTTCGAGGCGACGGCCTCCATCGCGGGGCCGTAGGCGAAGCCGATGCCGATCACGGGGTTGTAGCCCTGCTTGGCCAGCGACGACAGCCGCTGTTCCTTGTCGGCGTCGGTCTCGCCCTCGGTGGGCTCGACGTCGTCGGTCTTGTAACCGAACTCCTTCTGGGCCTTCTCCAGACCGGCGAACGCGGCGTCGTTGAAGGACTGGTCGCCCTTGCCGCCGATGTCGTAGGCGATCGCGAGGCCGAGGTCCTCCTTGGACTCGCCGCCGTCCGAGCCGCTGTCGCTGCTGGTGCCTCCGCAGGCGGTGGCGGCGAGTGCGAGCGACGCGACCCCCACCGCGACGCGGGTCAGTTTGGATATCCGACGCATCTGAAGTTCCCCATTCTCCAAAGCCCCGCAGTGGGTGCTGAGTTCGGCGCACATTAACGCGCGTAGACACTCCTGGGAACGGGGTATCGCGTGGCCGTTATCCATTCGTGCCGATGGCCGGTTACGTCCCTGTGAACCACCGGATCGGATGGTGTGCGCGGGGCAGGCCTCTGCGGCCAGGCTGTCCCGCCCGGCCGCCGACCGCAACCGGAGGGAATGCGTCGTTTTGACAACGAATGGGGGTGGGGGCGGGCGGGACGCTGCGGGGCCCGGCGCGAGCGGGCGTGCCGCCGGGACAGGCGGGGGCGTTGCGCGGCCCGGCGCGACGGGGTGCCGCCGCGCCCACCCTCCCCCATCGCCCCAGGCGGCACGCATGCCCGCGGCTACGCGGGCTGTCAGGGGCGCGGGGAACTGCGCGACCAGCCCCCACCGGGCCCGCGGGCGACCGACTAGCGGCCCCCGTCGATCAGGGCCGCCGCGGTGAACAGCTCCACGCCCACCGTGATCGCGGACTCGTCCACGTCGAAGTCACCCTGGTGCAGGTCCCGGACCGTACGCTCACCCGGCGTCCGCACCCCGAGCCGCGCCATCGCCCCCGGCACCCGCTCCAGGTACCAGGAGAAGTCCTCGCCCCCCAGACTCTGCTCGGTGTCCTCGACGGAGTCGATCCCGCGCCGCACGGCCATCGCGTCCCGCAGCAGCTCCGTGACCGACGCGTCGTTCACCACCGGCGGCACCCCACGGACATACGTGATCTCCGACTTGGCCCGGTGCAGGTTCGCCACCTCGTCGATCGCCGCGTGCACGACGTCCGGCGCCAGCCGCCACGCCGCGAGGTCCAGGCACCGCACCGTGCCGGACAGCTCGGCGTGCTGCGGGATGACGTTCGGGGCGTGGCCCGACTCGATCCGACCCCAGGTCACGGCCATCCCGCTGCGCGTGTCGACCCGCCGGGCGACGATCGCGGGCACGTCCGTGACGACCCGGGCGACGGCCGTGACGAGGTCCGTGGTCAGGTGCGGACGCGCCGTGTGGCCACCGGGCCCGTCCAGCGCGATCTCCAGCCGGTCGCACGCGGAGGTGATCGCACCGGCCCGCAGCCCGATCCGGCCCGCGTCCACGCGCGGGTCGCAGTGCACGGCGATGATCCGCCCGACCCCGTCCAGCGCCCCGCACTCGATCGCGTCGGCGGCGCCGCCCGGCAGCACCTCCTCGGCGGGCTGGAAGATCAGCCGCACCGGCCGCGGCAGCCGCCCCTCGCGGTGCAGCCCGGCCAGGACCAGCCCGGCGCCCAGCACGGCCGTGGTGTGTACGTCGTGGCCGCAGGCGTGCGCCCGGTCCGGCACGGTGGAGCGGTACGCGCACTCCGTCTTGGCGTCCGGGATGGGCAGGGCGTCGATGTCGGCGCGCAGCGCGAGCATGCCGGCGGGCGCCTCGGCGGCGTCGTCCGGTACCCCGATGTCACAGACGAGTCCCGTGCCCACGGCGAGCACCCTCGGCCGGAGGCCGGCCTTCTCCAGGCGGGCCTTGATCGCGGCGGTGGTGCGGAACTCCTGGTTGCCGAGCTCCGGGTGCATGTGCAAGTCGCGACGGAAGGCGACGAGTTCGGCACGCAGCGCCTCCGGCAGCGTGCCGGGCACGGGCTCCCCGGGGAGGTCGACCTCGGACTCTGGGGACATCAGTTGCTTCACCCTCTGAAGGGTAGGACGCCGGGACGGCCAACTGACCCACGATCAACAAAAGTTCAACCCGTTAGGGGAAGAAAATCTGGCCGTCTGTGGCATAGCTGTGGACTTGGATGGGTAAACTCCCCGATTTTTCCCTTCGGATGGATCTTGAAGGGTCGGATCGCGAAGCGTCCCACCCTCCACGGATACCACGCCTGCCTCGAAGCTTGCCGGACTGTTCACCTGTCGGGACCGGACTGTGGGAGGTCGGCGCCGCGGAAACTCGGTAGCGTGCGGGCGTGTGACCGACCGCAGGGGCTTACCGACCCCGGACTTCGTGCCCGCCACCCGTGCCTCGTACGACACGATCGCTCCCGAGTACGCCGCGCGCCACCCGGACGGGACGGCGGGGCGGCCGCTGGACCGGGCCCTGCTCGCCGCGTTCGCCGAGCTGTCCCGGAAGCACGCGCCTCGGCCCGTCGCCGACCTGGGCTCGGGGCCCGGTGATGTGACGGCCCGGCTGCACGCGCTGGACGTGCCCGTCTTCGGGGTCGACGTGTCCCCCCGAATGGTGGAGGTGGCACGGCGGGCGCATCCGGGGCTGCGGTTTCATGTCGGGTCGATGACCGCGTTGGACCTGCCGGACGGGACGCTGGGTGGGGTGCTCGCGCTGTACTCGATCATCCATGTGCCGGACGATCATCTGGTGGCGTTGTTCGAGGAGTTCCGGCGGGTGCTGGTGGTTGGGGCGCCGGTGTTGCTGGGGTTTCAGTCGGGGGACGTGGACGAGGTGATGCGGATCAGTGAGCGGTTCGGGCGGGGCATCTCGCTCGACTTCCACGTGCGGGGTGTGGACACGGTGGTGGAGTGTCTGGCCAAGGCGGGGTTGACGGTAGGAGCGCGGGCCCTCCGGGAGGCGGAGGGGGAGGAAACTCGGCCCCGGGCGTTTGTGCTGGCGTCCAAGCCGTAGGGGGCCGGCGCCGGTGGGGCGGTGCGGGTGCGTTGTGGCTTGTCGCGCAGTTCCCCGCGCCCCTTCTCGGCGTCAGTCGGCCCCCGGGGGCGGGAGGGCACGCGCCTCAAGGGGTCTCAGCCGGCGCCGGTGGGGCGGTGCGGGTGCGTTGTGGCTTTTCGCGCAGTTCCCCGCGCCCCCTTTTCGGCGTCAGCCGGGCCGGCACCAGGAGGGCACGCGCCGCAAGGGGCCTGAGCCAGCGCCGGTGGGGCGGTGCGGGTGCGTTGTGGCTTTTCGCGCAGTTCCCCGCGCCCCTTCTCGGCGTCAGCCGACCCCGGCGGCGGGAGGGCACGCGGCGGTGGTGCTTGTCAGACTGGTTCTGGGCGGGGGGAGCGGGGGTGGGGGGTTGATGACAGGCGGTGGACGTCTTTCGCCGTGCCCGTGACGCCGGAGAGGAAGCCCTGGGCTCTTGGGGAGGCGTTCTGGGTGAGCCAGGCGGGGTCGATGTCGCAGACGGCGACCTTCACGTCGGTGCCGACCAGGGCCAGCGGCAGGGTGTGGACGACCGTCGAGGGGAAGCTGAGGATGGTGCGCCCGATCGGGCCGCGCCGGGCGATCAGCTCCAGCGGCAGATCCGGGCGGACGATCTCAAGGCCCGTCTCCACGGCCAGCCGGTGCAGCTTCTCGGTGCTCTCGCGGCGGTGCGCGAAGTAGCGGGCGGCGCCGTGCGTCTTGGCCAGGCCCTGGACGGCCGCCAGATAGCGGTCGCCGTCGACGACCCCGGTCTCCACCAGGGACGTACCGACCATGTCGGCGCCCTTGGTGATGCGCGGGGGGCCGAACCGGGTCCGGGTCCAGGAGAAGTCGTTGGTGGTGATGGTGACACCGCCCGGCACCTCCTCGATCGGCATCGAGGAGAACACCTCGACCCGGCGGTTCTCCACCGGAGTCAGGCGCCGTCTCGCCGCGGACGACACCGGCGCGAACAGCAGGTCGCGCGGGCCCTGCCGGCTGCCCTTGCGGTGCCAGCGCACCAGACGCTCACCGCGGGCGAGCTGGGTGACGAACTCCATCGTGGCCGTGCCGTCGTCGACGACGACCAGGTCACGGGCGCGGGTGATGGTGAGCAACAGCTGTACGTAACGGGAGAACGGGTCGCCCATGACGATCCGGTCGGCCTTGCGGAGCGCTCCCACCAGACCGCCGATGGTGTGGAACGGCGCGGCACTGCCGCCCCGCGCCTCCTCCCAGCGCACCTCGTACCCCTCTTCCCGGGCCAGCTCCGCCATCCGGCGCAGCTGGCCACGGGTCATGGGGTCGAGGGGCGACAGGACCACGAGGGTGAGTCCCGCACCGGGCGCGTGAGCGTGGGCCCACTCCAGCACGTTCAGCAGCTGTACCGGACTCTCCACGAACGCGAGAGTGTGGGTCCCGTCGATGCGGGTGCCGGTGTTCCCGGCGCGAGGGCTCATCCTCGTACGACCGTCCCGTCGTCAATGCGTGTTCGGTTGGGGTGGAGCTCAGACCTGTACGGGCTCGCCGGCGGCGGCCGCGATCTCCGCTTCGGCGACGACACCGCTGACGCGGCGCAGCTTCTTCATCGGGCCGAGCTCGGAGTCGTAGACCTTCTTGACGCCGTCACCGAGGGAGGCCTCGATGGTACGGATGTCGCGGACGAGACGCACGAGGCCCTGCGGCTCGACGGAGGCGGCCTGGTCGGAGCCCCACATCGCGCGGTCCAGGGTGATGTGGCGCTCGACGAACGTGGCGCCGAGGGCGACCGCGGCGAGGGTGGTCTGGAGGCCCGTCTCGTGGCCGGAGTAGCCGATCGGCACGTTCGGGAACTCCTTCTCCAGCGTGTTGATCACACGGAGGTTGAGCTCCTCTGCCTTCGCCGGGTACGTCGAAGTGGCGTGGCACATAAGGATGTTGTCCGAGCCGAGGACCTCGACCGCGTGGCGGATCTGGCGCGGGGTCGACATACCGGTGGAGAGGATCACCGCGCGGCCGGTGGCGCGCAGCGCCTTCAGCAGCTCGTCGTCGGTGAGGGAGGCGGAGGCGACCTTGTGGGCCGGGACGTCGAACTTCTCCAGGAACGCGACGGCCTCGGTGTCCCACGGGGAGGCGAACCAGTCGATGTTCTTGCTCTTGCAGTACTCGTCGATCTTGCGGTAGTCGTCCTCACCGAACTCCACGCGGTGGCGGTAGTCGATGTAGGTCATCCGGCCCCAGGGGGTGTCGCGCTCGATGTCCCACTGGTCGCGCGGGGTGCAGATCTCCGGGGTGCGCTTCTGGAACTTGACCGCGTCGCAGCCGGCCTCGGCGGCCACGTCGATCAGCTTGAAGGCGTTCTCCAGCTCACCGTTGTGGTTGATGCCGATCTCGCCACAGACGTAGACGGGCTTGCCGGGGCCGACTTCGCGCGAACCGAACGAACGGATGCGGGAGTTGGAGGTCATGACAGGGTGTTCCTTACTTGTCGAGGGAGTCGAGAGAGGGACCGAGGATCCAGCCGGCGATCTCTCGGATCGCGCCGTCGCCGCCGGAGACGGTGGTGACCGCTCGTGCGGCGCCGCGCACGACGTCGTGGGCGCTCGCGACCGCCACGGGCCAGCCCACGAGGGCGAAGCACGGGAGGTCGTTGACGTCGTTACCGACGTAGAGCACGCGCTCCGGCGCGATGCCCTGCTCCTCGCACCACTGCTTGAGTGCGAGGTCCTTCCGGTCGATGCCGTGCAGCACCGGGAGCTTGAGCTTCCGGGCCCTCGCGGCCACGACCGGATTCTGTTCCGTGGACAGGACGAGCATCTTCAGGCCGCTGTTGCGCAGCGCGGCGATGCCCAGTCCGTCGCCGCGGTGCACGGCGACGAACTCCCGTCCGTCGGAGTCGATCAGCACCCGGTCATCGGTCTGGGTGCCGTCGAAGTCGAGTACGACCGCGTCGATGTCGTCGGCGGTCGGCAGTGCGCCGGGCCGGTCCGCGTCGAAGAGCGGGGCCAGCGCGCGGGCCCGCGCGAGCTCGTGCGGGTCGTCGATCTCCAGCACGCGCGCGGGGTCGGTGCGCACCAGCTCGGTGCGGCCGAAGAAGCGGTGCTGGTGCTCGCGGAAGCCGGGCGCGGCCATGGCGTAGGCGGCGCCGGTCTCCAGGAAGTCCTGGGGGCGGTCCTGGCGGCGGGGGCGGAACGACTTGTCGTGGTTGACGCCGTAGCCGCCGGTGGGTTCGGCGCCGAGGTCGGCGGCCTCGTCGTCGGCGTTGCGCCAGACGAAGCCGTGGAAGGGGGCGACCGTGACGGCGGTGTCGGCGCCGTTGTGCAGGATCGCGCCGACCACGCCGTCGATGTCCTCGCGGACCAGGAAGGGGCTGGTGCACTGGACGAGCAGCACCACGTCGACGGCGGAGCCGTGCAGCGCCTCGTGGGCGTCCATGGCGTGCAGTACGGCCGCCTCGGAGGTGGCGGTGTCCCCGGCGATGGCGGCGGGCCGCAGCACGACCTCGGCGCCGGCCTGGCGGGCGGCGGCGGCGATGCCCTGGTCGTCGGTGGAGACGACGACGTCGGTCACCAGCCGGCTGGCGACGCACTCGCGGACCGCGCGGGCCACCAGCGGCACCCCGCCGACGGACGCGAGGTTCTTCGCGGGCACGCCCTTGGAACCGCCACGCGCGGGGATCACCGCGAGCACCCGGCGCACCGTCGCGCCGTGTCCCGCTTCCGGATTGGCCATGGGAACTACTCCTTGAACAGATTGCGAGGAAACGGCAACGCTGCCGCTCTGAAGGGGCGAGCCCCCGTCGACGGCGGCGGACCCGCCACTTCCGACGGCGGCGGAGCCGCCGCCTGGGGGCGCGGGGAACTGCGCGACCAGCCCCGACGGCGCCGCACCCGCGGTGGGACCGGACCCGGCAGCCCCGTGGGCGGCACTCACAGCTCCCCCATCCGCCGGATGACCGGCGCCACCCGCTGCACCCCGTGCCGATACGCCCCGCGCGCGGCCCGCCGCACTATCTGCCGAACGGCACCGGGGTCCTTGTCGTGCGCGGGAGCCCCCGGCAGCGGCGTCCCGTCGGGACCGAGGTGATGCCGGGCAAGGATCCCCGGCAGATACCCGGGCGCGGTGGCCGGCGTGTAGTACGGCGTGAGCGGCGCAAGCCCCCCGGGCGCCCCGAGCAGCCGGCTGATCTTCTTGCGCGCCGCGTCGAACGCCGTCTCGTACGACCCGTCGGCGACGACCCCCTGCCGGGCCACCCACTCCTCGTCCGGCTCGGGCCGGTGGCCCTCGTCGAGCTGGTCCCAGGAGGCGAGGCAGCCGGAACCGACGAAGTGGTGGTTGCCGAGCACCTCGCGGACCCCGAGGTCGGACAGGACGACGGTCGGGATACGGCGGTGCAGGGACTCCAGCGCGGCCGTCGAGCTGACGGTGACCAGCAGGTCGGTGCGGTCGAGGACCTCGCCCATGTTGCCGTAGACGAGCTTGAAGTTGGGCGGCAGCTCGTCGTGGCGCTGGGCCAGCTTCTGGTAGGGCAGCTCTTCGATGTGGGTGGTGTGCTCGCCGGGCCGGGAGCGCAGCTTGAGCAGCACCTCGCGCTCGGGGTGCAGCCGCGCGTGCTTGATCATCCGGTCCAGCAGGTACGTACGGTCCTTGCGGCTGTCGGGTACCGAGGGCTGGGCGGCGAAGACGACGGTGTACGGGTCGTGCTCGCCGGTGTAGGGCGCGCCGCCGAGGAACGGAAGTGCCACCTCGGTCACCGCGGAGGCGTCGGCGCCGACCCCCTCGTAGACACCGCGGAAACGCTCGGCGTCCTGGCGGGAGTTGGCGAGCACGAGGTCCGCGCCGTGCCGCAGCAGCAGACCGTCGGCGAGCTTCTCGTACACGACGCCCACGTATCCGGTGACGACGACCGGCCGCTGCGGCCGGTCCTCCCAGATCCGCTTCAGCCCGTGCAGCATCGCCTGTACGCCGCCGCCGACCAGGGACAGGACCAGGATGTCGTACGACTCCTTGTCCATGATCCGCAGGAACTCGACGGCGGTGACCTCACGCAGGGAGTCCGCGGGGACACCGACCTCGGCGAGCTGGCGGGCCGTGGGAGTGGCCCGTCCGCGCAGCAGAAAACCGTCCAGGCCGGACGGGACTTGCGAGCCGTCGCCCGATACGGCTTCCATGGACTGGCCCGGGGCAATACGGCGCGCGGTCAGGGCACCCCATTTCCATCGGGTGTCCGAGTCCGCGAGGACGGCAATGCGCGGGAGCTTCGTTGAACTTGGTGGCACGCCCAAGACGCTAGGAACCATTCCCTAGTTGTAGCCGAACCGCGAATCAACAAAAAGTTAACAGCAGTCCACCGGAAGCCGAACTGGCTCGTCGTAGCCTAGAAAGTACACGGGATGCACCGTTCCGACACATTGAGTTCACCGTCAGTACCCTCCCCGGCCAGTTCGACTGCCGGGCCCCCTCGTAGTCTCTCGCGGGTGCCAAAGCTCTCCGTGATCGTGCCGTTCTACAACGTGCAGCAATACGCCCCGGACACCCTCAGAAGCCTGCGGATGAACGCCAGGGACGACTTCGAATTCGTTCTCGTGGACGACTGCTCGAAGGACGAGACCCCAGCGATTCTCGAGCGGGCGGCCGACGAACTCTCGGCCGTCGCCCAGGTCAGATACGTCCGCCACAAGGAGAACGGGGGCCTCGCCACCGCCCGCAACACCGGACTGGACGCCGCGACCGGCGAATACCTGACCTTCCTGGACGGTGACGACTGGCTGGCCGAGGGCTACCTGAGCGAGCTGGTCGGGGCCATCGAGGGGCTCGGCTGCGACTTCGTCCGCACCGATCATGTCCAGGCCAAGGCCCGCGCCCGTACGGTGCACCGGGTGCCGGTGGGCCTGCGGAACAAGGTGCTCGACCCGCGTGCGGCGATCCTGCCCGCCGACCGCAGCACCTCCGTCGACTACGCCTACGCCTGGGCCGGCGCCTACCACCGCCGGCTGCTCGACCGGGGCGTGCTGCACTTCACGGACGGACTGCGCACCGCGGAGGACCGGCCGTGGATCTGGCAGCTGCACCGGGAGGCGGAGTCGTTCGCCGTTGTCAGCCTGATGGGTGTTTTCTACCGGCGAGGGGTCGCCAGCTCCCTCACTCAAATTGGTGATGTCCGTCAGCTCGACTTCATCCGGGCCTTCGACGAGGTGATCGAGGAGACCGCGGCCGACCGGGACGCGGCCAAGCTGCTGCCGAAGGCGGTGCGCACGTACTGCGCGATCATCGCCCACCACCTCTCGGAGATCGAGAAGTTCGAGGCGCCGGTGGCGAAGCAGCTGCGGGTGATGAGCGCGGCGGCGATAAAGCGGATGCCGCAGGACATGCTGGGTGACGTCCTCGACACCATGGACCTGAACCGCTCCACCAGGCTGCGCCGGCTGCGGCGCCGGGTGACCACAGCGAAGGCGGCCGCCTGATGTCCCGTACCACCCAGATCTTCTGCGTCTCCACGCTCTACGGCGCGGCCACCCTGGTCGCCGCGATCGAGTCGGACTGCTTCACCGAGTGCGACCGCCGGGTGCTGATGGTCTTCAACAACTCGGCGACCCCGGAGACGACCCCCAGCGTCGACGAGATGCCCGGGTTCGAGACGCTGCGGGAGCACTTCGACGAGGTGATCTCCTTCAACGACGCGATCCGGCCGTTCCACCCGGGCGCGTGGGCGCCTCGGCTGGACGACATGCCGCTCCTGGAGCGGTACTTCCGGATGCTGTGGGACATGGAGTCCGACAGCGTCGAGCTGGTCATGGAGTCCCTCCAGGTCAACCCGTCGCTGTCGCTGGCGCAGATCTTCACCGGCGCCCCGGTGCACGCGTACGCCGACGGGCTGATGAGCTACGGCCCGACCCGCAACAAGATCGACCCGCTGGTCGGCACGCGGGTGCTGCGGCTGCTGCACCTCGATCTGGTGCCGGGCCTGAAGCCGATGCTGCTGACCGAGTTCGGTGTGCCGGCGGAGACCGTGCCGACGGCGGCGTTCCTGAAGGTGCTCAGCAGTCTCACGGGTACGGCCGGTGAGCTGCCGGCCGTGCCGGACAACTCGGCGCTGCTGCTCGGCCAGTACCTCTCCGCGCTCGGCATCCTCACCTCCGCCGAGGAGGAGAACCTCCATGTGCGGATGATGCGCGGGGCCGTCGAGCGCGGGCACCGCTCCATCGTCTTCAAGCCGCACCCCACGGCACCGGCCGGTTACGGCCTGGCCCTGGAGGCGGAGGCGGAGAAGCTGGGCGTCCAACTCACGGTGATCAACACACCGGTCCTCGCGGAGGTCCTCTACGAGAAGACGCGGCCCGCGCTGGTGGTGGGCTGTTTCTCGACGGCCCTGTTCACCGCGTCGGCGCTCTACGACCTGCCGGTCGCGCGGATCGGTACGGACATGCTGCTGGAGCGGCTGACTCCGTTCCAGAACAGCAACCGGGTTCCGGTCGCGCTCGCGCACGCGCTGCTGCCGAGCCTGGAGAAGCGGTCCGGCAAGGACTCCCAGGAGCTGCCGGCGGATCTTGTCGGGGGCCTGGTGATCGCCCTCAGCTTCACCATGCAGCCGCAGATCTATCCCGAGATGCGGGCGACGACTGAACGATTCCTCGCGAAGAACTACGGGCCTCGGCTTCAGCGGTACTTCAAGCGGCGCCGGCTGACCGTGCTCGGCCTTCCCGGCGGGATCCCGCAACGTCTCTCCTTCCTCCCCCGCAACTCCACGGCCCGCCGAGTGGCCCGCCGAGCCAAGGTCACCTGGAAGGCGGTCCGCCGCTAACACCGCGAAGGGGCGCGGGAAACCGCGCAACAAGCCACAACGTCGCCGCACCGACACAACAACCGTCACCCCCCAAGGGGCGCGGGGAACTGCGCGACAAGCCACGACGTCGCGGCACCAACACGACAACCGTTCCCCCCGAGGGGCGCGGGGAACTGCGCGACCGGCCCCCACCTACCCGCACCCGACAACACGTCCCGGCGTGGGGGGTGGGGGGCGTTGCGCAACCCGGCGCGACGGGGTGCCGCCGCGCCCACCCGTGCCGCCCCAGCGGCACAGCTGCCCGCGGCGGCGGTGGGTGAGCGGGAACGGCCTCCGCGGCGCAGCTGCCCGCGGCTACGCGAGTACAGCGGGCCGCGGCTACGCGGGTTCAGCCGGCCGCGGCCGGCCGTGGGTGGGCGCCGCCCCAGCGGCACAGCTGCCCGCGGCGGCGGTGGGTGAGCGGGAACCGCCTCCGCGGCACAGCTGCCCGCGGCTACGCGAGTACAGCGGGCTGCGGCTACGTGGGAGCATCACTCCCCGGACCGCCAAGTGAGGGGGAGTGTTCATCTGGTGGTCATGGGGAAGTTACCCGCGCCCCCTCGCGTTCGGGCACATTCGGCCTCCGATCTGAGAACGGTGGAACGCGCATGACGAACCCCCTGGCGGGATTGTTCAAGTCACGGCAGAAGGAGGCCGCCAGGCAGGACCTGTTCGCCCGGAGCCAACGCCGCACCGGCGCCTACCTCGCGGCCCACCCCGACACGTCCACCCCCGCCCAGGCCCGCCTCACCCAGGCGATCGGCGCCCTCGCGTCCGCCCTCGACGGCCCGTCGACCGACCCGTTCGACGCCCTGCTCCAGGTCGGCGAACGCGCCCTCGACTCCGGCGGCGACCCCGCGCTGACCCTCGCCCTGGACATCGCGGAGACATCGACGCGGATCCGGCAGCGCTCCAAGGGCGCCTGGCGCCTGCACGGCCTGGCCCTGGACGGACTGGGCCGCGACACCGAGGCCCTGGAGAGCTACGAGCGCTACGTGGCCCTGCTTCAGAACGGCAACCCCGCACCCGAGGTGGCCCGCAGGATCAACACCCTGCGCCGCCGCCGGGCCTGCCTCGACGCGGCCGTCGCCCTGTTCCCCGAGACCGGCTCGCCGCTGCGCGACCTCCTCGGGCAGCCCACCGCGACGACCGCCGCGATCGCCCCCGAACTCGCCGCCCACGTAAGGGCGCAGACGGCCCGGCTCGGCAAAGGCGACGCCAAGGTGCGCCGGCTCACGGAGCTGTACGGCACCTACCGCAGGCTCGCGGAGCGGGACGCGACGCCCGAGTCCGCGGTCGGCGCGACCACGCCGCTCGGTGTCACCGGTCTGCGGGGCCTGATCGCCGGGAAGAGCGTGTGCCTGGTCTCCGGCGCCGACGAGATCGCACAGAGCACGCTGGGCGCCTGGATCGACGGCTACGACGTGATCGTGCGCTGCGACGGGTTCCGGATCCGCGCCGAGGGCACCGGCGGACGTACCGACATCCACGCCCTGACCGTCCGCGGCGACACCCCGTGGGAGGGCCCAGCCTGGACCCAGCAGGCCGGTGTCCGCCTGGTGTTCGGCGACCCCGCGGGCCCCTGGCGCCGTGCCGTGCGCACCCGTCTCGTGCCCGGCGCGCAGGAGCGGATCGGTGACGCCACCCTGCGCCGGCCGCTGGCCGACCCGGCGCTGCTGGGCGAGGGCGGCTGGGAGAAGGCGACCACCACCGCCTTCACCGTGCTGCGGCTGCTGGACTACCTGGACGTCACTCCGCGTCTGGACCTGATCGGCTTCGGTCTGCCCGGCCGGCTGCGGCCGAGGGAGACGGAGTGGGTCATGGACCGGGCGACCGACGTCGACGACAGCAAGATGAGGATCGCCCTGCGATGAGCCAGTCCTCTGCGGACGACCGCAGAACCATCACCGGCAAACGCCGAATAGCCTTCGCCGTCCACACCGACGCCGAGCGGCTGTCCGCCCTGCCCGCGCTGCTGCGCAGCCTGGTGCTGACGAACCCCGGTGTGTGCGAGGACTTCGTCGTCCTGCACCCCGGGCTCGCCGACTCCGCGTTCGACGCGCTGCGCCCGCTGTATCCGCGGCTCGTCACCCGCGAGGCGGCCGGCCGCGCGGACGTGTTCCGACTGGAGGGCTACGACACCGTCATCGCCCTCAGCCCGGACATGGTCGTCCTCGGCGACCTCGGCGTACTGCTGAGGATGCGTCACGGGGTGGGCGCCGTACGGCAGTTGGCGTGGGAGCCCGGCCAGGACGGGGCGGGCGAGGAGCGGCGGGCCGTGCTGCCGGACGGCCTGCTGGTCGTACAGCCGACCGATGTGGACGACGCGCTGGTGGCCCGGCTCTCCGGCGGTGACGGCGACGCGGAGGCGGCCCTCGGGGACGTACTGACCCCGGTCGACCCGCGTTTCGACTTCCTGACCCGCCGGCTGCACGACGACACGCCGGTGCCCGAGCAGGTCGCCGTACTGCACTTCACCCGCCCGTTCGACGAGCCCGGGTACGGCCCGGCGGCGGAGGCGCGGCGCCGGTTCGAGCTGAGCGACGAGGACTACCGGGCCGCCTACCGGGCGCTGCCCGGCGGCAAGCACCCCGATTTGCTGGCGCACTTCGCGCCCCCGCTCCTTGACGCGCGTCCCTCGCTCGACCTGGCCCGTACGGTCGCCGACGTGTACCGCCAGCAGGGCCGTTACGACGAGGCCGTCGAGGTGCTGGCCCCGGTGCTGGGCGACCGGCTGGACGCGCCGCGTTGTCACGAGACGCTCGGTCTGTGCCTGATGGCCCTGTCGCGCTACGACGAGGCGGAGACGCATCTGCTGCTGTCGGCGGCGTCGCCGGACTCGGCGCCCCGCGCGTTCGCGCAGCTGGCCCGGCTCGCGTGGCTCACCGGTCGGGAGGCGGACGCGCACGCCTACGCCCGGGACGGGCTGGACGCGGACCCGACCGACGCCGGATGCCACGCCTGGTTCGTACGGACTCGTCCTGATCGTCCCGCGGAGGTGGAACCGGCGCCCGCGGCCGAGCAGTTGGCGCATGTGGCGCTGTTCGCCGAGGGGCAGGAGAACGCCGGCGACAAGGTGCTGCCCGAGGCGGTGCGGATGTGCTTCGACGCGGACACGGGCCCGCACCGCTGGTACGAGCAGCCCGTGCACCGGCTGGTGGACGAGGCGACGCTGGAGCAGCTGAACGCGCGGCGCGGGGTGATCGTCGGCGGTGGCGGGCTGTTCCTCCCGGACACCTCGCCCAACGGCAACAGCCACTGGCAGTGGAACGTCCCGGACGACCTGCTGTCCCGGATCACGGCTCCGCTCGCGGTGTTCGCCGTCGGCTACAACGTCTTCGACGGCCAGCTCTACCGGCGCGGCCGGTTCGCGGAGAGCCTGCGGGTGCTGGTCGAGCGGTCGGCGTTCTTCGGGCTGCGCAACCACGGCTCGATCGACCGGGTCCGTGAGCTGCTGCCGGCCGAACTGCGCGACCGGGTGCGCTACCAGCCCTGTCCGACCACGGTCGCCCGGCATCTGATCCCCGGCTGGACCGACCCGGCGGAGCGCTCCGACACCGTCCTGGTCAACGCCGCGTACGACCGCTCGGGGCTGCGCTTCGGCCACGACTACGGCCACTTCCTCGCGCAGATGGCGACGGCGGTCCGCACCCTGCGGGACCGGACCGACGTGCGGTACGCGGCCCACATGCCGGCGGACGAGAAGTTCGTGCACGACCTGCGGCGGGAGCACGGCATCACGCTGCCCGTGGAGCAGCTGTACGACATGTCGAACGACGGGATCCGGGACCTGTACCGCCGGTCGAAGCTGGTGGTCGGGATGCGCGGGCACGCGGGGATGATCCCGTTCGGTGGCGGCACCCCGATCCTGAGTCTGGTCTCGCACCCGAAGCTCGCCTACTTCCTCGCCGACATCGGCCGGCCGGAGTGGGGTCTTTCGGTGCACGACCGGGAGCTCGGGGCGCGGCTCGCGGAGCGGGCGGTGGCGGTCCTGGACGACCACCGGGCCGCGGTCGCCGACGTGTACGCGGCGCAGGACCTCCTGTGGAAGACCACGCAGTCGAACATCGATGAGCTGAGGGAAACCTTCAACAGGGCCTGAACGCCAAAAATTCACTTCGACGACGAATGGACTTAACCGTTCCGTGCCCGAGTCGATACCGTTCGACTCGGGCGGCTCGTTAGCCTGTTCGTTCTGTCTACATACATCGAACGTGAGAGGCCCGCGTGCCCAAATTGTCCGTCGTCGTCCCCATGCACAACGTGGGGCCCTTCGCCGACAGCACTTTGAGGAGTCTCGCCAACAACGCGGACCCCGACTTCGAGTTCATCGTGGTGGACGACTGCTCCAAGGACTCCACACCCGCGGTGATCGATCTCTGGGCGGACCGGCTGCCCCAGATCAGAGTGATCCGGCACGAGACGAACATGGGCATAGCGCAGGCGCGCAACAGCGGCATCGACGCGGCGGACGGCGACTACGTCACGTTCCTCGACGGCGACGACTGGTACGGACCGCGCCACCTCTCCGACCTGGTCGATGCGATGGACGAGCTGGGCTGCGACTTCGCCCGCACCGACCACGTCCAGGCCACCGGCACCGAGCGCGTCATCCGAAGACCCCCCGCCAAGGTGCGCAACGGCGTGATGGACCCGCGCGACGGCATCATGCCGGTCCACACGGAGACGATGGTCGACTACCCGTTCGTGTGGGCGGGCATCTACCGGCGCCACCTCTTCGACGACGGCGGTATGCGCTTCGCCACCGAACTGCGCACGGCCGAGGACCGGCTGTGGATCTGGCGCCTGCACCTGAAGGCGAGGACCTACGCCTCCGTCGGCCTGCACGGCATCTTCTACCGGCGTGGTGTCACCACCTCGCTCACCCAGGTCAAGGACGACCGGCAGCTGGACTTCATCCCGGCCTACGACGCCCTGCTCCAGGACGTGCAGCAGGACCCGGACGCCGACCGCTTCCTCCTCAAGGCCCTGCGCACCTACTGCGCGATGATCGCCTTCCACATCGGCAAGGTCGACGAGTACGAACCGCTGGCGGCCCAGCGGCTGAAGCGTGACGCGCGGGCGGCTCTCCAGCGCATGCCCCAGGGGGCGCTGGAGGAAACACTCAGAAACATCGACCCCACTCGCGGCAGGCTGCTCAGCCGTCTGCGCGACGGGCGGAAGGCTGCCTGATCCATGCGTCACACGACCCAGATCTTCCAGGTCTCCACCCTGTACGGGGCGGCGACCCTGGCCGCGTCGCTCGACGCCGGCCAGTTCGGACCGCGCGGCGGGGCCAGGCGCATCCTGCTCGTCTGCAACAACGCGGCCCAGCCCGAGACCGCGCTGCGCCTCGACGAGATGCAGGGCTACGAGCGGATAGCCGACCGCTTCGACTCGGTGATCAGCTGGAACCGGGAGATACGGCCGTACCACCCGAGTGTCTGGGGCCCGCGCGCCAACGACACGGAGCTGTGGCAGAAGGCGTTCCGGCTCTCCTGGGGCATCGGCGAACGCGATCTGATCGAGCTGGCCGTCGAGTCGATCCAGGTCAACCCCGGTCGTGCGCTCGCCGCGATCTTCTCCGAGAGCGCAGTCCACGTCTACGCCGACGGCCTGATGAGCTACGGCCCCACCCGTGAGCGGCTGCCGCTCACCATCTCCAGCCGTATCCGGCGCCTGCTCCACCTCGATCTGATCCCCGGCCTGAAGCCGATGCTGCTCTCCGAGTACGGCGTCCCGCCGGAGGTCGTCCCCGACGACGCCTTCCGCGCCGTACTCGACGAGATCTCCCGGGCCACCGCGGACGACGCCCGGCTGGCGCCCGTGCTGGAGGAGGCGCCGACGGCCGTACTGCTCGGGCAGTACCTGGCGGCGATCAACATCCTGACCGCGCGCGAGGAGGAGTACCTCCATGTGCGGATGCTCACCGGCGCCGCGCAGGCCGGGCACCGCTCGGTGGTCTTCAAGCCCCATCCGACGGCCCCCGCGAGCTACTCGCAGGCGCTGAGCAAGGCCGCCGCGGAGGCGGGCGTCGGACTCACCGTCCTCAACGCCCCGCTGCTCGCCGAGACGCTGTACCACCACGCACGTCCCGAGTTGGTCGTCGGCTGCTTCTCCACGGCGATGGTGACCGCGTCCGCCTACTACGACGTGCCGATCGGCCGGGTGGGCACCGCGCTGGTGATGGAGCGGCTCAAGCCGTACCCCAACAGCAACCGCGTACCGCTGGCGATCGTCGACCACCTGGTGCCCGACCTGGAGCGCAGGCAGCCGCCCGCACGGGTCGGCGAGGCACCGGCGTCACTGTCACCGCTGGTCCGCGCGATGGGCTTCTGCATGCAGCCCTCCGCCTACGCGGAGCTGCGCGAGCCGACCACCGAGTGGCTGCGCGACCACCTCGCCGGCACTCCGGGCTACTACTTCCCCGAGCTGCGCCTGGGCGAGCTGGGTCTGCCCGGCAGCACCCCGCAGGTGCGGGCGAAGCTCCAGGTGCGGCGCGCCAAGCGCGTCGTACGCCGCGCGGTCCGCCGCGGCGGCAGCAAGTGACCCGCCCCCGGAGAGCCGGGCCGCCGGAGCACTGACCCACCCCTGACCTCGTGGCACGAGTGGTGAGTCCCGCTGTCCTGTTCGACCGCCTCACCGACCCCGCGGGCCCCTTCGCTCGATCCCCGTCCATCCCCTATCCGAAAGGCGCGCGGTGCAGAACGAGACAGCTGTACGCCTGCCGCAGCAGAGCAGTGCCCCCGCCGTGGAGTCGGCACCCGCGGAGACCGCACCGGCGCGCGAGCACCGCTTCGACGTCGACCTGATGCGGCTGCTCTGCTCCGCCACGATCATGCTGGGGCACGTGGGCGCCCAGTTCATCGCCTCGACCGGGAACGACGCGGCCAACGGCGGCGGTGTGTACTGGGCGGGTCATGTGGCCGAGGCGATCAACCCGTTCGCGGTGCCCATGTACTTCGCGATCGCCGGCTGGGCCGTCCTGGTCGGCGCGCCCCCGCGGGACGGCGCGAAGATGTGGAAGCGGATCGTGCGCAACACGGTCCCGCTGTTCGCGTGGACGGCGATCTACCTGGTCTGGGCGTTCGTGCGGGACCGCAACGAGCGGCCGATGACCGAGCTGGCGACGGACGCCCTGTTCGGGTCCGTACAGCCCGCGTACCACCTGTGGTTCATGTACAACTACATACCGATCATCGCGCTGCTCGCGTTCGCGATGCTGATCAAGGCCGGAAAGCGCCCCTGGCGGCTGGGCATCGCCCTGCTCGCCATCGCGGTGCTGCCGAGCGTGATGTCAACGATCACCGAGGTCACCGGGCGCGAACTGCCCACCGTGGCCTGGGGCTTCGGAACCTACTCGCTGGTGTACGCGGTCGGCGGCGCGCTGCTGTTCGCCCTGCCCGCGGGCACCCTGCGGTGGCGCTGGCCGCTGGTCGCGCTGCTGCCGGTCACGATGGCCGCGTGCCTCTGGTACAACACGCAGGTCCACTACGTGATCCCCAACGCGCACCTCTTCGTCGCCGTGATGGCGGTCTGTGTCCTGCTGCTGGTCTCCCGGATCCGGATCCCGGAGAAGCGCCGGCCGCTGCTCCAGAAGCTGGCCGGTGCCGCGCTCGGCGCGTACATGGTGCACGTGCTGTTCGTCGAGGAGCTCGTCGGCCCGCTGGTCTCGCCGGACCTCGGCGCGCTGGAGGCGGGGCTGCTGCTCACCGCCCTGGTGGCCACGGTGATGGCGGCGTCCTTCGCCACCAGCCTGCTCTGGGGGAAGCTGAACCTGCGCCGCCTGCTCGGCTGACCCGGCCGGCTCCCGGGAATCACGCGTCCAAACCACCCCGCCCCCGCGAATTGTGGCCACCCGCGCGGGGCGGGGCACGGACCTGTTCGGTCGCCGTTCGACGAGACCGCCCCCACCTGGGCCGACGCTGCTGCCGCACACCTGGACCCTGTGCTTCCGCCATGCGGAGTTCGCAACTTGTTTACGTCTCGCTCAACCGCGCACCCCTTCCGTACGGCAAACCGGGACCTAGCCTGTCCTGAACCCGCGAGCCGCAACATTCCGACTCGACGTACGACGGATTGAGGTCTTCGGTTCCCATGACAAGCCGCTCCCTGCTCACCAGTTCGGCTTCCCGGCGTCTGCTGCGCCCCTTCGCCACCCTCATCGACCAGCGCATCGACCGGAAGATCCGGGCGGCGACAGCCGCCCAGGCCGCCGAGAAGGACCGGCTGGACGAAGCGCTCGAGCTGATGAGGCAGCACCAGCTGACCATCGATCTGCTGCTCGGCTCGCGCGGCCGCGGCCTCTCGCGGATGCTCCACCCCGGCCCGCTGAACCGTCTGTACGCCGAGGTCGAGGAGCTGGGCGGCAACCGCAAGGCCGCCGAGCGCAACGTCGCCACGGCCTACCGGCTGCTGATCGCGATGGAGTCGCTCGGCGTCGGCCGGATCGCCGGCGGCACCATGAACATCTGCGGCAAGCTCGGGACCATACCCCTGCTCGACCCGCCGAACGACGAGATACTGGAGATCGGCACGCTCTACGGCATGTTCTCCGCCGGTCTCGTCCGGATGATGGAGCGCGACGGTCGCAGCCCCAGCGTGACGATCGTCGACCCGTTCGCCGGTGTGCAGCTCCAGCCCGGGACCGAGGAGCGCCCCGACCCCACCGGCGCCCCCGTCGACGAGAACGCCGTCCGCACCAATCTCACCCTGGCCGGCCCGGCGGGTGTCGCGGCCCGCATCCAGCGCGGCTTCTCCGAGGACCCCGAGACCCGCGCGGCCGTCTCCGACCGCCGCTACGGCGTGATCGTCGTCGACGGCGACCACTCGGAGGCCGGCGTCAAGGCCGACCTCGAATGGGCCGAGGAGATCGCCGCCCCCGGCGCCATCGTGGTCCTCGACGACTTCGGCGACCCCAAGTGGCCCGGCGTCAAGGACGCCATGGACAAGCACCTCACCGGCGACACCCGCTTCACCTACCTGGGCAAGGCGTCGCTCTCGGCGTTCCTCAGGGCCTCCTGAGCACCCGCCCGACCCTCACCCGGCCCCTGGATCCGCAAGGTTCCCGGGGCCGTCCCGCGTCCGGGACCGGAGGCCGTGACTCCGGCCACAGCGCCGTCGCGCGAGTCCGCTCATATCGGCCACTCGTATGACTCTCAGGTGAATCACAGGGGTCCGAAGGGCGAATCGGGACGCCGGTGAGGGAAGGCGCACGGTCCCGGCCCTTAGTGTTTGACGCGTACGTCAGTTCTTCCCGGCCCCGGTGTTTTCGATTCAGGGCGCTCCGGCCGGTCGGGGCGCACGGAAGCACTACGAGGGGTGACAGCGTGACCGAGACGGTCGTGAGCACGGCGAAACCGGAGTCCGGCACCACCCCGTCCGTCGGGGTCGAGGTCCGGCCCGCGAAGGCCGTACCGCCGCCGCACCGGCGCAGGAACTCCTCGGGCGGCCGACTGCGGGCGCTGGACGGGCTGCGGCTGATCGCCGCGCTGATGGTCGCCGCGTACCACTACGGCGGGCGCGGCGGCGATGTGAACCGGGCCTGGGGGACCTCCCCGCAGGACCAGTTCCCGACCCTGCACTCGTGGTTCGCGTACGGCCCGCTCGGTGTGCACATCTTCTTCGTGATCAGCGGGTTCGTGATCTGCATGAGCGGCTGGGGCCGGCCGCTGCGCTCCTTCTTCGCCTCCCGCGCCTCCCGGCTGCTCCCGGCGTACTGGGTGGCCGTCGTCCTGGTGGCGGGGGTGTTCGCGCTGCCCGGTGTGGCCTACGCGGCCGTGTCGCCCAGCGACGCGCTGACGAACCTGACCCTGCTTCAGGAGCCGATCGGCGCCCAGCGGGTGCTCGGCGTCGACTGGACGCTGTGGGTGGAGATCCGGTTCTACGCGCTGTTCGCCCTGTTCATCGTGTTGCCGGGCGCCGACCGGCGGCGTGTGGTGCTGTTCTGCGCGGTGTGGACGCTGGCCGCGGCGATCGCCCAGGCCTCCGGGGATCCGACGCTCGCGCTGGTCCTGATGCCGGAGTACGCGCCGTTCTTCATCGGCGGCATGGGCATCTACCTGCTGCACCGCGACCGGCGGGACGCCCTCGCGTGGGGCATCGTCGGTGTGAGCTGGCTGACCGGGCAGCACTACGCGGTCGCGGGCCTGTGGCACGCGCACTCGCCGAACGAGTTCTCCTACCGCTCGGCGTCGGTGATCGTGCTGATCGTCACGCTCGGTTTGGCCGCTGTCCTCGCCATCGCGCTCGGCTGGCTGAACTGGGCCGACTGGCGCTGGCTGACGGTCGCGGGCGCGCTCACGTACCCCTTCTACCTGGTCCACGAGCATCTCGGCTGGGTTGTCATCAAGGTTCTCCACCAGGACTTCGGGCTGGCGTCCTGGATGACGATGGGCCTGACGGTGGCGGCGATGCTGACGCTGGCCTGGCTGATGAACCGGTACGTGGAGAAGCGGATGACACCGTGGCTGCGGGGTGTGCTGGCGCGGGTGCGCTGACGCACACCGAGGGCCCAGTGGCCACACCGGGCGCCGGCTCCCCCGCCGTGGCTCACCGCACCCCGTATTGCGCCCCGATGCCCGCGATCACGATGTCCAGGCCCTCCTCGAAGTGCCGGTCGTAGTCGGCGAAGATCTCCGAGCCCGCGCGTGCCGTCAGCGGGAAGTCGGCCATACGGGCCGCGCGCTCCTCGACGTCGTAGCCCGCCCGCCGCTCGCCCGGCAGCGGCTGGACGCCCTGCTCCTCGGTGACGAAGCCGAGCGTGTAGAGAAACGCCGTCGAGGTGGCCCGTACGGCCTGCGCGAGTTCGAATCCGGCGGCCGTGAACAGTTCCAGCGTCTCCTCCATCCGTCCGGCGTGTTCGATGCCGGTGAAGCGTGAGCCGCTGAACACCTTCGCGCCGTCGCGGTGCGCGAGCAGGGCCCGGCGCAGACCGTGGTTGGCCTGGCGCAGCCGCTGCTGCCAGGTGTCCGCCGGGTCGAGCCGCGAGCCGTCGTCCATACCGCGGAACATCTCGGTCGCCATCTCGTCCAGCAGCGCCTGCTTGTCCTTGAAGTGCCAGTAGAGGGCGGGCGCCTTGACGTCCAGTTCCCTCGCGATGGCCCGCAGGGTCAGGCCCTCCAGGCCGACCTCGTTCAGCAGTCGCAGCGCGGTGCCGGCGACGCGGCGGCGGTCCAGGGGCTCTCGGCGTTCCGTGCTCACGGGCGCCAACCTATCGGAATCCCCTTGACTCCTTAACACCGTTAAGGGCATTCTGTGGACCCGGCCACTTAACAACGTTAAGGAGAGTGTGACCATGACCGACCGCACCGACGTACTCGTGGTGGGCGCGGGCCCCACCGGCCTCGCGCTCGGCATCTGCCTGACCCGGCAGGGTGTGGACGCGCTGGTCGTGGAGCGGGCCGACGCCCTGTTCCCCGGCTCGCGCGGCAAGGGCGTCCAGCCCCGCACGATGGAGGTCTTCGACGACCTCGGCGTGGTGGAGGCGGTCCTCGGGGCGGGCGGCCCCTACCCGGTCGGGATGATCTGGCAGGACGGCGTCCGGGCGGGCGAGCACCGGATGTTCGACCCGCCGGAGGAGGGCGAGGACTCGTCGTACGCCGAGCCCTGGATGGTGCCGCAGTGGCGCACCCAGGAGATCCTCTTCGCGCGGCTCACGGAGCTGGGCGGGCGGGTTGCCTTCGGCCGGGAGGCGGTCGGCCTCGACCAGGACGCGGACGGGGTGACCGTGTCCTTCGCGGACGGCGGGGCGATCCGCGCGCGGTACGCCGTCGCCGCGGACGGCGGCCGGTCCGCGGTGCGCCGGGCGCTCGGCGTCGGCATGACCGGTGAGCCGGTCGACCCGGCCCCGATGCTGGTGGCGGACGTGACGATCGACGGGCTGGACCGCGGCAACTGGCACATCTTCCCGCCGGCCGACGGCAGCGGCGACTTCCTCGCCGTCTGCC
This sequence comes from Streptomyces sp. NPDC088387, assembly GCF_044753385.1. Taxonomy (NCBI): domain Bacteria; kingdom Bacillati; phylum Actinomycetota; class Actinomycetes; order Kitasatosporales; family Streptomycetaceae; genus Streptomyces; species Streptomyces sp. NPDC088387. Next base: position 259,634 of record NZ_JBIVNC010000004.1, read on the forward strand.
CCCTGGCCGGTACGGACACCTTCCAGGTCACCGCCCGGTTCGCCGGGGACACCGTGGTGGACGTCTCGCCGGACGCCGTGTGCAAGGTCGTCGCCGCGCGGTCGCACCTCGCCGCCGAGGACGTGACCGAGGTCCGCTGGGCCTCCGACTTCCGGCCGCGCGCCGCCCTCGCCGACCGGTTCCGCGCGGGCCGGGTGCTGCTCGCCGGGGACGCGGCGCACATCCACTCACCGGCCGGCGGGCAAGGGCTCAACACCAGCGTGCAGGACGCCTACAACCTGGGCTGGAAGCTGGGCGCGGTGCTGCGCGGGGGCGCACCCGAGTCGCTGGTCCACACGTACGAGGAGGAGCGGCTGCCGGTGGCCGCGGAGATGCTGGGGCTGTCCACCGGCGTGCACCGCGGGGAGATCCGGCGCGGTGCGGTCACCCGCCAGCTGGGCCTCGGCTACCGGGACTCGTCCCTGACCCTGGAGACCCGCGCGGCCCCGGACGGCACGCTGCGGGCGGGCGACCGCGCCCCCGACGGCGAGATCCGCCGGGCCTCCGGGGGTGCGCGGCGGCTCTTCGACGTGTTCCGGGGCCCGCACTGGACCCTGCTCACCGTAGGCACGGACACCCCGCTGCCGGAGTCCCCGTTCCCGGTGGTGCGGGTGGCCGAGCACCCGGCGTACGGCACGGGTGTCTTCCTGGTCCGACCCGACGGGTACATCGGATGGGCCGGTGACACCGCGGCAGGCCTGGACGGTTATGCCGGGCGCCTGCGGCTCTGCTGAGCCTCGGCAACTCTTGCGGGGTATGGCTCGCACATTTTTGCGAATCTCGGTTACCGCAGTCGTGCGGGGACATTGGCCTTGTGTTCACCTGACTGTCAGGTTCCGCCGCATTCGCTGGGCAGACGCTGTGCAGTCCGAACCGAACGCAAACCACGCACAAGGAAGTGCTCTCCTTGATGACCCCTGCACACGGCGTGACCCAGCAGTACCCCACCGCGCAGGCAACGCCCTCGTCCCCGCCGCCCCACCGGCTCGACGACGTCCCCGGCTGGTTCCCGGTACTCGACCAGCTGCTCTTCGACTGGTTCCTCAACCGGCAGGAGACCGGGGGACAGCGGGGCGACCTGCTGGAGATCGGCGTCTTCATGGGGAAGAGCGCGATCTTCCTCGGCCGGCACCGGCAGGACGAGGAGCGCTACACGGTCTGCGACCTGTTCGAGGGCGAGGCTCCCGACGGCGCCAACCGCGCCGAGTCCGCGAAGTCGTACGGCTCGCTGACCCGCAGGGCCTTCGAGTCGAACTACCTCTCCTTCCACCCCGCGCTGCCGCGTGTCCTCCAGGGCCCCAGCTCGATCGTGCCCGGCGAGATCGAGCCGGGCAGCTGCCGGTTCGTGCACATCGACGGCTCGCACCTCTACGAGCACGTCCACAGCGACATCGGCGCGGCCCGGGACCTCCTCCAGCCGGACGGCATCGTCGTCCTCGACGACTTCCGCTCCGAGCACACCCCCGGCGTCTCCGTCGCCACCTGGGAGGCGGTCCTCAACCGGGGACTGCGGCCGATCTGTCTGAGCACACAGAAGCTGTACGGGACGTGGGGCGACCCCGAGGCCGTGCAGGAGGAGCTGCTCGCCATGGTGCGCGGGCGCGAGGACTGCAACCTCAGCGTGCAGCAGGCGGCCGGGCAGCGGCTGGTCCGCCTCAAGTCCAAGAAGGGCATGCCCGCGCCGGATTTCCCCCCGTCCCGGCACGCCCCGGCCGAAGACGCGGCCCCCGCCGTGCCCGCCCCGGAGCCGGCCGTCCCGAAACAGGCGACCCGTCCGACCCCGGCCCGCCGCCCCCGCAGCCGCGCCCGCCGCCTCGCCCACGACCTGCTGCCACCCCTGCTCACCCGCGCCATCCGCAACGCCCGCCGCACCGCGGCGAACTGACCCGGCGGACGGCGCTCAGCCGTCGAGAAGGGTGTCGACCACGAGTTCCGCGGTGACCCCGACGGACTCCGGCACCGGCACCCTCCCACCCCGCTCGAAACGCTGCGGCGGGGGGTACTTTCCGTCGGCCGGCTCCGTGTAGAGCAGCACCTCGTCGTGCTTGCGGTCCACGACCAGGTATGCCGGGATGCCCGCCTGCGCGTAGCACTCGACCTTGGTGTGGAGGTCGTCGGACCAGTTGGACGAGGTCACCTCCACCACCAGGCGGAAGACGTTCGGGGCGTAGTAGTTCTTCTTCACATGGGCGTCGCGGAAGTCCTCGTCGACGACGGAGAGATCGGGTACCGCGAAATCCTCTGGCAGCGCGGGCAGCCAGAGGCCGATGCCCTGAACGTGTTCGTAGCCCGCTTCGACGATGCCGGCCCGGTCCAATGCCCTGCCCAGCTTCGTGAGCGACAGTGCATGCGAGCCATCCGGCGGTGGTGTCGCAGTAAGCCTCCCCTGGAGAATCTCCACGCGGTGGCCAGGCAGTGCGCGGGCAAGCTGGTCGGCAGCCTCGCCCAGGGTCAGTTCCTGGTGCAGTACGGCCATGGCGTCCTCCTTTCGGGGCTGACTCTCCAGGAGCGTAACCGGCGACGGGCGGGTTCGGCCCTCGATCACCCGTACGAGGTGTTACCGCTGGTCAGAAGGTGTCGCTCGGCACATACGTCCCCCACACCTCCCGCAGCGCCCCGCACACCTCCCCCACCGTCACGCGGACGCGCAGGGCCTCCTTCATGGGGTACAGGACGTTGTCGGTCCCGGCGGCGGCCGTCTTCAGCGCGTCGAGGGCCGACGTGACCGCCTGCCCGTCGCGCTCGGTGCGCAGCCGGGTCAGCCGGTCGACCTGGCGGGCCTCGATCGCCGGGTCCACCCGCAGTGGTTCGTAGCGCTCCTCCTCGTCGAGCCGGAAGCGGTTGACGCCGACCACGACCCGCTCGCCGGTGTCGGTCTCCCGGGCGATGCGATAGGCGTTGCGCTCGATCCCGCCCTTCTGGAAGCCGGCCTCGATGGCGGCGACCGCCCCGCCGAGGTCCTCGACGCGTGTCATCAGATCCAGGGCCGCGGCCTCCACGGCGTCCGTCATGCTCTCGACGACGTAGGACCCGGCGAAGGGGTCCACGGTCGCCGTCACGTCCGTCTCGTACGCCAGGACCTGCTGGGTGCGCAGGGCGAGGCGGGCCGCCTTGTCGGTCGGCAGGGCGATGGCCTCGTCGAAGGAGTTGGTGTGCAGCGACTGCGTGCCGCCCAGCACCGCGCCGAGGCCCTGCACGGCCACCCGTACGAGGTTCACCTCCGGCTGCTGGGCCGTCAGCTGCACCCCGGCCGTCTGGGTGTGGAACCGCAGCATCAGCGACCTCGGGTCCCGCGCCCCGAACTCCTCGCGCATCACCCGCGCCCACATCCGCCGCGCGGCACGGAACTTGGCGACCTCCTCCAGGAGCGTCGTACGCGCCACGAAGAAGAACGAAAGGCGGGGCGCGAAGTCGTCGACGTCCATCCCGGCCGCGACCGCGGTCCGCACGTACGCGATGCCGTCGGCCAGCGTGAACGCGATCTCCTGTGCGGGGCTCGCCCCCGCCTCCGCCATGTGGTAGCCGGAGATGGAGATCGAGTTCCACTTCGGGATCTCGGCCCGGCAGTACCGGAGGATGTCGGCGACCAGCCGCAGCGACGGCTTCGGCGGGAAGATGTACGTGCCGCGCGCGATGTACTCCTTCAGTACGTCGTTCTGGACCGTGCCGGTCAGCTCGTACGCCGGCACACCCTGTTCCTCGGCGACCAGCTGGTACAGCAGCAGGAGCAGGGCGGCGGGCGCGTTGATCGTCATCGACGTCGACACCTCGCCCAGCGGGATCCCGTCGAACAGCACCCGCATGTCGTCGATCGAGTCGATCGCCACGCCCACCTTGCCGACCTCGCCGTGGGCGATCGGCGCGTCGGAGTCGTGGCCCATCTGGGTGGGCAGGTCGAAGGCGACCGACAGTCCGCTGGTGCCATGGGCGATGAGCTGCTTGTAGCGGGCGTTGGACTCGGCGGCCGTGCCGAAACCGGCGTACTGGCGCATGGTCCACGGGCGGCCCGTGTACATGGAGGGATACACACCGCGCGTGTAGGGGTACTGTCCCGGCTCACCCAGCTGTACCGCGGGGTCCCAGCCCGTCAGCGCGTCCGGGCCGTAGACCGGCTCGATGGGCAGTCCCGACTCCGACTCGCGTGCCATGGTGCGCCTCCGCTGTCCTCGCTGCGGCTGGGAGCTTGGTCACCACGATGCCGCCCCGTTCGCGACCAGTCATCCGGGGAACACCTCCAGTGACACCAGAGCACTCCGGTGGGACGAGGGGGCCGTACATGCGGACGAACGGCAGGCGCACAGCGGTCGCCGCGATCGCCGGGCTGACGGCACTGGTGACCGTCTGCGGATGCAAGGCGGGACCGGTGGACGCGGACGGGAAGCCGATACCGCCGGTGCGTATCGAGGTGACGAGCACCCGGCCGGCGACGCCTGCCGGAGACCCGCCCGCCGGGGACTCCGCCGCCGGGGACCCCTCGGGCGGGAACTCCGCCGCCGGGAAGAAGAGCCCGCCGCGCAGCCCCGCGGCGCCGACCGCGCCGAGCAGGGCCCCGTCCGTGCCGGCCCCCGTGCTCTGGTCCCCCGGCGACAGCGGCCGGGACGTGCGGGAGCTCCAGGCGCGGCTGCGGCAGGTCGAGTGGCTGTTCGACGGTCCGACCGGGACGTACGACGATCTCACCGAGCGGGCGGTCCGTGGCTTCCAGGGCAAGCGGGGGCTGCCGCAGACCGGCGAGACGGACACCGTCACCTGGCAGCGGCTGGAGAAGATGACCCGGGAGCCCGGGAAGTGGGACCTGTATCTGATGGGCGGGCAGGAGGCCGACGCGCCCGACACCCGCTGTCTGACCGGGCGGGTGCTCTGCATCAGCAAGTCGAGCCGGACACTGCGCTGGATGATCGACGGGCGGACGGTCTCGACGATGCCGGTGCGGTTCGGCTCGGAGTACACCCCGACCCGCGAAGGTGTCTTCGAGGTCTACTGGAAGTCCCGGCACCATGTGTCGACGCTCTATGACTCGCCGATGCCGTACGCGATGTTCTTCAGCGGGGGCCAGGCCGTGCACTACTCGTCGGACTTCGCCGCGACCGGTTACGCGGGCGGCTCGCACGGCTGCGTCAACGTCCGGGACGAGGCGGCGATCGCCGATCTCTACGCCCAGGTCCGCAACGGCGACAAGGTCGTCGTCCACTGGTGAGGACGGACGTTCGCGGCGCGGGCGGGACCGGGGGAACGTGTCCCGCCCGCGCCGGGTGCACGTGCCGCAGGTACGGGGGGAACCCCGGCACTGTGCAAACGGCCGATGACCAGTCGGCTCACTTACTACTGCGTCACTAAGCCCAAAAGTGTCACACCCACCGGTCGAGCCGACGTCGTGCGGTGAGAAACCGCAGGTCAGCGGCGACTGTCAGGGAACAGCGGCTGATACGAGGGGCCGGGCGACGGGGGTGCGGTCGACGGCGCGGTCGTAGGCGCGGTCGTAGGCGCGGTCGTAGGCGGGGCCGTGGGTACGGCGGTCGGGGTGACGGTCGGTACGGACGTCGGGGTGGGCCGCGGGGTCTCCGACGAGCCCGGAGTCGGAGTCGGTGTAGGCGTCGCAGTCGGAGTCGGTGTAGGCGTCGGAGTCGGAGTCGGTGTAGGCGTCGATGTCGGCTGCGACGGGAGGAGGCCGAACAGGCTCACGCCCCTGTCGTACCCGCCCCGCCGGCCGTCACGGCCACCGTCGTCGTCCTCGTCCTCGTCGCCCTTCTTGGGCTTGTCGTCCTTGTCCTGCTTGCCGAAGCCGCCCGGGCCGTCCAGGCCGTCTCCGTCGCCCTTCTCGTCGCCGCCGCCCGAGCCGCTCCCGGCGTCGGCGGGCACACCGCGGCAGAACTTCACCACCCGTGCCGAGCCCCCCGCGACCGCCTCCAGCGCGCGCTTGCGCTCGGCGTCCAGGGGTTTGCCCTTGCGCAGATCGCGGCACGCCCTGGCCGCGTCGAGCCATGCGTGACCGCTCCCACCGGCCGGGCCGGCGGGCGGCTTCGACTCGGTGGAGGGCTGGGTTCCGGGGCCCTGCGCCGCGTCGGGTCCGGTCGGGAGACCGGTGGGTCCGCCGGACGGGGGCGGCGCCGTGTCGGCGCCCCGGGAGCGCTCCGGCGAGGGCGGGGTCTTCGGCGCGTCGGGCGGGTCGACGGCCGGCACGGTGGCCGCGGGGCCCGGGTCGGCGTCCTCGTCGAACGGCGTCGGCAGGACTCCGGTTCCGGTCGCGGCGGCCACTCCGCCGATCATGACGACGGCCAGCGCGGCGGCCAGGGCGAGGCGTGTCTGACCGTTCCGGATGGGGCGGCGGCCGGGTTCCGGACCGGGGCCGCGACCGGACCGGCCGCCGATCCGGACCAGCCCGGCGTCGGACGCGCGGGGTCCGGAGAGGCCGTCGGCGAAGGCGCGGCCGACGTCGTCGCGCTCGGCCCGCACCTTGCGGAAGGCGGCCAGCGCGGCGGCCTCGCCGGGGAGTTCGTCGCTGGTCAGAGGGGTCCGTTCGGACATGGCGCCCAGCGCCTTGGCGAGCCGGTCGGCCTGCTCACGGGCGTCGGCGTCGACAGCTTCCAGTGGCTCTCCGCGCAGCAGGCGCTCGGCCGTTTCGCGGTCCAGCCATCTGTAGTGCTCGTCGGCCATCACATGTCCTTCTGCGTCCGCGGACGCGTATGCGTCACACTCGCGGACGTGACCGCGCGGTCGCGCGGTTCTCGCGGGGCGGGCAGGGCGTCGAGCCCGCCGGCCGATTCCGGATCCTCGTCGATGAGTTCGGCGAGCCGCTTCAGACCGCGGTGCGCGGCGGTCCGGACCGCCCCCGCACGTTTGCCGAGGGTGTCGGCGGCGGTCTTCGCGTCGAGACCCACGACGACCCGCAGCACCACGGCCTCGGCCTGGTCCTGGGGCAGCCGGGCGATGAGGGAGAGGGTGCGGCCTGTGGCCAGCGCCTCGATCGCCTCGCCCGCGGTGTCGGAGTCGGCGGGCTTGCCGGTCAGCTCGGTCTCGTCGCCGCCGATGGCCGGGCGGCGCCCGCGCATCCGTATGTGGTCCAGCGCGCGGTTGCGGGCTATCCGGGCCGCCCAGCCGCGGAAGCGGTCCGCGTCGCCGCTGAACCGCTCCAGGTCACGGGCTATCTGCAACCAGGCCTCGGAGGCGACGTCCTCGGAGTCGGGATCACCGACGAGTGTGCGCACGTATCCGAGCAGCCGCGGGTGCACCGTGCGGTACACAGTCCGGAACGCGGTCTCGTCCCCGTTCTGTGCCGCAAGCACGGCGGCCGTCAACTCGGCGTCGTCCCCCAGCACGCGTGCGACCCCTTTGTACGCCTGAACCGGCGCCGCTCACGCGGACCGGGTTCTCGCCGTCGTGGTTCCTCGGTCGAATGTTGCGGTGTCAACGCCCGCACGTGGTTGCACTGATCCGGCCGCCTGGGCAGTCCGGCGCGAATGGCACGTTACGGCCTGAAACCGCTCCTCGTCCATGTTGGTACACGATGCAACCAACCCGTGACGCGCTGGGGTGTGACAGAAAACGCAGTCATGGCGCTGAAGAAAGTACGGGCCGCCGCGCGGCCCGTGCCGCGCGACGGCCGGGGCCTCTCCTGTGGGGGGTGGCGGCCCCGGCCGTTGCTTTGGCGACGCGGCAACGGGATCCGGCCCCCTTCCGGCGGATCACTCCGGCCCCCGTGGACGCCAGTCGTCCCGGCCACCGCGGCCACTTCCGCCCCCGCTCCCCCCGTGCCCGCTCTCCCCGTGCCCGCTCCCCAGCCGCTCGGCGAGACGTTTCAGCCCCCGGTGGGCGGCGGTACGCACCGCGCCGGGCCGTTTGCCCAGGACACGCGCCGCGGCCGGGCCGTCGAGCCCCACCACGACCCGCAGCAGCACCGCCTCGGCCTGGTCCGGCGGCAGCGACCGCACCAGCGCCAGCGCCTCCGCCGTGGAGATCGCCTCCAGCGCCTGCTCGTGGGTGCTGTGCGGTCCCGGCAGCTCCAGTACGTCCGCCTCCAGGGCGGCCGGCCGGGGCCGGGCCCGCATCCGGCGCAGGTGGTCCACGGCCCGGTTGCGGGCGATGGTCGCGGTCCAGCCGCGGAAGCCCGCCCCGTCGCCCCAGAACCGGCCGAGGTCACGGGCGATTTCCAGCCAGGTGTCGGAGGCGACGTCCTCGGCCTCGTCGCCGACCAGACCGCGCAGGTAGCCGAGCAGTCCCGGCTGCACGATCCGGTAGGCCACGGCGAACGCGGCCTCGTCCCCCTGCTGGGCCCGCGCGACCGCGGCGCCCAGTTCCCCGTCGTACTCCTGTACGTGCCGGGGTCGCCCTCCGTGGCCCAAGTCAGTCCTTATTCGCACCGGGTTCACCGCGGGGTGACCGGACCGTGCGGCGCGCTGGTGCCACGCCGGCCCTCCCCGTGGTCATCAGCGCCGGGCCTCACGGAAGTGTCACAGCCGTCAGGCCGCGCGGCGGGACCGTCCGTGCAGGGTGAGGTAGAAGGTGTGCACGGAGTCCTCGGGGCGGCCGGACGCGAAACGGTTGGCGACCCGGCCGAGCGGGTTCCAGTGCCGGCCGTCGGGCATCCGCACCCCGACCGGGTGGCCGAAGTAGGCGCGCTGCCCCTCGTCGAAGTCCACCCAGCGGGCGCCCGCGCGGCGCACCAGCACCTCACCGACGTATGCCCCGAGCGCGCCCAGTGTCTCCCTCGCGCGCTCCGGGTCGGCGCCGCCCTTGCGCAGGCCGTCGGCGAGGACGTCGATCACCCGCAGGCTCCGCACGGAGTAGTCCAGCGGCAGCCGGGTGCGGGCGGTGGCATGGGCGACGAACCTCGCGGCCCGCATCCGCATGTCGGCCGCGCGCGGCGCGCCCCCTGTACCCCCTGCGCCCATGAGCCCCCCACCCGTTCCGCGAAAACCCCTCACCCGATGCTGCGTCGGCGTGCACAGGATCATCACAGATTCGGGACGTGGGGATCACCACAGGGGTGAATTGCCGGTGCCGTACAACCTTTTGCCGCCGGGACGGGCGGGCCTTCCGGGGGCCGGTGGCCGTCAGCGTCCGGCCGCCATGGCGTCGAGGCACAGCAGACGCAGGGAGCCGTCGCCGGTGAAGCAGCGGCGGGCCTCGTCGATGGGGTCCCAGAGCCGTCCGTCGGGGGTACGGATCCAGTGGTCGCCCCCGCTCGCCCACCACTCCGCGCCGGTCTGACGTGCGATCACCTCACCGGCGTAGGCGCCCAGTCCGCGCAGTGTGTGGTCCACGGCGGCGTACGGGGTGTCCTCGCGGCGGAGTTCGTCGATCAGGCGGTCGGCGCGCCACAGGGACGGGGCCGAGTAGTCGAGGCGCAGGCGGGCCCCTTCACGCAGGGCGGAGACGGTGTCGGCCGCCCATCGCACCGGTTTCGCGGCGGCGGAGGGCCGGGGTGCCTGCGGGGTCGTTGTGGTCGGGCTGGTGGCCGGGGTCGTCGCACTCGTCGTCACACTGAGGAAAGCGCCGGGCGTCCGGTGTTTCGTCACTCGGATCGGCGGGTCCGCGGCAACCGGCGCAGGACCGCCCCCTCGCACCCCCAGGACGGTCACAGGATCCGCCCCGACAAGGGGGTTTACGTGTTGCGGGCGCGCCGGGACACCACCGCGCGCAGCACCCGGCGCCCCTCGGTGGAGACGTCGAGCGCACGGCGCAGCCCGCCGGTGCCGTGCTCGGTGAGCAGCTCCAGGACGGTGGTCTGGCGCCGCAGTTCGGCGGCGACGAGCGGCGACATGGCGTCCGTACGGCCGTGTCTGCGCGCGTCGACCGAGGCGGCAGCGTCGGCGGTCGGGCCGGCGGCGGGGTCGAGGAGGCGGTGGATCCGCAGGGCCGCGACCGAGCAGCCGTCGGCCCAGACACGGGCGTCGGGGGTGGACCGGACGGACGGGGCGGCGGCCAGCATCCGCCGGGCGAGCAGCGCGGCCTCTTCGGCGGTCTCACGGGCCACGGCACCCTGCACGTCCCCGGCGTCCACCAGCCCTGCCCCACACCCGAGTTGGCCGCGAGCCTTGTCCAACAGGCCGCCCCACGCGTCCGCGTCACCGTCGTCGGCGAGGTTCGCCCACAGTGGCCGTAGTACCTCGTCGTCACCGCCGAGCAGCGAGACGCACCGGTCCAAACAAGCCAACGCGCTGGCGGCGAGTCCACGTTCGTCGGCCTGAGCGATCAGTTCCACCAGGCTCATCCACGCCTCCGGGTCCGGGGCGCCACCCCTTGTGGAGCCCGTACGTCCCCTTCTGCGTGTGTCCGGCGGGTTGTGTCACAGCGGGATGACGCCGAGCCGGTCGAGGAGGCGGAAGAACAGGTTTTCGGCCAACGGGTCGGGGTCGGCGGTGAACACGTCGGCGATCCGGTCGGCCTCGACGGTGTGCCCGGCCTCGGCGGCCCAGGCGACGGCCCGGTCGGCGGCGTCGCGGGGCTCCAGGAAGTAGTCCTCCAGTGTGAGGCCCTCCGCGTCGGTGCCGAGGTAGCCGGCCATGGTGGACCGTCCGAGACACGTGGTCCACACCCCGCTCTCCGGGGCCGCCGCCTCGACGACCGCGCAGGCGCTGTCCATGACGTACCCGAAGAGGGCGGGTGCTCCGCTCTCCCGGGCGAGCGCGTTCATACTGCCGACGTCGCCGTCGCCGCTCGGGTACTCCCACACCTGCCAGCCGTCGGGTGCCGACTCCCGCAGTTCCATGGCGGGGACCCCGGCCAGCGCCTCGTACGCCGAGAGCGGCCGCTCACCACGCCCCACGACGAAGTAACCCCAGTAGCCCATCTCCGGTCCCCCCGGTCTCGGTTGCGCACAGCCGTACGGACGGGTGCGGCGGCATTGACGGGTGCGCGTCCATTGTGGCCGTTCGCGCAGTTCCCCGCGCCCCTAAAAACCACACCCGCCCCCGTACCGACCGCTCAGCCACCCCAGGGGCGCGGGGAACTGCGCGACAAGCCACGACGTGCCCGCACCCGTCATCCCAGCCGATCCGCAAGCTCCCGGAACTCCCCCCAGGACCCCTCCGGCCGATCCGCGTCCCACAACTTCTGCACGGTCGCCCGCAACGGCAGCCGGATCCCCGCAGCAACCTGCGCCTCCGTCTGCGCGCCAGCAAGATCGCACCAGACGGCGAAGGACCCCCCGAGGATCTGATCCTCATACCGCGCGGCGACCGCAGTCGTCCCACGAACAACCCGCGGCGTCCACTCCTCATAAATCCGCTGCCCCGTCGGATAGACGAACGTCTGCGGCTGCCCGAGCACGTAATAAAGGAACTCGTCGTTGTAGTTCACCAGTTGCCGCCCCGCCCGCAGATACTCCACGGGCTGCCGAGCCCCGATCTCCTTGCCCGTCCAGTACGCCACCACAAGATCGTCGGCCGCCTTCACCGACGTACCCGTGTAGAAGCCGTCGTTCCACGCGCGCGGAGCGCGATCGTGCGCGCGGACCGTGTCGGCGCGGTCGTTCAGCCAGCCGGTGGCGAGGTCGGCGACACCGGCGCCGGCCCCGTAGGCCTCGCGGGCGGCGCCGGCGAGCTGCGGGTAGGAGGCCTCCGGGTCGGACACGGTCAGCGCGCGGTACTCGTCGCCGCCGAGATGCCACTGACCGCCCGGGAACAGCTCCGCGTACTCGCCGAGCAGATCGTCGACAATCGACGCGGCGTCGGGATCGGAGATGTCCACGGCGCCCTCGGCCGCCACCCCGTTCGCGTTGCGCAGCTGGAGGTCGGGGTGGGCGGCGATGACGGCGCCGAGGTGACCCGGCGAGTCGATCTCCGGCACAACCGTGATGTGCCGGCTCTCCGCCAGCGCCACGATCCGCCGGACCTCGGCCTTGGTCAGCCGCGTCCTGGAGACGATCTCGGGGTGGGTGTCCGACTCGATCCGGAAACCCTGGTCGTCGGAGAAGTGCAGCCCCAGCTCGTTGAACTTCAGATCGCCGAGCTCACGCACCCGGTCCTCGATCCAGGCCGCGGTGAACGGCTTGCGCGCGATGTCCAGCATGAACCCGCGCCGCGGCTTGGCCGGCTCGTCGCGCACGACGCCCTCCGGGGCCGTACCGCCGCCGTGCACCTCCTGCTTCAGCGTGCGGGTGCCGTAGAACACGCCCGCCTCGCCCGGCCCGCTGATGGCGACCCGCCCGCCACGCACGGTCATCGCGTACGACTCCGGATCGGCACCCTCGTCACCGTTGAGCGCGAGCCGTACGTCCCCGGCGCGCACATCGCCCTTCTCCCCGGCGTACGTCAGCCCCAGCTCCCCGGCGAGCAGCTTCCCCTCGTCGGCGAGCTCGGCGTCGCCGACCACGACCCGGTACCCGCGCGCCGGCCGCCAGCCGGGCCCGCGCGCCGGGGTGTGCGCTCCGACGGACGGAATCGTGCGCGGGGCCTGGGAGAGCGGATAGCTGCGGGTGGGGCTGGGGCTCGGCTCCGGACTGGCCGGCGCGCTGGGGGTGACCTGGGCGGAGCTGTCCGTACGGTCCGGTCCGTCGTCCCCGCCGGAGGCCCACAGCCCGAGCCCGACACCGAACACGACCACCGCGGCCGCGATCAGCAGCGCCCCGCGCCGCACACTCCGCTCCTGGCTGTCCGGCGCCCGACGCCTGTGCTGACTCACTCTGTCAACCTAATCCCGCACGACGCGGCACCTGTCCACCAGAGGTTCCGAAACTCTCCCGTCCGGGTGAAATTCGGATAACCGTCGGACACACGATGACCACTCTCGATAACGTGGCGGCACATCTCTCACAGAATCCTCTGCCGACACACAACGTGACACGCCTCCTTCCCGAGCAGACCCGAGCCGTCCCGACTCCCCTCCAGCGCTTCAACACGGCCCCGGCCGCCGAGGCGCGGCGCACGCTGCTGACCTGTCTCCGCAGCCTTCGCTGGGCGGAGCGCATCACGGCCCATCGCCCGTACCCGGATCTCGACGCGCTGCACGCCGCGTCCGACGAGGCGGCCTACGACCTGACCCCGGCCGATCTCGCGGAGGCGCTGTCGGGCGAGCCGCTGCCGGCCCTGCCGGACGGCACGTACCCGGCGGCCCACACCGCGCTGAGCGCGGCCCTCGCCGCGTACGAGTCACGCTTCGGGCACGTGTTCGTCGTATGCCTCGACGAGGCGTCCCCGGGAGAGACCCTCAACCAGCTCCTCGCCGCGATCCGGTCACGACTGGCGAACGATCCGGAGGACGAACGGGTCGTCTCGGCGGAGGAACTGCGGCGCCTGGCGAAGGGCCGGCTGGTGAAGTCCCTGGGTCGCGCGGAGCACCAGGACACCGTCCCACCCGGTACACATCGGGCGATCCCACCTCATTAGCCGGGTGCACATCGGGGTATCTCGTCGCATTGGCCGCCAATCACCCATCCGCGTGCCACTTTGATCACAGAGCCAGACCCCCGCTCAGCGCCGCCCCCAACCGTGGATACGATGCTGGGGGCCGGTGGACCGTACCCGGCCGGGCCGACCGACAGCACAAGCCGGCAGGCCCCAATCCCCGCTCCCGGAGGACTTCCGTGCCGGCTGGAACGCTGTACCGCGGCCGGGAAGGAATGTGGTCCTGGGTGGCTCATCGAGTCACCGGCGTCCTCATTTTCTTCTTCCTGTTCGTACACGTGCTGGACACCGCTCTCGTACGTGTCTCCCCCGAGGCCTACGACGACGTCGTGGCCACGTACAAGACGCCGATCGTGGCCGTGCTGGAGTACGGCCTCGTCGCCGCCATCCTCTTCCACGCGCTGAACGGCCTGCGTGTCATCGCCGTCGACTTCTGGTCGAAGGGCCCGCGCTTCCAGAAGCAGCTGCTCTGGTCGGTCGTCGGTATCTGGCTGGTGCTGATGGTCGGGGCGATCTACCCCGTCCTCGGCCACGCCGCTCGTGAAGTCTTCGGGAGCTGACGCCAATGTCCACCACTGAGAAGACCGCCTCCGGCATCGGCCCCGTCGAGGGCGCCTCCGTCTACACGGTCGACAACCCCGCGCCGCTCATCGAGCCGCCGCGCAAGCGCACCAAGAAGACCGGGCGCAGCACCCGCGGCAACTTCGAGATGGCCGCGTGGCTGTTCATGCGCCTGTCCGGCGTGGTGCTGGTCGTCCTGGTCATCGGCCATCTGCTGATCCAGCTGGTCCTCGACGGCGGTGTCTCCAAGATCGGCTTCGCGTTCGTGGCCGGCCGCTGGGCGTCGCCGTTCTGGCAGGTCTGGGACCTGCTGATGCTGTGGCTCGCGATGCTGCACGGCGCCAACGGTCTGCGCACGGTCATCAACGACTACGCGGAGCGCGCCAACACGCGTCTGTGGCTGAAGGGCCTGCTGTACACCGCCACGGTGTTCACCATCCTGCTGGGCACGCTGGTGATCTTCACCTTCGACCCGAACATCCGCTAGGCCACCGGGCTGAGGGACTGAGGAATTCCTGATGAAGATCCACAAATACGACACCGTCATCGTCGGCGCCGGTGGCGCGGGCATGCGCGCCGCCATCGAGTCGACGAAGCGCAGCCGCACCGCCGTACTGACCAAGCTCTACCCCACCCGCTCCCACACGGGCGCCGCGCAGGGCGGTATGGCCGCCGCGCTCGCCAACGTGGAGGAGGACAACTGGGAGTGGCACACCTTCGACACGGTCAAGGGCGGCGACTACCTGGTCGACCAGGACGCCGCGGAGATCCTGGCGAAGGAGGCCATCGACTCGGTCCTCGACCTGGAGAAGATGGGCCTGCCGTTCAACCGCACCCCGAACGGCACCATCGACCAGCGCCGCTTCGGCGGTCACTCGCGCAACCACGGTGAGGCGCCGGTGCGCCGGTCCTGCTACGCGGCGGACCGCACCGGCCACATGATCCTCCAGACGCTGTACCAGAACTGCGTCAAGGAGGGCGTGGAGTTCTTCAACGAGTTCTACGTCCTGGACCAGCTGATCACCGAGGTCGACGGCGTCAAGCGGTCGGCCGGTGTCGTGGCCTACGAGCTGGCGACCGGCGAGATCCACATCTTCCAGGCGAAGGCCGTGATCTACGCGTCCGGCGGCACCGGCAAGTTCTTCAAGGTGACGTCGAACGCGCACACGCTGACCGGTGACGGCCAGGCCGCGGTCTACCGTCGCGGACTGCCGCTGGAGGACATGGAGTTCTTCCAGTTCCACCCGACCGGCATCTGGCGCATGGGGATCCTGCTGACGGAGGGCGCCCGCGGTGAGGGCGGCATCCTCCGCAACAAGGACGGCGAGCGCTTTATGGAGAAGTACGCGCCGGTCATGAAGGACCTCGCGTCCCGTGACGTCGTGTCCCGCTCCATCTACACGGAGATCCGCGAGGGCCGCGGCTGCGGTCCCGAGGGCGACCACGTCTACCTGGACCTCACCCACCTCCCGCCGGAGCAGCTGGACGCGAAGCTCCCGGACATCACCGAGTTCGCGCGCACCTACCTGGGTATCGAGCCGTACACGGACCCGATCCCGATCCAGCCGACGGCCCACTACGCGATGGGCGGCATCCCGACGAACGTCGCGGGCGAGGTCCTCTCGGACAACACCACCGTGGTCCCGGGCCTGTACGCGGCCGGCGAGGTCGCCTGCGTCTCCGTCCACGGCGCCAACCGCCTCGGCACCAACTCCCTGCTGGACATCAACGTGTTCGGCAAGCGGGCCGGTATCGCCGCCGCGGAGTACTCGCAGAAGGCGGACTACGTCGAGCTGCCCGAGGCGCCGGAGTCGCTGGTCGTCGAGCAGATCGAGCGGCTGCGGACGTCTACCGGCAACGAGCGGGTGGCGACGCTGCGCCGCGAGCTCCAGGAGACCATGGACGCCAACGTCATGGTGTTCCGCACCGAGCAGACGATCAAGACGGCCGTCGAGAAGATCGCCGAACTGCGCGCCCGCTACAGGAACGTCTCGATCCAGGACAAGGGCAGGCGGTTCAACACGGACCTGCTGGAGGCCGTCGAGCTGGGCAACCTGCTCGACCTCGCCGAGGTCATGGCGGTGTCCGCGCTGGCCCGCAAGGAGTCCCGCGGCGGTCACTACCGCGAGGACTACCCGAACCGGGACGACGTCAACTTCATGCGCCACACCATGGCGTACCGCGAGGTCGGCGCCGACGGCACGGAGTCCATTCGTCTCGACTACAAGCCGGTCGTGCAGACCCGCTACCAGCCGATGGAGCGTAAGTACTGATGGCAACCCCCGTTCTGGACAAGGTGGAGGCGGAGGCCGCGGCCTCTCCCTACATCACGGTCACGTTCCGCGTGCGCCGCTTCAACCCGGAGATCTCGGCCGAGGCGACCTGGGAGGACTTCCAGCTGGAGATCGACCCCAAGGAGCGCGTCCTCGACGGCCTCCACAAGATCAAGTGGGATGTCGACGGCACGCTGACCTTCCGCCGCTCCTGCGCCCACGGCATCTGCGGCTCGGACGCGATGCGGATCAACGGCAAGAACCGGCTGGCCTGCAAGACGCTGATCAAGGACGTCAACCCGGACAAGCCGATCACGGTCGAGCCCATCAAGGGCCTCACGGTCCTGAAGGACCTGGTCGTGGACATGGAGCCGTTCTTCCAGGCGTACCGCGACGTGATGCCGTTCCTCATCACCAAGGAGACGAACGAGCCGACCCGCGAGCGTTTCCAGACCGCGGAGGACCGCGAGCGCTTCGACGACACCACGAAGTGCATCCTCTGCGCGGCCTGCACCTCGTCGTGCCCGGTCTTCTGGAACGACGGCCAGTACTTCGGCCCGGCGGCCATCGTCAACGCCCACCGCTTCATCTTCGACAGCCGTGACGAGGGTGGCGAGCAGCGCCTCGAGATCCTCAACGACCGCGACGGGGTGTGGCGCTGCCGCACCACGTTCAACTGCACGGACGCCTGCCCGCGCGGCATCGAGGTGACGAAGGCGATCGCCGAGGTCAAGAAGGCCCTGATCACCCGCCGCTTCTGACCCAGGACACTGCCGGCCGAGGGCCCGTCCCGGAAACGGGGGCGGGCCCTTTCGGCTGTGCGGGGCCGGGAGTTGGCGGCATACTCGTGGCACCGACTGAGGGGCTGGGGGCGTCATGGGCGGGCTGAGGGGGCGGCTGGTCGCATTGAGCCGCGTTCTCGCCACACAGTCGGGCGGGGCGTACCAGATGACGATCAGCCCCAAGGGCCAGCCGGATCCCGGGTACTGGGTCTTTCTCTGCCTGGTCGACCGGTGCACCTGGAACGTGGTCCGGCAGCGCGGCTCCACACCCGTGCCGCAGCCGTGTCCCCAGCACGGGCCGCTGCACGGCGTCCTGATGCCGGCGCCGCCGCTGGATCCCGCCGCGGCGCAGGTCTCCGACGGGCTGTACATCTATGTCTGCCGGGACCCGGACTGCCGCCGCCCCCCACTGCGCGTGCGGCAGCGGGTCTCCCGTACGCCTTCCTGCGCCGGTGCCCGCCATCCCCGTGTTCCCGGCGCCGCGGTGCTGGTCGTCGGGCCGAGAAGGTGAGGAGACCCCATGCTGGGTGGGATTGTCGAGGCGGGGACGAAGGTACTCGGCGGTGACCGCTTCAGTCTGCTGAGCGTGTTGCCCGGCGCCATCGTGGTCACCGCGGTCACCGTCCTCGTAGGAGCGCACGCCTACGAGCCCGGCAGAAGCATGGACCTCGGCGACGCACTGCCGGACGACCGCCAACTCACCACCCTCGCACTGATATCCGCCGGTGTTTTCCTCGGCGGCGTTCTGCTCCGGCCCTTCCAGCTCGCGCTGATCCAGTACCTGGAGGGCTACTGGCCGTCCGGCACCCTGACCGGACGGCTCCGCCGGATCGCCGTCGAGCGCCATCGCCGGCGTCGTGACCAGGCCGAGGCGATGGAGGGCACGTACACCGTCGAACTCCCGGACGACAACATGTCGCTCGAGCGGATCCGGCAGTTCCACCGGGCCGTGGCACGAGCGGAACGCCTCAAGGGGCGGAGCGCGCGTACGTGCGCCATGTACTCGACGAACGACCAGAATCTGATGCCCACCACTCTGGGCAACATCCTCAAGAACGTGGAGGAGCGCACCGGGGACCGGCACGGCATCGACGTACTGAGCGCCTACCGGCGTATCTACCCCTCCGTGAAACCCGAGTTCCGGCAGGCGCTCCAGGAGCAGATGGACCTCATCTCCGTCACCTCCTCGTTGTGCGTGGCGTTCGGGGTGGTGTCCGTGGCCGCCTCGCCGCTGGTCCTGCGGATGAACTGGTGGACGCTGGTGCTGCCGGCCGCCATGGCGGCCTGTGCGCTCGCCTACCGGGGTGCGCAGCGGGCCGCGCAGGACAACGAGGAGCTGATGAAGGCGGTGTTCGACGTGCACCGCTTCGACCTCGCGACGGCCCTGCACTACGACCTTCCGACAACCCCGGCCGAGGAGTGGGCACTCAACCAGCGGATCACGCTGTTCCTCCTCTCCCACGTGCCGCTCAAGGATCATTCGGCTCTCAGGGACGAGCCGTTCAAGCACCCTGAGGAGGCGCCGCCCCCGGCCGCCACGCCGGCCCCAGCTCCACAGCTCCCCCCACCCCGACAAGACTGATCTCCAGGAGCCGGCCGATGTCGGCCTCCAGACGTCCCTCCAGATGGGACTGCGTGTACGCGTCCGCGTTGGCGAACACGGGAACGTGCTCGACGAGAGACGTGCCGTACGTGTGGATGCCGCCCGCCAGCGCCACCGCGCAGTCCCCTCTCAGCACCAGTTCGACCCGCCCGAAGAACACGGTCACGTCGACGTGCAGCACCGGGAGTTCGGTGGCCGCGGACTCGCCGGGGAAGAGCGCTTCGGAGAGATCCACGCGCAGGGGCCCGAAGAACGATCGGACCACGATCCGCCGCACTCCCACCTCGGACGCCGCCAGCTTGGCGGTCCTCGGTACGAGGAAACTCCGGTAGCGCCGGACGGGAATCACCACGTCCGTGCCCTCGGAGGCGGTCGACCGGCCCAGCGCCACCAGCGCGCCCAGGCCGATCAACGCCAGCGGCAGCAGCCGGCTCTCCCAGGCGTTGCCGAGCCGGTCCTGACCGAGCAGAGCCCACACGCCACCGGCGAGGAGCAGCAGAAGGGGGCCGAGCGCGGTGCCCTTCGGAAGCGCGGTGCGCACAACGAGCGCCAGCGCGAATGCCATCAGCAGATACGGTCCCGCCACCAGCGCCACGCGCGCCCCGGAACGCAGCGCGTCGGGCCCGCCGAGCAGCCATGCCGTGCCCACGATCACGACCAGCAGCCCTAGGGCTGTGCGCGTACGGCCCACCGACTTCCCCTCCCGCGATGAGCCTGAAGCGTACTGAAGGCCAACTGGCCCATTGGGCTGCGGTCGCACGAGGCGCCGCGGACAATCCCGGGATCCGGCCGATCATCGGCCTACTCTGACGGTATGTCAGACAACCAGTCGTACGAGCTGCTCGGATTCGACAACCTGCTGCTGCCCGTCGGGGACCTCGGTGAGGCGGTGGAGTTCTACGAACGGGTCGGGTTCACCGTGGGGTTCCGGTTCGACGAGGGCGGGATCGCCCTGCTGAAGGTGGGGGCCGAGACGCCGGGGATCCTGCTGCGGTACGAGGAGGCGCTGGGGCACCGGCCGCCGCCGTGGCCGTCGCCGCGGGTGTGGGTGGAGGTGGCGGACGCGCGCGCGGTGGCGCGCGGGCTCGCCGCGGTGGGTGTGCCGCCGGTGGACGAGCCGTTCAAGACGGCCACGGGGTGGACCGTCGAGGTCTGCGACCCGTGGGGCAACGTCGTCGGGTTCACGGACTACGTCAAGCGGCCGGAGCTCGGCCGGGCGGCGACGCAGGTGCCGGACTCGGCGTCCGCGTCGGTGGGTGTCTGAGACACCGCCGGCGGCCGCCCGCGGCGCGCCCCGCCCCACTCGTTAGGCTCTCGTCCCGTGCCCGTCGACAACGAAGGCCCCGCAGGCGAAGGACCCGAAGAGGGCCCCGGCGCGGAGGCCGTCCCCAGCAAGTCCGAGCAGACCCGGGCGTTGATCCTGGAGACGGCCATGCGGCTGTTCCAGGAGCGGGGATACGACAGGACGACGATGCGGGCCATCGCCCAGGAGGCCGGGGTCTCCGTCGGCAGCGCCTACTACTACTTCGACGGCAAGGAACACCTGATCCAGGGGTTCTACGACCGGATCGCCACCGAGCACCAGCGGGCGGTCCGCGAGATCCTGGACCGCGAGACCGCCCTGGAGGCGCGACTCGCGGGCGTGCTGACGGCGTGGCTGGACGTGGCCACGCCGTACCACGAGTTCGCGGTGCAGTTCTTCAAGAACGCCGCCGATCCCGACAGTCCGCTCAGCCCCTTCTCCCCGGAGAGCGAGCACGCGCGCGTGGAGGCCGTCAGCGTCCACCGCGAGGTGCTCGCCGGGTCCCGGACGAAGGTGCCGGAGGAACTGCGGGAGGCCCTGCCCGAGCTGATGTGGCTCGCCCAGATGGGCCTGTGCCTGTACTGGATCTTCGACCGCACCCCCGGCCGCACCCGCAGCTACCGGCTGGCCGAGCGCGGCGCGCGTCTCACCGCGCGGGGCGTGTCCCTGGCCCGTTTCCGGGTGCTGCGGCCACTGGTCCGGGAAGTCCATGAACTGTTCACGGACTTCCTGCCGGGGATGACCAGGCCGGGCGCGGCCGGGACCGAGTGAGCGTGCGGAGTCCCGCTCCCCGCTAGGGCGTGTTTCGAAAGTCCCGCCTGCCGAGCGACGCCCGGCCGGCCCGCCCTCCGGGCGGACGACGGGACTTTCGAAACACGCCCTAGTTGACCGCGTCCACCTCCCCCTCGGCCACCTCGCCCAGCTCCACGTCGAAGACCAGCGGGCCGTCCCCGACCATCAGGTGGCGGGCGTGGGACGCGTGCGGGTGGGCGGTCGCCGCCAGCAGGTACGAGCCGGGGCCCGGTACCGCGAGGATGTAGGAGCCGTCCGCCAGGGACTCGACGCGGTCCAGTTGGCGGCCTCCGCGCGAGAGCAGGGTCACCGACGCCTCGGCGACCGGCTCCCCGTCCGACGTACGGATGAAGCCGTGGATCACCGAGGCGGGGCCGCCGGCGGGGTCCTGCTCGCGCGGCTCCACCGCCAGGTGCGGCAGCCGCTTCTCCAGGCCGGCCGGCAGCCACCAGTTGGAGTTGCCCAGCAGATGCATCGCCGCCGGTACCAGGGCCGTACGCAGGATGAACGCGTCCAGGGCGACCGCGGCCGCCAGGCCGATGCCCGCCATCGCGCCCTCCATGTCACCGCTCAGCACGAACGCGCTGAACACACAGATCATGATCAGGGCCGCGCAGTTGATGACCCGGCTGGTCTCCGCGAGGCCGACGCGTACCGCGCGGGCGTTGTCCTTCGTGTGCACCCACTCCTCGTGCATCCGGCTGACCAGGAACACCTGGTAGTCCATCGACAGGCCGAAGAGCAGCGACAGCATGATGACCGGCAGGAACGCCGTGATGGGGCCCTCCTTGCCGATGCCGAGGAGTTCCGCGCCCCAGCCCCACTGGAAGACCGCCACCAGCACACCGAAGGACGCGGCCGCCGCGACCAGGTTCATCACCGCCGCCGTCAGCGGCACCACCAGGGAACGGAAGGCGACCAGGAGCAGCAGGAAGCCGAGCGCGATGATCGTCGCGACGAAGTACGGCAGCCGGTCGCCGGTGACCGACGCGAAGTCCTTGGTCACGGCCGTCACCCCACCGACATGGGCCTCCGCGCCGGACCGCGGGATCACCTCGTCGCGCAGCCGGTCGATGAGCCGGTCGGTCTCCACGGACTGCGGTGAGGTGGTGGGCACGACCTGGATCACGGTGACCCCGTTGGCGGGTGGTGCCGCGGCGACCTGGGCCACGTCCGGTGTCGACCGGATGGTGGTCACCAGGGACTCGGGCGCGGTGCCGTCCACGACCACCTGGAGCGGGCCGTTGAAGCCGGGTCCGAATCCCTCGGCGAGCAGGTCGTAGGCCTGCCGGGTGGTGGTCGTGTCCTGGTGGTTGCCCTGGTCCGTCGCGCCCAACCGCAGCGAGAGGACCGGCAGCGCCAGTACGGCCATGACCACCAGCGCCACCGCCGCGATCGACCGCGGGCGGGTCTGGACGTACGCCGACCAGCGCGCCGCGAGCCCGCTCGTCTCCGTCGGCTCCGGTCCCGCCGCGGCCAGCCGGGCGCGCTGCCGGCGGCTGAGCACCCGCATGCCGAGCAGCCCCAGCAGGCCGGGCAGCAGGGTCACGGCGGCGAGGACGCTGAGCACCACCGTCAGGGAGGTCGCGACGACCACACCGTCCAGGAACCGCATGTTCATCACGAGCATGCCGGCGAGCGCGATGCACACCGTGCCGCCCGCGAACAGCACCGCGCGGCCGGAGGTGTTCAGCGCCGTCACGGCCGCCTCCTCCGGCTTCGCGCCGCGCAGGATGCCGCGGCGGTGCCGGGTGACGATGAACAGCGCGTAGTCGATGCCGACGCCCAGGCCGATCAGCGAGCCCAGCAGCGGGGCCACGTCGGGCACGTTCGTGGCGTGGCTGGCCAGCATCGTCAGCAGCATCCCGGAGCCCACGCCGGCGATCGCGACGACGATCGGCAGCAGCATCGCGAACAGCGAGCCGAACGCGAGGAAGAGCACCACCGCGGCGGCGGCGATCCCGACCAGTTCGGCCGTGCCGGTCGGCGGCTCCTGGATCATCGCGATCGCCTGGCCGCCCAACTCCACCCGCAACCCGTCGCGTTCCGCGTCCTGCGCGGTGTCCACGACGTCCTCGACCAGCTCCTTGGGAATCTCGCTGGCCTGCTCGGTGAAGGTGATCTGGGCGTACGCGATCCGCCCGTCCTCGCTGATCCGGGACTCCGCGCCCGGGGTCCCGTCGTAGGGTCCGGCGACCTCGCCGACGCCCGCCATCCGCCCGATCTCCGCCAGGGCCGGCTCGATCCGGGATCTGACGTCCGCGTCCCGTACCGAGCCCTCGTCGGTCTTCCACACCACGGTGTCGGTGTCCCCGGCGCTCTCCGGGAACGCCCGCTCCATCAGGTCGTAGGCCGTCTTGGAGTCCGTGTCGGGCAGGGAGAAGACGTTCGCGTAGTCCGTGCCCGCCGCCGTGGCCGTGAAGCCCAGTCCGACGAGACCCCCCACCCACAGCAACAGGACCACCAGTCCACGCCGATAGCACCAACGTGCCAATGCCGTCACGCTCAAGCTCCTTATCCGGAAGGTCCCCCCAGGTCCTGGGGACAGGATTGGTGGCGGCACCGGCACAGGGACACGGACTGCCCATGACTCTCAAGGAATTCCAAGGGGAAGAGGGCGGCCCGTTGTCAGTGCCCCGGCCGATACTGGGGGCATGTCGACGGCTCCTGGCACCGTGCTGATCGTGGAGGACGAGGAATCCATCGCGGACGTCCTCGCCATAGCGCTGCGCTTCCACGGCTTCGAGGTGATGACGGCGGGCACGGTCCGTGAGGCGCTGGAACTCGGCAGGCACACCGCGGTCGACGCCGCCCTGCTCGACGTGATGCTCCCGGACGGCGACGGACGCGCGCTGGGCCGCGAGTTGCGCGCCCGGCGCCCGGAGCTCGCGCTGGTCTTCGTCACCGCGCGCGACTCGCCCGCCGAGATCGTCGGCGCCCTCGGCTTCGGCGACGACTACATCACCAAGCCGTTCAACATCGACGAGGTCATCGCCCGCGTCACCGCCGTGCTCCGCCGCACCCTCCCGGCCGACGTCCTCCCCCAGCGCCCGCCCCTGCGGTACGGCGATCTGGAGCTGGACGAGACGACGTACTCGGTGCGCCGCGCGGGCACCAGCGTCGAACTCACCCCGACCGAGTACGCGTTGCTGCGCTTCCTGGTCCGCAACGCCGGCCGGATCGTGCCCAAGGAGCAGCTCCTGCGCCACGTCTGGCAGTACGAGCACGCGCCGGACTCGACCGTGGTGGAGACCTACATCAGCTATCTGCGCCGCAAACTGGATGCGCTGGGGCCGCCGTTGATCACCACCCGGCGCGGTGTGGGATACGGGCTGGCATGACGCCCCCGAAGAGCCTCCTCGCGCGCGTGCGCCCC
Organism: Streptomyces sp. NPDC088387; assembly: GCF_044753385.1. NCBI lineage: Bacteria > Bacillati > Actinomycetota > Actinomycetes > Kitasatosporales > Streptomycetaceae > Streptomyces > Streptomyces sp. NPDC088387. Next base: position 283,703 of record NZ_JBIVNC010000004.1, read on the forward strand.
CGTCCCGGGTCCGGGTCCGGGTCCAGGTCCGGGTCCCGGCCGCGCGGCCCGCGTTCGCTGCGTGCCCGGCTGACGCTGGCCAATGTGGTGCTGCTCGCCCTCGGCATCGCCGTGGCGACGGCCGTGAGCCTGATGACGGCGCGGCACTACCTGCTGGACAAGGTCGACTCCGAACTCCTCGGTTCGCGCAGCGCCCTGAAGAGCGCCGGCTTCAGCATGGAGCAGGTCGCGGCGCTCGGCGAGCTCGGCATACTCCTCGACAAGTTCGGCAGCCCCTCGGAGATGCAGCATCTGCCCACGTCACCCACGGTGTTCGTGGCCGTGGACACGGCGGGCCGGCCACTCGCCCTGGGCCCGCTCAAGCCCACCCCACGGCAGCGCATCCTGGCCGCCGCGGTCCCGGACCCCGCAGGACTGGCCGCCGCCTCCTCGCCCCGGGACTTCACGGTCGAGGGCGAGCGGATGCGCGCCGTCGGCGTCGAACTGTCGGACGGCACGCTCCTGATCATCGGGACGACCACCGAGGCGCTGGACGAGGGTGTCGCCAAGGCCCTGCGCGTGGACCTCGGGATCGGTGCCGTACTGCTGTTGCTGCTGGCCTGCGCGACGATGTGGTCGGTGCGGCGGCGGACCCGGCCGCTGGAGGACATGGTCGAGACGTCGACGGCGATCGCCGAGGGCGACCTCACCCGGCGGGTCCCCTCCAGCCGGGACTCCACCACTGAGGTGGAGCAGCTGCGGCTCGCCCTCAACTCGATGCTCCACCAGGTGGAGTCGGCCTACCGCACACGGGAGAACAGCGCGGCCCAGCTGCGCCGCTTCGTCGGCGACGCCTCGCACGAGCTGCGCACCCCGCTGTCCGCGATACGCGGCTACCTCCAGCTGTACGACAAGGGCATGCTGCGCGACCCGGAGGAGCGCAGACGGGCCTGGGACCGGATGATGGCCGAGGCCGACCGGATGGGCCGGCTGGTCGACGAGCTGCTCACCCTGGCCCGCCTCGACCAGCAGCCCGAACTGCGGTTCCGCAACGTCGACCTGAGCCGTCTGGTCCGGGACGCCGCCGAGGATCTGCGGGTGCAGCAGCCGCAGCGGCCCATCGACGTGGGCGCGGAGGGCGCGCTGCTGGTCCGGGCCGACGAGTCGGGGCTGCGCCAGGTGCTGGGCAATCTGCTGACCAACGTACGGATCCACACGGCCTGCGACGTGCCGGTGTGGCTCGGTGTGGAGCGGGTGGACGGTGTGGTGCGGCTCTGCGTGCAGGACGACGGGCCGGGTCTTGATCAGCAGGACGCCGACCGGATATTCGACCGGTTCTTCCGGGCGGGCGGCGGCGCGGGCAGCGGTCTGGGCATGGCGATCGTGCAGGGTGTGGTGCGGGCGCACGGCGGCGAGGTGGTGGTACGGACCGCGCCGGGCGAGGGGCTGGCGGTGACGGTGACCCTGCCGGCCCGGGTGCCGCTGAACGCCTGACACCGGTTGGTTCAGATCCGGTCCAGCTGCCAGAGCCGGAACACACCCGTGCCGTCCGTGAGGTACTGGCTGCCGCCGACGTCCTCGGCGGCCACCACGTACTCCTTGCGCTGCCACAGCGGGATCACCGGTACGTCCTGGGCGACGGTGTCCTGGATGTCGCGGAAGTCGTCGGCGGCGCGGCCCCGGTCGGCGTAGCGCTGTCCCGACCGGATGAGCGCGTCGACGGTCCGGCTGCTGTAGCCGGTGTTCATGGTGGAGCCGGTGCCGACGAGCGCGGCGCCGAAGGTGTCCGGGTCGGGGTAGTCGGCGACCCAGCCGACGGCGTACGCGTCGAGTTCTCCGGCCGCCCAGCGCTTCTGGAAGTCGGTCCACTCGTAGCCCTTGACGGTCACCCGGAACAGTCCGCCGGCCTCCAACTGCCGTTTGAGTTCGGCCGCTTCCTCGGCCGCGGCGCCCCGGCCCTCGCCGTAGCCGTAGGTGAAGCGGACCGGGAGGGAGATCCCGGCGTCGGTGAGGAGCTGCTTCGCCCTGCTCACGTCCGGCTTGGGGTAGCGGTCGAAGAAGGAGGTGGTGTGGCCGGTGATACCTGCCGGGATCAGCGAGTACAGCGGGTCGACGGTGGAGTCGTAGACGTCGGCGGCCAGCCGGTCCCGGTCGATCAGCCAGGCCATGGCCTGGCGTACGCGCGGGTCGTGGAGCGGTGAGTCCGCGCGGGTGTCGAGGTACAGGTTGCGGGTCTCGGAGCTGTCGGCCTCGGCGACCCGCTGCCCGGGGTCGCTCGCGGAGAGCCCGGCGAGGAAACCCGGGGACAGCTGCCGGGTGGCGACCTGGACCTGCTTGTCCTGGTAGGCGCGGTCCAGGTCGCGGGAGTTGCCGTAGTAGCGCAGCTCGACGGGGCTGCCGGCGGCGGTCACGGCGCCGTGGTAGCCGGAATTGGGCCTGAGGACCGCCGACTTGTCCTTCGTGTACGAGGAGAGGGTGTAGGGGCCGGTGCCGTCGGCGCCCGTGCCGGTGCGCAGGGCGTCCGCCGGGTACTTGGTGTGGTCGACGATCGCGCCCGCGCCGGTGGCCAGCTTGTACGGGAAGGTGGCGTCGGACGAGGAGAGCCGGAAGGTGACGGTGCGGCCGTCGGCGGTGACCGAGCGCAGGTTGGCGAAGAGCGAGGCCGGCCCGACGTCGGAGTTGATCCTCCTGACCCGGTCGACGGAGAACTTCACGTCGGCGCCGGTCATCTTCCGGCCGCTCGGGAAGGTCAGCCCGGAGCGCAGCTCACAGCGGTACTCGCGCAGGCCGGTGCCGGTGAACTCGCAGCTCCGCGCGGCGTCCGGCACGGGCGCGGTGCCGCCGGGCGCGAAGGTCAGCAGGGACTGGAAGACGTTGCTGAACAGGGCCCAGGATCCGGCGTCGTAGGCCCCGGCCGGGTCGAGGGAGGTGACGGCGTCGGTGGTGCCGACGGTGATCGTCCCGCCGCCGTGGTGGTCGGCCGGCACCAGCTCCCAGGCCGTCACCCCGGCCGCCGCCAGCACCAGCAGCACGGCGAGCATCCGTATCCGGACGGAACGCATGGCAAGTCCTCCCCAGAACCCGGTGGTGTGCCACTCCCCCGGCGGCGCGAGGCGCTCCTGGTGGCGCGGCTCACCCCATCACAGCCGTTTCACGTGGGGAACGGGCTTTTGTCGAGCATGGGAGAAACTTGAAGGAGGGGGGTTACGGAGGGATTTCGGCGGCCCGGGTGCGCGAGGGCCGCGGACCGGGGCGGGCCCGGGACACGCCGGGCCCGCACGCGGCGGCGGTTACGCCTGGCGGGACGCCAGTTGGATCACCGTGATGTCGGACTCGGCGCCGACCCGGGTCGGCGGGCCCCACGCGCCGGCGCCGCGGGTGACGTAGAGCTGGGTGTCGCCGTAGGACTCCAGGCCCGCCAGGGTCGGGTTCTGCCCGGCGGCGATGTAGTTGGCGGGCCAGAGCTGGCCGCCGTGGGTGTGACCGGAGAGCTGGAGGTCGACTCCGTGGTCGACGGCGTCGTGGATCTGGACCGGCTGGTGGGCGAGGAGCACACAGGTGCGGGCCCGGTCGCGGTCACCGAGGGCCCTCGCGAAGTCGGGGCCCTGGCCCTCGTCCTCACCGGCGATGTCGTTGACCCCGGCGAGGTCGAAGTGGGGCAGTTCGGTGCGGGCGTTCTCCAGCGGGCGCAGGCCGAGGCGGCGGACCTCGTCGACCCACTGCTCGGCGCCGGAGAAGTACTCGTGGTTGCCGGTGACGAAGTACGCGCCGTGCCGGGCCTTCAGCTGCGCGAGGGGTGCGGCGGCCGGGCCGAGGTCCTTGACGCTGCCGTCGACCAGGTCGCCGACGACCGCGATCAGGTCGGGCTGGGTCGAGTTGATCGTGTCGACGACCTTCTGCGCGAAGCCCCGGCCGAGCACCGGGCTCAGGTGGATGTCGCTGACGACGGCGATCCGGTAGCCGTGGGCGGCGCGCGGGAGCTTGGCCAGGGGCACGGTCACCCGCTTCACGCTCGGCCCGTTCAGCACGCTCACCGTGCCGTAGCCGACGGTTCCCACGGCCGCCGCGGCGGCGGCACCGGCCACGACCCGGGAGACGAACAGCCGCCGGGAGGGCGCGGCGACCAGGCGGTCCGACTGCGGCGCCGCGGGCGTTCCGGACGCGTCGGACGCGTCGCCCGGCTCCTCCGCGGACCGGTCCGACACCGGCGCCTCGGTCGGGCCCGCGGGCGCGGTGGCGGCCGGTACCTGGGCCGTCTCGGGTACGGCGGCCACGGCCGGTCTGCGCCGCTCCAGGTAGCGGCGCAGCAGGGGCCGTACGATCTCGCCCGCGAGCACGGCGAGGAACAGGTACATCGCCAGCGCGAACCACAGGAAGCCCGGCCAGGCCAGCACCTTCTGGACCGTGAAGGGCGCGCCGCCGCGCTCGGCCGCCTGGGCGCCGATCGCCAGCACCCACATGCCCGCTATCAGCACGGCGCCGCCCCGGCGCACCCAGCCGGGACCTGTCGTCGTGTCGCGGAACAGGCGGCGCCAGAGATACCAGTTAGCCGCCACCAGGACGCCCGCGACCGCGAGCACAAAAACGAAGACCACGCTGTTGTGTCCCTTTGCTTGTGAGACCGCTCGCCCGGTCGCGAGGCGGCCCGCTATGACGTGCGACGCAGTGCCCGCACTCCACGCAACCCGATGAACCCGACGACCGTCCCCAATACGAAGGAGACGACCGCCAGCGACAGGTGCACCCAGAAGTACGCCGTGGGCCGGCCGTCGTCGAACGCCAGCCCGCTGCCGTCCTTGATCAGGTTTTTGACGAAGGTGACCCAGATGACCCAGCTCCAGACCCCGAAGACGAGCAGGAACCAGGAGACGGGGCGGCTGAGTTTCATACCTTCAGTATCACCGCCGGGTGTCCGGTTCCGTTTCCGGGGTGGGAGGGCGGTGGGGACATCCACAGCTCGTACATGTACGTTCTCGGTCGTGCCCGCTCCCCAGCAGACCGCCAGGCGCACCCTGTTGGTCACTTCTGCCGTCCTGTTGACCCTCTCGCTCACCGCGCCCGCGGCGCTCGCGGCCCCCGGTCCGTCGACGAGCCCGACCACGAGCCCGTCCGGGAGCCCGTCGGGGAAGCCGTCCGGGAGTCCGTCAGGCAGTCCGTCCACCGGCAAGAGCCCGTCGGCGACGCCTCCAGCGAACATGTCGACGGTCGGCGGCGAGCGGCTCGGCCAGGCCGGTACCCAGGCCAATCTGGCGCCCGGGGTGCCGGTGATCCCCAAGGACGTCACCGCGCGCTCCTGGATGGTCTCCGACGCCGAGTCCGGCGAGGTGCTGGCCGCGCACAACGCGCACTGGCGGCTGGCCCCGGCGAGCACGCTGAAGATGCTGTTCGCGGACACCGTGCTGCCGAAGTTCCCGAAGGACGAGAAGCACAAGGTGGTGCCGAACGACCTGGCGGGCATCGGCGCGGGCTCCAGCATGGTCGGCATAAAGGAGAACGAGACCTACTCGGTCCACGACCTGTGGCTCGGTGTCTTCCTGAAGTCCGGCAACGACGCCGTGCACGTGCTGTCCGCGATGAACGGCGGCATCGCCAACACGGTCAAGGAGATGAACGCGCACGCCGAGGAGCTCCAGGCCCTCGACACCAACGTGGTCAGCCCCGACGGCTACGACGAGCCCGGCCAGGTCTCCTCCGCCTACGACCTGACCCTGTTCGCCCGCTCCGGGCTTCAGAAGAAGGACTTCCGCGAGTACTGCTCGACGGCGGTCGCGAAGTTCCCCGGCGAGACGAAGAAGGACAAGAAGGGCAAGACCAGCCGCGGCACCTTCGAGATCCAGAACACCAACCGGCTGCTGACCGGCGACTACGACATGTCGCAGTACAAGGGCATCGCCGGCGTCAAGAACGGCAACACGACGAACGCGGGCGCGACCTTCACGGGTGTCGCCGAGCGCGACGGCAGGGTCCTCCTGGTCACGGTGATGAACCCGCAGGAGGACGGCCACAACAAGGTCTACAAGGAGACCGCGAAGCTCTTCGACTGGGGCTTCAAGGCGGCCGGCAAGGTCGAGCCGGTCGGCGAGCTGGTCGCTCCGCAGGGCGCCCCGAGCGCCCAGCCCGGTGCGACGGCCTCCGGTGACACCGGCGCCTCGGGCGAGGCCGGCGGCAGCGGTGACGCGTCGGCGAAGCCGGTGGCGGCCGCGACGGACGACGGCTCGGGCGGCATCGGGGTCGCGCTGGGCATCACGGGCGCCGTGCTCGTGCTCCTGGCCGCCGGTGCGTTTCTGGTCAATCGGCGCTGGCCACTGCCGGACCTGGTACGTCGTCGTCGGTGACGCTCTCCGCGGACTCCTCGCCGTCGCCCTGCGTCGCCGTCCAAGCGGCGCAGTAGAGCACGAGTTTCGACGTGAAGTTGATCCACAGCAGCAGCGCGACGGGCACCCCGAACGCGCCGTACATACTCTTCGCGGCGACACCCTGGATATAGCCGCTGAGCAGCAGTTTCAGCAGCTCGAAGCCGATGGCGCCGATCAGTGCCGCGACGAGCAGCGGGCGGCGGTGCGGCTCCGCGCCGGGCAGCAGGGTGAGGACGTACAGCAGGAGCAGGAAGTCCGCGAGTACGGCCACGAGGAACGCGGCGGTGCGCAGCAGGACGCTGCCCCAGCCGCCCTCCTCGATGCCGATCCGGTCGGCGATCCAGTCGACGAGGAGGGACGCGACGGTCGAGGCGGCCACGGTGACCAGCAGCGCGCCGCCGAGGCCGAGCAGGACCACGGCGTCCTTGGCCTTGCTCAGGACGGGGTTGTCCTCGCGGTCGGGCAGCTCCCACACCGCGCGCAGACAGTCGCGCATGGAGCCGACCCAGCCGATGCCGGTGAACAGCAGCAGGGCGCCGGCGATGAGTCCGACGGTGCCGGCGTTGTCGACGAGGGAGCTGATGTCCAGCTGCTCGGAGATGCCGGGCACCTGGTCGGCGATCTTGTCCTCCAGGTCCGCGCGCTGATCCGCGCTGAGTGTGGCGGCGGCGATCGCGGCGGCCACGGTCAGCAGCGGGAACAGCGCGATGAAGCTGATGAACGTCATCGCGGCGGCCAGCCGGGACCACTTCACCCGGTCCAGGCGCTCGTACGACCGCCACGCGTGCGTGGCCATCAGCCAGGTCGCCGCCGGTCCGACGACCGGGAGCTTTTTCAGCCAGTCCATGATCCGACTCTGCCCTCGTTGGGGACAACCAATGTCCTGGTGCCCCGAAAGTGGGCGAGTGTGGCCGACGGCGGGCGAACCGTGTGCCGGAGATCGAGCAGACTCCCGCGATATCGGATGACATACCACTAATCACCCATTTCGCGGAGGTGACTGCGTCGGCCGCCCGAACCCCCGCACAAAGGGCGATACGGTCACCGACATGCCTGCCGACACCGTTCCCGTCACGGGGTGGGGCCGCACCGCACCCACCGCCGCACGACTGATCCGTCCACGGTCGTACGAGGAGGCCGTGGCCGCCGTCCTGGACAGCGGGGCGCGCGGGAGCATTCCGAGAGGCCTGGGGCGCGCCCACGGGGACGCGGCGCAGAACGCCGGCGGGTCGGTGCTCGACCTCACCGGGCTCGACCGGGTGCACGCCATCGACGTCACCGCCGGGACCGTGCTGTGCGACGCGGGCATCTCCCTGCACCGGCTGATGGAGGTGCTGCTGCCGCTCGGCTGGTTCCTGCCGGTGACGCCGGGCAGCCGGTACGTGACCGTCGGCGGCGCGATCGGCGCGGACGTCCACGGCAGGGACCACGCGGTCGCCGGCGCGTTCTCCCGCCATGTGCCGTCCTTCGAACTGCTCACCGCGGACGGCCGTATCCGTACCGTCCGCCAGGGCACGCCCCTGTTCGACGCGACGACCGGCGGTATGGGCCTGACCGGCGTGATCCTCACGGCGACGATCCGGCTCCTGCCGGTCGAGACGTCCCTGGTGTCGGTCGACACCGAGCGTGCCGCGGACCTCGACGACCTGTTGGCCCGTCTGACGACCGGCGGCCGGCGCCACCGCTACACGTCCGCCCTGATCGACCTCATGGCGCGCGGCGCGGCGACCGGCCGGGCCGTCCTCACCCGCGCCGACCACGTCCCCCTGGAGGCCCTGGAACCGGGCACGCGCGCGAGGCGGCACCCGCTGGCGTTCCGCCCCCTCCGGCTGCCGTCCGCCCCCGCGCTCTTCCCGGAGGGGCTGCTGGGCCGCAGGACGGTGGGGCTCCTCAACGAGCTGTGGTTCAGAAGTGCCGCCCGCGCGCGTACCGGCCAACTCCAGCGCGTCCCCGCCTTCTTCCACCCCCTGGACGGCGTCCCGCACTGGAACCGGATCTACGGACGCGGCGGCTTCGTTCGCTACCAGTTCGCCGTCGGCGAGGGCCAGGAGGAGGCGCTGGGGCGGATCGTGCGGCGGGTCGCGGACCGCCGGTGCCCGTCCTTCCCGGCCGTCCTCAAGCGGTTCGGCGAGGCCGACCCGGGCTGGCTGTCGTTCCCGGTGCCGGGCTGGACGCTGGCCCTGGACCTCCCGGCGTCCCTGCCCGGCCTCGCGGGCTTCCTGGACGCGCTGGACGCCGAGGTCGCCGCCGCGGGCGGCCGGGTCTGCCTGGCCAAGGACGCGCGGCTGCGGCCCGATCTGCTCGCCGCGATGTATCCGCGCCTGGACGACTTCCGTGCGCTGCGCGCGGAGGTCGATCCGCGCGGGGTGTTCCGCTCGAACCTGTCCCGCCGCCTCACCCTCTGACCCACCGCACCCGGACCATCCGGCCCTTTGGCCCATCCCGTCCATCCGGCCCCCGCGGGCCGTCCGACGATTCACGGAGCCTGTCATGAAGGACGCCTTCGGCCTCCCCCAGTCCCTGCTCGTCCTCGGCGGTACGTCCGAGATCGCGCTCGCCACCGCCCGCCGCCTCGTCGCGCGCCGCACCCGCGCGGTGTGGCTGGCCGGCCGCCCCTCACCGGCGCTCGACCAGGCGGCCGAGAGCCTGCGCGCGCTGGGCGCCGACGTCCACACGGTCGCGTTCGACGCGCTCGACCCCGCCTCCCACGAGACCGTGCTCGGCAAGGTCTTCGCGGAGGGCGACATCGACATGGTGCTGCTCGCGTTCGGCGTCCTGGGCGACCAGGCGCACGACGAGCGCGAACCGGTCGACGCGGTACGGGTCGTGCAGACCAACTACACCGGCGCGGTCTCGGCGGGCCTGATCGCCGCCCGCGCGCTCCAGTCCCAGGGCCACGGCTCGCTGGTCGTGCTCTCCTCGGTCGCCGGCGAGCGCGCCCGCCGCTCGAACTTCATCTACGGCTCCAGCAAGGCGGGCCTCGACGCGTTCGCCCAGGGCCTCGGCGACGCCCTGCACGGCACCGGCGTGCACGTCATGGTCGTACGCCCCGGCTTCGTCCGTACCCGGATGACCAGCGGGCTGGACGAGACCCCACTGGCGACCACCCCCGAGGCGGTCGCGACCGCCGTCGAACTGGGGCTGCGGCGCCGCTCGGAGACGGTGTGGGTGCCGGGCGCGCTGCGCATGGTGATGTCGGCGATGCGCCACCTGCCGCGCGGTGTGTTCCGGCGGCTGCCCGTCTGAGGCTCAGTACGTGGGCAGGGAGCCCTGCTCCGCGGGGGCGGAGGCCTGCGGGGGCACCACCGGGGTGCCGAAGGTGTACTCGCGGAGCTTGCGCCAGACGCCGTCGGCGCCCTGCTCGTAGAGCGCGAAGCCGGTGCAGGGCCACGCGGCCTCGTAGCCGGACAGCTCCTCGTGGGCCCGGTCCATGGCGGCCTCGTCGATGCCGTGGGCCACGGTGACGTGCGGGTGGTACGGGAACTGAAGCTCGCGCGGGACCGGCCCCGAGGCGTCGCGGACCCGCTGCTGGAGCCGGGTGCAGGCCTCGGCGCCCTCGACGACCTTGACGAAGACGACCGGCGACAGCGGCCGGAAGGTGCCGGTGCCGGACAGCCGCATCGGGAACGGCCGCCCGGTGTTGGCGACATGGACGAGGTGCTCCTCGACCGCCGGCAGCGCCGAGTCGTCGACCTCGGTCGGCGGCAACAGGGTGACGTGGGTGGGGATGCCGTGAGCCGCGGCGTCGCCGAAGCCCGCGCGCCGCTGCTGGAGCTGGCTGCCGTGGGGCTCCGGGACCGCGATCGACACACCGATCGTTACGGTCCCCACGTCGTCTCCTGTTCGTCGTGTCGGGTACGTCTGTGCGGGGTCGGACCCACCGCGGTCGCGGCCGGCCCGGCTATCGACTGTACGACCACAGCTGTGCCCTGGGCAGGCGCAGCCGTAGTGATGTGCAGCGCTGTTCGGTGGTACGGGGCGGGCGTCCGCCCCTTGGTGTGCGGCTCCGTGCTCGGCCGGCTCAGTGCTTCGCCGGCAGGAAGCCCACCTTGTCGTAGGCGTCGGCGAGCGTCTCGGCGGCGACGGCACGCGCTTTCTCCGCGCCCTTGGCCAGGACCGAGTCGAGCGTCTCGGGGTCGTCCAGATACTGCTGCGTACGCTCCCGGAACGGCGTCACGAACTCGACCATGACCTCGGCGAGGTCGGTCTTGAGCGCACCGTAGCCCTTGCCGTCGTACTTCTCCTCCAGTTCCGCGACACCCGCGCCCGTGAGGGTCGAGTAGATCGTGAGGAGGTTGCTGACGCCGGGCTTCTCGGCGGGGTCGTAGCGGATCACCGTGTCGGTGTCGGTGACCGCGCTCCTGACCTTCTTCGCGGTGGCCCTGGGCTCGTCGAGCAGGTTGATCAGGCCCTTCGGCGTGGACGCCGACTTGCTCATCTTGATCGCCGGGTCCTGAAGGTCGTAGATCTTCGCCGTCTCCTTGAGGATGTACGGCTTCGGGACCGTGAAGGTCGGGCCGAAGCGGCCGTTGAACCGCTCGGCGAGGTCCCGGGTGAGCTCGATGTGCTGGCGCTGGTCCTCGCCGACCGGCACCTCGTTGGCCTGGTAGAGGAGGATGTCCGCGACCTGGAGGATCGGGTACGTGAACAGGCCGACCGACGCGCGGTCCGCGCCCTGCTTGGCGGACTTGTCCTTGAACTGGGTCATCCGGGAGGCCTCGCCGAAGCCGGTGATGCAGTTCATGACCCAGGCGAGCTGGGCGTGCTCCGGGACGTGGCTCTGGACGAAGAGCGTGCAGCGCTCGGGGTCGAGGCCCGCGGCGAGCAGCTGGGCGGCGGCGAGCCGGGTGTTCGCGCGCAGCTCCTTCGGGTCCTGCGGGATCGTGATCGCGTGCAGGTCGACGACCATGTAGAACGCGTCGTGGGACTCCTGGAGGGCCACCCACTGGCGGACGGCGCCGAGGTAGTTGCCGAGGTGGAACGAGCCTGCCGTGGGCTGGATTCCGGAGAGAACTCGGGGTTCGGGCAGCGGCGCGGAGCGCCCCGTTTGAGGGCGGTGGTGGGCGACGGGTGGGCGGTCTTGGGCCATGTTCACCATTCTCTCAGGTCCCCGCGGCCGATCCGGAACGGCTCGGAAACAGATGGGAACCGATTCCGCCCGGGCGGTGTACCAAGAGTGTGAGAACGCGGGAGGGGGTCCGCATCGTCGATGAGGCCGCGGTGATCGCACGGGTACGCACCGGAGATCGGGAGGCGTACGCGGAGCTGGTGCGTGCCCACACGGGCATCGCGCTGCGCGCGGCGGCGGCGCTCGGGGCGGGTGCGGACGCGGAGGACGTGGTGCAGCAGGCCTTCGTCAAGGCGTACTGCGCGCTGGGCCGGTTCAAGGACGGCTCGGCGTTCAAGCCGTGGCTGCTGGCCATCGTCGCCAATGAGACAAGGAACACAGTGCGTACGGCGGCCCGGCAGCGCACGCTCGCCGGCCGTGAGGCGGCGTTCGCCGAGGCCGAGCCGCTGATACCGGACGCGGCGGACCCTGCGGTGGCGACGCTGGAGGGCGAGCGCCGCGACGCCCTGCTCGCCGCCCTGGACAAGCTGAGCGAGGACCACCGGCTGGTCGTCACCTACCGCTATCTGCTGGAGATGGACGAGTCGGAGACGGCCCAGGCCCTGGGCTGGCCCCGGGGCACGGTGAAGTCCCGGCTGAACCGGGCACTGCGCAGGCTGAGCCGGCTGCTGCCGGACTTCCGACCTCGGGAAGGGGGTGATGAGCATGAGTGACACACCGAAGGCCCCGGATCCCACGCCCTACGAGGGTGAGGGAGACGGCGAGCGGGGGGACCGGCCCGTGCGGGGGGTCCCGTCCGCGCTGCCGGAGGAGCTGCGGGCGCTCGGGCGGTCGCTGGACGACAGCTCCGGTGGCACCGGGACGGAGTCGATGGTCGAGCGGGTCCTGGAGCAGATACTGGCCGAGCGGCTCGCGGTTCCGGCCGTCGAGCCGCCGGGCTTCCGCGACCGGCTGCGCTCGCTCCGGCGCTGGGCGCGGGCCCGCAGACGTTCGCTGACAGCGGCCCTGTGCGGTCTGCTGACCGTGCTCGTCCTCACCCCACCGGTACGGGCCGCGGTCTTCGACTGGTTCGACTTCGGCGGGGTCGAGGTCCGCTACGACCCCTCCGCGCCCGCTCCGACACCGGCCGCGGTGCCCGGCTGCGCCCACCCGGTCTCCCTCGCGGAGGCACAACGGCGGGCGGGGTTCCGGCCTCTGGTGCCGGGCGCGCTGGGGGCGCCGGACGCCGTGTCGCTCACGCGTGAGCCGGATCGCCGCTTCCTGGTGACGCTGTGCTGGCGCGAGGGCGGCGGCACGATCCGGCTCGACCAGGACGCCGCGTCCCTGGACATGGGCTTCGTCAAGACGATCCGGGAGCAGCCGGAGTGGATCTCCCTGGGCTCCGGCGACCCGAACGGCGCGTGGGAGGACTGGGCCCTGTGGTTCCCCCGCCCCCATCTGCTCAGCTACGACCTGGTGGCCCCGGACGGCGACCGCGTCACCCGCGAGGAGCGCACGGCAGGACCGACGCTGCTCTGGACGCAGCGCGGGAAGGCGGGGGACGGCGGTGCGGGCGGCGGCGACGACGTGACGCTGCGGCTGGAGGGCGTCACGTCGAAGGAGCGGGCGGTGAAGATCATGAAGTCGGTTCCGGAGCCGGGCTGATGAAGTTCGAGGACGGGCTGAAGAAGTCCGGAGACGGGCTGGGGAAAAGGGGAACCCGGGCGGCTCGGGCGGTGTACCAGAAGTGACAGGCGGCTCGGGGACGGGCCGCAGGGTGATCGGCCGGCTGGGTTTGGGGATGGACACCGTGATCGGAATGCGCGGATGGAGAGGGAAGGCCCGTGAACTGGCTGCGGTCGCGGGGGCGTTGGCGGTGGCGATCGCCCTGACGCTGTGGACCGCGCCGACGGCTGCCGCGGGCGGGCCGACGAGTGCGCTGGTGGTCTCGCCGGAGAGCATGGAGGCGACTGGACTGTACGCCGGCACCAGGGAGTACAAGGAGCTGCAATGGTTCCTCGGAGAACCGGAGACCGGCCCGGGCGAGATGCCGGCGGAGGTGGACGAGAGCAGCGCCCGTCAGCTCAACGTGACGTGGATGATCCACGACGTCTCGCCGTACCGGTACGACAGGGTCTACGTAGCGCCCGACGCCGAGGACGTCTGGATCCACACATCGACGAACCCGCCGACGTGGACGGGCAATTGGCACAAGGCGTCCGAACCAACACGGCTCGCGGCCCTGTTCGAGGACCTGGGGTTGATGGGCGAGAGCTCGAAGGGCGGCTCTTACGGCATCCCCCCGACGCCGGGTCCGGCCGAGCAGCCGGCGGCTCAGCAGACCGAGGAGGACCGGACCGCCGTGGCGGCGGCGACATCACCGGACGGCACGGACTGGTGGTGGGCGATAGCGGGACTGGTGGCAGGAGCGGCCCTCGCCCTGCTGCTGCGCACCGCGGTCCTGCGCCTGCCGGAACTGGCCACCACGGCGAGACTCCGCCGCGAGGAACGGGGAACACGACAGGAACTGCGGGACAACTGAGGGGTACGGCCGACCGCGAGGGGTGTGGTCCCGGGCGCCGGGCCGCAGGGAGGTGTGGTCCGGGCGTCCGGTGCCTGGCGCCCGGAGTGTGGTCCGGGCGCCGGCCCAGGGCGGGAAGGTGTGTTGGCCCGCCCCGGGCCCGGCGTTCGGTTCTGTGGTCGGCGGGGCGTCAGCCGAGGTCGATTTCCGGGTAGAGCGGGAACGCGGACACGAGGTCGGTCGCGCGGTGCGAGATCTCGTCGGCGACCTTGGCGTCGAGGACGTGGGAGGCCTTGGAGGGCGCACCCGACTTGGTGGTGCCGGGCTCGGTGGTGGTGAGGACCCGGTCGATGAGGGCGGCGACCTCGTCCATCTCGGCGGTGCCCAGACCGCGGGTGGTCAGGGCGGGCGTGCCGATGCGGATGCCGGAGGTGTACCAGGCTCCGTTGGGGTCGGAGGGGATGGCGTTGCGGTTGGTGACGATGCCCGAGTCGAGGAGCGCGGACTCGGCCTGGCGGCCGGTGAGGCCGTAGGAGGAGGTGACGTCGATCAGATTGAGGTGGTTGTCCGTGCCGCCGGTCACGAGGGTGGCGCCGCGCCGCATCAGACCGTCGGCGAGGGCGCGGGAGTTGTCGACGATCCGCTGCGCGTAGTCCTGGAAGGAAGGCCGGCGGGCCTCGGCGAGGGCGACGGCCTTGGCTCCCATGACGTGCGCGAGCGGGCCGCCGAGGACCATCGGGCAGCCGCGGTCGACCTGGTCCTTGAGGGAGTCGTCGCACAGGACCATGCCGCCGCGGGGGCCGCGCAGCGACTTGTGGGTGGTGGTGGTGACGATCTGGGCGTGCGGCACCGGGTCGAAGTCGCCGGTGAGGACCTTGCCGGCGACGAGACCCGCGAAGTGGGCCATGTCGACCATCAGGGTCGCGCCGACCTCGTCGGCGATCTCCCGCATGATGCGGAAGTTCACCAGTCGGGGGTAGGCGGAGTAGCCGGCGACGATGATCAGAGGCTTGAACTCGCGGGCGGAGGCGCGCAGGGCGTCGTAGTCGACGAGTCCGGTGGTGGGGTCGGTGCCGTAGGAGCGCTGGTCGAACATCTTGCCGGAGATGTTCGGGCGGAAGCCGTGGGTGAGGTGGCCGCCGGCGTCGAGGGACATGCCGAGCATGCGCTGGTTGCCGAAGGCCTGGCGGAGTTCCGCCCAGTCGGCGTCGGTGAGGTCGTTGACCTGGCGGACGCCCGTCTTCTCCAGGAAGGGGGCCTCGACGCGCTGGCCGAGGACGGCCCAGAAGGCGACGAGGTTGGCGTCGATGCCGGAGTGCGGCTGGACGTAGGCGTGGCGGGCGCCGAAGAGTTCGCGGGCGTGCTCGGCGGCGAGGGCCTCGACGGTGTCGACGTTGCGGCAGCCGGCGTAGAAGCGGCGGCCGATGGTGCCCTCGGCGTACTTGTCGCTGAACCAGTTGCCCATCGCGAGCAGGGTGGCCGGGGAGGCGTAGTTCTCGGAGGCGATCAGCTTGAGCATCTCGCGCTGGTCGTGGACCTCCTGGCCGATGGCGTCGGCGACGCGCGGCTCGACGGCACGGATCACGTCGAGGGCGGCACGAAAGGCGGTGGATTCGGTGGAGAGGGGCTGCTGGTCGGGCATCTGTGCCTCCGGGCGGCGTGGCTGGGAGCGGTCACGGTTCACGGTTCGGCCCAGGCGCACGGCACTCGCTCGGCGGCGCCGCGGCAGCGGGCCTCCGGGGCCGCTTCCCGATGGTCGGTCCCATCCCAGCACGCCAGTCACGGCCCGCGGTCAGCCTACCGGCGGGGCCGGGGCGCGGTCCGCCGCGTCCACCATCCGAGCGGGGGTCGGTTGCCGTTGTTCCGTTGACGCGGTGAGCCCGCACAGAGGTGTGCCCCGCCCGGATCGTGGCAGGGCGATCCGGGCGGGGCGGCCGCGGCGGGGGAGCGCCCGCGGTCGGTGGAGCGCACCGGCGTGGGCCGGTCATCGCTCCGGTGGCTCGGGCTCATGCCGACAGGGGCAGGGCCTCGGTGGCCTGGGCGATGACGGCGGCCACGGTGGCCGGGCGGGAGACGTAGACGGCGTGGCTGCCGGGGGTCTCGGAGACGGTCGCGCCGGAGCGTTCGGCCATCGTGCGCTGGACGGACGGCGGGATCATCCTGTCGTCGGTGGCGACGAGGTACCAGGACGGCCTGGTGCGCCAGGCCGGTTCGGAGACCCTGCCGCCGAGGGCGTCCAAGCCCCAGGGGACCTGGGAGTCGGCCATGAACGCGGCCTGGGCGCGGGGCAGGTCGGCCGCGAAGGACTCGGCGAACTTCTCCCGGTCCAGCGTGAGGAAGCCCTCGCGGGGCGGCAGGATCGGCGGCACGGGCGCGCCGGGCGCCGGGTCGGACGTGAGGGTGGCGACGGACTCGCCCTTCTCGGGGGCGAAGGCGGCGATGTAGACGAGGGCGGCGACGTTGGGGTGGTTGCCGGCCTCGGTGATGACGGCGCCGCCGTAGGAGTGGCCGACCAGCACGGCCGGGCCGTCGAGGGCGTCGAGGACGTGGTGGGCGAGGGTGACGTCACCGGCGAGGGAGTGGGTGGGGTGCTGGAGTACGGCCACTTCGTAGCCGTCGGCGGTCAGGTGCTCGTGGACACCCTGCCAGCCGGACCCGTCAACGAAGCCACCATGCACGAGCACGATGTTCCTGATTGTCGTCATGGTCACTCCCGACCGGATGGACAGACCCGGCGCCTGTCCGGTGTCTCCGAGTCAACCGCCGGGTGTGCGGCGGGACCATGCAGAACAGCATGCAGAAGTTCTGCGTGCCGGGGTTTCCGCACGGGCGGCCGAGAGTGGTGGGCTCACCGGGTCCGCGGATCCGGGCTGGTCATCGGGCTGGTCATCGGGCTGGTCAGGGGGTGGCGCCGGCCAGTTCGCGGCAGCGGGTGTGCCCCTCCGTGTCGCCGATCACGTCGAACGCGGCGGCGGCGCGGGCGTAGGTGCGGCGGCCGTCGTCGGGACGGCCGTTCTCGGCGAGGAGGGTGGCGAGCAGTTCCAGGGCGGCGGCCTGTGCGAAGTCGGTGGTGTTCTGTTCCTGGTCGGTGGTCGCCCGGGTGAGCGCTTCGATCGCCTCGGTGTTGCGCCCGAGGGCCATCTGGCACCTGCCGATGTCGGCCAGGGCGTAGGGGCGGAGAAACGCGGCGATGCTCGGTGTCATCCCGGACTGCTCGTCGCTCATCACGGCCAGCACCTCGCGGTAGAGCTCCAGCGCTTCCTCGTGGCGTCCGCTCGCGCGCAGGCAGTGGCCGATGTTGTAGACGCACGAGGTGTAGGAGTCCATGTCGTGGACGGCCTTGAACAGTTCGGCGCCCTCGGAGGCCGATGCGACGGCCTCGTCGATCCGGCCGAGTTTGCGGAGCGCGACGGCGGCGTACTGGCGGGCCCAGGCGATCTGCGTGGTGGCGCCGCCGCGGGTGGCGAGGTCCAGTGCCTCGGCCGCGTGGCGCAGCGCGGTCTCCGGGTCCTGTTGCGGGATTCCGGCGACCCAGGCCAGATAGTTCACCTGAGTGGCGTGCTGAGTCAGGTCGCCGAGCGCGTCAGCGGCCCCGGCGCCGAGGGTGAACACCTCCTGCCAGTGCGGGGCGTGGATCCAGCGGTCGGAGAACCAGTGCATCGACTCGGCGCAGTCGAGGACCTCGGCGTGCCTGCCGTCGGCGGCGGCCGCGAGGCGGAGCGCGCCGAGCCAGTTGTGCACGTTCACGCGCAGCCACCGGTCGGCCTCCTCCAGGGAAGACAACCCCGCGATCTCGGCGTCCGGCCCTTCGGGGCGGCCGTAGGCGGGCTCGAACCAGCGGCCCGCGGTCGTCGCCATCCGCAGCAGCCACGACGTGGTCCGCTCGGTCAGCGCGTCCCGCTCCGCCTCCGACTCCTCCTGCTGCAACCGGCGTTGGGCGAAGAGCCGCACCAGATCGTGGAAGCGGAACCGGCCCGTGGCGCCCGCCTGGAGCAACCCGAGGTCGACCAGCTCGTCGAGCGCGTCCCAGGCGTCCTCGATGGCGGTGCCGCCCGCGACCGCCGCGAGCGCCGCGTCGAAGTCCGGGCCCGGCAGGGCGGCGAGGCGCCGGAACACCTGCTGGGCGGACTCCCCGAGCTGCTCGTACGACACCTCAAAAGCGTTGGCGATCTTCAGATCACCCGCCTTCAGCTGGTCCAGGCGACGACCCTCGTCCGACAACCGGGCCGCCAGATCCGCCGCACCCCACCCCGGCCGGCTCACCAACCGGTTGCCGATGATCCGCAGCGCCAGCGGCAACCCACCACTCAGCCGCACGAGTTCCGCCAGCGCCGACTCCCCGTCCGCCGCCGAACGCTCCCCCACGATCCCCGACAACAGCTCCGTGGCGTCCGGCAACTGCAAGGGGGCGAGGATCAGCCTGGACGCACCCTCCAGGCCTGCAAGGAGCCGCCTGCTGGTGACCAGCGCACGGCCCTGGCCGCCACCCGGCAGCAGCGGACGTACCTGCTCCTCGGACGCCGCGTTGTCCAGGACGACCAGGATCCGCTTGTCCCGCAGGATGGACCGGTACAGGGAGGAACGGCCCGCGGTGTCCGCCGGGATCTGCTGGTCCAGGACGCCGAACGCGCCCAGCAGCAGGCCGAGGGCGTCGTCGGCGGGCAGTGGCCGCTGGGACATGCCGAACAGGTCGAGGAAGAACACCCCGTCGGGAAAACTGGGCCGCAGGGCATGCGCCGAGCGCACGGCGAACGTGGTCTTGCCCAGCCCCGCCGAACCGGTGATCAGCCCCACCACCGCGAGGCCGTGCTCGGTGTGCACCACCGAGTCGATCCAGGCCAACTCGGCCGTCCGGCCGGTGAAGTCGCCCACGGCGCTGGGCAGTTCGCACAGACCGGTCGGGCGCGTCCAGTGGTCCCGCAGGCGGCCGTCCCGGGCCAGTTCGACGAGCCGTCGGCGTTCCTCGTCCGGCAGGGCGAGGGCGTCCGCGACGGCGGTGACGGTCCGGTGCTGGGGCCCCTTGCTCCGGCCGCGCTCCATGTCCGACAGCGTCCGCGCGCTCACCGCAGACGCCTCGGCGAGCTGTTCCAGGGTCATCCGCGCCGCCCGCCGGTGGTGACGCAGCAGTTCCGCGAGGCTCGGAGTCTCGGTGATGGGGGCACCCCTTCCCGGCACAACAAGCTTGTGACCAGTTCCGTGGTGGGCAGGGTACTCGCGTGACCATGGGACGCACCCGCCCCTTTCACGGTTCCGGACACGCGGGTCGGCGGCCCGGTGACCAGGTGCGGTCAGGTCTGGGCGGCGAGCTCGCGGCAGCGGGTGTGCGCCTCGGCGTCGCCGATCTCCTCGAACACCGCGGCCGCGCGGGTGTAGGTGCGGCGGGCCTCGTCGGTCCGCCCCTCCCCGGCCAGCAGGGCGGCGAGCGACTCCAGCGCCTGGGCGTGCCGGAAGTTGGAGTTGAACCCCTCCATCAGCGCGATCGCCTCGGTGAGCGCGGTGATGGCCTCGGTGCGGCGCCCGAGCAGCTTCAGGCAGTTGCCGTAGTAGGCCAGGATGTGGGGCCGGGCGAGCACGGCGATGCTCGCCGTCATCCCGGACTTCTCGTCGCTGACCAGGTCGAGCACTTCGCGGTAGTGCTTGAGGGCTTCCTCGTAGTGCCCGTCGTCGCAGAGGCAGTGCGCGACGTTGGTGACGCAGGAGGTGTAGGAGTCCATGTCGCCCAGGGGCCTGAACAGTTCGGCGGCGCGGGCGGCGGACACGGCGGCCTCGTCGAGCCGTCCCAGCTTGCGCTGCGCGATGCCGGCGCTCTGGTGCGCCCAGGCGATCTGCGCGGTGGCTCCGCTGCGGGTGGCGAGGTCCAGTGCCTCGGCCGCGTGGCGCAGGGCGGTCTGCGGGTCGTTCAGCGGGATCGCGTACACCCAGGACAGGTAGTTGAGCTGGGTGGCGTGCTGGGTGAGGTCGCCGAGGGCGGCGGCGGCCTCGGCGCCGAGGGTGAAGACCTCCTGCCAGTGCGGGGCGTGGATCCAGCGGTCGGAGAACCAGTGCATCGACTCGGCGCAGTCGAGGACCGCGGCGTGTCTGCCGTGGGCGGCGGCGAGGCGGAGTGCGCCGAGCCAGTTGTGCACGTTCACGCGCAGCCACCGGTCGGCCTCCTCCAGGGAGGACAGCCCGGTGAAGTCGGCGTCCGGGCCTTCGGGGCGGCCGTAGGCGGGCTCGAACCAGCGGCCCGCGGTGGTCGCCATCCGCAGCAGCCACGACGTGGTCCGCTCGGTGAGCGCGTCGCGGTCGGGGGCGGACTCCTCCTGCTGGAGGCGGTGCTGGGCGAAGAGCCGCACGAGGTCGTGGAAGCGGTAGCGGCCGGTGGTGCCGTCCTGGAGCAGGCCGAGGTCGACGAGTTCGTCGAGCGCGTCCCAGGCGTCCTCGATGGCGGTGCCGCCCGCGACGGCCGCGAGGGCCGCGTCGAAGTCCGGGCCCGGCAGCGGGGCGAGGCGCCGGAACACCTGCTGGGCGGACTCCCCCAGTTGCTCGTACGACACCTCGAAGGCATTGGCGATCTTGAGGTCGCCGGCCTTGAGCTGGTCCAGGCGACGGCCCTCGTCCGAAAGACGGGCCGCCAGATCCGCCGCACCCCACCCCGGCCGGCTCACCAACCGGTTGCCGATGATCCGCAGCGCCAGCGGCAACCCACCACTCAGCCGCACGAGTTCCGCCAGCGCCGACTCCCCGTCCGCCGCCGAACGCTCCCCCACGATCCCCGACAACAGCTCGGTGGCTTCGCGCAGTTGCAGCGGGCCGAGGACGAGTCGGCGTACGCCCTCCAGGCCCGCGAGGAGCCGCCTGCTGGTGACCAGCGCGCGGCCCTGGCCGCCGCCCGGCAGCAGCGGACGTACCTGCTCCTCGGACGCCGCGTTGTCCAGGACGACCAGGATCCGCTTGTCCCGCAGCAGTGACCGGTACAGGGAGGAGCGGCCCGCGGTGTCGGCCGGTATGTGCTGGTCGGCCACGCCCAGCGCGCCGAGCAGGATACCCAGGGCGTCGTCGGCAGGCAGTGGCCGCTGGGACATGCCGAACAGGTCGAGGAAGAACACCCCGTCGGGAAAACTCGACCGCAGAGCGTGCGCCGAGCGCACGGCGAACGTGGTCTTGCCCAGCCCCGCGGAACCGGTGATCAGCCCCACCACGGCCACACCCGGCGAGTGCTCGGTGTGTACGAGGTCGTCGATCCAGCCGAGTTCGGCGGCCCGGCCGGTGAAGTCCCCCACCTCGCCGGGCAGTTCGCACAGCGCGCTCGGCCGGGTCCAGTGGTCCCGCAGGCGGCCGTCCCGGGCCAGTTCGACGAGCCGTCGGCGTTCCTCGTCCGTCAGCGTAAGGGCGTCCGCGACGGCGGTGACGGTCCGGTGCTGCGGCCCCCTGCTCCGGCCGCGCTCCATGTCCGACAGCGTCCGCGCGCTCACCGCAGACGCCTCGGCAAGCTGTTCCAAGGTCATCCGCGCCGCTTGGCGGTGTCGGCGCAGCAGTTCCGCGAGGCTCGGAGTCTCGGTGATGGGGGCACCCCTTCCCGGTACAACAAGCTGTTCGACCACTTGTGGTGGGCAGCGTACTCGCGCGAACACGGAACGCACCCGCGCCTTTCACCGTTCGAGACACCCCGGAAGAGGCCCACGTCAGGGCATGGCCCGGCACAGTGCGTCCAGGGTTCCGGCCCAGGCGGAGTCCGGCGGGGTGGCGTAGCCGACGACGAGGGCGTCGGTGGGGTGGGGCGGGGCCGCGGGGTGGCGGAAGCGGGACAGACCGTGCACCGACAGGCCCTGCCAGGCGGCGGCGCGGATCACGGACTCCTCGGTGCCGGGCGGGAGTTGGAGCACGGCGTGCAGGCCGGCGGCGATGCCGGTGACGGTGACGTCGGGGGCGCGTTCGGCGAGCGCGGCAACGAGGGCGTCGCGGCGGCGCCGGTAGCGCAGCCGGGCGCCGCGGACATGGCGGTCGTAGGCGCCGGAGACGATGAACTCGGCGAGGGTGAGCTGTTCGACGACACCGGTGGAGCCGGCGCCGCCCGCCTCCGTGACCTCGGTCACCAGGCCGGGCGGCAGGACCAGCCAGCCGAGGCGCAGGCCGGGGGCGAGGGACTTGCTGGCGGTGCCGAGGTAGACGACGTGGTCGGGGCCGAGGTCCTGGAGGGCGCCGACGGGCTGGCGGTCGTAGCGGAACTCGCCGTCGTAGTCGTCCTCCAGGACCAGGCCGCCGGTGCGGCGGGCCCAGTCGACGGCGGCGGCCCGGCGTTCGGGGCGCAGCGCGAGGCCGAACGGGAACTGGTGGGCGGAGGTCGTCAACACCGCGCCCGGGGTGGGCAGTTCGTCGACGGGAACGACGGTGCCGAGGTCGTCGTAGGGCATCGGACGGGTGGTGAGGCCGGCCCGCTCGACGATGTTCCAGTGCAGGTCGAGGCCGTAGGACTCGACGGCGAGGGAGCGCAGCCCGCGGCGGCGCAGTATGTCCGCGAGCATGGCCAGGCCGTGTGCGAAGCCGGAGCAGACGACGATCCGCTCGGGGTCGGTGCGCACCCCGCGGGCGCGGGCGAGGTAGTCGGCGAGGGCGTGGCGCAGTTCGGGCCGGCCGCGGAGGTCGCCGTAGCCGAGGGCGTCGTTCGGGGCGGCGGTCAGGGCGCGGCGGGTGGCCTTGAGCCATTCGGCGCGCGGGAAGGAGCCGAGGTCGGGGGTGCCGGGCTCCAGGTTGTAGGCGGGTCGGCCGGGGGTGCGCGGCCGGGTGGCGGGGCGCGCCGGGGGTGTGGGTGCGGGGTGGTCGGCGACGCGGGTGCCGGAGCCCTGGCGTGCGGTGAGCCAGCCCTCGGCGACCAGGTCGGCGTAGGCGTCGGCGACGGTGTTGCGGGCGATGCCGAGATCGGCGGCGAGGGTGCGGGAGGAGGGCAGCCGGGTGCCGGAGGAGAGCCTTCCGGTACGGACGGCTTCGCGCAGGGCGTCGGTGAGCCCCCGGCGCAGTCCGCCGCCGGACGGCGCCACGTGCAGGTCGATCCCCAGGGCGGACGCCCCGGCCCCGGGGGCGTGCCTCTCTCTCGGCTCTTCGGAAGTGGCCCACTGACTCTCCATAAAAATGGACCATACCTCCGGGCTGCCTCGCTCGTAGGGTCGGAGCATGACCACTGATGAGAATGTCCAGTACGCCGCGGAGGTCGCCCCCCGCCTGAAGATGGCCGAGCTCGCGCCCGAGGTCTACAAGGCGATGATCCGGCTCGACACCGCGGCCAGGAAGGGGCTCGACCCGAAGGTGTACGAGCTGGTGAAGATCCGCGCCTCGCAGGTCAACCACTGCGCCTTCTGCATCGACATGCACACCAAGGACGCCCTCGCGGCCGGTGAGAGCGTCGAGCGGATCGTCCAGCTCAACGCGTGGGAGGAGTCGCGGCACTTCTACACCGAGAAGGAGCTGGCCGCGCTGGAGCTGACCGAGGCGATCACGGTCCTCACCGACGGATTTGTGCCGGACGAGGTGTACGACAGGGCCGCCAAGCTGTTCGAGGAGGCCGAGCTGGCCCAGCTGATCGCCGCGATCACGGTGATCAACGCGTGGAACCGGTTCGGTGTGAGCACCCGGATGACCCCGGGCCACTACCGGCCCGCGCAGGCCAAGTGACGGCCCGGAGCACCGCGCTGGACGCCGGGGTCCGCTCCGCGATGCAGGCGCTGAGCGCCGCCGCGAAGCGGGGTCTGGGCGATCCGGCGCTCGCCGAGCTGGTCCAGATCCGGGCGTCGCGCCTGAACCACTGCGCGTTCTGCCTGGACATGCATCTCGCGGTCGCCCGCAAGGAGGGCGTGAGCGAGCGGCAGCTGGATCTCCTCGACGCGTGGCAGGAGGCGGAGGACGACTTCGACGACCGGGAGCGGGCGGCGCTGGCGCTGACCGAGGCGATCACGGTCCTCACCGGGGGGTTTGTGCCGGACGCGGTCTACGAGGCGGCGGCCCGCCACTTCGACGAGGCCCGCCTGGCCCATCTCATCGCCCTGATCACCGTGATCAACAGCTGGAACCGGCTGATGGTGAGCCGGCGGATCCCGGCGGGGAGCAGCCAGTGGTGAGCGCGGGCGCCTTCCGCGCCCTGCACCACAACCGCCCGCCCGGTGATCCGCTGGTCCTCCCCGGCCCCTGGGACGCGGCGAGCGCCCGCGCCCTCGCGGACGCCGGCTTCCCGGCGCTGGCGACCCCGAGCGCCGCGGTGGCCGCCGCGCTGGGATACGAGGACGGGGCGACCCCGGCCGACGAGATGTTCGCGGCCGTCGCGCGGATCACCCGGGCCGTGGACGTGCCCGTCTCCGCGGACATCGAGGACGGCTACGGGCTTGCGCCGAAGGAGCTGGTCGAGCGGCTGCTGGAGGCCGGTGCCGTGGGCTGCAACCTGGAGGACTCCCGGGGCGGTGTCCTCACCGACCCGCACGAGCACGCCGACCGGCTCGCCGGGGTACGGGCCGCGGCGGGCGACGCGCTGTTCGTCAACGCCCGCGTCGACACCTTCCTGCGTGGGGTGAGCGACCCGGCGCGGGCCGTCGAACGGGCCGCGCTGTACGTCGCCGCGGGCGCCGACTGCGTGTATCCGCTCGGCGCCCCGGCGGACGTACTGCCGCTGCTGCGGTCCGGGATCGAGGGGCCGCTGAACATGGCCGCCCGGCTGGACGGCGAGGGTCCGACGGCCGCCGCGCTCGGGGCCCTGGGCGCCACCCGGATCACCTTCGGACCGGAGTTCCAGCGCCGGGCCCTGCGCGGCCTCGGGGAGGCGGCCTCGGAACTGTCCTAGACCGGACACGGCCTAGCCGGCGTCGCCGCCGAGCAGGTCGACCGCGCGTTCCCCGACCATGAGCACGCCGATCATCGGGTTCACGGAGGGCATGGTCGGGAACACGGACGCGTCGGCGATCCGGATGCCCTCCAGGCCCCGGATCCGCAACTCCGGGTCCACCACAGCGAGTTGGTCGTCCGGCGCGCCCATCCGGCAGGTGCCCGCCGGGTGGTACACGGTGTGCGCGACCTTGCGGGCGTACTCGCTCAGCTCCTCGTCCTCCGTGATCTCCGGGCCGGGGCACACCTCGCGCTTGAGCCAGCGGGCCAGCGGTTCGGTGCGGGCGATCTCGCGGGCGATACGGATGCCGTCGACGAGGGTGCGGCCGTCGTAGTCGTCCTCGTCGGTGAAGTAGCGGAAGTCCAGGGCGGGCTTCACCGACGGGTCGGGGCTGGTCAGGTAGAGCCGGCCGCGGCTCTTCGGCTTGGGGATGTTCGGGGTCATCGAGACGCCGAACTCCGGGCGCTCGTAGCCCAGTCGCTCCGGATTGTCCGTGAACGGGATCTGGTAGAAGTGGAACATCAGGTCGGGGCCCGCGTGTCCGGGATCGCGGCGGACGAACAGGCCCGCGTCGGAGTCCATCGCGGAGTTCTCCGGGATGGGTCCGTCCGTCTCCCACACGATCACCGACTCGGGGTGGTCGAGCAGGTTCTCGCCGACGCCCGGCAGATTGTGCACGACCGGGATGCCGAGCGTCTCCAGCTCACCGCGGGGTCCGATGCCGGAGTGCAGCAGCAGCCGCGGCGAGTCGACCGCGCCGGCGCACAGCACGACCTCCTCGCGGGCCCGTACGAGGAACTCCTCGCCGTCCTTCGTGCGGACCCGGACGCCCTCGGCGCGGGTGCCGTCCAGCTCCAGCCGGTACGCCCAGGTCTCCAGCAGGATCGTGAGGTTGGGGCGTTCGTCCATCACCGGGTGCAGATACGCCACCGAGGCGCTGGAGCGCTTGTTGTTCTCGGGGTGGTAGGCGAGGTCGAAGAAGCCGGCGCCCTCGGCGAACGGCTTCTTGTTGAAGCCCTCGACGCGCGGCACACCGAGCGCGGCCGTGGCCGCGTCGACGAAGTCGCGGGCGATGGCGTTCCGGTCCTTCTCGTCGACGGCGACGATGTTGTTGAGCAGCCGGGCGTAGTACGCCTCCATGGGCACCGCGCCCCAGCCGCTCGCGCCGGCCGCCTCCCACTCGTCCCAGTCGGACGGCAGCGGCTTGAACGCGATCAGCGTGTTGTGGCTGGAGCAGCCGCCGAGGACGCGGGCGCGGCTGTGCCGGATGTGGGAGTTGCCGCGCGGCTGCTCGGTGGTCGGGTAGTCGTAGTCCAGCTCGCCGCCGAGCAGGCCCATCCAGCGGCGCAGGGTCAGTACGTCGTCCCGGCCGACGTCACTGGGGCCGCCCTCGATGACGGCGACCGTGACGTCGGGGTTCTCGGTGAGGCGGGAGGCGATGACCGAGCCGGCCGTGCCGCCGCCGATCACGACGTAGTCGTAGACGTGGGGGGTGTTCTCGGACATGGGGGTGCTCCTGTGCGGTCCGGGGAGAGAGAACAGGGGGAGAGAACAGAGGGAGAGGTCAGGGGGTGTCAGCCGGTGAACCAGCGGACGGGCCTGGGCGCGAGGTTCTGGTAGACGTGCTTGCTCTCGCGGTACTCGGCGAGCCCGGTCGGCCCGAGTTCGCGGCCCACACCGCTCTTTCCGAAGCCGCCCCACTCCGCCTGCGGGAGATAGGGGTGGAAGTCGTTGATCCAGACCGTGCCGTGGCGCAGCCGGCCGGCGACCCGGCGGGCGCGGCCCGCGTCAGTGGTCCAGACGGCGCCCGCGAGGCCGTACTCGGTGTCGTTGGCGAGCGCGACCGCCTCGTCCTCGGTGCGGAACGTCTCGACGGTGAGGACCGGGCCGAAGACCTCCTCGCGCACGACCCGCATCTCGCGGTGGCACTGGTCGAGCACGGTCGGCTCGTAGAAGTAGCCGGTGGCGGGGCGGTCCGCGGTGGCTTCGGGGCGCTTGCCGCCGCAGCGCAGCACGGCGCCCTCCGACAGGGCGGAGGCGACGTACGACTCGGTCTTGTCGCGCTGCTGTGCGGAGACGAGAGGGCCGCACTCGACACCGTCGGCGGTGCCGCGGCCGAGCCGGATCTTCTCGGCGCGGCGGGCGACTTCGGCGACGAACCGTTCCCGTACCGTCTCCTCGACGATCAGCCGGGCGCCCGCCGAGCAGACCTGGCCGCTGTGGATGAAGGCCGCGTTGAGGGCCTGGTCGACGGCGGTGTCGAAGTCCTCGTCGGTGGCGCAGGCGTCGGCGAAGACGACGTTGGGGTTCTTGCCGCCGAGTTCGAGGGCGACCTTCTTCACGGTGTCGGCGGCGGCCCTGGCGACCTTGGTGCCGCTGACCAGGCCGCCGGTGAAGGAGACCAGGTCGACGTCGGGGTGCTCGGCGAGCCGGGCGCCGACGGTGTGGCCGGGGCCGGTGACGATGTTCGCGACGCCGGCGGGCAGCCCGGCCTCCGTCAGCAGGTCGATCAGGGCGACGGTCGTCATCGGGGTGATCTCGCTGGGCTTGACCACGAAGGTGTTGCCGGCGGCGAGCGCGGGGGCGATCTTCCAGCTGGCCTGGAGCAGGGGGTAGTTCCAGGGGGTGATCAGCGCGCAGACGCCGACCGGTTCGTGCACGACGACACTGTGGATGTCGGACGAGCCGGCGTCCACGACCCGGCCGGGTGCCTCGGCGGCGACCAGGTCGGCGAAGTAGCGGAAGGCGTCGGCGACACAGTCGATGTCGACGCGGCCCTCCTCGACGGTCTTGCCCGCGTCCCGGCTCTCCAGCAGCCCGAGCCGCTCCCGGTCGCGTCCCAGCAGGCCGGCGACGCGCCGCAGCAGCGCGGCCCGCTCGGCGACCGGGGTGTGCGGCCAGTCGCCGTGGTCGAAGGCGCGGCGGGCGGCCGCGACCGCCAGGTCCGTGTCCTTCTCGTCGCCCTCGGCGACCACGGCGAACGGGGTTCCGTCCGCGGGGTCGAGGATCTCGCGGGTGGCGCCGGAGACGGCGGCCCGCCACTCCCCGTCGACATGAAGGGTCCGGTCCCCCTGCTGGGTACTTTCGGCCATGATCGGTGTCTGCCTTCCGTTCCTGTTCAGCGCCCCTGCGGCGGAAAGGTGCCGCCCCGGGGACCGGGAGCGCCTGCCCCGGACCCCGGTCGCCATGCGCGATTCATGGCCGACAGTGCCCAGCGTCACTGAAAAGGCGGACAAACAGGGTGAAAGGCGCGCTGATGGAAGGGATGACGGTCCGAACCGTCCGTGACCGAAAAGGTCGGGCCGTCCTGGCCGGGGAGGCCGGGCCGTCCGTGGCCGGGGAGGCCGGGCCGTCCGTGACCGAGGGGGTCAGGCGCAGACCGCGCCCGGTGCGCAGAACCAGTCCACGCCCGTGGTCACCAGCTCCACCTCGTCCTCGCGGCCGTCGTCGTCACTGCCGTACGCGGCGATCGCGTACCGGCTGCCGTCCGGTGTGGTGAACCGGGCGTCGACCACGTGCCAGGTCCCCACGTCGGGCTCGCCGCGGATGGAGTCGACCAGGTACTCCAGGCGGGCGCCCGTGACGTCGGCGTCCACGAGCTGATCGAGCGCGAGCTGCTGGAATCCCGGCGCCTTGGGTGTGTCCGGCGACAGGAACAGCGCGAACGACTCGTCCGGGGTGGCCTCGGCGACCTCGAACACCTGGATGCGCTGATCGCCGTACGGACTGCGGAAGTTGACGACGTCCATGCCGTACTCGGACGGAATCGCCTCCCGCGTCCAGCCGTCGGGCACCGCGATCCGGAACCCCTGCGGGTCGGTGAACTCCTGGTAGCCGTACGGCGGTTCGGACACCGACTCGACCGGGTCCGGCGTGGCGTACGGGTCGACCGAGCCCTCGGCCGGCACGTCGGAGTCCAACGTGTCCGGCGACGGCCCGGTAGCGGACACGGACTCGCCGGCCTGCGCACCGCCCTTCCCGTCGGAGTCGCCGTCCTCGCTCTGCACCACGACGAGCGCCACCGTGACGCCGACGACGGCCGCCGCGACGACCACCGCGGCCCAGATGCGGGGCGGCTCCCAGCGGCCGGAGGGCGGCGGGGCCGCCGGGCGGATCCGCCAGGGCTCGTCCACCCACGGGGTACCGGTGCCGTGCGGCGGCAGTTGTTCGGGACGCGGCGGCGGGGGCGGTGTGACCTGGGCCGACCGGTGGCCGCCGTCCTCCCAGCGCTGGGTCTCCTCGTTCCAGAACCGTTCTCCCGGGTTCATCGCACGCTCCTCTCCCTCACAGCAGTCCCGCGACGGCCGTGGCCACCGCTGCCGCCGAGGCCAGCAGGCCGACCAGCGCCTCGGAGTCGGTCAGCAGCTGCCGCAGCCGCTGGAGGCGGGTCGGGCCGACGGCGCCGGTCCGGGCGATCTCGTCCTCGGCACCGGCGAGTTCGGCGTCGAGCTCGGCGGTCCGCTCCCCGGCCCGCACACGGGTCAGGTCGGCCCGCAACTCCCTTACGGCCGCCAGCAGTTCGGCGTTGGCCTGGTCGGTGCGCGGGCCGGTGCCGTGGTGGCTCTCGGCGTGCGCGCGGCTGCCGATGGCGAAGGTGCTGCCGGACACGTCACCGATCCGGACGTGCGGCTCGTCCTCAGTCGTCATGGCCTTCGGTTCCTCTCCTGGCGTGGGGTGTACGGGCGTCGACGGTGGTCGAACCGGGCCCGGAACTCGCGCGGGCGTGGCTGCCCACCGCGAACGTGCTGTCCTCGACGGACTCGATGTGCACTCCGCCGTTGCTGATGTTGACGACCTTCTGCACGAACTCGCCGGTCTGATAGCCGTGTGCGGCGAGCGCGGCCCGCACACCGTGGGCGATCCGGTCCTGGACGCTCTTGAGGTAGCGGTCCACGTCCATCTGCTGGAAGAGCGATCCGCCGGCCGCCGCGCCCAGTTCGCGCACCGACACCGCGGGGCCCTCGGGCAGCGCGCCCGCGTGTCCCCCGGTGAGCAGCTGCCACCCGTGCGCCGCGCCCTGGAACAGCGTCACCACCGAGCGGAACGCCGAGCGCGGCACCTGACCGACGGCCCAGGTGGCCTTGCCGAACGGGCTGTTGTTGCGGAAGCGGTGGGCCGTACGGTCGCCGTCCTTGAAGTCGGCGCGGATCGGCTGGAGGACGTGCGGGGCGATCTCCAGCATCAGCATCCGGCCCTGGGTGTGGACGCGGACGAAGACGGTGACGACCAGCTCCTCCTCCCAGCCGCCGACCCGGACCCGCAGGAAGTGCCGGCGCTTCTCCGCGCCCTCCTCCACCGCGCGCTCCCGGTGCCGGTCGAAGTCCTCCTGGCCGAACGGGGCGTCCTCGCGCCGGGCGAGCCCCTCGGCGGGCAGGAACACACACTCGTCGATCTCCAGCCAGCGCAGCCGGTCGCGCACGGCGTCACCCGCGTACTCGGCCGGCAGCCGCAGCCCTTCGAGCAGCGGCCGGACGGTGTCGAGGACGGTCCGGTTGCTGAGCGGCCTGGCCTTCCTGCTGTCGTCGGAGCGCAGTTCGACGGCGAGCACCCAGGTGTCGTACGCGGCGCCCGCCCCGCAGAACGGATGGGCCTCGTTGTACATGATCAGCGGCTTGTGCTGTTCCAGCCGGATCCGGTCCTTCAGCCGCTGGAACCGGCGCCCCTCGGCGCTCTCCGCCGGGTCGGAGACTGCGTCCGCGAACCGGTCCGGGGCCAGCTCGGCGCCCAGCGCGCGGGCGAACTGGCTGCGCTGGGCGCCGGTGCACAGCGCGACGGCGACGAACAGCACCAGCGCGAGCCACGCCTGGAGCGGATTGATCTCGCCGTCCCCGCCGGCCATCTGGGACAGGGCCGGCAGCAGCCCGCCCAGGACGTCCCAGAAGCTCTCCGAACCGGAGGAGGAGGCGTAGGGATCACTGGCGTACGGGTCGGACGGGGTGGTGTCGTCGGCTCCTCCGCCGAACGCGATCACGAACGTGGCGACCAGGAACACGGCGAACACCAGCCGGCCGAACCAGCGCATCAGAAGGGCCGCGAACCGGCGTGCGAACGGCGGGTGTTCGGCGTCGCCGCGCACCGAGGCGCCCATCGCGAGCAGCAGCCCGGGCAGCAGATATCCGGCGAGCAGCCTGTCCGTCACCAGCAGGCCGACCACCCACAGGCCGACGATGGCCCCGGCCCAGGCCAACTCCAGGCGGCGGGCGCGCAGGGCGTGGGCGAGGACGCGGGCGGCGTCGTAGCCGAGCGAGGGCGGCGCGATGCGCTGCTCGTTGAGATGCAGTTCCTCGATGACCCGGTCCCGGTAGGCGGGGTCCAGATAGGTGCCGCCGCAGAGCAGCCGGGTGGCCTCGCTCGCGTGCGGCGGAGTGGGCGGCGCGGGCGGTTGTCCCGCCGCCGCGGGTTGCGGTTGCGAAGGTACGTACGCGGTACTCACACGTCTCCCCCGAGGTGTGAATTGTCCCCATGTAAAGGGGAGCTGAGGGTGCATCAGCATAGGCCGGTCGCCCGCACGGCGTATGCCAGACGCACATCTCGCACCCCGTCGAGCGCGCATTGGACAGGTGTACGGAACACCTCACGCCCCGGCGCGCGCGAGGGCGCGCATGAGGAGCACCGGCGCACTTACCCGCGCCTCACCGTGGACACCCCACATTCCTTTGACTAAAGTCAAAGAACTATGGAGCGAGAGTCAGAGCCGGTGTCGCAGGCGGACGTGGTGACGTTCCGCCGGTTCAACCGCTACTTCACCCGCCGTATCGGCGCCCTCGACGACCACTACCTGGGCCAGGACCGCCCGC
The DNA here is from genome assembly GCF_044753385.1 of Streptomyces sp. NPDC088387. NCBI lineage: Bacteria > Bacillati > Actinomycetota > Actinomycetes > Kitasatosporales > Streptomycetaceae > Streptomyces > Streptomyces sp. NPDC088387. Next base: position 315,249 of record NZ_JBIVNC010000004.1, read on the forward strand.
TCGGCGAGGCCCGGCTGCTGTTCGAGATCGGCGACGGGGTCTCCCTGCGGGAGCTGCGCGCCCGGCTGGGCCTGGACGCCGGGTATCTGAGCCGGCTGGCCAAGGCGCTCCAGACGCAGGGCGTGGTCAGGCTGAGCGTGCACCCCGACGACAGCCGGCTGCGCATGATCGAGCTGACGGCGGCCGGACACGTCGAGGTCAAGGAGCAGAACCGGCGGGCCGACGCGCTGGTCACCACCGTGCTCGGCGGTCTCAGCGCGGCCCAGCGCATCCGGCTCACCGAGTCCATGGAGACCACCCGGCGCCTGCTGCGGCTGGCCGCCATCACCGTCACCCCGGTCGATGGCGCCTCCCCGGACGCCAGGGCCGGCCTGGCCGCCTACGCCGCCGACCTCGACGCCCGCTTCCCGGAGGGCTTCGACCCGGCCGACCTGGTCCGCCCCGAGGAGGTCTCCGGCGACGCGGGCACGTTCCTCGTGGCCCACGAGGAGACCCACCTCGTCGGCTGCGGCGGCCTACGCCGCCTGGCCCCCGGCATCGCCGAGATCAAGCACGTCTGGGTCCACGGCAACGCCCGCCGCCTGGGCCTGGCCCGCCGCCTCCTCACCACCCTGGAATCGGAGTCCCTCCGCCGCGGCTGGACCACGGTCCGCCTGGACACCCACGAAGTCCTGACGGAGGCCCAGGAAATGTACAGATCCGCCGGCTACCGGGAAATCCCCGCGTACAGCGAACACGTATATGCGGGCCACTGGTTCGAAAAACACCTACGGGAACCCGCGCAGGGGCGCTCACGGGAACCCACCTAGGGGCGCGGGGAACTGCGCGACCAGCCCCAACGCACCCGCGCCCGCACTCGCACTCGCACTCGCACTCGCACTCGCACTCGCACCAAAACACCACGCCCCCCGGGCCATGGCGGCGACCCGAGGGGCGTGGGTGAAACCCGGTACTAGATAAGCCCGAGGCCACGCACAGCCTCGCGCTCCTCCTCCAGCTCCTTCACCGACGCATCGATCCGAGCCCGCGAGAACTCATTGATCTCCAGCCCCTGAACAATCTCGTACTTGCCGCCCGACACCGTCACGGGGAACGACGAGATCAGCCCCTCCGGCACCCCGTAGGACCCGTCCGACGGAATACCCATGGAGACCCAGTCACCGTCGGCCGTGCCGTTGACCCACGTGTGAACATGGTCGATCGCGGCGTTGGCGGCCGACGCGGCCGAGGACGCGCCCCGGGCCTCGATGATGGCGGCACCGCGCTTGGCGACGGTCGGGATGAACTCCTCCGCCAGCCACTTCTCGTCGTTGACGACCTCGGCCGCGTTCTTGCCGCCGACCGTGGCGTGGAAGATGTCGGGGTACTGGGTCGCGGAGTGGTTGCCCCAGATCGTCAGCCGCTTGATGTCGGCGACGGTCGAACCCGTCTTCTTCGCGAGCTGCGTCAGCGCGCGGTTGTGGTCGAGGCGGGTCATCGCGGTGAAGCGCTCGGCCGGTACGTCCGGGGCGGCGGCCTGGGCGATCAGCGCGTTGGTGTTGGCCGGGTTGCCGACGACCAGGACCCGGACGTCGTCCGCGGCGTTGTCGTTGATGGCCTTGCCCTGCGGCTTGAAGATGCCGCCGTTGGCCTCCAGGAGGTCACCGCGCTCCATGCCCTTGGTACGGGGGCGGGCGCCGACGAGGAGACCGACGTTCGTGCCGTCGAAGGCGACGTTCGGGTCGTCCGTGATGTCGATGCCCTGCAACAGCGGGAACGCGCAGTCGTCCAGCTCCATGGCCGTGCCCTCGGCGGCCTTGAGCGCCGGGGTGATCTCCAGCAGGCGCAGCTTGACCGGCACGTCCGCGCCGAGCAGCTGGCCGGAGGCGATGCGGAAGAGCAGGGCGTAACCGATCTGGCCGGCCGCGCCGGTGACGGTGACGTTCACGGGAGTGCGGGTCATGGCGTTCTCCGTAGGACAGCTGGCGGTGGGGCGTCGCTGCCCCGGGCGGACGATCGATCTCTTGGCGTCAAGAGAGATCCAGCGGTCAGGCTATCGCGCATCCGGCATCCCGGTCGGCCGGGGTCCTGTGGTCGTTCCCACAGATTGCCCCGGCGTGAAAACCCACGGGCCACGCCCACCGGAATCCAAAGTCCACCCGCACCGGAATCCACCGCCCGCCCGCGCAGCGAGCCCACGCAGCGAGCCCGCGCGGAGAAAAGGGCGGCCGCCCGTCCGGGAGAGGGGGGAGACGGGTCGGCCGCCCGGTGGGGGTTCCGTTACCGGAGTCCCGTGGGGGTACCGTCCGCCTGCCCCGGATCGCGACCGGCATTCCTCTCGTCCGCATGATTTCCCGCAACCGCCCGACCCGCTCACTCCAGGGCCCCTGCCCCCCGCACTACTCGGTGGTGCAGCCCTGCTGCCCGGACGCCAGCGTCGCGCACGCCGTCGCCTCCTGGGCGTTCTTCACGGCGACCATCGGCGTGTACGCGATGGTGTCGCCGGCCTCGGTGATGGAACCGTTCTGCTTGTCCTCGGTGCCCGCGCTGACGTCGACCGTGTCGCCCTGTGCCGCGAGCGTGATCCGCCCCCACGCCGCCTTGCAGGTCTCGCTGTAGCGGACCTCCAGCGTGGTGGTGCCGACAACGGCGGCCTTGGCGGTGGTCACCAGATCACCGCTGCACCCCATGGCCTCGGCGTCCTTGCCGGTGCAGCTGTCGCCGCTGCACTTGACGCCGGGCGGCAGTTCGGGGTCGGTGGTGACGGTGGGCGAGGGCTTCGGGTCGGTGCTCTCGTTGTCCTTGTCGCCGCCCTGGGTCAGGAAGAACGCGGCGGCGACCACCACGAGGACGCCGCCGACACCCGCGAGGAACATCGTCGCGCGCCGCTTGCCGCCGCCGGACCCGGAGTCGCGCCGGCCGCCGCGCGGCGGTTCGCCGAAGGTGCCCGACGGTGCGGAGGCACCGGCACCCGTTCCCGTACCGCCCGGACCCGGTGCGCCGACCGGCCGCCAGGCGTCCGAGCCGGACCCTCCCGCAGCCGGTCCGTAGGCACCCGAAGCCGGTCCGTGGCCTCCCGGAGCCGCCCCCCGCGACCCGGGAGCCGGCCTGGACGCCGGTCCGGAACCCCGCCCCGAGTCCGTCCCCGACGGGCGTACACCCGACCGCGACGGACCCTCGTAGCCCGCGATCCCCCACGAGTTGGCGGGCCGGCCGCCGTCCGCGGGGGCGCCGGACGAGCCCTCGCGCTCGGGGGCCGTCGGCTGGAGCGGCACCGAGGGCGCCACCCCGGCCGGACCCGCGACACCCGGCGTCACGGTCGCGCTGCCGCCCTTGCGGGCGCCCTTGTTCCTGGTGCCCGCGGGCGGTGTGCCGAACTCGCTGAGCGCGGCGCGCGCCTGCGAGATCCGGATCGCCTCCATGGTCATGTCGTGGCGCATCTCCGAACGGCTCCAGGCGCGTTCGGCGAGCTCCCACATGGTGGTCAGGTGGACCGGATTGGTGCCGGTGACCTCGGCCAGGGCCACGATCGCGCCCTTCGGCGCGAGCAGCCGCCCGTTGAGATAACGCTCCCAGGACGTCTTGCTGTAGCCGGTGCGGTCGGCGACGGCGGCGACGTTCAGTCCGCTGCGGTCCACGAGTCGGCGCAGCTGGCTGGTGAACTCCCTGATCTGTGGATCGAGTTCATCGGGCAAGGCCTTCCAACGAGGCATTGCTTCCCCCTCTTCCCCCCGGTACGTGCTGGTGTTTCCCCCGCGCGTGGTGCCCTGTGCCGAGCCCTGGACTGGCTACCCACAGGGATGCGCCGCATCAGGATCTCAGTTCCCGGGGTGGGGGCGCACGGGAGCACGGGCTCGCGGGCATGCACCGTCGCACGCCTGCCGACCCACGGTCCAGTGTCGCACCGGTAACGGTCCGGTCGACCCGCCGCCCCCGGGTCGTGGCAGCGCGCGGACACCGTAGCGGAATGGTCACTTCCGTGCCACAGCGGCCGGACAGCCGTTGAACAGGCTGTTCCCCTGCGGCAGCGTGGAGCGCGACGGCGGCCCGTCCTTCCTCGGGGGAGGGGACGGGCCGCCGTCGTGCCGGCCGCTACTCGACCGTGAAGTGCAGGGTGTCCTTCAGGAACGGGATCTCCAGCCACGGGTTGGGCTGCACCATCAGCGACAGCAGCACGATCGACAGGCCCAGCAGACCGTAGGTGGCGATGTCCGTGAAGCGGGACCGGACGGCGAGCATGCCGACGCTGGGCAGCACGAACCGCAGGGCCGCGCCGGCCAGCAGCGCGACGCCGACCAGCAGGGTGCCCCAGCGGAACACGTCCAGGGCGGTCAGCAGCAGCCCGAGGCCGACCGTCCCGAGGACGGCGAGCATCGGCCACTGACGCGCGGGCGCCGGTGCGTCGCCGGGCGCCGCCCGACCGCCGCCCTCGGGCCGCGCGGTGTCCCTGGTGAACAGCGGGAAGCGCCGGGTGACGCGGCGCGGCCGCCCCTCGGCGTCGGGCGCGCTGACCGCGTCGGTGACCTCGATCTCCTCGGGGTCGACCGAGCCGTCGGTACCGTCGGCACCCTCGGCGTCCGCGGCACCCTCGGCGTCCGCGCCGGCCCGCTGCTCTTCCGTCCTGCCGTCAGCCGACACTTCGCTCCGCCGCCTCGACCACGTTGACCAGCAGCTGGGCCCGGGTCATCGGGCCGACCCCGCCGGGGTTCGGGGAGATGAAGCCGGCCACCTCGGCGACGCCCGGGTGGACGTCGCCCACGATCTTGCCCTCGGCGGTGCGCGAGACGCCGACGTCGAGGACGGCGGCGCCCGGCTTGACGTCCTCGGGCCGGACCAGATGGGCCGAACCGGCCGCCGCGACGATGATGTCCGCGCGGCGCAGATGCGAGGCGAGGTCCCGGGTGCCGGTGTGGCACTGCGTCACCGTGGCGTTCTCGGTACGCCGGGTCAGCAGCAGCGGCATCGGGCGGCCGATGGTGACACCGCGGCCGACGACCACGACCTCGGCGCCCTTGATCTCCACCCCGTACTGGCGCAGCAGGGTGAGGATGCCGTTGGGGGTGCAGGGCAGCGGGGCCGGCTCGTTGAGCACCAGACGGCCGAGGTTCATCGGGTGCAGGCCGTCGGCGTCCTTGTCCGGGTCCATCAGTTCCAGGACGCGGTTCTCGTCGATGCCCCGGGGGAGCGGGAGTTGCACGATGTAACCCGTGCACTGCGGGTCGTCGTTCAGTTCGCGGACGGCCGCCTCGATCTCCTCCTGGGTCGCCGTGGCCGGCAGCTCGCGCTGGATGGAGGCGATACCGACCTGGGCGCAGTCGCGGTGCTTGCCCGCGACGTACTTCTGGCTGCCGGGGTCGTCCCCGACCAGGATCGTGCCGAGGCCGGGCGTGACGCCCTTCTCCTTCAGCGCCGCCACGCGGGCGGTCAGATCGGACTTGATCGCGGCTGCGGTGGCCTTGCCATCGAGAATCTGGGCGGTCATGGACCCATCCTCCCGGATGACGGCCCCGCTGTTCCAATCCGGGTGCGTGACGGTCCTCCCATCCGGTTTCCTCCCGTCCGGATTTCCTCTCAAGATCGGCGATGTTGCACTTGCACAACACATCCCGCCCGTGGCTGGACAATCGGCCGATGGCTGAAGAACGATGAGAACACAGTGCCGCGGGCAGTACCGGGGGGACGAACCGCTTCTGTAGAAACCTTTCCTCCGCATCGCGCCGCGCGTCGTCCCCGCACTCGCAACAACGGAGGAAACACCGCCATGAGTTTCGGCGACCAGAACAACCCCTACGGCGCGCCCCAGGGTGGCCAGCCGCAGCAGCCCCAGCAGGGCTACGGCTATCCGCAGCAGCAGCCGCCGAACCAGGCCTACGGCTACCCGCAGGCGCCCCCGGTCGGCCAGTACGGCGGCGGTGCCCCCGCGCCGACCCAGATGCCCGGCACGGTCAGCACCGCCCGGGTGCTGCTCTGGGTGATCGTCGGTCTCCAGGTCATCGGTGTCCTGCTCTTCGCCTTCTCCGCCATCGTCGTGGACCAGGCCAAGGACGACCCGGCCTTCGAGCAGGTCGCCGACTACCCGACCGGCGTGCTGTGGGGCTTCACCGTGCTCGCGCTGGCCTGGCTGGTGTGGGCGGCGTACCTCGCCACCAAGTTCACCTCCGGCGGCAGCAGCGTCCGTGTGCAGCTCCTGGTGTTCGGCATCCTGACCGCGGTGCTCGCCGTCTACCCGTTCACCATCGCCGGCATCATCCACCTGGTGCTCGGCATCCTGATCGCGGTCTTCTCCAGCAACGCGAACGGCAAGGCCTGGTTCAACCGCCCGCGGTACTGAGATCCACCACTGGTTCGCCGGGCGAACCAAGGGCACATTCGCGCCAAACACTTCAAGGGCCGTGTCTCACCCCGCGCAAGGGGGGACACGGCCCTGGTGCGTCGCCCTTACGCTGGCCCCGGTAGCCGTCAGGCACGGGGAGACGCATTTGTACAGCATCATCGTGGTACCTCCGCCGACCACACGGAGGCAGACGGAGGGTGACCAGCTCCGGCTCGCACCGGGCGAGCGCATCACGTTCGGCCGGGCGCCCGGCAACCATGTGGAGATCCCGCACGAGGGTGTCTCCCGCCGGGCCGGCGAGATCACCGCACAGGGCGCGTACTGGATCCTGAGCAACCTCAGCCGCAACCAGACCTACGTCGTGGAGAACCCGGAGGGCGCGGGCGAGCACATCAAGGTCGCCGCGGGGCGCCTGGACGCCCCCGTCCCGTTCGAGTTCTCCCGGATCGTGCTGCCCGCGTCGGGCGATCTGCTGCCGCTGGAGGTGTGGGCACCGCGGCACGACGTCGTCCGCACCGACGACGGCCTGCCCGGCGACACCACCGCGCCCGCCTTCTCGGTGGACCGCGACAAGCGGTACTTCGCGGTGCTCGCCGCACTGTGCGAACCGCGGCTGCGCGGCGCCCCGCACGCCCCGCTGCCCACGACCGAGCAGGTCGTCGAGCGGCTGCGCCCGGTCTGGCCCGCCGCCTCACGCACCTCGGTGCAGTGGAACATCGACTACCTCGCCGTGAAACTGCGGCTGAAGCCGGGCCCGGAGACCGCGGACACCGGTCCGCGGCTCAACGGCAAGAAGGAGTCCCTGGTCTCCCTGGCCCTCCGCTTCGATCTGGTACGGGAGTCCGACCTCGGTGTCCTCGCGGGCACCGCCGCCCCACGGGACGAGCAGTGACCGAGCCCTACGCGGTACCCGTGCCCACCGGCTACCGGGTGGGCGACTGGGAGGTGCGCTCGCCCATCGCCACGGGCGCCTTCGGCAGTGTCTACGAGGCCCGGCGGGTCGGCGACCGCGCCGAACTGCCGCGCACCGCCGCCCTGAAGTTCCTGCCGACCGGCACCAGCACCCCGCGCCAACTGGCCCATCTGCGCGAGCTGGTGGAGCGCGAGGTCGCCCTGCACCGGCGGCTGAGCCACCCCCGGCTCATCCGTATGTTCGAGACGCTGACCGTCGACGACCCCGCGCGCCCCGGCCTCGACGGCGCCACCGTCCTCGTACTGGAGAAGGCCGAGGGCTCGCTGGCCGGGCTGCTCGCCGACTCGCCGCGCCCCGCGTCGGGGCCCGCGCTGCTCGCGCAGATCTGCGAGGGGCTGGTGCAGCTGCACCGGGCGGAGTGGGTGCACGGGGATCTGAAACCGGCCAATGTGCTGTTGATGGCGGACGGTTCGGCCCGCCTCGCGGACTTCAACATGGCCGCCGAGCTGGAGGGCACCCACGCCTACACGCCCGCCTTCTCCACCCCCGACTACACCCCGCCGGAGCTGCTCTGGTCCGAGGTCGGCGAACGCGGCCGCCAGATCCGGCCGTCGGCGGACGTCTGGGCGTTCGGCGTCCTCGCGCACCTGGTCCTCACCGACTCCTACCCGCTGACCGGCGGCACGCCGACCGCCCGCCGGGACGCGGCCCTCGCCTACGCGCGCGGCACCGAGGAGCTGCGGCTGTCGCCCGAACTCCCGGAAACCTGGGTGGACATCGTCCGCCGGTGCCTGGCCGCCACCCATGCCGACCGGATCGCCCTGGAGGACCTGCTGCCCCGCGTGGAGGCGGTGGCCGGCACGGCTTCGGGGCCGAGACCCCGGCTGCGCCCGTTCACCCGGAGACTGCGCCGCTCGCGCCGCCTCCAAGCGCTGACCGCCGGCACGGTGGCCGCCGTGGCGGCCCTCTCCTACGGCATCGGCGCGGGCGTCGGCGGCTGGGGGGACGACGGTCCGGGGATCGGGAGCACCGGGACGGGGTCCGGCAGCAACACCAACGCGAACACCACGGCGTACGGAGCCGACTTCATCCGCACCGACAAGGACGTGCCCGGCGCGTACCGGCTGTTGATCGTGGAGAGCGCGCACGACTGCTCGCAGGATGACGTCACTCCCTCCCTGATCGCCGCGATGCTCAAGGTCGAGAGCGACTTCGACCCCGATCTGTCGGACCCGGAAGCCAACGAGTTCGGCATCGCCCGCTGGACCCCGAGCGTGCTGCGCTGGTGGATGAACGCCGACGGCACTCCGGAGGAGACCGTCCCCGAACCCCCGTTCCCGCCCGCCGAGTCCATCCCGGCCATGGCCCGCTACCTGTGCTGGATCGCGCCCCGCCTGGAGCCCGACCTGAAGGGCGACCGCCGGGTACTGATCGCCGCCGCGTACCGCACGTCGTACGAGAAAGTGAACGACGCGGCCGGTGTTCCCCCGAAGTACCACGACTACGCCGACCGCGTCGCGCACTACCTCAAGGAGTACACGCCGCCCGGCAAGAAGTGACCCTCAGAATTCCGAGGTACCGCACGCGCACACAGGGCGACAGCTTGAGCACAGGTACGCGGGCTCCGGCTCCATCGGGGGTGAGCCGGATCTCGCGCCTGGTCGGCCGGCGCGGGTGCCGGACCTCGGGACCGACGCCGTTGCACGCCCTCGCGCACCGGTGTGATCATGATCGGGTTGCTGAAGTCGTCTCCCGCAAAGGCAGGTTGACCCGAGATGAGATCGACGACCCGTGGTGCCCTGATCGCCGTCGTGGCCCTGACACCGGCTCTGCTGTTCGCCGGTCCGGCCCTGGCGGCGGCCCCGAGCACCGCGCCGGCCACCGTCACGGCCGGGTCGGCCGCCACCGACCCGAAGCCGGTCGAGGAGATGACGGAGGAGGAGCTCCGGTTCGCGGTCGTGCGCATCCTTGCGGACGCCGACCCGGTCCGGGACCGGGGTGTGGTCCGGGAGGCCAACAAGGCCCTCGACGGCACCGTCGACGACCTGCGCGCCTTCCTCACCACCGGGTACGCCGTCGCGCAGGACGAGGACAACAGCGTCCAGATCTTCCGCATCCTCGCCGACAAGGACTCCGGCAAGGCGGTGTACCGGGAGGCCGTCAAGGCCGTCGAGGGCACCCCGGCGGACCGGCGCGCCTTCCTGGAGACCGGCTACCGCGTCGCGCAGGCCGAGGACGACCGCGTCGCCATCGCCCGGATCCTCGCCGACCCGACCATCAGCGACGCCCTGCGCGCGGCGGCCGGTGCCGCCCTGGACGACGGATCGCCGGAGGCGGTGCGGTACTTCCTGGAGGTGGGGCAGTACGAGGTGGACCGGTAGCGGGACCGGGACGCCCGTCACCCGTCACCCACGGACGCCCATGACCCGCACAACGCCCGTCGGCCGGATCGGCCGACGGGCGTTCTGTTCTGCTCGGGGCTGCCTGCTCGGGGCTCAGTGGAAGAAGTGCCGCGTCCCCGTGAAGTACATCGTGACGCCGGCCTTCTTCGCGGCCTCGACGACCTGGTCGTCACGGACCGAACCGCCGGGCTGGACCACGGCCTTCACACCGGCCCCGGTGAGGATCTCCAGGCCGTCCGGGAACGGGAAGAAGGCGTCCGAGGCGGCGTAGGCACCCTGCGCGCGCTCGGCGCCCGCCCGCTCGACGGCCAGCTTCGCGGAGTCGACGCGGTTGACCTGGCCCATACCCACGCCCACCGAGGCACTGTCCTTGGCGAGCAGGATCGCGTTGGACTTGACGGCCCGGCAGGCCTTCCACGCGAACGCGAGCTGCTTCAGCTCGTCCTCGCCCAGCGCCTCGCCGGTCGCCAGCGTCCAGTTGGCCGGGTCGTCGCCGTCGGCCTGGAGACGGTCGGTGACCTGGAGGAGCGCGCCGCCGTCGACGGGCTTGATCTCGACCGCGCCCGTGGGGGCACCGGGCGCCCGCAGCACCCGGATGTTCTTCTTCTTGGCGAGCGCCTCCAGCGCGCCCTCCTCGTAGTCGGGCGCGACGATGACCTCGGTGAAGATCTCGGCGACCTGCTCCGCCAGCTCCCTCGACACCGGACGGTTCACCGCGATCACACCGCCGAACGCCGACAGCGGGTCGCACGCGTGCGCCTTGCGGTGCGCCTCGGCGACATCCGCGCCGACCGCGATCCCGCACGGGTTGGCGTGCTTGATGATCGCGACACAGGGCTCGTCGTGGTCGTACGCGGCACGGCGGGCGGCGTCCGTGTCCGTGTAGTTGTTGTACGACATCTCCTTGCCGTGCAGCTGCTCGGCCTGCGCCAGACCGCCGCCGGCCGGGTCGACGTACAGCGCCGCCGGCTGGTGCGGGTTCTCGCCGTACCGGAGGGTGTTCTTGCGCTCCCAGGTCGCACCGAGGAAGTCGGGGAACCGCGAGTCGTCCACCGGGGCGTACTCGCTCGCGAACCAGCTCGCCACCGCCACGTCGTACGCCGCCGTGTGCTGGAAGGCCTCCGCGGCGAGCCGCTTGCGGGTGGTGAGGTCGAAGCCGCCGTCGCCGACCGCGGCGAGGACGTCCGCGTACCGCTCGGGGCTGGTGACCACCGCGACCGACGGGTGGTTCTTCGCCGCCGCGCGGACCATCGACGGGCCGCCGATGTCGATCTGCTCCACACACTCGTCCGGGGAGGCGCCCGAGGCGACGGTCTCGCGGAAGGGGTAGAGGTTCACGACGACCAGGTCGAAGGGCTCGACGCCCAGCTCGGTGAGCTGCTCGCGGTGGCTCTCCAGGCGCAGGTCGGCGAGGATGCCCGCGTGCACCTTGGGGTGCAGGGTCTTGACCCGGCCGTCCAGGCACTCGGGGAAGCCGGTCAGCTCCTCGACCCTGGTGACGGGGACGCCGGCGCCGGCGATCCGGGCCGCGGTGGAGCCGGTGGAGACGAGCTCGACGCCCGCCTCGTGCAGGCCGCGTGCCAGCTCTTCGAGGCCGGTCTTGTCGTAGACGCTGACCAGCGCCCTGCGGATCGGCCTCTTGTTGCTCTCGGCGGTCACTGGATAACTACCTTTCGTCCCTCAATGCGATAGCCGTTGCGGGCGAGCCGCCCCACGACATCGACGAGCAGCCTTCGCTCGACTTCCTTGATGCGCGCGTGCAGCGCACTCTCGTCGTCCTCGTCCCGGATCTCGACCACGCCCTGAGCGATGATCGGCCCGGTGTCGACGCCGTCGTCGACGAAGTGGACGGTGCAGCCGGTGACCCGGGCGCCGTACGCGAGCGCGTCACGGACGCCGTGGGCGCCGGGAAAACTGGGCAGCAGGGCCGGGTGCGTGTTCACGCACCGCCCCCCGAACCGGGCCAGGAACTCCTTGCCGACGATCTTCATAAAGCCGGCGGAGACCACGAGGTCGGGTTCGAACGCGCCGACCGCCTCCGCGAGCGCCGCGTCCCACTCCTCGCGCGTCCCGTAGTCCTTGACGCGCCGCACGAAGGTCGGCAGACCGGCGCGCTCGGCGCGCGCGAGGCCCTCGACGCCGTCACGGTCGGCGCCGACGGCCACGATCTCGGCGCCGTACGCGGCGACGCCGGTCTCGGCGACGGCGTCGAGCAGCGCCTGAAGATTGGTGCCGGATCCGGAGACCAGCACCACAAGGCGCTTGGCACGCTCGGCCACGGGCTTGGCGGCCACGGTGGGGCCCTTTCTCGGGGGTACCTCGGGGGTACGTCGGGGTACGTCGTCCACGGTCGGCCGGGTACGCCGCCGCATGTACGTTCGTACGAATGCTTCGTGCCTCCGGATACGGGGAAGCCTACGAAGCGGCCGACCGTCAGCAACGATACCGGCACACCGGGCAGCCCCCACGGGACGGGTGCGTGGCCGGAAGGTAGCGTCTGGGGAGAGCCGGATCGGGAACGCGGTTCGGTCACGACGCGTTCAGAAGGTGACGGACCTGAAACCGCGGGTGGTCGTCGGCCACCCGCCACCGATCCGCCAGCCGTAACGACCAAGGGGAAGACGCTCACTTGATGCCGGACCGCAGCCAGCGACTCGTCACGCTCACCCCGCCGTCGGCGCTGGGAGGGCAGCGCAGCGGTGTGCTGCTGCGGGAGCGCCCCACCTCCCCGCCGGACGCCTCCTCGAACCCCGACGGGGGCGGCCAGAACGCCGGGGGGCAGAACGCCGGCGGCCAGAATGCCGGCGGCCAGAACTCCGGTGGCCGGGCCCAGGGCGGCCAGGAGGACAACCCCTTCGCGCCGCCGCCCGAGGGCCGTCCCGACCAGCCCTGGCAGCCGCGGCGCCCCGAGGGCGCGTCCGGCGACGGCTCGCAGGAGGGCGGCGCCCACGGCAGCGGCTCGCAGGGCGGCGGTGACCGCTCGGCCTGGGGCAACCAGTGGAGCGACCACCAGCCCGGCCGCTCCTCCGACGGCGGCTTCGGCGAGCGCCCCGGCCCCGGCGGCCACCCCGAGGGCCCCGGCAATCCGGGCCCCGGCCTGCGCTGGGACCCCACGGACCCCGGCCAGCGCCGCGCTCGGTACGCGCTGCTGAGCGGTATGTGGGCCTTCTTCTTCGCCCTGTTCGCCTGGCCCTACGTGGCCCTGCTGCTCGGCGCCCTCGCCATGTACTGGGCGATCAGCGCCCTGCGCGCCACGCCGCGCCCGCCGGACCCCGACAACCCGGCCCCGCAGACCGCCACGCCCACCAAGCCGCCGACCACCGCGGCGATCACCGGCCTGGTCACGGCGTCCCTGGCCATCGTGCTCGTAGCCGCGTCCTTCGTGGCCCAGCTCGTCTACAGCGACTACTACACCTGCACCAGCGACGCCCTCACCAACGAGGCCCGCCAGTCATGCAGCCAGCTCCTGCCGGAGCAGCTGCGGGGGGTGCTGGGCACGGAGGGTTAGCCGGCCGGGGTTGTCGGGCCGGTCTCTTCGGCCGGGGTCGCGTCGGTCGGGGCCGGGTCCTTCGGGGCCGGGTCCTTCGGGGCCGGGTCCGGGGTGGGGTTGCCGGGCTCGGCGGACGGGGCGGTGGGTTCGCCCGGGTCGGTGGGCCGGGGGTCGGGCCCGGTGTTGCCGGGGGTCGCGGCGTCCGTGTCATCGACCGGCACGTCGGCCGTGACATCGACCGGAACCCCGGCCGGGGGCTCGGCCTGGGGTTCGCCCGGCTCCCCGAGCGTCACCTCGTCCGCCGTCACCTCGTCCGCCTCCGCCTCCGCTTTCGCTTTCGCCTCGGACTCGGCCTCCGCCTCCGCCTCCGCGGTCACCGTCTCCCCGTCCGGCGACGGCCGGCTCCGGCGGCGTTCGAGTTCCTCCAGCGCCACCGGCCGCAGTGCCGCCTCCTTCAGCGCCGCCCAGCGAGCCTCGCGGGCGGCTTCGTCGTGCCAGGCGGTCGGCGGGGGCACGGGTGCGGGCGCGGGCGTCGAGGGGTACGCGGCGGGTGAGGACGTGGGCAACGGCAGGGGTTCCAGGGACGCGGGTCCGGCCGGGACCGCTGGCGGGTCGGCCGGAAGAAGGTCGTACGGCTCGTCGTACGGGGTGTGCGCGGCGTCCCGGGCCTTGAGCGCGGCCTTGTCGCCGTCACCGGCGGGCTTGCCGGGCTTCGGCACCCCGGTGGCCGTCTCCGCGGCCCCGGCCGCACGCTTTCCGCCCCGGAGCCGCCAGCCCCGTACCGCCAGCGCCGTCGGGACCGCCGTCACGGCCGTCCAGGCGACCGCCGCCCCGCCCGTCTGCCACCACACCGGCCCGAAGCTGGACAGCGCGGCCACGCCGAGGGGTCCGCCCGACATCGCGCCGAGCAGGGCGAGGGCGACACCGCAGAGAAGGGCGGCCAGCGCGGTGACACCGACGGTGCGCCCGGCGGGCCAGGGGGACGGTTCCGGCGTCGTAGGGGCCGGCTTGGCCGTCGTACGGGAATCCGGGGGTGTGCCGCGTACCGCCGAGCCCGCCGTGAACCAGCCCAGCGTCAGGCCCGCCGCCAGGGGGATCACCGCCGCCGCCCAGGTCAGAGGCGTGCCGGGCCCGGTGGGCGGGACCGCGGCCAGGAGGGGGAACGGGGGCAGCAGGGGGGCCGGGGCGGAGGCCAGCGGGCCGGCGGCGTGGCCGACGCCGAGGGTGAAGCCGGGGCCGAGGGCGTAGGCGGCGCCCCAGACCGCCGCGTTGGGGACCATGGCGAGGCAGAGCAGCAGTACCGCGAACCGGCCCGACCAGCCCTCCGTCAACTGCTCGAAGGCCACCCGCGCGACCGGCCCGTGCCACATCAACGAGGCCGCCACCAGCAGTGATCCACCGCCGACCAGTACGGCCGTGGCGGCGGCCGCGGCGCGGGCCGCCTCGGCGACGCGGTCCTGCGCGTCCGCCGGCAGGAGCCGGCGGCGCAGGGCGGGCGGGAGGAGCACCAGCGCGCTGTCGACTGGTTCGTGGGGGCGGCCGTACGCCGTCCAGACGCCGGCTCCGGCCGCCACCACCGCGACCAGCGGTACGCAGCCGACCGTCCACGGCCACGAGGGGCGCAGGGCGCCGCCGGTCGCGTAGAGCGCGGCGGTCGTGCCGACGGCGAGGTAGCCGAGGACCACGCCCGTCCATGCCGTACGGGCGGACATCGGGGTGTTGGACTCCGCGGCCCGGTCGACGGCGTCGCGGCCCGCGCGGTGGAGCAGGAAGAGCGGCAGGGCGAGCAGAAGAAGCGGGGTGACGCCGACGGGGGCGGGGACGCCGGTGAGGGTGTCGGCGCGGAGCAGTTCGGCGCCGTGTGCCAACAGCCAGAGCGCGGCGGCGACATGGAGCGCGCCGCCTGGTCCGCTGTCGGGGTAGGGCGAGCTGATCCAGAGCATCATCACCAGTACGGCGAACGAGCCCAGCCCCAACCCGGCCGCGACGGCGCCGCTCAGGAAGCTGGCGACCAGGCCGGGCGAGCGCCCGCGCAGCCGGGCGAGCAGCCGGGTGGGCAGCGGTGAGAACGACGGTGGGCGATCGGTCAGCGGGATCACGCCCGCCATGCTCCCAACGACACGCGCTTTCCCGTCGTAACAGGCGAACCTCCGATGTGTCGCCCAATATGTGTTTATGTACTTTTTCGAGCGAAGGGGCGCGCTGTGACGCAGAGCCCTGCCACTCCGCTCCCTCCGCCGAAGGAATGCCGACGCCTGCGCGAGGCCGCCTCGCTGACGCAGGCTCAGCTCGCCTCGCAGGTGGGCGTCAGCCGCGAGACGGTGCGCGCCTGGGAGAACGGCCGGGTGACACCGCGCGGCCGCAAACGCGACACGTACGCGAAGCTGCTGGCCCGCCTGGCGGGGGAGACGGCGAGGCAGCCGGCGCGCGGGGCGACCAAGTCGAACGCCCGGCCGACGGACGCCACGGCCGCGACGCTCGCCACGGCCGCCGCCACGAACGGCTCCACGGACAACCCCACGACCGACCCCGATATGACGACACGTCAGGAGTCCCCCATGCCCGGACGCGACGGTTCGCTGGTGCTCGGCTACCAGGAGCCGCCGACGCCGGTGCGGCGCGCGTCCCTCGTGCCGGCACCGCCCAGGTCACTGATGCCGGCCGCCCACCAGAGCGTCACGGCGCTCGCCGTGCCGGTGGCCGCCGGCGCCGACCCCGCCGAAACGCCCCCCGTACCCGCGCCCCTGACGCCCCAACAGGCGTTCGACGCCCTGTACGCGTTCTGCGCCCCCGCCCTCGTCCGGCAGGCCTTTCTGCTGTGCGGGCGGCGCGAGCTGGCGCGGGAGTCGGTGGAGCGTGCGTTCCAACACGCCTGGCAGCGTTGGCCCGAGGTCGCCGTGGACCCGGACCCGGCGGGCTGGGTGCGGGCGGCGGCGTACGACTACGCCCTCTCCCCCTGGCACCGCTACCGCCCCCGCCACCGGCACCCGGAGGCCCCGCCCGCCGACGCCGAGGACCGCGCGCTCCTCACCACCCTGCTCCGCCTCCCCCCGCCCCACCGCCGCACCCTGCTGCTCTACGACGGTGTGGGGCTCGGTCTCGCGGAGACCGCGGCGGAGACGGAGGCGAGCACCCCCGCGACGGCGAACCGTCTGATGTGCTCCCGCGAAGCCATCGCCACGCGGCTGCCCGCCCTGTGCGACCCGGTCGTGCTGCACGATCGCCTCGGCCGGCTCGCCGCCGCGGAGCGGCTGCGGGCCGCCAGACCGACCACTGTCCGCCTGGGCAGCGAGCGCCGCGCCCGCTGGTGGACCCGTACGGCCATCGCCTGCACGGTGGCGCTCATCGCCGCCACGTCCCTCACCCTGCGCACGGCCCCCACCCAGTACGAGCCGCCGGTGCCGGCCGGCAAGTCGGTCCGCGGAGTCCCACCGAAAACCGCCCCGGGCCCCCTCTCGGAAGAACAACTGGAACTGAGAGAGGCATTGCGAGAGCAACTTACCTCGGGCCCGCAAAGACTGACACCGGAAGCAAGATAACGGTCCGACCCAGCTGCGGGCAGTCGTGCCGCTGGGGCGGCACAGGTGGGCGCGGCGGCGGGCCGCACAAACGCCGGTGGGCCCGCCCCCACACAGGGAACGGGCCCACCGGCAGTGGTACGGAAGGCTCAGCCGGCCAGAATCTCGCGGGCGAGCTTCGCGGTCTCGGTGGGCGTCTTGCCCACCTTGACCCCCGCGGCCTCCAGCGCCTCCTTCTTCGCCTGGGCGGTGCCCGACGAACCGGAGACGATGGCACCCGCGTGCCCCATGGTCTTGCCCTCGGGCGCGGTGAAACCGGCGACGTAACCGACGACCGGCTTCGTCACGTTCTTCGCGATGAAGTCCGCGGCCCGCTCCTCCGCGTCGCCACCGATCTCACCGATCATCACGATCAGATCGGTGTCGGGGTCGGCCTCGAACGCGGCGAGCGCGTCGATGTGCGTCGTACCGATGATCGGGTCGCCACCGATGCCGACGGCGGTCGAGAAGCCGATGTCACGCAGCTCGTACATCATCTGGTACGTCAGCGTGCCGGACTTCGAGACCAGGCCGATACGGCCCGGCTTGGTGATGTCGCCCGGGATGATGCCGACGTTGGACTGGCCGACGGTGATGATGCCGGGGCAGTTCGGACCGATGATCCGGGTCTTGTTGCCCTTCTTGCCGGCGTACGCCCAGAACGACGCGCTGTCGTGCACCGCGATGCCCTCGGTGATGAC
Organism: Streptomyces sp. NPDC088387; assembly: GCF_044753385.1. Classification (NCBI taxonomy): domain Bacteria; kingdom Bacillati; phylum Actinomycetota; class Actinomycetes; order Kitasatosporales; family Streptomycetaceae; genus Streptomyces; species Streptomyces sp. NPDC088387. The sequence goes on from NZ_JBIVNC010000004.1 coordinate 332,625, forward strand.
GACGGCCAGCGGGATCTCGGCGTCGATCGCCTCGACGACGGCGTCCTTGGTGAACTTCTCCGGTACGAAGATCACGGAGACGTTGGCGCCGGTCTTCTCGATGGCTTCCTTGACGGTCCCGAAGACGGGTACCTCGGTGCCGTCGAAGTCCACGGTCTGACCCGCCTTGCGCGGGTTCACGCCGCCCACGACGTTGGTGCCGTCACCGAGCATGAGCTTGGTGTGCTTCATGCCGGTGGCGCCGGTCATGCCCTGGACGATGACCTTGCTGTCCTTGTTGAGCCAGATAGCCATGGTGTGTTCTGTCCTCGTCCTGAGTGATTACTTGGCGGCGTGGGCCAGCTCGGCGGCCTTGTCGGCCGCGCCGTCCATGGTGTCGACGCGCTGCACCAGCGGGTGGTTGGCGTCGGTGAGGATCTGACGACCCAGTTCGGCGTTGTTGCCGTCGAGGCGGACGACCAGCGGCTTGGTGACCTCGTCACCGCGGTCCGCCAGCAGCTGGAGGGCCTGGACGATGCCGTTGGCGACCTCGTCGCAGGCGGTGATGCCACCGAAGACGTTGACGAACACGGACTTGACGTCCGGGTCGCCGAGGATGATCTCCAGGCCGTTCGCCATCACCTGGGCGGAGGCGCCGCCGCCGATGTCCAGGAAGTTGGCGGGCTTGACGTTGCCGTGCTTCTCACCGGCGTACGCGACGACGTCCAGGGTGCTCATGACGAGACCCGCGCCGTTGCCGATGATGCCGACCTCGCCGTCGAGCTTGACGTAGTTGAGGTTCTTCTCCTTGGCGGCCGCCTCCAGGGGGTTGGCGGCCTCCTTGTCGTGGAGGGCCTCGAAGTCGGGGTGCCGGAACTCGGCGTTGTCGTCCAGGGAGACCTTGCCGTCCAGGGCGATCACGTCACCGGAGACGACCTTGGCCAGCGGGTTGACCTCGACGAGGAGGGCGTCCTCCTTGATGAAGGTGTCCCACAGCGTGACGAGGATGTCCGCGACCTTGCCGGCCACCTCGGCCGGGAACTTCGCGGCCTCGACGATCTCGCGCGCCTTCTCCGGCGTCACACCGTCGATCGCGTCGATCGGGGTCTTGGCAACGGCCTCCGGACGGGTGGCGGCCACCTCCTCGATCTCCATGCCGCCCTCGACGGAGGCGATGGAGAGGAAGGTGCGGTTGGCGCGGTCGAGGAGGAAGGAGACGTAGTACTCCTCGACGATCTCCGGAGCGGTCTCGGCGATCATGACCTTGTGGACCGTGTGGCCCTTGATGTCCATGCCGAGGATGTCCGTCGCACGGGCGACGGCCTCGTCCGGGGTGGCGGCCAGCTTCACGCCGCCCGCCTTGCCGCGGCCACCGACCTTCACCTGCGCCTTGACGACGGACTTGCCGCCAAGCCGCTCGGTGATCTCGCGCGCCGCCTCAGGCGTGTCGATGACTTCACCGGCCAGCACCGGTACATCGTGCTTGGCGAAGAGGTCCCTCGCCTGGTACTCGAACAGGTCCACGCGCTTCCGTCCCTATCAGTGATCTCGCGGTTCGTTGGATGCGTGGGCGTGCCGCGAGGGCAACGTGACGACCGCAGTGTCCGCATGTGTCACAAGGGGTGCGCACACGGTGTCCGAGCGCGCGGCATGTCCGTCTCGCAGGTTATCGCTGCTTCCCAGGGGCCCCTAAATCGAGAGTCACACCTGAGCGGTGATACCCGTCACATGATGCCGCAATCGGTGGCACTCAGTGCCGCGACCTGCCTGCGGCGGCTTGGGGGGGGAGGGCGCCGGGTGAGCGCGGGCGGGGTGGGCCACCTTGCGGCGGGATGCCCTGAGGTGTGGGGGGGGCGAGTGTGCCGGGGTGCCTGGGCGGGGGTCTCGCGTCGGGGCCAGAGGCGGGGGTCTCGCGGGGGGGGGGGGGCGCAGGGGCGGGGGTCTCGCGCGGGGTCGCAGGGACGGAGGTCTCGCGCAGGGGCGCAGGGACGGAGGTCTCGCGCAGGGGCGCAGGGGCGGAGGTCTCGCGCAGGGGGCACAGGGGCGGGGCGCCTTACGGCGGAAGTGGGGACGGGGTGCGTTGAGGCGGAGGGGCCGGGGCCGGAGGCTGAGCGCCGGGGCCGGACGGGGGGCCGGGGCCGGAGGCAGGGGGCGGACGGGTCGGGGCCGGAGGCTGGGCGCCGGGGCCGGACGGGGGGCCGGGGCCGGAGGCAGGGGGCGGACGGGTCGGGGCCGGAGGCTGGGCGCCGGAGCCGGAGGCGGGGGGGGGCGGAAGCGCCGGGGCCGGACGCGGGGCCGGGGCCGAAGGCAGGGGGCGGAGGCAGGGGGCGGAGGCGCCGGGGCCGGAGGCTGGGGTGGAGGCGGGGGCGGAAGCGCCGGGGCCGGACGGGGGGGGGGTGGGAAGCCGCAAGGGGAGTCGGAGCGCGGGATCCCTGAAGTGGGAGGGCCTGAGCTCGGGGCGGAGGCGAGAGCGCGGAGCGTGAGGGGCCGAGGGCGTCAGGCCGCGGGGGCGTGTGGCGGCAAGGGCCTCACCGGGATGGGGTTGACCCGGTGAGGCCCCTTGGGCAGCCCCGGCGGGACCAGGGTGGGTTTCCGGGGGCCGGAGACCCGCCCTGGGGACCACATGAACGGTCCCTGGGGGCCAGAGCCGGACGGTCCCCACCCCAATGGGGACCTCCCGACCCTGATCCGCAGGGCCTGGGCCGGACGAGCCGACGGAGTTCGACCATCCGGGCTTCGGCCCTGCGGAGCTTTGGGCGTTCCTGCGCGCGACGCGCTGGGAGGGAACGGGCACAAGAGGGCACCGAGCGATCGCCCGGGCCAGGTGGCTACGGCCATCCGCAGCACGGAAAGAGGTCCGCACCGGACTCGCGGTGCGCGGAGGTCTCCCCTAACCGGGGAAGACGGGAATGTCCCGGTGCCGTTCCTGGGTGGCGGCGGTGTCGGCCTGCGCGGCCGAGCCCGGCGTCAGACGCACCGGCGTGCGGTACTGCACCGCCACCGCCTGCGCGTCCCCGTGCCGCACCCCACCACCGTCCGCCGCGGAACGGTGACTCAGCACCCCGTCGGCATCCCCCGCCGGCGCCGAGTGCGCCCGCGGGAACGTGACCGCGCCGACCTGGCGCCCACTGCGATGCGCGGGGTCGGCGGACGCGGGGGCCTTGCCGCCGGGGGCGGCGGTGACGGTGACGGCTTCGGCGACGGCGACGGCGACCGAGGTACGGGGCCCGAAGGCGCCGGTCGTCGCGGGCTTGTTCACGGGAGAGGCAGCAGCGCCGTCGTCGTCGGGCGACGAGATGTCCCCTCTGGGAACGGTCACCCCCGGCGTTTCCGGAATCCCGGGAAGTTCCGGATGTCCCGGCAACAACGGCTGCCCGGGCCTTCCCGGCCCCACGGGAAGCTTCGGCAGCAGGGAGAGGATGGGCAGCTTGAGCGAGGGGAGCTGGAGCTCAGGAAGCGAAGGGGCCGACGGAGCCACCGGTTTCACCGGAACCACTGGGCGAGATGACGCCCCATCCCCCGACGGAGTCTGCGGAACTGACGGAATCTGCGGAACCGACGGAGTCTGCGCTCCCGGCAAGCCCGAAGCCCCCCGCACCGCGTCCCGAACCAGGGAATCACCCGCCGCGACAAGGCCCTCGCCCACACCCCGACCCAAGTCACCGCCTCTACGCGCGACTTCGTCGGACCGACCGGCATCCTGCCCCCGACCGGCAAGCAGCCCGTCCGTCAACGCCCGCCCCGCCCGCTTACTCCCCTCAACCCCATGAGTCCCGTGAGACTCCTGAACCGGCTGAGATCCCAGACCCCCCACAACCATCCCCGAAGGCGACGATCCCCTCACCGCCCCTGCCCCCGCCTCCACCGCACCCCCCGGCGACGGACTCGCCTCCGCCCGGCCGCCCCACAACACCCCCAGCACGCACAACCCGCCCACCAGCAGCGTCACTTCCAGCGCGCGTCGCCCCGCCACCGCGCGCAACACGCGCCGCAGGCGCACCGCGGTGGTACCGGACAGGGCTGCTGACCAGGTCAACTGGGGAGGGTCCTCCCATACGGCGGACGGCTCGCGGGGTTGATCGCGACGCGGTGCGCGGCAGGGTGCGGACATGCCGGCCACGGCGCACCGCCGACAAGGCATCGATCCTTGCACGCCCCCTCAGCGGTCGCGCAAGCCCTCCGTTACCGATGGGTACTCATATCCCCTTTCCACCAGACGTCTTACGAAGTCCCCTCTCACCCCGCACAACCCATCCGTGCCCGGTCATCACGTCATGTCCGGTATCGGCAGGGGCCGTTTCTCGATGGCCGCCGCCATGACGTCGGGAAACAGGTCCGGCGTGCACGCGAACGCCGGTGCCCCGAGCGCCGCGAGCGCGGCCGCGTGCTCCCGGTCGTACGCCGGCGCCCCTTCGTCCGACAGCGCGAGCAGCGTCACGAACTGCACCCCCGACGCCCGCATCGCCGCCACCCGCTTGAGCATCTCGTCGCGTATCCCCCCTTCGTAGAGGTCGCTGATCAGCACGACCACCGTCTCCGCGGGGCGGGTGATCCGCGACTGGCAGTACGCCAGCGCCCGGTTGATGTCCGTGCCGCCCCCGAGCTGGGTGCCGAACAACACGTCCACCGGATCGTCCAGTTGGTCGGTCAGATCGACGACCGTCGTGTCGAAGACGACCAGCCGCGTACTGATCGACCGCATCGACGCCAGCACCGCCCCGAACACCGACGCGTACACGACCGACGCCGCCATCGAGCCGGACTGGTCGACGCAGAGCACGACCTCTTTCTTCATCGCCTGGGAGGCCCTCCCGTATCCGACGAGCCGTTCCGGCACGACCGTCCGGTACTGCGGGAGGTAGTGCTTCAGGTTGGCTGCGATCGTGCGGTTCCAGTCGATGTCGGCGTGGCGGGGCCGGCTGACCCGCGCGCTGCGGTCGAGTGCGCCGGTGAGCGCGGCCCGGGTCCGTGTGGCCAGCCGTTTCTCCAGGTCGTCGACGACCTTGCGGACCACCGCCCGCGCGGTCTCCTTCGTGGTCTCCGGCATCGCCTTGTTGAGGGACAGCAGCGTGCCGACAAGATGCACGTCGGCCTCGACCGCCTCCAGCATCTCCGGCTCCAGCAACAGCGTGGACAGCCCGAGCCGGTCGATCGCGTCCCGCTGCATGACCTGCACCACGGACGACGGGAAGTACGTACGGATGTCCCCGAGCCAGCGAGCCACGGACGGCGCCGACGCTCCGAGCCCCGCCGAACGTTCCCTCCCGGCCCGCGCCCTCTCCCCTTTCCCGTAGAGCGCGGAGAGCGCCCCGTCCATCGCGGCGTCCTGCCCGGCCGGCGTGTACCCGGTGCCGTCCGCCGTCTCGCCCCCGAGCACCAGCCGCCAGCGCCGCAGCCGCTCCTGCGCCGGATCCGTCACCCCGTCCGTCATGAGCCCACCCCCAACAGCAGTCGCACCACCGGCACCACGGCGTCCGCCCGGCCACCGTCGAGTCCGCTCCCGAAGCCCGGTGTCCCGGCACCCGCGCCGATCGCCGTCGCCCGCTCTGCCGGGCCGCGCCGGACCAGTTCGCCCAGGGTTCTGCGCACCCCCGCCTCGTACTCCGAGAACGTCCGCCGCAGCAGGGGCAGCACATCCGTGAACGCCTCCGCCGACACCCCCGTCAGCCAGGCGTCGACCAGTCCGAGCAGGCGCTCGTCGTGCACCAGCAGCATGCCGCCCCCGGAGCCGCCTCCGACGAACCCCTCGATCCACGCCGCCGCGTCCCCGGGCGGTGTACCGGGCGACAGCGCGAGCCCCATCAGCCGCGCCGCCCCGTCCTGGTCCAACTGCCCGTCGTCCAGCAGCAACCGCGCCGCCCGGCCCCGGATCACCCCCGGCACGGTGTCCCGCCCGGCCAGCACCGCGAGCACACCACGCCACCGCCCCCGCAACCCGCCCGGCCCCGAAGCACCGGCGACCCCGGAGCCACCCGCCGCCTCCCCGTCAAATGCCTCGGCCCCACCGAACGACCCGCTCCCACCGAGCGATCCGGCCTCCCCCTCCGATCCGGCCTCCCCCTGCGATCCGACCTGCCCTTGCGATCCGACCTCATCGAGCAACGCGACCGCCCCGTGCACCGCGTCCACGTGCCCGCGCATCTCGTCGGCCGCGTCCCGGTCGAGCGCCGCACAGGCCGGCGGGAGGCCGACGAAGACCCGCTCGGCGAGCCCCGCCGCGACCTCGGCCAGCGCCCCGGTGTCCGTGCCGCGCACATCGCCGTACCGCAGGGATCGGACGAGGGCGGGCAGGGCCCGGGCGAGGTGGCCGACGTCGGTGTCGAGGGCCGCACGGTCGGCGAGGATCCGCATCACCGTCGGGAGGGCGTCGGACAGTTCGGCCAGCAGACACCGTTCCGCCAGCGCGGTGACGTCGGCGAGTGCCCGCGCCGCGACCGCGTCCGCCTCCGCCCTTGCGGTCGCCGCCGCAAGCACGGTCGTCCCCCACACCCCGGCCTCGGCGACCCGCACCGCCAACTCCGGCTCCCAGCGCAGCCGCCACGTCTCCCGGAACGTGCCCGTACTCCCCCGCGACTCCGCCGGCTCACCCCACTCCACACCCAGCAGCCGCAGCCGGTGCAGCAGTCTGCTCCGCCCGGCATCGGTCTCCTTGCGCAGATCGAGCTCCAACTCCCGCTCCGCCGCCTCCGGTCGGAGCCGGAGCCTGCGCTGCGACCGGTCCAGGTCCCGCTGGAGAGGGACGGCCGGCGCCGACGACGGCACCTCCCCCAGCTCGTCCCCCACCACCAGCCGGTCCCGCACCAGCGCCAGCGGAACGTCCGAGCCCTCGCACATCACCGCCCGCACCGCGTCGGTCGTCTCGCCGAGCCCCGGCAGCGGCCGCCCCCGCATCACGGCCAGCGTCTCCGCCAGCCGTACCGCCTCGATGACATGGGCCGGCGACACGATCCGGTCCTCCGCGCGCAACAGCCCCGCGACCTTGGCCATCCACCGCTCGACCGGCCGGTCCGGCACCGCGAACAGATGCCCGTACCAGCCCGGCGAGTCGATCCCCGCCCCGTACCCACTGGCCCGCGCCAGCCGGCGATACGTCCACGGCACCCACGTCATCTCCGTCTTGACCTTGGGCAACCCCTTCAGCAGCGCACGGTCCGCGGCGACGGACGACCTCTCCCTCAGCGCCGGGACGTGCCACGCCCCGCACACCACGGCCACGCCCCCGCCGGACTCCCGCTGCGCCGCCCGCACCTGGAGCCGCATGTACGCCTCCCGTACGGGATCCCGGTCGTGGCCCCCGGTGCCGTACGCCTCGCGCAGCGCCCCCATGGCCTCCTCCAGCACGGCGAACGGCGCGAACGCGTCCGCGGCCCCCGCTCCCCGGTGCTCGACGACGTCCTCCCACCACCGCTCGGGATCGTCGTGGCCGGCGACCTCGGCAAGCACCGCGAGCGGATCGACCCGGACGTCGAGGTCCGGTCCTGCCTCGCCGAGGGTCTGCTCCCGGGCCAGGGTGTGTGTGGCCGGCAGGTCGATGAAGCGGGCCGGGGTCCTGTGCTCCACCGCCCAGCGCAGGGCGATCCACTCCGGGGAGAACTCGGCGAGCGGCCAGAACGCCGAGCGGCCCGGTTCGTCCACGGCATGGGCGAGCAGGGCGACCGGCGGTCGCATCTCCTCGTCGCCGACCAGTGGGATCAGCGCGTCCGCCTCGGGCGGGCCCTCGACGAGCACCACCCGCGGCCGGGCCGCGTCCAGCGCCGCCCGCACCGCCCGCGCGGACCCCGGCCCGTGGTGGCGCACCCCGAGCAGCAACGGCTCGGCACCGGCCCCGGGCACTCCTGTCCCGTCGTCAGCATCCGTCATCTCGTCCCCCGTCGCCGCCGGTGAACGGCCACCCCGTGTCGTCGTTGTTCATGCGCCGACCTCCCGGCAGGCCCGGTAGAAGTCCGTCCAGCCGTCACGCTCGCGGACCACCGCCTCCAGGTACTCCTGCCAGACGACCCGGTCCGCCGCCGGATCCCGGACCACGGCCCCGAGGATGCCCGCCGCGACATCGCCGGCCCGCAGGATGCCGTCGCCGAAGTGGGCGGCGAGGGCGAGGCCGTTGGTCACGACGGAGATGGCCTCCGCGGTGGACAGCGTGCCGCTGGGCGACTTCAGCTTCGTACGGCCGTCCGACGTGATCCCGTCGCGCAGTTCACGGAAGACGGTCACGACCCGGCGGATCTCGTCGACGCCGTCGGGCACGGCCGGCAGATCGAGGGACCGGCCGAGCTGGTCGACGCGCCGGGAGACGATGTCGACCTCGGCGTCGACGCTCTCCGGCAGCGGCAGCACCACCGTGTTGAAGCGGCGGCGCAGCGCGCTCGACAGGTCGTTGACCCCGCGGTCCCGGTCGTTGGCCGTCGCGATGAGGTTGAAGCCCCGGACGGCCTGCACCTCAGCGCCCAACTCCGGTATCGGCAGCGTCTTCTCCGACAGGATGGTGATGAGCGAGTCCTGCACATCGGCCGGGATCCGGGTCAGCTCCTCGACGCGGGCCGTCATCCCCTCCGCCATGGCCCGCATGACCGGGCTGGGCACGAGGGCGGCGCGGCTGGGGCCGTTGGCGAGCAACTGCGCGTAGTTCCAGCCGTACCGGATGGCTTCCTCCGGTGTGCCCGCCGTGCCCTGCACCAGCAGGGTCGAGTCACCGCTGACCGCCGCGGCGAGGTGCTCGGACACCCAGGTCTTCGCCGTGCCGGGCACGCCGAGCAGGAGCAGGGCCCGGTCGGTGGCAAGCGTGCTGACGGCGACCTCGACTATGCGGCGCGGACCCACGTACTTCGGTGTGATCACCGTGCCGTCGGGCAGGGTGCCGCCGAGCAGATAGGTCGCCACCGCCCACGGCGACATCTTCCAGCGCGCCGGCCGCGGCCGGTCGTCCTGCCCGGCCAGCGCCGCGAGTTCGGCCGCGAAGGCCTCCTCGGCGTGCGGCCGCAGCACGTCCTCCGCGGACGCTCCCGACACTCCCCCGCCCTCTCCCACAGCCTGCTTCCCCCTCGGATCGGTGGACATCGCCTCGACGGACACGGACATGGCTGAGACCCCCTCCGGCTCGGCCGGTTCGCTTCTGGACCAACCGTGCACCACGCCACTGACAATCCGTTCCGACCTGCGCAAACGCGCTCGCCGGACCGATTGTCAGTGGGGGGATCTACCTTCGATGACATGACTGAGCAGGGGGTGCGCCTGACGGCGGACCAGGTGCTGGCCCTGGCACCTGACCCGGCGTCACGCAAAGCGGGCAGCAAGCTCGGCACGGCCGGTCCGTGGACCGGGGCGGGCAGTTCCGACGAGGGGACGGTATGGGGACTGTGCAAGGGCAGCGGCAGCACGCCGTATCAGACGGTCGTCGACATCGCGGACGCCTCCGGGCCCGCGTACAAGTGCAGTTGCCCGAGCCGCAAGTTCCCGTGCAAGCACGCGCTCGGGCTGCTGCTGCTCTGGGCCGACGAGGACCCGGTGGTGGGGACGGGGAGCCCGGCACCGGACTGGGTCCAGCAGTGGACGGAGGGGAGAAGAGAACGCGCCGCGGAGGAGAGGGCAGGGGCGGCGGGCCCGGCCGGCAACTCCCCCGCGGATCCCGAGGCGGCACGGCGGCGGGCGGAGCGCCGGGCCGAGCGGGTCACCGCGGGTGCGACCGAGTTGGAGCAGCGCCTCGCCGATCTGCTGCGCGGCGGCCTGGCCTCGGCGGAGCAGGCGGGCTACGGGCTGTGGGAGGAGACCGCCGCCCGTATGGTCGACGCCCAGGCGCCCGGACTGGCGTCGAGGGTGCGGGAGTTGGGGGCCGTCCCGGCGTCCGGGCCCGGCTGGCCGGTGCGGCTGCTGGAGGAGTGCGCGCTGCTCCACCTCCTCGACCGGGGCTGGCTGAGGCGTGAGCTGCTTCCGGACGGCCTGGCCGCCACGGTCCGCTCCCGCGTCGGCCTGCCCACGTCCGCCGCCGGACCAGCGATACGGGACCACTGGCTGGTCCTCGCCCAGTACGACACGGTGGACCCGAAGCTGACGACCCGCCGTATCTGGCTGTACGGCACCGACTCGGACCACACCTTCGTGCTCCTCTCCTACGGCGCGGCCGGCCGCGCCCCGGAGCTTGCGATGCCGGTCGGCCTCACCCTGGAGGCCGAACTCTCCGCCTACCCGGGCGCACACCAGCTGCGGGCCGCGCTCGGCGAGCAGTTCGCGCCCCCGACAGCAACCTCCGTACGCCCGCGAGGCCTTACGCCGTCCCAGGCCACGGCCCGCTACGGCGACGCGCTCCGGCACGACCCCTGGCTGGACTCCGTCCCCGTGACGCTGGACCACGTCATACCCACACCGGACGGCGACTCCTGGCAACTGGCCCACGTGGAGGACAGCACGGCCCTGCCCCTCACCCCGGCGGCCCGGACCCGCCCCGGCCTCTGGCGCCTCGTCGCCCTGTCCGGCGGCGCACCGGTCAAGGTCTTCGGCGAGTGCGGCCACCAGGGCTTCAACCCCCTGACGGCCTGGCCGGAGGGCCGGGGGGAGGCAATAGCGCTCACCACCTGACCACGTCACATCGCCGCATCGCCACTCCCGGTTCGCCCGGCCTCCCGGCCCAACTCCCGTCAAGCCCCCACCTCTCCACCGAAGCCACCCCCGCTTGACGGCACCCCGCCCGACGCCACCGCACGACACCCCACTTCACGGCAACGCGACCCACAGCACCGCACAACGCACAGACACAACGCACCGGCACCGGCCCACACCCGCACCCGCACCCGCACCCGCACCCGCACCAGAAAGGACCACATGACCAGCCCCTCCGCCCCCGCCGACCCGACGTCCTCGCCCGTCTGGGAGGACCTCGTCACCACGGCCCTTCTGGGCACGGACCGCCGGACCCCGCAGGGATCCGCCCCCGGCCGGGAGGCGCCGGCCGCCCTGCTGGACGCGGCAGCCCTGGAGACCGTAAGACGGCGGGCCGGGCTGCGACCCGCGCGGGCGGCGCGGCGCCCGGAGCCCGCTCCGGAGGACCCACGCCCCCCGCTTCCGCCACGCGCGGCCCGGCGCCTGGGCCTCCTGCTGGCCGACCGCCCCGGCACGGGTGGCGGGAGTCGCAGAGGCACCGCCCCCGATCTGATGGAGCTGCTGCCCCAGTGGCTCGCGGCGGCGAACGAGCACGGCTACGCGGCGCCCCCGGAGGCGCTGCCCGCCCTGCTGGACGCGGCCAGGGGACGTACGGATCTGCGGCCGGCAGCGCTGGCGTTCGCGGGGAAGCGGGCGCTGTGGCTGGCGCGGCTCAACGCGGACTGGCGGTTCGCGCTGCGCTCCACGCCGGGCGGCGGCACGGCGTTGCCGGACCTCGACGACGAGGAGCGCATCCGACTGCTCTGGCAGGAGGGCCTGTTCGCCGAGCGGGTCGCTCTTCTGGCGTCCATACGGTCCCGCAGACCTGCCGCCGCGCGGGAGCTGCTCGCGGCGACCTGGCCCACCGAGCGGGCCGAGGACCGGCTGATGTTCCTGGACTCGCTGCGGGTGGAGCTGGGCGACGAGGACGAGCCGTTCCTGGAGCAGGCGCTGTCCGACCGGAGCCGCAATGTGCGCTCTACGGCGGCGGAGTTGCTGTCGGCGCTGCCCGGCTCGGCACTCGCCGCGCGGATGGCGGTCCGGGCGGGGGCGTGCGTGGCCATCGACCGTACGCGCCAGGCGCCGACGATCGTGGTCGAGGCGCCGCACGAGTGCGACGCGGGTATGGAGCGGGACGGTGTGGTGCCCAAGGCGCCGGCAGGCCGGGGGGAACGGTCTTGGTGGTTCGGGCAGTTGGTGGAGGCCGCGCCCCTCGCGACCTGGGCGGGCCGGCTGGGCGGTCGTACACCGCGGGAGATCCTGGCACTGCCGGTGACCGACGACTGGCGGGGCGAACTGCACGCCGCGTGGTGCCGGGCGGCCGTACGGCAGCGGGACGCGGTGTGGTCGCGGGCGCTGCTCGGCGTGCCGTCCGCGCCCGAGGCGGGTGGGCCGGGCGCGGTGTCGCTGGCCGAGCGGGCCCGGCTGCTCGGCACGCTGGAGGCGGACGCGCGGGCGGAGTGGGTGGCGGGGTTCATCGCGACGCACGGACTGTCGGAGGCGTTTCAGCTGCTCGGCGTCTGTGCGGTGCCGTGGTCGGGCCCGCTGGGCCGGGCGGTGGTGGACGCCCTCAACATCGCGCGGGACGCGGGGAGTTATCCGTGGAGCTTCAGTGGGGTGATGGGGCTGGCCGAGCGCTGTCTCGATCCGGCGGAGGCAAGCCGCCTCGACGGGCTGATGGCCGTGCCGGAGGAGGCGGAGGACGCGTCACCGGGCGCGGGCGGCTACTGGGCGGAGGCGTTCCAACGCCTGGTCACCACACTGCGGTTGCGCGCGGCGATGGCGGAGGAGCTGGCCAGGGCATAGGCGGGAGCCTGCCTCCGGACAACGGGCCTCGGGACTACGAGCCTCGGTACAGCGGCCCTCGGTACAGCGGGCAGCGCCCGGCGCTCAGCCTCCGGAAGCCGCCGGCTGTCGGACGTTCGCCTTCACCCAGTCCACGATCGCCGTCGTCGTCGCCCCGGGGGTGAAGATCGCCGCGACCCCCTTCGACTTCAGCTCGGGGATGTCCTCCTCGGGGATGATCCCACCGCCGAAGACCTTGATGTCCGCCGCGTCGCGCTCCTTGAGCAGTTCGATCACTGCCGAGAAGAGCGTGTTGTGGGCGCCGGAGAGGATCGAGAGCCCGATCGCGTCGGCGTCCTCCTGGATCGCGGTGGCGACGATCTGCTCGGGCGTCTGGTGCAGCCCGGTGTAGATGACCTCCATACCGGCGTCGCGCAGCGCCCGCGCGATCACCTTGGCGCCCCGGTCGTGGCCGTCGAGCCCCGGCTTGGCCACCACCACGCGGATCGGACCGGCTGCCACACCCATCACTGCCTCCATGAAGCGAAGTCATCCATCCGTACCGACATCGATACCGGCATCCGTACCGGCACCGGCACCGAACCCGGCACCAGATCCGTTCCCGGGACCGGTCCCGGCCCCGTTCCCGGTCCCGGTCCCGACAAGTACCGCACACAACAGATATGCCGCACATCCGTCCGGTACCACACAACTGTTCCGCGCGCATTCCGGCCCGCTGGACGGGGGGAAGTGAACGAACGTTATCTCCAGCATCCCGCAACCGGCAGTTTCGCGGTCGCGACCGAGGGGGAAATCACACATGGGACACATTCACAGTGCGTCGTTCCAGCGCTCCGCGGCCTGTCGGCCGCAGGCGTCCGCGGTTCAGGGACCGTGGCGGGACGGCACGCAGCGGGAGCCGCACCGAGGTCGTCGCACCACCGCGCCGCAGGCCGCGCGACGTGGTGGTGCGACGGCATCGACGTAGGCGCGAAAGGCACGCAGGGCAGGCAGGGCACGACAGCGGGGAGCTTCGTCGCCACACCGGCAGGGGAGCCTCGTCGCAGCACCGGCGCCGTACCGGCGCCGTACGTGCCACCGGCCGTACCCACCCCCGCGCCCCTTCGCGCACACCGTCGATGACCCTCCGCGCGGCTGCCCATGAGGGCACACGGGGGACAGAGCCGTCCTCCGGTGTGCCGACGGGAGGTCGGCCATGAAGATCACCGACGTGCTGCTGCCCTTTCAACCGCTGTGCCGGCTGCTCCCCAGCAGTCTGGCCGGACTCTCCATGACCCTGCTGAAGGCGACGGCGCTCGACCTCGCGATCCTCGCGGGCCATCTCCTCCTCTATCCGTCCGGCATCGTCCAGGAGCGCCGCTCCCCCGCCCCGGCCCTGCCGGAAGGCGCCGCACAGCTGCCGACCGGGGCGAAACCGCCGGTGGTCCTGGTGCACGGCTTCATCGACAACCGTTCCGTCTTTGTACTGCTGCGCCGGTCCCTCGCCCAGCACGGCGGGCAGCAGGTGGTGTCGCTCAACTACTCGCCGCTCACCTGCGACATCCGCAGCGCGGCCGAGCTGCTGGGCCGGCACATCGAGGACATCTGCGAGCGGACGGGCAGCCGGCGGGTCGACATCGTCGGACACAGCCTGGGCGGACTGATCGCGCGGTACTACGTCCAGCGCCTCGGCGGCGACCTGCGGGTGCGCACGCTGGTCACCCTCGGCACACCGCACTCCGGCACCCGCGTGGCCCCGCTGGCCGACGCGCACCCGATCGTGCGCCAGATGCGCCCCGGTTCCGAGGTGATCGAGGAGCTGACGCGTCCGGCACCCGGCTGCCGTACGCAGTTCGTCAGTTTCTGGAGCGACCTGGACCACGTGATGGATCCGCTGGAGACGGCGTGCGTCGACCACCCCGATCTGCTCGCGCAGAACGTACGGGTGAGCGGCATCGGCCATCTCGCGCTGCCCGTGCACCCGGCCGTCGCGAACGGGATACGCCAGGCCCTCGACAACACGCCCGAGAACGCATCCGAGTCGGCCGCCACCCCGGCCCGCGCCGGCGGCGGACTCACCGTGGCCTGAGGGCGACTCCACCGCCGCCCGACCGACCCAAAAGCCGCGCGAGAGACCTCCGGCGCCCCGTCCGAGCGCGCCCGGCGCCCGCTCCGAGCGCCTCCGGGCACCCCCGCCCGCCCGGCGCACCCGGGAACCCGGCCCCGTCCTGACCCAGCGTGATCCGCCGACTCGGCCGCGTGACCAGCGGAAAGTCACAACATCCGGCCCGCGCGGCCGACTTGTGACGCCGTAATGGACGGCCCAATATCGAACAATCTTCGAACACAAAGCCAAACTCGCGTCCGTGCTCCCCCGAAACACGGCCGAATGCCCGTTTCCCGCGCACGGGAAACCTGCGGAAGATTGTCGTGCCCGCGTACTGCCGGGTACAGTCACCGCACTGCTCTGCCAGCCCCTGTTGTCGAGGCGAAAGAGAAGTTGGTGAACGACCGTCACCCGTCGGGGACCATGACCACCCCGGCCCCGGCTTCCGAAGCCGCTTCGACGCAATACGCGTCATATGGCACACAGGGAGCCCCGTACGGCGACTTCACCACATATGACGGCCACCAGGCCAACGGTTTTGACACCGCCGCGGCTCCCACCGCCAGCTTCGCCACGGACCCCCTCTTCGGCGACATGCCCGCGAACGGCCACGGCACCGGCTCGTACGACGCGGCCCAGTGGTCCACCGGCAGCCACCAGACGCTGCATCAGGACCCGTACGCGGCCCAGCACATGACCGGCTACGACACCGGTGGCTACGACTCGACCGCCTGGTCCGACGGCTACCAGCAGCTCGCCGCGGTTCCCCCGCAGGCCGCGCCCGCCGACGGCAGCGGCCAGTGGGACGCGAACGCCTGGCTCCAGTCCGACCAGACCGCCGCCCCCGCCGACGCGACCCAGCACTGGGAGTGGGGCACACAGGCCTTCGACACCGGCGCCTACGACGCCACGCAGTGGAACTCCGGTGCCACGGACCAGAGTCCGGCCGGCGACGAGTACCAGCAGCAGCCGTCCGAGTACCACCAGCCCGACGGCCACGGTCACGGCCACCAGCCCGACGGCCACGCTCAGCAGGACGGCGGCTACGGCGAGCAGGACCGCGGGTACGGCGACCAGGACGGAAGCTACGGCGACGACGCCGGCTTCCACCAGCAGGACGACCACCACCTGCGCGACGTACCGTTCCATGAACAGGCGACGGCCACCTTCGAGCAGGTCGGCCACGACGACGCCCACGGGGAGCACGACCGGACCGCCTCCGCCGAGGGCGAGTTGGCGAGCACCGGTGAGCTGCCCGCCCTCTCCCTCCTGGACGACCAGGAGGAGGTCGGCCCGGTCCCGGGCTCCCGTACCGCGGCGCGCAACGCGTCCCGTTCCCGCCGCCGCGCCCCCGCCAAGCGTTCGGCCCTGCTGACGGTCGCGGTTCCCTCGGCCTGTGTCATGGGAGTGGCCGGCATCGCCGCCGCCTCCGTCGGTTCGATCACCGACGACACCAAGGAGGCCACGACCACCGCGGCCGACGCGCAGCCGGTGAAACCGTCCGCCGCCAACAACAAGCTCGACACCCAGCTCGCCAGCCTCACCGCGGAGGCCGGCGACTTCGCCGACCGGGCCAGCCGGACGCAGGAGCGCATCGACCTCAAGGCGGAGCAGGCGGCCGAGAAGAAGCGCGCGGCGGAGGAGGCGGCCCGCAAGGAGCGGCTGCGCCCGAAGTTCGCGCTTCCGGTCGCGCAGCACGGCCTCAGCGCGTACTACGGCCAGGCCGGCATCAACTGGATGTCCGTGCACAGCGGTGTCGACTTCCCGGTCTCCTACGGCACCACGGTGATGGCCGCGACCGACGGCACCGTCCGCACCCAGTGGAACTCCGCCTACGGCAACATGATGATCGTGACGGCGATGGACGGCACGGAGACCTGGTACTGCCACCTCTCCACGTACCAGGTGGCCTCCGGTACGACCGTCAAGGCCGGCGATCCGATCGCCTACTCCGGCAACTCCGGCAACTCGACCGGCCCGCACCTGCACTTCGAGGTACGGCCCGGCGGCGGCTCGGCCATCGACCCGCTGAGCTGGCTGCGCAGCCACGGACTCGACCCGACGTAACCGGACGGACCGCGCGGCTTGCGGTTCGCCGTACGACGCGCCGCCCGGAGACTGTCATCCCCGGACGGACTCCTCCCTCGTCGACTTCCGCTTCCGCTTCCGCTTCCGCTACAGCTTCTCCACCGGCGCGTACCGCAGCAGCAGCCGCTTCGGCTTGGTGTCCCCGAAGTCGATCGTCGCCTCGGCGTTGCCCCCGTCGCCCTTCACGGCGACCACCGTGCCGAGGCCGAACTGGTCGTGTGTCACACGGTCCCCGACGGTCAGTGAGACCACCGGCTTCTCCGCCGTCCTGCGGGTGGCGAAGCCCGAGGCGCCGGAGGCCGAGGAGCGCGAGCGGGACGAGGACAGCGAGGCCGCCACGCCCGAGACCGGGCCGGAGGAGACGGGAGCGGTGGCACCCGTGCGCTTCCAGTCCACGTGCACCGGCGGAATCTCTTCCAGGAACCGGGAGGGCGGGTTGTACGACGGCTGCCCCCAGGCGCTGCGCATCGCGGACCGCGTGAGGTAGAGCCGCTCCCGCGCGCGCGTGATGCCGACGTAGGCGAGGCGGCGCTCCTCCTCCAGCTCCTTGGTCTGGCCGAGGGCGCGCATGTGCGGGAACACGCCGTCCTCCATGCCGGTGAGGAACACGACCGGGAACTCGAGGCCCTTGGCGGTGTGCAGGGTCATCAGGGTGATGACGCCGTCGCCGTCCTCCTCGTCGGGGATCTGGTCGGAGTCGGCGACGAGCGCGACCCGCTCCAGGAACTCGGAGAGGCTGCCCGCGGTCTCGCCCTCGCCGGCCTCCTGCTCGAACTCCAGGGCGACGGCGGCGAGTTCCTGGAGGTTCTCGATCCGGGTCTCGTCCTGCGGGTCGGTGGAGGCCTGCAACTCGGCCAGATAGCCCGTGCGTTCGAGGACGGCCTCCAGGATCGTCGCCGGTCCGGCGCCGGACTCGACGATCGTACGGAGGTCCTCCATCAGCGTGTTGAACCGCTTCACGGCGTTCGTCGACCGCGCGGCCATGCCGTACGCCTCGTCGACCCGCTTCAGCGCCTGCGGGAAGCTGATCCTCTCGCGCTGGGAGAGCGCGTCGATCATGGCCTCCGCGCGGTCGCCGATACCGCGCTTGGGGACGTTCAGGATCCGGCGCAGCGGCACCGAGTCCTCGGGGTTGGCGAGCACCCGCAGGTAGGCCAGGACGTCCCGGACCTCCTTGCGCTCGTAGAAGCGGACGCCGCCGACGACCTTGTAGGGCAGGCCGACGCGGATGAAGATCTCCTCGAAGACACGGGACTGGGCGTTCGTACGGTAGAAGACCGCCACATCGCCCGCCTTGGCGTCGCCCGCGTCCGTGAGGTGGTCTATCTCCTCGGCGACGAACTGTGCCTCGTCGTGCTCGGTGTCCGCGACATAGCCGGTGATGCGCGCGCCCGCGCCCGCGTTGGTCCACAGGTTCTTGGGGCGGCGGGACTCGTTGCGCTCGATGACCGCGTTGGCGGCGGTGAGGATCGTCTGGGTGGAGCGGTAGTTCTGCTCCAGGAGGATCGTCGTCGCGTTCGGGTAGTCCTCCTCGAACTGGAGGATGTTGCGGATCGTCGCGCCGCGGAAGGCGTAGATCGACTGGTCGGCGTCACCGACCACGCAGAGCTCGGCGGGCTGGAGGTCGTCCTCGCGCGGCGGTACGTCGAGGTCCTCGGCGGCCCGCTCGCCCGTGCCGACCAGCTCGCGCACCAGCGTGTACTGGGCGTGGTTGGTGTCCTGGTACTCGTCGACGAGGACGTGCCGGAAGCGGCGGCGGTAGTGCTCGGCGACGTCCGGGAACGCGCGCAGGAGGTTGACCGTCGTCATGATCAGGTCGTCGAAGTCGAGGGCGTTGGCCTCGCGCAGGCGCGACTGGTAGAGCGCGTACGCCTGGGCGAGGGTCTTCTCAAAACCGTCCGTGGCCTGTGCGGCGAAGTCCTCCTCGTCGATCAGCTCGTTCTTCAGGTTGCTGATCTTGGCGCTGAAGGACTTGGGCGGGTAGCGCTTGGGGTCGAGGTCCAGGTCGCGGCAGACCAGGGCCATCAGACGCTTGGAGTCGGCGGCGTCGTAGATCGAGAACGACGACGTGAAGCCGAGCCTCTTGGACTCCCGCCGCAGGATGCGCACACAGGCGCTGTGGAAGGTCATCACCCACATCGCGTTCGCGCGCGGGCCGACGAGGTGCTCGACGCGCTCCTTCATCTCACCGGCGGCCTTGTTGGTGAAGGTGATCGCGAGGATCTGGCCGGGGTGGACGCTCCGCTCGGCGAGCAGGTACGCGATGCGGTGGGTGAGCACACGCGTCTTGCCGGAACCGGCGCCGGCCACGATGAGCAGCGGGGAGCCGGAGTGGACGACGGCGGCCCGCTGGTTGTCGTTCAGCCCGTCCAGGAGGGCTGCCGCGTCGAGGGCCGGGCGCGGGGCACCGTCGCGGTAGTACGCCTCCCGGTCCGGTGGCGCGTCGAACTTCCCGCCGAACAGATCGTCCGGAACCTGCTCCGGTGCATGATCGTCCTCGGGGGGCGGCGGGGGCTCCTCCGCATGGGCCCGCGGGGCCTGGAGGTCCGCCAGGAAGCTGTCGTCAAAGAGGCTGCTCATCGCTCTCCGAGTCTAGGGCGCCCCACTGACAGCCCGCGGCCACCCCGGGAACATCCCCCGTCGGCGGGTGGGGGACCGTACGGTTCCGGCCTGTGGCCGGGCTTCACCGCGGACACTCACGCGGTCACGTTCCGTAGCGATCGACGGATCCCCGTTGTGGCTGGCCGGAGCGTCGCGCGGCGCGTCGGTCCGGAAACCCGCAGCAGGAGGCGTCGTACACGAAGATCACTAAACAACGCACACTTCGGACAACTCACCGCACAACAGTCCGCATTGACCACGCAGCGCGACACTCGAACAGAAAGGTCACGAAAATGTATCGGGCATATCGCCCACCAACCTTCACAGGCGGCACACGAGTTGGCTACCGTTCGCTCAGGCCGAACGACCCCCACCGGCGAACGTCGCCGGGCCGTCCCGCCTCCGCCGAGTCCGGTGCGCCCACGTGGCAGCCGGAGCCGGGGACCCACCGAACTCCGGGGTGAATCGGTCCGAACTCCCACTGGGGAGCGGACCGTAGGGCAACCCTTCCGAACCACCCGCCCGAACCCGACAGCTAACCCGGTAGGCGGCCCATGGAAGGAGTCGCCTCCTTTGGCGTCGCACCGCAAGTCGCGCCCCACGGGCGCGCGCGTGGCAGGCATACGCACCCCCGCCCTCGCCACGGCTGCCCTGACCTCCGTCGCCCTGCTCTCCCAGACGGCCAACGCCGCGCCCGAGGACGACAAGCCGAGCCTTGAGGAAGTCGAGAAGAAGGTCGACGACCTCTACCGCCAGGCCGAGTCGGCGACGGAGAAGTACAACTCCGCCAAAGAGAAGACGTCGAAACAGCGCAAGCAGGTCGACACGCTCCTCGACGACGTGGCCCAGCGGACCCAGAAACTGAACGACGCGCGCGAGGAGCTGGGCTCGTACGCCGCGGCCCAGTACCGCAGCGGGGCCTCCGTCCCCGACACCGCGACCTTCATGCTCGCGGACTCGCCGCAGGACTACTTCGACCAGACCCAGCTCATGGACCGGCTGACCGGCCGCCAGCAGGACGCGGTCGACGAGTACTTCACCCAGCAGTCCGAGACGATGGAGAAGCGTCAGGCGGCCAGTGAAGGCCTGGAGACGCTCACCGAGACGCAGGGCGACCTCAAGACGGCCAAGGCGACCGTCCAGAGGAAACTCGCCGACGCCCGGCAGCTGCTGTCGGAACTGACCGCCGAGGAGAAGGCGCGTCTCGCGGCGATCGAGAAGCAGAAGCAGGCAGAGGCCGACCGCAAGGCGGCGGAGCTCGCCCAGCAGCAGGCTGAGGACCAGCGCCGCCAGGAAGAGACGGCCCAGCAGCAACAGCAGGAGAGCGACTCCACGGGCTCCTCGTCGGGCTCGACCGGCTCGGAGTCCACGCCGACCGACGGCTCGTACACCGCCAAGGCGGAGAAGGTGCTGGCGTTCGCCCGCGCGCAGGCCGGCAAGCCGTACGTCTGGGGCGCCACCGGCCCCGGCTCCTACGACTGCTCCGGCCTCACCCAGGCCGCGTGGAAGGCCGCCGGGGTCGACATCCCGCGCACCACCTACGACCAGGTGAACGCCGGCACCACGGTGTCCGTCGCCGCCGCCCAACCCGGTGACCTCGTCTTCTTCTACGACGACGTCACCCACGTCGGCATCTACATCGGCAACGGCATGATGATCCACGCCCCGAAGCCGGGCACGTACGTGCGCGAGGAGTCGATCTACTACGACGGCGAGTCGGCGATCCACAGCGTGGTGAGGCCGGCCTGAGACGGGGGCGCGCGGTAGTGCGGCCCGCCTAGGAGTCACCGTGCGCCGGGGGCGCGTGTCTGAGGACACGCGCCCTTTGTCGTTGCAGACCGTCCGGTGTCCCGGCGGCACTCCGCCGTCCCGGCGGGCCGCCGCGTCCGGTGGGCTTCCATGTCCGGTTGGCCGCCGCGTCCAGTGGTCCCGCACGTCCGGTAAGCCTGCACGTCCGGTGGGCTTCCACGTCCGGTGGGCCGCCGCGTCCAGTGGGCCTCCACGACAGTGAGCCTCCGCGTCCAGTGGGCCCGCACGTCCGGTGAGCCTCCGCGTCCAGTGGGCCTCCACGTCCGGTGGGCCGCCGCGTCCGGTGGCATGCGCCCGCGTGGATTTCCGTCCGCGCGTGTGCGCGCCCCACCCCTCTCCCCGGGCACGCTCCTTAGCATCGGCCCATGCCCGGCACCCCTTCCCCCCGCGCCTGGTGGGCGCAGCGTCCGCCGGCGGCCGGGGCCGCCGTGATGGCGACCGGCATCCTGTCGGTCGGCCTCCATCTGACCGGGTACGAGGTCCTGTCCAGGATCCTGCTGGCGGTGGCCGCGGTGACCTGGCTGGCACTCGCGGCGGACTTCGTCGCGCGGCTGCTGCGGGACCGCCCGCGATGGATGGCGGAGGCCGGTACGCCCGCGGCGCTCACCGCCGTGGCCGCGACCACCGTCCTCGGCACCCGCCTTTCGGCGCTCGACCGGCAACTCCTCGCCGAGGCCCTGCTGGCGCCGGCCGCCCTGCTCTGGCCGCTGCTGATCGCGTCGGTCGTGAGCCACTGGCGGCGGTCGATGCCGGGCGGGGTGTTCCTGAGCTGTGTCGCCACGCAGGGGCTCGCACTGCTCGGCGCGACCCTGGCGGAAGCGGAACGGAGCGCCTGGCTCGCGCACGCGGCGCTGGTGCTGTTCTGGCTCGGCCTCGTCCTGTACGCCCTGGCCCTGACCCGCTTCGACTTCCGCCAGGTGTGGGAGGGGGCCGGCGACCACTGGGTCGCGGGCGGCGCGCTCGCCATCTCGGCGCTCGCCGGTTCGCGACTGATTGTCGCCGACAGCCCGGCGCTCTACCTGTGGAACACCGACGACCGCGGCGTCCTGCGCGCCGTCACCGCCGCACTGCTGGTGCTCGCCGTGTGCTGGTACGTCGTCCTGCTCGCCGCCGAGGTGGCCCGCCCGCGGCTGCGCCACGACATGCGGCGCTGGGCGACCGTGTTCCCCATGGGCATGACCGCGGCGGCACTGCTCTCCGCCGCGACCGCCCTGGACGCCTCATGGATCGAGGGCCCCGGCGAGGCCTTGCTGTGGATCGCGGTGGCGGCGTGGCTGGGGCTCGCGGCGGGCGCCGCGGGCGCCGCACTGACCGCATGGAACACCGTGGGCCGGCCTCGGCGGCCCGATCGACCCCGGGACGGCGGGGCACCGTAGGCCTTGTCAGCGGGCCGCGGGCCCCGGCACAGCCGCCCCCGCGACAGACGTCACGTCCACAGGACCGCGATGAAGATGTTGGCCGTGGTCAGCAGCCCCACCAGCCCGAACAGCCCCTTGTCCACCTTCTCGTCGTCGCGCTTGACGTAGACGAGCCCGAGGATCACGACCAGGAGGGCCAGCTTCACGCCGATCTTGATGTTGTCGACCGGCTGGTCGTCGGCCTGGTTGAGGCCGACCAGGATCACGCCGGTGACCAGCATCGTCAGCGCGCCGTGCAGCATCGCGGGGACGAAGCGGGCCGTGCCCCGACCCATCGCCTTCATCTGGGTGAGGAAGCCGCCGAGCAGCGAGGCGATGCCGATGATGTGCAGGCCGACGAAGAGATGGATGAGTACGTCCATGGGGCCGGAGCCTAATCAGGGCCCTTGGGGCCGCCCGACACCGGCCCACCCCTCCCCCTCGCCGGGCATGCATATATGCGCCCCATAGCACCCCGTCACTCACACGGGTCCTGAACCGCCACATCGGTCATCACACCGCGGGAAGACGACGGCCCCGAAACCGGATCACGGTCGCATACGGTCACCTGCCGGTCCCCTGACGCCAGTTCCGCACATCGCGTTACCCGGCCGTCACCTCCGGGATTAGCGTCCTCCCCCAGGTGACCGGCTCCCCACCGCCGTCCGGGCCAGGGACGGCAGTCGGCCACCACCGCCGAGAAAGGTCCGGCGGCGGCCCGCTCCCCCTGTGCGGGGCGCCGCCGGACGCGCACCCCGAGCAGCCGGTCGTACGTCCGCTCCCCGTGGCGGCGACCCGTTCCGCGCGGCCGGTACGGCGGTCGTACGAAAGGACGTGCAGTCCACGTGGCAGCGCATCGCAAGCCTCGACATCCTTCGGCCGGCGCCGGCCGGGTCCGTACGGCGGCCACGCTGGCCCTCGCCGGGGCGGCGACCGCGACGGCCTTCGACGGGACCGGCCACGCCGCTCCCGAGCTGACGCCGGCGCAGGTCAGGGCCAAGGTGGACAAGCTGTACCAGGAGGCCGAGGCGGCCACCGAGAAGTACAACGGCGCGAAGGAGAAGACCGAGAAGGCGCAGCGGCGGATCACGGAACTCCAGGACGAGGCCGCCCGCAAGGAGGACCGGCTCAACTCCGAGCGGGAGGCGCTGGGTTCGGCAGCCGCCGCCCAGTACCGCGACGGCGGTATCGACCCGGCCCTGCGGCTCGCGCTCTCCGAGGACCCCGACGGCTATCTCGACGGTGCCGCGTTCGCCGAGCGGGCGAGCGACCGGCAGTCCGCCGCCGTCACCCGGGTACGCAAACAGCTGGGCGAGATCGAGCGGTTGCGCGGCGCCGCGCGGGTCGAACTCGCCTCGATCACCTCGCGGCAGGCGGAACTCAAACGCCACAAGTCGACGGTGACCGGCAAGCTGGACTCGGCCCGCCGGCTGCTCGCCCGGCTCACCGCCGAGGAACGCGCCCAGTTGTCGGACGACACCTCCGCGGACCGCGCCTCACGCGCCGCCGCCGGCCCCCGCGCCGACCTCTCGGCACCGAGCACCGCCCCCAACTCCCGTGCCGCGGCAGCCGTGTCGTACGCCCGGCAGAAGCTCGGCAGCCCCTACGTGTGGGGCGCGACGGGTCCGAACGCCTTCGACTGCTCGGGCCTCATCCAGGCCGCCTACCGCTCCGCCGGTGTGGCCCTGCCCCGCACCACCTACGCGCAGATCGACGCCGGCCGCCGCGTCTCCCGCTCCGAACTCCTCCCCGGCGACCTGGTCTTCTTCTACTCCGGCATCAGCCACGTCGGCCTCTACATCGGCAACGGCCAGATGATCCACGCCCCGAACCCGTCGTCCCCGGTCCGCACGGCCCCGATCGACCAGATGCCGTTCGCGGGGGCGACGCGGGTGGTGTGAGCACCCCGGGAGCCCGAGGCCCGGGAGCCCGGAGCCCGGGAGCCCGGGTAGGAGCCCCAACTCCCCTGCTCCGCCTGTACCTTGTTCTGCACCGCGTGAGGAGCGAGGTACGTACAGTGAGGGTCTATCTGTCGTCCACGGTGTCCGACCTGAAGGACTACAGGGAGGCCGTGCTGAGTGCGCTGCGCCGCCTTCCGCTGGACGTCGTCGCCATGGAGGACTACGCCGCCTACGACGAGCGGCCCGTACAGAAGTGCCTGGACGACGTGGCGAGTTGCGACCTCTACATCGGGATCTTCGCGTTCCGTTACGGATTCGTCCCCGACATCGGCCCGCTCAACCCCGACGGACGGTCGATCACGGAACTGGAGTACCGCAGGGCGGGCGAGGCGGGGCGCGAACGGCTGATCTTCCTGGTCAAGGAGGACGCCTTGTGGCCGGTCGACACCGTCGACGGCGCGACCGGCTCCGGCGACAGCATCAAGCGGCTGCGGACGCAGCTGATGCACGACCACGGCGTCGGCTGGTTCGGCAACCCCCACCAACTGGTCACGGAAGTGATGTCGGCCGTGGTCAACCATATGCACCTTCCCCCGACGGGCGGCGCCCCGCCCTCGCAGGTCGCCGAACCGCCGCACCCCCGGCTACTGACCGGCGATCTGCACCTGCTGCACGCGCCCAGGGACCGGGACACCGCCGACCTGCTGGTGAGCGACCTGCACAGGCTGTGGAGGATCACCACGTCCAGCGCCGACCTGCTGGCGTCCGCACCCGAGGAGGTGCTGGAACTCGACCGGGCGGTGACGACGGCCCGCGCGGTCGCCTTCCTGCTCACCCCGGCGCTGCTGACGATCCTCGGCGAGAACCCGGAGCGGTCCCACCGCATCCTGAGCCTGGCCCGTGACCGCGTCCGCGGTCCGCTCCTCGGCGTCACGCCACCCGGCCACGACGCCTGGACACCCGACGATCTCGCACGCTGGCGCATCACCGACGCCGCCGGGGCAGCGGCCCAGCCACTGCCGAACCAGCTGAACGCGGCACTCTCGAAGACCGTCACACAGATCGGCCACCACCACGAGATCGGTCTGCCCGTCGTCGTGGTGGCCATGACCGACACGGAAGCGACCGGCCTCGTCGACACAGCGGCCCTGCCCGTCGCGGACATGGTCCGAGGCCTGAAACTGCCACCGCGGTGGGCGCCCACCCGATATGGCCCCTCCCGGAGGGACTGGCAGCCCTTCGGCGCCGAGGGCCGTAGCGTCGACGAGGTCCTGACGGACGCCGTGGCCAGGGTCAACGACCCCGACCTGCTGCTGCGCGGCAGAAAGATCAGGGTGCAGCACTACGGCTTCGACGATCTGCTGAGCCACGACCCCGCCCACTCCCTCGTCTTCCGGGACATCGCCCGCAACGGCTGCCTGGTCCTGGCCGACGAACTGTCCCTCCTCCATCCGGAACTGGAGTCCGCCTTCGTCGCCTCCCCGCTCTACCAGGGACCCCAGGTGTCGCTGATCACCGTCTCCCCCGACGACCCGGCCACCGGCACCCCGCACGAACTCATACGACGCGAACTGGCCCGGCGGTTCTCCCACACCGACCATCGCTTCGGCGGAGAACTCGACCCGTTGTGCGAGATGAACGTCACCAACAGACGCCACCTCGACAGGTGGCTGCGCGCCAGCCTGCCGCAGACCCTGGACGCCCACCGCTCCGCCCGGCCCAGCCCCGCCAAGGCCCGGCTCCTCGAATCCGAACTGGGCATCCGGCCCAACGTTCCCTTGGCACGGCTCGTCACCGAAGGCGGAGCGACGTGATCGTCACCTTCTACTCCTACAAGGGCGGCGTCGGCCGCTCCATGGCACTCGCCAACATCGCGGACCAGCTGGCCCGCAGCGGGATGCGGGTGCTGATGGTCGACTTCGACCTGGAGGCACCCGGCCTGGAACACTTCTTCCCGATCGACCACGAACGCATCCGCGGCCGCGAGGGCATGCTCGATCTGCTGCTCGCCTTCAAGTACGCGATGTCCGTGGCCGCTTCCGAGACGGCCGGCCCCGAGGACGACGCCTTCCGCGACCTCGACCGCTACCTCGCGACCGTCTACCCGAGGCGTTCGGACGGCGGCTGCCTCGACCTGCTCCCGGCAGGCCTGCGCCTGACGGACGAACAGATCAGTCACTACGGCGCCGAACTGCGGCGCTTCGACTGGCAGGACTTCTACTTCGTCTGGTCGGGCGAACTGTTCTTCGAGTGGTTCCGGCGGACCTGCGCCGCCCGCTACGACATCGTCCTCGTCGACAGCCGCACCGGCGTCACCGAACTGGGCGGTGTCTGCGCTTACCAACTGGCCGACACCATCGTCACGTTGTGCGCACCCAACCTTCAGAACGTCGAGGGCACCGCCTGGATGGTCCGCCACTTCCTCTCTCCCGAGGTCCGCTCGGTACGTGGCGACCGGCCGCTCGACGTCCTGGTCGTCCCCGCCCGCGTCGACCAGAACAACACCGAACTCCTCGACGCCTTCGCCGACCGCTTCCGCCACACCTTCGACCCGTACGTCCCGCCCTCCCTGACACGAGCGGGCCTCGCCTTCTGGGAACTCCAGATCCCCTACGAATCGGCGTACGCCTTCGAGGAACAGGTCGTCACCGATCCGCGGCGTGTCGAGGAGCGCCGCGGCCTCGCCCGCGCCTACGGCAGTCTGCGCGACGCGATCACCCTCCTCGCCCCCGACGACAGCCCGCTGACAGCCCTCCGCCCGACCACCACCGAAGACGGCCTGCCCGGGAGCAGAACGGAACCGCTGGAGACGCGGTACGACCCGACAACACGGTTCGCGGCGCCGGATGTTTTTCTTTCGTACGACCTCGACGACCGGGAAACGGCGGAGACGATCCGTGAACTACTCGCCCGCGAGGGCCTGTCCAGCGTCCCCGAACCACGGACCGGGCAGCCTTGGCAGGTAGGCGTCCGAGCCAAGGTCGGTCTGGTTCTCGTCAGCCCACCCGGAGAGCTGGGCCACTATCAGAGCCAGGAAGTCCTGGCTCTCGCGAACCGTGAGGACTCGTTTCTGCTGCCCGTGCTCATGCCCGGAGTGCAGCGGGCCCCCGACCTGCTGCGGAACTACCAGTTTCTCGACTTCAGGGAAGGCTTCAACGCTCCACGGCTGTTGGAGGTCGTGCGGGCGGGGCTGAGATCGCTCGAGCCGCCTCCGCTGGTTCCGGTTCCCCCCGCACGCAGCCCCTACCCCGGACTCGCGCCCTTCTCGGAGGCCGAGGCCGATGTGTTCTTCGGGCGGGACGAGTTGGTGGACCTGGTGCTCGCCACCCTGGACCAGCACCGGATGTGCACGATCACCGGCGGCGCCGGCAGCGGCAAGACGAGCCTGGTGAACGCCGGCGTGCTGCCGGCTCTGCGCGCGGAGGGCCTGCCGGGGAGCCATCTGTGGCCCATCACGGTCGGCCGGGGCGCCAAAGGACTCCTGAAGAAACTGCGGTCATTGCCGGACCGCGGCACCGCGGACCACACCGTGGTCGTCATCGACCAGTTCGAGGAGTTGCTGACCTCCTTGAAAGCAGACGAGCGGGAGCGCATCATCGTGGCGCTACGGAGGGTCGCGGAGGACCCTGCGATTCTGCCGGTCATCGTTGTACGCACGGACTACCTCGTCGCGACGCACATGCACGCACCGTTCCTCGCGGAACACACGGTCAGGGTCCCGCCCTTGACCGGCTCCGAACTCCGGCAGGCGGTGGAGATGCCGGCCAGGACACGCGGTCTTGAAGTGGAGCCCGGCCTCACCGACCGGCTGGTGCAGGACATGGCACGCGCCCCCGGCTCCCTGCCCCTGCTCCAGTCCACGCTCCGCACTCTGTGGCAGGCGCGGGAAGACGGCTACCTCACCCACCAGGAGTACGGGCAGCTGGGCGGCATCAGTGGACAACTGACCCGCGCCGCCGAGGAACTCTTCGAGTCTTTCTCAACTGAGGACAAGGCCCTCACCCACAGCCTCTTCCTGCACCTCGTCTCGGTCGATTCCGACGGATTGCCCGTGGGACGAGCGGTCTCCAAGGAATCGCTGGAGGTCATCGGCGTCACAGACGTGTGTGAGCGGATGGTCCAGCACCGGGTGCTCACGATCGCTTCCACCGCCCACGACGAACCGTGTGTGCTGCTCGCCCACAACGCCCTCGTCGAAGCCTGGCCACGGCTGCGGAACTGGATCAGTGAATCCAGTTCGGCCCTCCAACTGCACCGGCAGCTGTCCGTCGCGGCCGAGGAGTGGGAACGCTCCGGCCGCGCCACAGCAGGACTGCTGGGTGAGCAGTCCCTCTCCGCCGTCACGACTGCCGTGTCAACGACACCGATCACCTTCGCACCGCACGAGTCGGCCTACCTGGACGCATCGCAGGCCGACGCGAAGGCACGACGCCAACTCCGAAACCGATTCTTCGCCGTACTGAGTGCCGCTCTGGGGGCGGGCGTCGTTGCAGTCGTGGCGGCGTTCTCGCTGAACTCGGACACGTGGACAGTGCCCCAGGCGATCTCCGCCGCGCTCGGCGCCTGCGGCCTGCTCGTGACCGGCGGAACCACCCTCCTCACCCGGGAGCAGGAGCGCCGCTCACTCACCCTCTGACCGCCCCGATCAGACCAGCCGTCGTGCCGTAGCCCACCGAGTCAGCTCGTGCCGGTTCGACAGCTGGAGTTTTCTCAGTACCGCCGAGACATGGGACTCGACCGTCTTCACCGAGATGAACAGCTGCTTGGCGATCTCCTTGTAGGCGTAGCCCCGGGCGATCAGGCGGAGCACCTCGCGCTCGCGCTGGGTGAGCCGGTCGAGGTCCTCGTCGACCGGCGGGGCGTCGGTGGAGGCGAAGGCGTCGAGGACGAAGCCGGCGAGGCGCGGCGAGAACACCGCGTCGCCCTCCTGGACACGGAAGATGGAGTTCACCAGATCCGTGCCCGTGATGGTCTTGGTGACGTATCCGCGGGCGCCGCCGCGGATCACGCCGATCACGTCCTCCGCCGCGTCCGACACGGACAGGGCGAGGAAGCGCACCGGCTGCTCGGCGTCGGCCATCAACGCGGCGCTGCGGCGCAGCACTTCGACCCCGCCGCCGCCGGGCAGATGCACGTCGAGCAGGACCACCTCGGGCCGGGTCGCCGTGATCACGGTGACCGCCTGGTCGACGTCGGCGGCCTCGCCGACCACCTCGACGCCGGTCTGCGCGGTCTGGCCGATCTCTGCCTGCACGCCCGTACGGAACATACGGTGGTCGTCGACGAGGACCACACGCACATGCCGCTCGCTCGCGCCGCCGACGGGACGGCCCGCCTCTGCCGGCTCGCCCGGTTCCGTCGTGCCGTTCGCCTCGGTCGGATCGCTCATGACGTGTTCTCCGCCCTCTCCATCTCCAGCTCGACCTCCGTGCCGCCGCCCGGCACCGCGCGCAGCCGCGCCGTGCCGCCGTTGCGCTCCATGCGGCCGATGATCGATTCTCTGACGCCCATGCGGTCGGCGGGTATCGAGTCGAGATCGAAGCCGGGGCCGCGGTCGCGGACGGAGACGAACACCGTCCTGCCCTCGACCTCGGCGTAGACCTGCACCGCGCCGCCCTCGCCACCGTACTTGGCGGCGTTCACCATTGCTTCGCGCGCTGCCTGCATCTGTGCCGCGATTCTCTCGTCGAGGGGGCAGTCGCCGACGACGACCACCTCTATGGGGACGCCGTGCTTGTCCTCGATCTCGGCGGCGTTGCGCCGGACCGCGTCGGCGAGTGTGGTGGGCTCGTCGGCCTCGTCCTTGCCGGTGCCCTCGGGCTTGTAGAGCCAGGTGCGCAGGTCACGCTCCTGGGCTCGGGCCAGGCGGCGCACCTCGTTCGCGTTCTCCGCGTTGCGCTGGATCAGGGTCAGGGTGTGCAGCACCGAGTCGTGGACGTGGGCGGCGACTTCCGCGCGCTCCTGGGCGCGGATGCGCATCAGCCGCTCCTCGGAGAGGTCCTGGGTCATACGGACCAGATACGGCCCGGCGAGGAGCGTTATCCCGACGAGGACGGCGAGGGCCGCCTGAAGGACCGAACCGAGGTGTGCGGCGGAGCCCTGGAGCACGAAGATGCCGGTGACGCCGGCGGTGACCAGCAGGACGCCGGCGACGGCCCGCAGCAGGTTGAGGGTGCGCTTGCGGCGGCCGACCTCCACCCAGCGGGCCCGGCGGGCGTTGTCCGCCTGGCGCCAGACGAGGGCGACACCGGCGCCGACGAAGAGGGTCGGCCACAGATAGGCGGTGGCACCGCCGCCCAGGTTCACATTGCCCACGAAGACCATGGCCACGATGACCATGAGGACCAGGGCGAGGATCTGGCCCTTGTCGGGTCTGCGGGCGACAATTCTGCGGCGGCCGTCGGCCGACATCTCGGTGCTGACGAAGGCGGGCGGCTTCTGCGTCTCGACCCCGCCGACGCCGAGCGGCACGAAGAACCAGAACGCGGCGTAGAGCAGGGCGCCGAGGCCGTCCGCGGTGAACAGGCCGACGAAGACGAGCCGCACCCAGATCACGGGCAGCCCGAGATGCCCGGCGAGCCCCCGCGCCACGCCACCGAGCCAGCGACCGTCGCTGCTGCGGTAGAGCTTGCGCGGCGGCCGCGGTTCGACGAGGGGTGCGGTTGCGGCGTCCGGCATGCCATTGATGGTCACACGGGCGGTGGAGCGGAGCATCAGGGTTGGCCCCCGAGACTCCCCTGATCTTCACCGGGGTGTCCCGTCGAACGCTTCCCCCGCTGCGGCTCGGGGGCGATATCAGGGTCCGGCCAGGGTTGTTCCGACTGCCGCTGACGCTGCTCGGCCGTCACCATGGACACATGACAGATCACCAGCACGCCGCAGACCCCGGGCCCGACCCGGCCGCGTCCGCGGCGACCGACCCGGCCGCCGCGGTGGAGGAACCGCGTGCGCACGGGGGCGCGACCGCGCAGGGACGGGCGGGCGCGCACACGGAGCTGGGGGCCGTGACCGAGGAGCCCGGTGGCCCCGGAGCACCGCACCGGTTCCGGCGGGACCGGCAGCACAAGATGCTGGCCGGGGTGTGCGCCGGGCTGGGGCGGCAGTGCGACATCGATCCGGTGATCTTCCGGATCACGCTCGCGGTGCTCTCCGCGACCGGCGGCATAGGCCTGATCTTCTACGGCTTCGCATGGCTCTTCGTGCCGTACGCCGACGACGAGGAGAACGAGGTCCGCAAGCTCCTCACCGGCCGGGTGGACGGGCAGGCGCTCGCCGCCGTGCTGTTCGCGCTGGTCGGCTGCGGAGTCTTCCTGACCATGATGAACAACGGCGGGGTGCTGGCGTTCGCCGTCGTCCTCTCCGTGCTTCTGGCGGGCGCGGGGTACTGGTCGCAGCGGCGCGGGGCCCCCGACCCCGATCCGCTGGCCGCCCAGGCCGCGGCCGACGCCCCGCCGGAGCCCCAGGCACCGCCGGTTCCCGTCGCCTACCAGTCCTGGTGGCGGGACCCGATCGTCAAGGACGGCCGGCACGTCGGCGGGACGGGATATCTGTGGGGGCCGCAGGACTCGCGGGTACGGGACATCGCGGCCGCGGTGAACATCGGCCTGGCCGCCCGCGCGGCCGGTTCCTGGCCCGACCGGGCGCCACGTGCGGCCGTGCCCAAGCCGCGCGGGCCCCGCTGGATCGGCGGCTGGATCTTCCTGCTCGCCCTCGCCGCGGGTGTCCTCGGTACCCAACTGACGTGGGACGACCACCCGCTCGGCACCAGTCTTCAGACCGGTCTCGCGGGCGCGCTCGTGGTCTTCGGTGTGGGTATGGCCGTCAGCGCGTTCCTCGGGCGGACGGGCGCGGGGTCGGTCTTCATGGCGGTGATCACGGCAGGTCTGCTGGCGGCCACGGCCGCGGTGCCCAAGGACATCGGCACGCACTGGATACGCACGGCCTGGCAGCCGGCGTCGGTGGCGCAGGTCCAGCACAAGTACGACCTCGGCACCGGCGAGGGCACGCTCGACCTCTCCCGGCTGGACGTCAGGAAGGGACAGACGGTGAGCATGGAGGCCGATGTGGGCGTGGGCCGGCTGCGGGTGATCGTGCCCCCGGACGTGTCGGTGCGGATGAACATCGACGTGGGGCTCGGCGACATCCAGCTGCCGGGCGAGCAGAACCAGGACGTGGACGTGCAGCCCGGTCAGTACCAGGAGGTCACGCTGAAGCCGACGAAGGACGCGGCGAACGCCGGCACGCTGAGTCTGGATCTCCAGGTCGGCGTCGGACAGGCGGAGGTGCTCCGTGCTGCGTCATGAGTTCCAGCCCGGAAAGCTGGTGGCCGGCTTCTTCGTCACCCTCGCGGGCGTGATCTACGTGGGAGACGCGGGCGACGCCTGGGACACCCCCTGGTTCGCAATCATCCCCATCATGATCGGCGGGCTGTGTCTGGCAGGTTCCGTCGGCATCCTGGGCCGTTCCATACGAAAGCGCCGGGGCGCGGCCGGCGACACCCGTGCGGGCACGTCGGCCGAGTCCCGGCGCTGACCGGACCTCGTACGGGCCGGCCTCCAGCACCTCGGATCAGCGGAAGCTTCCTGTCCTCGCTCGTCGCCGTGCCCTCAGGGCCGCGTCGAGGGAGAGGACGGGGGCGCCCGCGAGGACGAGGGGCAGCCAGGCCATCAGGTAGGCCAGGTCGTTGCCGTAGTAGTAGGGGTCGGACGCCCAGCTGACGGTCAGCCACAGGCTGAGCGAGATCAGTGCGCCGCCGAGCGCGGCAAGCCGCGAGAGCAGTCCGAACAGCGTGCCGAGCCCTACGGCCAGTTCACCGAAGGCGATGGCGTATCCGAAGCCGACCGGGTTGTTCAGGGCCAGGTCGACCAGGGCGGGGATGGCGGAGGAGTCCTTGACGCCTCGCATCATGTCGCCGATGGATCCGGCGCCCGAGTCCTTCAGGAAGGCGCTGTCGGTGAGTTTGTCCAGACCGGCATAGATGAAGGTGACGCCCAGGAAGACGCGCAACGGGAGCAGGGCGTACCGGGTGGCGTTGTCCCGCCAGTTCCGTCCGCCGTCGACGTAGGGGGTGTGCGTATCCGTGTGATAACTGTGAGTCATCGCTGCTAGCCGCCTCTCACCGCGCAGTGCCGAGACCCCTCAATTGACCATACGTACGAATGGAAGGAGCCGCTCAATGCCGTCGGCACAGTTTTCCCGGGCGTTGACCTTCCGCACCAGGGTCCGGCGGCCACGGGACCGGAGCGCGGGCGGACCCGGCGGAGAAACGGCGGCCCGGTCCGGACGCCTCGCTCAGTCCGTCACGTCGATCTCGTACCGGGTGGTCTCCGCTCCGGCGGCGGTCACGACCTGGACGGCGACCCGGCCGGGCTCGACCTCCACGGGGACGGGGACGGTGAGGCGGGTGTCGGAGGGGTTGCTGAAGCCGCCGGTCACGGGGATCAGCGGGACATGGACGTGGACCGGGCCGATGCGCACGACCATGCGGGCCAGCCGGTCGGCGGTCTGCGCGCCGGGCGGGACGAATCCGGCGCCCCGGATCTCGATGTCGTCGCCGGTGCGGATGGGCCCGTCCAGGTCACCGGCCTCGCGGGCGCGGACGACGGAGAGGATCACCGGCCGGCCGCCCTCGGCGTACTTGCCGGCGAAGTACGTGGCCGCGGAGACCAGCACCAGTACGGCGAGCCCCCAGGGGAGGTCGGGCAGCTGGTCGGGGCGGCGGGCGAGGCGTACGGCGGCGAAGATCAGGGCGACCGTGCTGATGGCGACGTACTGGATGTCGGCGAAGGTGCCGCGGCCGGCGTCGTCGGTCAGCAGGTCGGCGGCGCGGGGCCGGTCGGCGCGGACCTTCTGGAGCCGCTGGCCCAGCACCCGCACCCCGACCACGCGCCGCACCAGCACGGCGATGGCGCACACCACGGCGAGCACGGTGACTGCGCCGGCGCCGCGGGCGAGGTCGAGTCCGTCGATCAGGGCGTCGCGTTCACGGGGTGCGGAGGCGGCGGCGAGCTGCCCGGCCAGGACCAGGACGGCGTACACGACGAACAGCACCCAGGCGACGGCGACCGCGCGGGAGGTCGACAGGCGGTTGTCCTCGCCGATGAGGGGGGCCAGTGCGCCGCCGCGCGCCCGGTGGTACCAGGAGGCGGCGGTGAGCACCGCGGCCAGGAGCAGCGCGGCGAGCAGGCCGGCGGTGCGGGCGTCCGTCCAGCCCGCGCCGATGGCGGTGAGCGCCTGGACGAGCAGGAGGACCACGACGGCGCCCCACACGGCGCCGGCCGTGCGGATCCACAGGCGGGTGAGCCGGGCGTCGCCCTCGACGCGGCTGCGTTCGGCGACGGCTTCGGCGGACTGGGTGAGTTCCTCGGAGACCCACTGGCGGGAGGCCGACGCCGAGTGCGCGACGGCGGCCGGGAGTCCCTTGCCGGCGGCGAAGTCGTCCCGCAGCCGGAGGAACGCGGCGACCGCGTTGCGATGGCCGGCGCGTGCTCCGTGGGGGCAGTCCCCGCAGGTGCAGCCGCCTCCGTGTCCGCCCGTTGGGACGCCCGCTCCCGCTTCCTGCACCGCCACGCCCGACGACCGCCTTCCCCGTGAAGCGAATCGACCGGCCGACGGCTGGTGGCCGGCCGATCCCGTGCCGGCCCGGCCCGGTCGCGGGTCCGTTCCGGCGGCGCACAACCGCGGTGCGACGACAGCGAATTGTGCCCTACTCCGCCCGGCGTGCGCCCGGCAGGTCCGGCAATGCGGACGGAGCGCGGGTGAAGAGCGGATCGCCGTGTTGACCCGGCTGCGAGAATTCCCTTATGGCCGAGATCATCCAGCGGGACGGGACCTGGGCCTTCGACGGCACAACGGTCCGGATCACGCCGGGACTCCACCGGTCGGTGCCGCTGTTCCGGCAGACGTACGGAGAGGTCGCGGTGCCGCTCGAAGCGGTCGCGGGTGTGGTCTACGAACCCGAACGCAAGCGCGGGCGGCTGCGGTTGCGGCTGCGCGAGGGCGCGGACCCGCTGCTCCAGGCGACCGGCGGGCGGCTGCCGGAGGCGGCGGATCCGTACCGGCTGACGGTGGACATGGACCGTTCCGGGGTCGCGGAGTACGTGGCGGAGGAGATCCGGCAGGGCCTGCTGCTCGACCAGATCCCCAAGGAGCCGACCGGGGGTTATCTGCTGCCGGGGCCGCCGGTTCCGGTGTCGGTGCGGTCGAGCGACGGCACGGTGTCGTTCGACGGGACGCGGGTGCGGATCGACTGGAGCGACACCTCGGACCGGGTCAAGCGGGCGACGGGGCCGCGGATCATCGACGTGGCCGATCTGGTGCAGGTGGAGTGGCTGCCCAACTCCGGCTACGAGGACGGTTTCCTGAGGTTCGTGACCCGGGAGGCGGTGTTCTCGAAGCTGCCGGCGGAGAAGGACCCGTACGCGCTGGATCTGTGGGGCAGTGTGCGGCGGGATCTGCTCACCGCGCTGGTGGCGACGGCCGTGACCGCCCGGCTGCCGCATCCGTCCACCGTCCGGGGCGCCGCCGTCGAGCGGGTGACCGGCAGGGCCGTGGACCGCCCGACGCCACTGCCGGGGCCCGAACCGGCGCCCGTGCCGGACGGCCATCACGACGTGCTGCTGCGGCGGTTGCGGGAGCTGGGGGAACTGCATCGGGACGGGGTGCTCACGGACGAGGAGTTCGCGATGACCAAGACCGTGGTGCTGCGCGGTTTCGCACCGGACTTCTAGGACAACGGCCTACGGGCGTCAGCTCAGCAGGTCCGGTTCGCCGCGGCTGATCTCCTGCCACAGGGGCTGGTAGTTGATCCAGGCCACGAGGTCGCCGCCGAGCTGTTCGCGGGTCGCGACGGCGGGCTTGTGGTCGATGAGGACCGGGCGGCCGGCGGCGCGGGCGGTGAGCTGGACCTGGGAGGAGCGTTCCATGGAGAGGAACCACCAGGCGGCGGCGTCCACGGAGTCGCCGACGGTGAGCAGGCCGTGGTTGCGCAGGATCAGCGCCTTGCGGGTGCCGAGCGCGTCGGCGATGCGGCGGCCCTCGTCGGTGTCGACGACCACGCCGGTGTAGCCGTCGTAGAGCGCGTGGTCCTCGTAGAAGGCGCAGCTCTCCTGGGTGATCGGGTCGAGCAGGTCGCCGAGGGCGGCGACGGCGCGGCCGTGCACGGAGTGGCAGTGCGCGACGGCGACGACGTCCGGGCGGGCGGCGTGGACCTGGGCGTGCACGGTGAAGGCGGCCTGGTTGACGTGGTAGCGGCCCTCGATGACCTGGCCGTCCTGGTTGGCGAGGACGAGATCGGAGACGGTGACATGTCTGAACGGCATGCCGAACGGGTTCACCCAGAAGCAGTCCGAGTGCTCCGGGTCGCGGGCCGTGATGTGGCCGGAGACGCCGTCCTCGAAGCCCTGGCGGCCGAAGATCCGCAGTGCGCCCGCGAGCCGTTCCTTGCGATGCCGGCGCTCGTCCTCCATCGACTCGTGCATCGGTGGCATGGCGAACCGGAGCCGATCCGTGGGGACGGGAGGGGGCGGAGTGGGGCCGAGCATGGATCCTCCGGCACTGGGGGTGCTTTACGGGCGGGAAGTTACCGTCGGTCAGGCCAAGATGACAGTGCTCAGCCGGAAAGACGATGTCTCTGGCTGATACCGGACAGCGGATGTCGGGTTTCGGGGACAGACTCACCGTATGACCCGAGCGACCGACCGGACCGCGACCGGCACCACGGCTGAAACCAGTACCCCCGGGGGCGCCGGCATCACGCCTTCCCCGGAAACCTCCACCGCGGGCTGGGCGGATTTCGCCGCCGCCGAGCCGGAGCTGGCCCGGATCGCCGAGGAGCGGTTCGGCGCCTTCACCCATCACACGCTCGCGACGCTCCGCAAGGACGGTTCGCCGCGGACGACCGGGCTGGAGGTGCGTTTCCTCGACGGCGAGTTGTGGCTGGGCATGATGCCGGACTCGGTCAAGGCGCTCGATCTGCGCCGCGACCCGCGGTTCGCGCTCCAGGCGAATCCGGGTGAGGGGCAGTCGATGGGCGGCGGCGATGTACGGATCAGCGGGCGGGCGGTGGAGGTCACGGATCCGGCGGGGAAGAGCCGGTACACCGAAGAGGTGGGACCGCCGGAGCCGTTCCACCTCTTCCGCACCGAGCTGACGGAGGTCGTACGGACCTCGATCGAGGACAACACGTATCTGGCCGTGCAGGTGTGGAAGCCCGGAGCGCCGGTACGTACGGTCAGGCGGACCTGACGCGGGCGGACCGGGCCGGCCCGGAAGGGCCTACTCCCACTCGATGGTGCCCGGCGGCTTCGAGGTGACGTCGAGGACGACCCGGTTGACGTCACGCACCTCGTTGGTGATCCGCGTCGAGATCCTCGCGAGGACGTCGTACGGCAGTCGCGACCAGTCGGCGGTCATGGCGTCCTCGCTGGACACCGGGCGCAGCACGATCGGGTGGCCGTAGGTGCGGCCGTCGCCCTGGACGCCGACGCTGCGGACGTCGGCGAGCAGCACCACCGGGCACTGCCAGATCTCCCGGTCGAGGCCGGCCGCGGTCAGCTCCTCGCGGGCGATGGCGTCGGCGTCGCGCAGCAGGTCGAGCCGCTCCTTCGTCACCTCGCCGACGATCCGGATGCCCAGGCCGGGGCCCGGGAAGGGCTGGCGCTGGACGATCTCGTCCGGCAGGCCCAGCTCCTGGCCGACCATCCGGACCTCGTCCTTGAACAGCTGGCGCAGCGGCTCGATCAGCTGGAACTCGAGGTCCTCGGGCAGCCCGCCGACGTTGTGGTGGGACTTGATGTTCGCGGTGCCGGTGCCGCCGCCGGACTCGACGACGTCCGGGTAGAGGGTGCCCTGGACGAGGAACTCCACGGCCGGGCCCGCGTCGGCGATGATCTCGGCCTGCGCCTGCTCGAAGACGCGGATGAACTCGCGCCCGATGATCTTCCGCTTCTCCTCGGGGTCCGAGACCCCGGCGAGCGCCTTGAGGAACCGCTCCTCCGCGTCCACGACCTTCAGCTGGACGCCGGTTGCGGCCACGAAGTCCTTCTCGACCTGCTCGGTCTCGCCCTTGCGCATCAGACCGTGGTCGACGTAGACGCAGGTCAGCTGGGTGCCGATGGCCTTCTGGACCAGGGCCGCGGCGACCGCGGAGTCCACACCGCCGGAGAGTCCGCAGATGGCCCGCCGGTCGCCGACCTGCTCGCGGATCGCGGCGACCTGCTCCTCGATCACGTTGCCCGTGGTCCAGGTCGGGCTCAGGCCCGCGCCCCGGTAGAGGAAGTGCTCCAGGACCTGCTGGCCGTGCGTGGAGTGCATGACCTCGGGGTGGTACTGGACGCCGTAGAGCTTCTTCTCGTCGTTCTCGAACGCGGCGACCGGGACGACGTCCGTGGACGCCGAGACGGTGAAGCCCTCGGGGGCGGCGGAGCAGGCGTCGCCGTGCGACATCCACACCGACTGCTCGGCCGGGGTGCCCTCGAAGAGCGTGGACGACGACTTGGAGACGTGCAGCGGCGTACGGCCGTACTCGCGGGCGCCGGTGTTGTCGACCGTGCCGCCGAGGGTCTGGGCCATCAGCTGGAAGCCGTAGCACATACCGAAGACGGGGACGCCGGCCTCGAAGAGCGCGCGGTCGAGGCGGGGGGCCTCGTCGGCGTAGACCGACGACGGGCCGCCGGAGAGGATGATCGCCGCCGGGTTCTTCGCGAGCATGTCGGCGACCGGCATGGTGCTGGGCACGATCTCGCTGTAGACCCGGGCCTCACGGACCCGGCGGGCGATGAGCTGGGCGTACTGCGCGCCGAAGTCGACGACCAGAACGGTCTCGGGGGCGGGGGTCGCTGATGACACGGCTGCCTTCCGGCGGTGGGGCGGGGTACCTGTGCCTCCCGATTCTACCGAGGGCCGGGTGTGCCTCCCGCCTGCCGGGGACCGGCCACCGGGGCAGCCGTGGCATACTTGCGGCATGCTCACGCACCCGACCTTCCGCTTTACCTATGGCAACCGGCCCGCCGGCTGCCATGGTTGTGCTGCTTGAGCCACTGACAAGCGACTTCCCAGGCGCCCCGGGCCGACAAGGCCCGGGGCGTCTGGCGTTTCCGGGTCCTGTCCGTCCGGGCCACCACCCGCCACGAGGAGACCCGACATGACCCCTACCCCCACCCCCACCCCCACCCCCACCACCGCCACCGCCACCGCCACCGCCACGCAGCGGACCGCGGAGCGCACCGGTGCCCGTACCGCCGAGGCCGGCGACGTGATCACCGGCGCGCGCGAACGCATCGACGCGCTCGACGACCGGATCATCGGCCTGATCCAGGAACGGATGGCCGTCTCGACCGTGATCCAGGAGGCCCGGATCGCGTCCGGCGGCCGCCGGGTGAACCTCTCCCGCGAGATGGAGATCCTCGGCCACTACCGGGAGGCGCTCGGCAGGCCGGGCACCGCGCTCGCGATGACGCTGCTCGAACTGTGCCGCGGCAAGGTCTGAGGGGTGAATCGGCGTTCCGTGCACGTACGTACGCATGGCCTCTCACCCGTACGGCGCGTGACCGGCCCGCGAGAGGCTTCGTTGGTCCCGATGTCCGTGTCAGCCAGGCGCGGGCCCGAAAGAACCACGCGTGGCTCGCTGGGGCGATGAGACGTACGGATCGTGCTGTGCGTCGTGGGACCTCGCTCCAGGGTTGTGACCGGACGGCAGGGGACAGCAGCCCGGTCACTCAGGAACGGTCGGCTCCGGGGACGCCCGGGGCCGACCGACGGAACCCGCCCAGTTCCGACACCGGCACACTGCCGAAGACGCGCAAAGCCAGCGGCGCAACCCCCCGGCGCCGCTCCCCGGCACCGGCGCTGCCCTGACGCCGGTGCTGACGAAGGAAGGGCCCCGCGGCCGACTCCCGCGGGGCCCTTCCGTTTGCAAATATGTGACCCAGGCCACATAAGAATGATGTGAACAAGGGACAACCATTCACAGGCTTCACTGATCCAACCTCCTGAATCAACGGACACACCCGCTCCCCCGGCGGGGCACCGGATTTTCGAGGTCACATCAATGAAGCTTCGCCGTGCCTTGGCAACGGCCGCCGCGACGGCCGTCATCGCGCCGCTCGCGCTGCTCACCGTCGCGCCCGCCGCGTTCGCCGACGGGGAGACGTCGGACACGTCCTCCACCGGCCCGTCGCCGACGGACACCGCCACGGACACGGTCACGCCGCCCCCCTCGGACACGGAGTCGGAGAGCACCGAGCCGGCCCCGCCGCCGAGCGACACCTCGCTGCCGGAGAGCAACACCTCCAGCAGCGCGACGGGCTCGCCCTCGGCCACCGCGTCGGAGCCCGGCGACGACGAGCCCTCGGAGCCGGCCGGACCCAGCGAGGAGCCCGGCGACCCGAACGTGCCGTTCTGCGAGGACCTCGACGAGGACTACGACCAGGCGAAGGTCTCCGCGGGCATCAAGGGCCTGCCCGGCAAGATCGTGGCCGGCGACGGCTTCCACGCCTTCGAGCTGACCGTCACCAACGACTCCGCGGCCGACGTCAAGAACGTCGCCTTCTACGCCGAGGTCGAGAACTACGAGCTCGACGAGGCGAAGTTCCTCAGCCCGTACGTCGACCTCCAGTTCAAGAACCCGGAGAACGGCAAGTGGGAGCGGATCGGCGACGAGTCCTGGTCCGGTGACTACTTCTTCTTCGTGGACGCGCTGAAGTCGAACGCGAGCCAGTCGGTCGACCTGCGCGTCTCCATCGACGCCAAGGCGCCCGCCGGTGACGCCTACTCCTTCGGCTCGGGCGCCTACCTCGACAACATCGAGGAGCAGGACTGCATCGCCGAGGGCTGGGTCCAGTACGACTTCCAGGTCCTCGACGCCGGCGCGCAGAACCCGGACCCGGGTACGGCCGACCCGAGCGACGACGACAAGGGCTCGGGCTCGGTGAAGAAGCCGCAGGGTGACGTCTCGGCCCTGCCGACCGGCAACCTCGCCGAGACCGGCTCCAGTTCCGCCTTGCCCGTGATCGGTCTGGTCGGCGGTATCGCCGTCGTCGCCGGTGCGGGTGCGGTGTTCGCCGTGAAGCGGCGGAAGGCCGGTGCCGACGCGTAACGGCCGGCAAGCACGCGTGAGCGTCGACGGCATGTGACGCGAGAACCTCACGCAAGGAGGAGAAGGACCTGCGCTCGGAGGGGGGTGCAGGTCCTTCTTCTTGCCCTCGCCGAGAGGCGGGCCCCGCCGTGCCCTACGCCTTCTTCGGCACCGTCGGCATCCCCAGGAACGGCAGCCTCAGCGCGCCGAACGCGTCCGCCGGCACCGCGGGGTCGCGCGGCTCCACCGGCTCCAGCCGCTCGTACGCGGTCCCCTGCTCGGGGCGTGGGTCGGCGTCGCCCTTGTTCGGCCAGTAGGACATCGCGCGCTCGGCCTGGGCGGTGATGGTCAGGGACGGGTTCACGCCGAGGTTCGCCGAGACGGCGGCCCCGTCGACGACGGAGATCCCCGGATGGCCGTAGAGCCGGTGGTAAGGGTCGATGACACCGGTCTCGCGGGAGTCGCCGATGGGGCAGCCGCCGAGGAAGTGCGCGGTGAGCGGGGTGCCCATCAGCTCGCCGACGTTGGAACCGGCGAAGCCGTTGATCTCGGCCGCCAGTGCCGTCGCTCCCTCCACCGCGGACCTGATCTGCTTCGGGTTGGGCACTCCGTGGCCCTGGCGGGCGGTGAGCAGACCCTTGCCGACCCCGTCCGGTTTCAGGTACGTCGTCAGGGAGTTGTCCAGCGACTGCATGACCAGGGCGATGATGGTCCGCTCCGACCAGCGGCGCTTGGACAGCGAGCGCAGCACGAGGAGCGGGTGGCGGGCGGCGTTGCGCAGCCAGGCCGCCGCGCGCGAGGAGCCCTCGGCGTACGGGACCTGGAGGATCGACAGGCCGCCCATCGAGTTGGAGCCCTTGCCGTAGCGGACCGGTTCGATGTGGGTGTGGTCGTCGGGGTGGATCGACGAGGTGATGGCGACTCCGCGGGTGAAGTCGGGCCTGGCCTCGCCGGTGACCTTGCGGTAGCGGCGGTTGGCGGTCTGGGCGCCCACCAGGGCCTCGGAGTTGGTGCGGGTGAGTTCGCCGAGCCGGCCGGAGACGTACGGCAGCCGGCCGCTCGCCTTCATCCGGTGCAGCAGGGTCTGGGTGCCGTAGGTGCCGGCGGCGAGCACCACCCGGCGGGCCGTGAGCACCCGGCCCCTGGTCTTCCTGCGGCCGTCGGTGGGCACGGTCGTCACCGCGTAGCCGCCGCGCGAGTCGTCGGTGACGGCGACGACGGTGGTCAGCGGGTGCACGGCCGCGCCCGCCCGCTCGGCGAGGTAGAGGTAGTTCTCGTTGAGGGTGTTCTTCGCGCCGTGGCGGCAGCCCGTCATGCACTCGCCGCACTCGGTGCAGGCCGTGCGGTCGGGGCCCGCGCCGCCGAAGTACGGGTCCGCGGCCCGTGCGCCGGGCCGGGTCCGCGCCTTTCCGTCGGCGTCCTCGCCGTCGCCGAAGAAGACCCCGACCGGCGCCATGTGGAAGGTGTCGCCGACGCCCATCCGCTGCGCGGCCGCCTTGAGATGCACGTCGGACGGTGTCGTCGTCGGGTTGACCCGCACACCGAGCATGCGCTGCGCCTGGTCGTAGTACGGCTTCAGCTCCGCGTGCCAGTCCGTGATGCCACGCCACTGCGGGTCGTCGAAGAACGGCTGCGGCGGTACGTAGAGGGTGTTGGCGTAGTTGAGGGAGCCGCCGCCGACGCCCGCACCCGCGAGCACCATGACGTTGCCCAGCAGATGGATGCGCTGGATGCCGTACATGCCGAGCCTGGGAGCCCAGAGGTAGTTCCTGAGGTCCCAGGAGTTCTTCGGGAGGGTCTCGCGGGTGAAGCGGCGGCCGGCCTCCAGTACGGCGACGCGGTAGCCCTTCTCGGTGAGGCGGAGGGCGGAGACGGATCCGCCGAAGCCGGAGCCGATGACTATGACGTCGTAGTCGTAGGTGTCCTGCGTGTCCTGAGGCACGGGGTCTCCTCGTCGAGATGCGCGTGCGGGTCGGATGTGGCTTGTCGCGCAGTTCCCCGCGCCCCTCGGCCGGTCGGCGGAGTTGTCAGCGCAGCCGGAGTGCCTTCATCAGGCGCAGGCTGCGGCTCATGAATTCGGCGTGCTTCTCGTCGTTCATTCCCAGGGACGGGGCCATCGGCAGGACCCGCTGCTGGGCGACCGTCTGGGCCTCCGTGTACTT
Organism: Streptomyces sp. NPDC088387; assembly: GCF_044753385.1. Taxonomy (NCBI): domain Bacteria; kingdom Bacillati; phylum Actinomycetota; class Actinomycetes; order Kitasatosporales; family Streptomycetaceae; genus Streptomyces; species Streptomyces sp. NPDC088387. Next base: position 376,157 of record NZ_JBIVNC010000004.1, read on the forward strand.
GAGGATGCCCTCGGAGCCGTGGCGGCGGCCGAGGCCGGAGTCCTTCATGCCGCCCATCGGGGACTGCACGCTGCCGTAGGCGGGGGCGTAACCCTCGTTGACGTTGACCGTGCCGGTGCGCAGCCGGGCGGCGACCTCGCGGCCGCGCCGGCCGTCCTTCGTCCAGACCGAGGAGTTGAGGCCGTACGCCGTGGAGTTGGCGCGCTCGATCGCCTCGTCCTCGTCGGAGAAGCGGTAGACGGAGACGACCGGGCCGAAGGTCTCCTCGGCGCAGACGGCCATGGGTTCGGCGACGCCGTCGAGGATGGTCGGCTCGTAGAAGTACGGGCCCACGTCCGGGCGGGCCACACCGCCGGCGAGGACGGTGGCGCCCTTGGCGACGGCCTCCTCCACGTGCCGGGTGACCGTCTCCAGCTGGCGGGCGCCGACGAGGGAGCCCAGGTCGGCGCCGTACGCGAGGAACGTGCCCAGGCGCAGGGCCTTCGTACGGGCGACGAAGCGCTCCAGGAAGGCGTCGGCGATCGACTCGTGGACGTACAGCCGCTCGATGGAGATGCACAGTTGGCCCGCGGAGGCAAAGCAGGCGCGGACGGCGCCGGCCGCGGCCTTCTCCACGTCGGCGTCCGCCAGGACCAGCATCGCGTTCTTGCCGCCGAGTTCGAGGGAGACGCCGACCAGCCGGGCGGCGGCGCCCTGGGCGACCTCGCGGCCGGTGCGGGTGGAGCCGGTGAAGGAGACGTAGTCGGCGCGCTTGACGATCTCCGGTCCGACGACCGGGCCCGCGCCGAGGACGACCTGGAACACCTCGGCCGGCAGACCGGCCTCGATCAGCAGGTCACGGGCCCAGAGCGCGGTCAGGCAGGTCTCCGTGTCCGGCTTCATCACCACGGCGTTGCCCGCGACGAACGCGGGGAGCGCGTCGCCGACGGAGAGTTCGAGGGGGTAGTTCCAGGGGGCGATCTGGCCCACCACACCGCGCGGGTGGCGCAGTTCGGTGACATGGGTGAGCACGGGGATCGCGCCCGTGTGCCGCCTGGGCTTCAGATAGGCGGCGGCCCGGCGGCCGTAGTGGCGGGCGGCGACGGCGACGCCCTGCACCTCCTCGTGGGCGTGCAGCCGGGCCTTGCCGGTCTCCAGCTGGATGAGGTCGAGGACCTCGGCCTGCCGCTCCAGCATGAGGTCGTGGAAGCGCAGCAGTACCGCCGCGCGCTGCCGGACCGGAGTCCGCGCCCACACGTACTGCGCGGCGCGGGCCGCCTCGAAGGCGCCGGCCACGTCCTCGGGCGTCGACTCGGGGAGGTCGGCCAGCTTGTCGCCGGTGAACGGCGTGTGGTTGGCGGTCCGCCCCGAACCCGCCACACCCTTGGTGAGCTGGGCGATCAGCTCCGGGGTGACCACGTCGGCGGCGGTGCGGACGCCCGCCGGGGTGGGGGCGAGGGGGTTCGTGCCGGTGGTCGCCTTCTCGGGCGCCTGCGCGTCGGTCATGAGGCGCAGGGTATGCCGCCCCGGAGCCTTTGTGTACCCGTCGGTAATCGGCATTCACCGAGTACTCACACTCCGCCAGTGTTCACTGGCAACAAACGTACTGATCAGGCCGTTGTACGACGCTGATCGGCCGTTCACCCGACGCGGCCGAGCTCCAGCCGGTCGCGGGCGCCCTTGAACACCGAGGTGCCCCGCCGCTCGTCCGGTGTGCCCTTGGGCATGTCCACCCGCAGCTCGTACATACGGGAGTCCGCGGTCAGGATCATCAGCTCCATGACCCGGGTCGAGCTGCCCTCGGAGGTGTAGGTGGTGTCGGCGATCACCGCCTCGCCGCCCTGGAAACTCGTCCTCGTGTACTGGGTGCTCGCGTCCGGGTCGTACAGCGACCAGGTGGTGTGCGCCTCCTGTGCCTGGCCCATCGCGTCCCGCGGCGCCTTGTCCCACTGGGTGAGGCGGACGGAGACCGGGCCGTACCCGTAGACCACGATCCGCGGCAGGTCGCCCTCGCGGGCCTGCTCCTCGTAGTCGGACGGGAGGGCGAGGGACGCGTCCAGTTCCGGCTCGCGGTGGACGGTCCAGCCGTCCTGCTCCGCGGGCGTCGAGCCCGTGCTCGGGCCCACGGAACCGGCGTCCGAGACCATGGGACCGAGTTCGGCGGCGGACGTGTCGTCGTCCTGCCCGCCGAACACCGAGACGCCGAACCAGAGGACACCGGCGAGCAGCGCCCCCACGAGCCCGTAGGCGACGGGGTGACGCAGGGCGAGGCGGCGCCCGCGGGGTGGCGGGGGGACGGCGGGTTCCGTGGAGGAGGGCCCGGGTTCGGAGCCGGGCTCCTGTACACCGGTCTCGGATTCGGCCCCGGGCTCGGATTCGGCTTCCCCTACGTCCGCCTCGGGCATCGTCCGGCCCCCGTCCGCCTCGGCCTCCGCCCGCCCCGCGTCCGCCCCCGCTGTGGACCGTCCCTCCGCCACCGGTATGGACTTTCCCTCCGCGACCGGTACGGGCCGTCCCTCCGCCACCGCATCCAGGGTCGCCGTCGCCTCCGCCGGGTCCGGCCGCTCCTCGGGGGCCTTCGCCAGCAGCCGTACGATCAACGGCCCCAGCGGGCCCGCCTGCTGGGGCTCGGGCAGGTCGTCGCCGAGGATCGCGGCGAGCGTGGACTCCACCGTCGTACGGCGGAACGGGGAGCCGCCCTCGACGGCCGCGTGCAGCAGGACGCCCAGCGACCACAGGTCGGAGGGTGGTCCGGCGATGCGGCCCGACATCCGCTCCGGCGCGACGAACTCCAGCGAGCCGACGAACTCCCCGCTGACCGTGAGCGATTCCTCGCCCTGGACGTGCGCGATGCCGAAGTCGGTGAGGACCACCCGGCCGTGCCGGCCCAGCAGCACATTGGCCGGTTTCACATCACGGTGGACGATCCCGACGGCGTGCGCGGCACGCAGGGCGCCGAGCACGGCGTGCCCGACGCGGGCGGCCTCGGCGACGGGCAGGGCGCCCCGGCGGAGCCGTTCGTGCAGGGACTCGCCGCGGACCAACTCCATGACGATCCAAGGGAGTCCGTCCTCGACGACCACATCGTGGATGGTGACCGCGCACGGATGCTCGACGCGGGCCGCCGCGCGGGCCTCCCGGTGCAGCCGGTGCGCGGCCCGCTGATGGACCTCGTCCTCGGGGGCGCCGGGCAGGCGCGGCTGCTTGACGGCGACTTCGCGGTCGACGAGTTCGTCATGGGCCCGCCACACCGTGCCCATGCCCCCGGAGCCGATGCGCTCGACCAGTCGGTAGCGCCCTCCGATCAGCCGTCCGTCGCGCTGATGTTCGCCGCCGTCGCTCATGCCCCATGCCTACCCTGCGGAGCGCCCCGTTGTCGACGCGGGCACAAGCGCCTTGGGCTCAGAGCCTGTTGATGTCCAGGTTGTCGATGGCGGTCTGCGCCACTTCCTCCCCACGCGCGGTGAAGTCGCCCTCGCCCGGGTAGCTGACGCTGAGCTTGAACATGTTCCCGGCGGAGTTCTTGTAGTAGAAGATCCGCAGCGCGCGGGGCAGCGGGTTGTCACTGTCGTCCGTGACGTACGTGACCGTGTTCTCGGCGGCCTTTTTTCCCTCGTACGCCACGTCGGGCCTGGGCGCGGTCTTCGGGCCCTCCGGCATGGCGAGCGCGTAGGAACCGCTCTCCTTGAAGGTGGCGTTGTCGTCGTACATCTCGGCCGACGCGGAGTCCGCGATCTCGCCGGTGGTGTCCTCGGCCTTCTTCTCCAGGGTCAGGCCGATCCAGATGGCGCCGCTCTTGTCGGTGTACGTCACCCAGTGCGTCTCGTCGGTCTTCTCCGGCACGCTCCGCACATAACTCTCGGGCACGGTGAGCGTCGCGCCGAGCGCCTTCTCCGGCCTGGTCGTCCAGCCGTCCGGCAGCGGGCCCGCGAACGGGTCCGCGACCAGGACGTACGCCACCGCCGCGGCGGCGACCACCACGGCCCCGAGCGCGGTCCAGGACTTGCGGCCGAACCGGCGGCCCCCGCCGGCCGGGCCCGTCACCGTCACGACCCGGGTCGGCGCGGGCGGCGCGGGCGGGTTGGCGGCGGCCTCCAGCAGGGAGCGGACCTGCGCGGCGTTCGGGCGGCGGGCCGGGTCCTTGTGCAGCAGGCCGTTGATGACCTCGGCGAGCGGGCCGGACGCCGAGGCGGGCGAGGCGGGCGTCGCGTTGAGGACGGACTGGAGGGTGGCCGGCGTGTTGCTGCGGCGGAACGGCGAGACGCCCTCCGTCGCCGCGTACAGCACCACACCCAGCGACCACAGGTCGCTCGCCGGTCCGGGGCGCTGGCCGAGGACCCGCTCCGGCGCGATGTACTCGGGCGAGCCGACGAAGCCGCCGGTGTCGGTCAGGTTCGTCTCGCCCTCGATCTGCGCGATGCCGAAGTCGGTGAGGACGACCCGGTCGTGCCGGCCGAGCAGGACGTTGTCCGGCTTCACGTCCCGGTGCAGGATGCCGGCCGCGTGCGCGGCCTCCAGCGCGCCGAGCATCTCCAGGCCCACCCTGGCCGCCTCGCGGGCGCTCAGGGTGCCCTCTTGGAGGGCGTTGCCGAGGGAACGTCCCTGCACCAGCTCCATGACGATCCAGGGCCGGCCGTCGACGACGGCGACATCGTGGACGTTGACCACGGCCGGGTGGTCGAGCCTGGCGGCGGCGCGGGCCTCGCGGCGCATCCGCTCGTACGCGTTGGACCGTTCACGGTCGGGAAGATGGTCCGGGACACGCGGCTCCTTCACCGCGACCTCACGGTCCACCGTCTCGTCCTTGGCCCGCCATACGGTGCCCATGCCGCCGGCCCCGAGCTTGGAGAGCAGCCGGTAGCGCCCGGCGATCAGCCGCCCGGCGCCGGGATCGGGCGCGGCACCGGCCGACGCCGACTGCTGCTGCTGCGGCGGCTGTTGCGCGGGCTGACGTGGCGCGGGGTACTGCTCCGCCGGGTGCGGCTGGGCCGGGTGCTGCTGCGCCGACTGGGCGTGCGGCGACTCGGACCGGTCCGAGTGGGACTGCGGCGGCACGGCCTGGGTGGGCGTCGCGTAGGGGTTGTTGGGGTGCGGGACGGGTGCGTGCGGGTTCGGCCCGGATGCCGGCGGGTTCGGCACCGGTGCGTGCGGGTTCGGCGGTTGCAGACCGAAACTCGTTGGCTCGTCGGCCCCGTGGCGGGCTCCCCCGTTGCTGCTCATGAGTCCATGCATATCGCGGCGGACGCTCCCGCATCCACCTCGGGAGCACCGCGGTCACACACCCGTGACTCAGGCGTCGCTTATCTCCTATTTATCGGGCCGGTTCAGGGGATATTTCCCGAGCCTGTCACGGTCGGGCCGCCGGACGCGCTCAAGGTGGGGGACGGTGTGCTCGGCGGCCGGTCGGGGGTGCTGTCGCCGGCCGCGAGCAGCGCCGCCGACACACCCGCGCCGGTCAGCGCGGCCACCAGCAACGCGGCCACCAGCAGCCCCTTGCGGGACAACGCCCGGTCCCTGCGCCGCCGTTGGGTACGGCCCGTGTCCAGGTACGCGCGCAGCAGGCGTTCGGCGTCGGCGGCGTCCAGCCTCCTGGCCGGATCGCGCTCCAGCAGCCGCCGTACGACGGGCAGCAACGGGCCCAGTTGCTCCGGCATCCGAATGTCGCCGGACACCACCGCGTTGAGCGTGCCGCCCACCGACGCGCGCTGGAACGGCGATTCGCCGCTCACCGCGGCACACAGCAGCGCGCCCAGCGACCACAGGTCGGAGGCGGGACCGGTGCCCGCGCCCGACATCCGCTCCGGCGAGGTGTACTCGGGCGAGCCCACGAACGTCCCGCTCTCGGTGAGCGTCGACGCCCCCGCCACCTGGGCCACCCCGAAGTCGGTGAGGACGACCCGGCCGGTGCCGGACTCCATCAGGACGTTGGCGGGCTTGATGTCGCGGTGCAGTACGCCCTCCGCGTGCGCCGTACGCAGCGCGTCGAGCAGCGCGACGCCGATCCGCGCGGCCTCCCGGGCGTCCACGGGCCCGTCCGCGGCGATCCGGTCGGCGAGGGAGCCGCCGTCGATCAACTCCATGACGAGATAAGGGCGTTCCGCGTGCTCGACGACGTCGTGGACGACGATGAGGTGCGGGTGGTGCAGCCGGGCGACCGTACGGGCCTCGCGCAGGATCCGCTCGCGCTGCACCCGGGCCCGGTCCGGCGAGAGGGAGCTGTCGACCTCGAGTTCCTTGACCGCCACCCGCCGGCCGAGCAGCTCGTCGGTGGCCTGCCACACCACGCCCATACCGCCGCGTCCGAGCACCGTCTCCAGCCGGTAACGGCCCGCGATGACCCGACCATCCGCGCGCTCGGTCCCCATACGCCCCATCATGCCCGACCCGGAGGCGCACGCTCCGGACGGCGGCGGAGCAGGTGGCCGACAACCGACGATGGCCAACGCCCCACACGCCCTGTGACGGACCACTCCCGGGAAACACCGGGGGCCGGGCCGCGGACCCGCGCCGCCGATCCGACCGAATCCCGACCCTCACGATCCCGCCCACGGACGGCTCACCGGCGGCGTGCTGAGGGCGTCAGCCCTCCCGCCAGCTCCTCAGCACGGTCTCGAACCGCTCGCTCGTCGTGGCCCAGTCGTCCGCGGGCGAGGCCATGTAGATCGCGTACTCGACGCCGTCCCGGGAGATGTACATCTGGTCGACCGCGCGGTACGGCCCGGGGAACGCGGTGTCCTTGGCGAGCGCGGTCCAGGTGTACTCCCAGCGGCCGCCGGGCCGGTCGCGGTAGTCGCTCCGCTCCAGGGCCAGTTGCCGGTAGTCCACGAGCCGGGCGCTGACCTGCTGGTCGAGGTCGGTCAGATGCTCGTAGGGGTCGGCGAAGTCGGGATCCGTGTCGACGGCGATCCGGATCAAGGTCCTGCCGCCGTCCGGTGTGTAGTCGACCTGCTGGAAGGGGCCTTCGTTGGTCGGCTCCTGCCGCTCCCAGCCCTCGGGCAGGGCCAGCCCGAAGCCGAGCGGATCGGTGACGGTGGTCCAGCCGTCGGGGACGGCGCCCGGGGTGTTCTCCTTCTCGCCGGTCGGCGAGGGCGAGGGGCCCTGCGAGGTGGGGCCCTGGGAGGTCGGACCGGGGGACACGGAGTTGTCGCTGCCGTTGTCGCGCTGCTGGAGCAGTACGGCCGTACCGCCGCCGATCAGCGCGGCGACCACGACCACCAGCGCGACGACGAGCAGCCGCCGACGCCGTGGTGCGGACGCCGACGCGGACATGGGCGGGGGCGCGGACATGGGCGCGGGCTGCGGGACGTAGGCGGTCGGGCCGGTCGTGGGCCGGTACGGGGTCGGCGCCTCGGGGCCCGGTGGGACGGCCGCCGACATCGTCCCCGAGTCCGAGTGGGACGTCGTCGGCACGTACGCCTGGGCCGATCTGGGCCGTCGTCCCTCCGCCGCCTCCGCGAGCATCTGCTCGGCCTCGGACGTGCTGGGGCGGGTCGCCGGGTCCTTGCGCAGCAGCCCGGTGATGACGGGTTCGAGCGGACCGGCGTACCGCGGCACCTGCGGCTCGTCCTCGACCACGGCCCGCATGGTGCTCAGCGGCGAGGTGCGGCGGAACGGCGAGAGCCCCTCGACCGCCGCGTACAGCGTCGCGCCGAGCGCCCAGAGGTCGGCGGCCGGACCCGGGTCGTGGCCGCGGACCCGCTCCGGGGCCAGGAAGTCGACGGAGCCGACGACCTCGCCGGTCCGGGTGATCGTGCTGTCGCCCTCGATCTGCGCGATCCCGAAGTCCGTGAGCAGGACCCGGCCGTCGCTCGCGAGCAGCACATTGCCGGGCTTCACATCGCGGTGCAGCACACCGGCGGTGTGCGCGGCACGCAGGGCCCGCAGCACCCACAGCCCGATCCGGGCGGCCTCGGCCGGCTCGACCCGGCCGTCGTCCTTCACGGCGTCGGCGAGGGAACGGCCCTCGACCAGCTCCATGACGATCCAGGGCCGGCCGTCGTGTTCGAGCACGTCGTGGACGGTGACGACGGCCGAGTGGTTGATCCGCGCGGCCGCGCGTGCCTCGGCCCGGGTGCGCGCGAGCAGGACGGCCTGGTCGCTGCCGGACGCGTACAGCGCGGCGGTGAGCTCCTTGATGGCGACGGCGCGGTGCAGCACCTCATCGTGGGCACGCCACACCCGGCCCATACCGCCGCTGCCGATGGTGTCGGTGAGCCGGTAGCGGTCCCCCAGGAGCAGGCCCTGCATGTGATTCACGTTTCCCCACAATGTTCTTGACAGGGTCAGCGTAGGGACCGCTCCCCCTTCGGGGAACCTGTCTGGGGTCAAGGAGACGCCACTGTGACGGTTGTCGCTTTGCGTGGCAGAAATGAACCAGCGGGACGGAAGTCCGATCCGTCCTCCCGGCCCGGACCGGCACGGGGACCGGCGCGGGGGCTGGCACGGGGACCGGAACGACGCCCCGCCCCTCGGCCCCCGGCCGCCGTTTCGTACGCCGGATCAGCCCGTGACCTGGTACGTCGCCGCCGCCTGCTCGTACAGCCGGGTCACCTCGTCGCGCTCGGCCTCCGGGCCGCGCACCTGCACCACGTGGTACTCGCCGTCGATCAGAATGGCCAGGTTGCGGACGAAAAGCTCCCGTCCGTCGGCCCCGGTCCAGGTGAACTGCCCCTCGGCCATCGTCCGTCCGCCCACCTCGATGGACTTCAGGCCGGTGGACGTGGCCCAGCTGGAGTCCCGGTAGGGCTGCAACTCCGGTTCGCGCTCGCGCTGGTACTCCATCGGATCGCTGCCGTACTCGTCGGCCGAGTCCCGGCCCGGCACCAGGATCAGCTCGAAGGAGCCCTGCGAGTAGACCACCTGTCCCCGGCCGTTGCGCGGGGTGCGGTCCCAGCCGTTGGCGACGGCGACCCGGAACCCCTCCGCGTCGCTGCGCACCCCGAAGCCGTCGGCCACGTCCGGGCCCGCGGTCTGGGTCTCGTCTGACCCCGTCGACCCGTCCGACCCGCCGTCGCTCTCGTCACCGCCCTCGCTCGCGCCACCGCCGGGTGCCGTCTGGTCGGGCCGGGGTTCGCTGCTCGCGTCCGGCTCCGAGGGCGCGTCGCTCGCCTCGCCGACCGCCCCGGTCCGGTCGGAGCCACTGCCGGTCGCCCCGTCCTCGCCGGCCTTCGGCAGGAACAGCACGGCGTACGCGACCGCCGCGGCCAGCGCCAGCAGTATCAGCACGATCAGGGTGCGGCCGAGGCTGCGCGGCGAACGGCGCTCCTCCCGCGCCCGCTTGTGCCGTCCGTGGGTCGCGGGCAGCCCGGCCCGCCGCCTGCGCACCAGCTCACCGCGGCGGCGCACCACCGGCAGCCGCCGGGCGTCGGCGGGCGGCGCGGCCACCACATGCACCCCGGCCTCCGGCTCGGGCGCCGACCGCACCAGCGAACGCAGCCAGCCGCGCAGCTCCTCGAAGTCGATGCGCTCGGTCGGGTCCTGACGCAGCAGCGACTCGACGACCGGCCTGAGCGGTCCGCACTCCTCGGCGAAGGCGGGCGGCTCCGCGCACACCAGCTGCACCAGCTCGGCGGTGGACTCCTCCGGGTAGGGCGCGTGTCCCTGCACGGAGCGGAAGAGCAGCGCGCCCAGTGCCCACAGGTCGGTCGCGGGGCCGATGGGTGCCGCCAACTGCCAGTTCTCGTGCACCGGTCCGGCCTGCTCGGGCGCCCAGCGCTCGGTCACCGGGCCGACGACGGCCATCCGGGCCTGCCGGGCGCGCTCGGCGGCGAGCGCGGTGGCGGGTCCGCGCCGGGCCGGGCCGCCGGCGGCGACCTCGTCCCAGCGTGCCGTGCCGGGTGTGCCGGATGTGCCCTGCGGCGCCGCGGGTGTGAGTGCCGTACGTCCGTGCTCCGCCTGGCCGTTGGCGCCGCGCACTCCGTACGGGTCCGCGATCTGCCCCGGTGCTCCCGAGGCGCTCTCCGGCGCGGAACGGGCGCCGGGCAGGGCCGCCCGGCCGTTCTGCTGTTCCTGGACGCGGGCCGCGGCGCGTGCGCCCGCGCGGTACGCGGCGATCGCTCCGGCGCGGGCCGCACGCACGTCCCCGCCGCTCTCCGGCGCCCGCCGGGCAAGCGCCGCCGAACCACTCACACCGGGCGCCGCCTCCACACCGGGTGCCGGCAGCCCACCGGCAGCCCGCGCCTCGATGGCGGCCCGCCGAGCGGCCTCGGGATCGGAGTCGGCAGCGGCGAACCCGGCGGGGGCGACGGGGGCGACGGGGGCGACGGGGCCGAGGGGAGCGCCGGGGGTTCCGGGGCCACCCTGACCTCCCTGACCTCCGTGGCCGCCGTGGCCGCCGTGATGACCAACAGGCCCACCGGGACCGCCTGGGGCTCCCGGGCCACCAGGCCCACCCGGACCCGCGTAGCCGCCACGCCCTCCCGGATCACCAGGCCCGCCTGAACCACCCGGTCCGCCGTGACCCCCGTAACCGCCGGGCGCCCCGAAGCCACCGGCCCCACCAGGCCCGCCCGGCCCGCCGGATCCCCCTTGCCCGGGAATCCCCGGGCCGCCGACCGGCGTAAGCCCACGGCCACCCGCGCCACCGGAGCCAGAACCGAGACCTGTGCCGGGGCCACCGGGCCCACCCGGCGTTCCGGGACCGCCCTCGTCCCCGTCCGGTGCCGGCACCGGGTCGTACCCGCAGAGCGCCTCTTCCGCCGCCCCGACCGCCAGCCCGGTCAGCATGATCCGGCCGTCGTCGCAGACCAGTACCGTGCGCGCGGTGATGTTGCGGTGCACCCAGCCATGGGCGTGCAGCACCCGCACCGCCATCAGGACGTCGGCGGCGACCTCGGCCGCGCGGTAGGGCGTCAGCGGCCGTTCGGCGAGCAGCGCCGACAGCGGCCGTGCCGCCACCAGCTCGCTGACGATCCAGAGCGAGCCACCCTCGGCGAACACGTCGAAGACCTGGTCAAGGCGCGGATGGTCGGGAATCTGCGCGGCGGCCTGCGCCGCCTCGACGGCCCGGCGCACGGCCGGATCGGCAGGCGTGCGGGTGCTGCCACCTCGCGGGGCCGGCCGGCGCGAGGCGCCGTTGCGCGCGGTGAACCCGTCGGGCAGACCCTCCGCGTCGAGCACCTCGGCCTCGACGACCTCGGGCAACGGCACCTGCCTGACCAGGACTTCCTGCCCGCTGTAGGTGTCGAAGGCCCGGCTCTCGGTGAGCTCGTACTCGTCGGAGGGTGGCAGCGGCAGGCGGTAGCGGTCCGCGAGGACCCGTCCCGCGTAGTCGTCCACGTCGCCTCCCCCGGCCGTCCGGGTGGTCAATTCCGTTCGTGTGGCGTCCCGTTCCGGATGCGTACGGTTCGCAAGCACTCACGATACGTGCCGGAGGCAAATTGCATCGAAGGGATGGGACATCTCATGTCTCAAACCCGTACCCCGCCCCGCTCACGCTCTGGGTTCGAAGGACTCCGTCAACGTCCCCCAGGCGGCACTGCGTTCGGCATCGCCCCACTTCGCGGCCTTTGCCGTGTACATCAGCGCGTATCCCTGATCGTCGTCGACCACAAAGCCCCGGTCGATCGTCCGGAACTCCGTCCCGCTCTCCACGTAGGTGAACTCCCAGTCGGCCGTGTTCCAGCCGCGGTAGTCCACCTTCTCTATTCGGATCCGGTCGTACTCCGCGCGCTGCATGGAGCGCTCCTGGTTCTCCCAGTCCGCGACCGGGTCGTCCTTGGGCGTGGACGTCCAGGCGACGAGCAGCTTCTGCCCGTCGGGACCGGTGAAGCGGTCGCCCGCGCTGTCCGAGGACTGGTACTTCCAGCCCGTGGGCAGCCCGATCGAGTACCCCTGGTCGCCCTCGTACGTGGACGCCGCGCCGCTGTCGCCCTTCGACGAGCCCGAGCCCGAGCCGCCGGAGGACTCGCCCTCGTCGTCGGAGGAGTCGTCCGACTTCTCGTCGTCGCTCTGGCCGGAGCCCGGCGCCCCGCCCTGGGTCGCGGCGTCGGAGGCCTGTCCGTCCGGAGCGGCACCGCCGCCGGTGTCCTCCTTGGTGTCGGCACCCGGCGTCTCACCCGCGGACGCCTTGGTCCCGGGGTCGCCCTCGGCCTGCGAGCCCGAGTCGTCGCCGCTGAGCACAACGGCCAGCACCACACCGAGCACGGCGAGCGCCACGACCACGGCGATGACGACCAGCGTCCGCCGGGGCACCACGTCGGTGATCGAGGCCCTGGGCACGGGCCGCGGCGGCAGATCCGGCGGCGGCACCACGGGCCACCCGGAACTCCGGTTGGCGGAGCCGCCGCTCGTACCCTGCGAGCCCGCTCCGGAGCCGGTACGGGACGCGCCGACCGAGGGCATCCCCGCCGTCACGGACGCGACACCCTCACCCGAACCTGAACCTGAGCGCGATCCCGATCCCGATCCGGAGCCGGAATCCGAACGCGGCCCCGCCCCAACACCCGTAGAACTCCGCGCCCCCGCCGTATCCGTACGACCACCCGCCGACCGGCCACCCGAAGCGCCGCCGTCCGCCGTCCCGGCACCGGCACCCGCACCGGCGTCACTCGCCGACCCCGACCTGCCGTTCCCCGACTTGGCGCGGGTCGCCGCGGCCGAGGCTGCCGCCCCGGAGGCCGCGGCCCCCTTGCGCACCGACCGCAGCGCGCCGCGCAGCCGCTCGCCGGCCTCACTGCCCTGCTTGGTGCCGGAGTCCGCCGAACTCCCCCGGTCCGACCGGCGTTCGGGCTGCGGGGGCAGCGGTACGACCTTCGTCGCGTCCACCGGCTCGGGCAGACCGTGGCCCGCCGCGGGGGCGTGGATGATGGCGTTGAGCTTGGCGCGCGCGCCGACGTCGTCGAGTCGCTTCAGCGGATCCTTGGTGAGCAGTCCGCGGATGACCTCGGCCAGCGGCCCGGCGTTCTTCGGCTCCTCCAGCGGCTCGGTCATCACCGCGGTGAGCGTGGCGATGGCGGAACCCTTGTCGTAGGGCGGGGCGCCCTCCACCGCCGCGTAGAGCAGGCCGCCGAGGGACCAGAGGTCGGCCGCGGGGCCGGGCTTGTGGCCGCGGGCGCGCTCCGGCGAGATGTAGGAGGGGGCGCCGACGAGCATGCCGGTCGAGGTGATGGACGGGTCGCCCTCGACCTGGGCGATGCCGAAGTCGGTGAGCACGACCCGGCCGTCCTCGGCGATCAGCACGTTGGACGGCTTCACGTCCCGGTGCAGGATGCCCTGGCGGTGCGCCGAGCGCAGCACGTCCAGGACGGCGAGGCCGACCTCGGCGGCCCGCTTCGGCTCCAGCAGTCCGTCCTCGCGGATGACCTCGGCGAGGGACTTGCCCTCGACGAGCTCCATCACGATCCAGGGCCGGTCGTCCTCCTCGACGACGTCGAAGACGGTGACCGCGCTGTTGTTCCGGATCCGTGCAATGGCCTTTGCCTCACGCAGGGTTCGCGTGATGAGCCGTCGTTTCTCCTCCTCGTCGATGTTCGACGGGAACCGCAGTTCCTTGACGGCGACCGTCCGCCCGAGCGTCTCGTCCTCGGCCCGCCACACCGTACCCATGCCGCCGCGGCCGAGTACATCTCCCAGCCGGTACCGCCCGGCGAGGAGACGTGCGCTCTTGTCCTGACGGGATGTCCCCGCCCGCTCCGCCTCCGACATGCGTCCCCTCATGCAACCCGCCCTGACAGAGCCTCCATTGTCTCTCACCCGACAAGTGCTCGACGCCCCGGGTGCCCTTCGTCGGCCACCGCGGGAATCGGTCGCTCCGCCGTCGACCTCATCCCGCCCGACACCTCGTCAACGAACCGGATCCGAACGAAGATCCCGGGCCACTACACCCGTTCGAGTGAACCCTTCGTCTGCCCGCCAACGCCCCCGGCACACACCCGCCAGGGCACGTCACCGCGCCCGGCGGCCCGGCACATCTCCCCCGTCACCGCGGCCTCCGGCGTCACAGCGGCACGATGTCCGGCGCCCCCAACCGCGCCGCGTCCGCCGTCAGGTCGTCCGGCTGGCGCTGGGACTCCCGCTCGGCCTCCACCCGCTTCTCGTAGTGCTGGACCTCGCGTTCGATCTGGTCCTTGTCCCAGCCGAGCACCGGCGCCATCAGCTCGGCGGCCTCGCGCGCGCTGCGGGTGCCCCGGTCGAAGGTCTCGATGGAGATCCGGGTCCGCCGGGTCAGTACGTCGTCGAGGTGGCGCGCGCCCTCGTGCGAGGCGGCGTACACGATCTCGGCGCGCAGATAGTCGTCGGCGAACTGGAGCGGCTCCCCGAGCGTGGCGTCCCCGGCGATGAGGTCGAGGACCTCGTCGGCCAGCGAGCCGTACCGGTTCAACAGGTGCTCCACGCGGACCACATGGATGCCGGTGCGGGCGGCGATCCGCGCCCGCGCGTTCCACAGCGCGCGGTAGCCCTCGGCGCCCAGCAGCGGGATGTCCTCGGTGACGCACTCGGCGACCCGGGTGTCCAGCGCGCGGGCCGCCTCGTCGACGGCGTCCTTCGCCATCACCCGGTACGTCGTGTACTTGCCGCCCGCCACCACGACCAGGCCCGGCGCCGGGTGGGCCACGGTGTGCTCGCGCGACAGCTTGCTGGTGGCGTCGGACTCGCCGGCCAGCAGGGGCCGCAGCCCGGCGTAGACACCCTCCACGTCGTCGCGGGTCAGCGGGACGGCGAGCACGGAGTTGACGTGCTCCAGGAGGTAGTCGATGTCGGCGCTGGACGCGGCGGGGTGGGCCTTGTCGAGGTCCCAGTCGGTGTCGGTGGTGCCGATGATCCAGTGCCGGCCCCAGGGGATGACGAACAGCACGGACTTCTCGGTGCGCAGGATCAGTCCGGAGGAGGAGCTGACGCGGTCCTTGGGCACCACGAGGTGGATGCCCTTGGAGGCGCGGACGTGGAACTGGCCCCGCTCGCCGACCATCGCCTGGGTGTCGTCGGTCCAGACACCGGTGGCGTTGACGACCTGCTTGGCGTGGATCTCGTACTCCCCGCCGGCCTCGACGTCCTGCACGCGCGCTCCCACGACCCGCTCGCCCTCGCGCAGGAACCCGGTGACGCGCGCGCGGTTTGCCACCCGGGCGCCGTAGGCCGCCGCCGTGCGCACCAGCGTCGCCACGTACCGCGCGTCGTCCATCTGTGCGTCGTAGTACTGCAACGCCCCGACCAGGGCGTCCTTCTTCAGACAGGGGGCCACGCGCAGGGCGTGCCGGCGGGTCAGGTGGCGGTGGACCGGGAGGCCCCGGCCGTGGCCGCGGGCCATCGACATCGCGTCGTAGAGCGCGACGCCCGATCCGGCGTACAGCCGCTCCCAGCCCTTGTGCTGGAGCGGGTACAGGAACGGCACGGGCTTGACCAGGTGCGGGGCGAGCCGCTCCAGCAGCAGCCCGCGCTCCTTGAGGGCCTCGCGGACCAGGGCGAAGTCGAGCATCTCCAGATAGCGCAGGCCGCCGTGGATCAGTTTGCTGGACCGGCTGGAGGTGCCCGACGCCCAGTCGCGCGCCTCCACCAGGCCGGTGGACAGACCGCGGGTGACGGCGTCCAGGGCGGTGCCCGCGCCGACCACCCCGGCGCCCACAACGAGCACGTCCAGTTCACGCTCGGCCATTGATGCCAGTGACTCGGCGCGTTGCGCCGGCCCCAGTGTCGCTGTCCTCACCGCTGCCTCCCGCTTGTCGGTCGCGCCCGGCCGAACCTGTCCGGCAGGACCACGTTCCGTTTCCCCCTGCCCAGATTCTGACCGTCATGCCCGACTTCAGCCACCACTCACCCCCAGCCTGTGGACAACCTTCACGCCCTCGCAAGGCCGCGGGAACACACGCCCCCACGGTCCTGGGGCAAACCCGCAGGACGGGACAGGAAAGGCCGTCCGGGCGACACAGGGAGGCAATGCCGTATTTCGGTCATATTTACTCCTAGTCTGACATTGCGCTGGCCCGTCCTGTCCACAGGGCTTGCGCACCTGTCCCGCTTCGGCTATTGGGAAGGACGGCCCACGCAATGCCCGCAGATCTCGCCGTCATCGGACTCGGAGCGCTCGGCCTGCCGCTGGCCCAGGCCGCAGTCGCCGCCGGCATCCCCACCGTCGGCTACAAGACCGGGCCCGAGGCCGGCTCCCTGAGCCCCGCCGAACTGCGCCGGATGCACGCGGAGGGCTTCCGGCAGCCCACCGCCCCCGCCGAGCTGGGCCGGGTCCGCACCGCCGTCATCTGCGCGCCCACCCCGCGCGGTGCCGACGGCGGGCCCGATCTGAGCCAGGTGGAGGCCGCCGCGCGCACCCTCGCCGCACAGCTGCGCCCGCACACCACGGTCATCCTGGAGTCGCCCGTCCACCCCGGCACGACCGAGGAGGTGCTGCGCCCCCTCCTGGAGCGGGGATCGGGCCTGCGCGCGGGACGCGACTTCCACCTCGCGTACTCCCCGAGCCGCGTCGACCCCGGAAACCGCGACTTCACCCCGGCCAACACCCCCAAGGTCATCGGCGGTCTCACCCCCGCCTGCACCGAGTCGGCCGCCGCCTTCTACGGCCGTCTCACCGACAAGGTGGTACGCGCGCGTGGCCCCCGCGAGGCGGAGACCGTGCAGCTCCTGGAGACCAACTTCCGGCACGTCAACATCGCGCTCGTCAACGAGATGGCCGTCCTCTGCGACGACCTGGACGTCGACCTGTGGGACGTCATCCGGTGCGCCGAGACCAAGCCGTTCGGCTTCCAGGCGTTCCGCCCCGGCCCCGGCGTCGGCGGCCACACCGCCCCCCAGGACCTCACCGGCCGCGCGGGCCGCGGCCTGCGCATGGTCGAACTGGCCCGCCAGGTCAACGAACAGATGCCGCGCTACGTCGTCCAGCGCGCCGCCACCCTCCTCAACGAGCACGGCAAGTCCGCCCGCGGCGCCCGCGTCCTCCTGCTCGGCGTCACCTACAAGCCCGACCTCGCCGACCAGCAGGGCACCCCGGCCCAGGAGATCGCGATCCGGCTGATGGAACTCGGCGCCGCGATCAGCTACCACGACCCGCACATCCCGTCCTGGAACGTCCTGGACCGCCCGGTCCCGCGGGCCGACTCGCTCTACGAGGCCGCGGCCGACGCCGATCTGACGATCCTTCTCCAGCAGCACCGCACGTACGACCTCCAGGGCCTGTCGGTGAAGGCCCAGCTCCTGCTGGACACCCGGGGCGCCACCCCGACGGGGGCGGCCCACCGGCTGTGAGGGCGCACGCGAAGGGGGCCGGTCGCCACTACGGGCGACCGGCCCCCTCACGTTTCCCGCGACCTACCGCTTGTGCTGCGAGTCCGCCACCGTGACCTCGACGCGCTGGAACTCCTTCAGTTCGCTGTAGCCGGTCGTGGCCATCGCGCGGCGCAGGGCGCCGAAGAAGTTCATGGAGCCGTCGGACAGGTAGGAGGGGCCGGTGAGGACCTCCTCCAGGGTGCCGACCGTGCCGAGGTCGACCTTCTTGCCGCGGGGCAGCTCCTCGTTGACCGCCTCCATGCCCCAGTGGTGGCCCCGGCCCGGCGCGTCCGTCGCGCGGGCGAGCGGGGAGCCCATCATCACCGCGTCGGCACCGCAGGCCACGGCCTTCGGGAGGTCGCCGGACCAGCCGACACCACCGTCGGCGATCACATGCACGTACCGGCCGCCGGACTCGTCCATGTAGTCCCGGCGGGCCGCCGCCACGTCCGCGACCGCCGTGGCCATCGGGACCTGGATGCCCAGCACATTGCGCGTGGTGTGCGCGGCGCCGCCGCCGAAGCCGACCAGCACACCCGCCGCGCCCGTGCGCATCAGGTGCAGTGCGGCCGTGTAGGTGGCGCAGCCGCCGACGATCACCGGGACGTCGAGCTCGTAGATGAACTGCTTCAGGTTCAGCGGCTCGTGCGAGGACGAGACGTGCTCCGCCGAGACCGTCGTACCGCGGATGACGAAGATGTCGACACCCGCGTCGACCACGGCCTTGGAGAACTGTGCCGTGCGCTGCGGGGAGAGCGCGGCCGCGGTGACCACACCCGAGTCGCGCACCTCCTTGATGCGCCGGCCGATCAGCTCCTCCTTGATCGGCGCGGCGTAGATCTCCTGGAGGCGGCGCGTGGCGGACTCCACGGGCAGCGCGGTGATCTCGTCGAGCAGCGGCTGCGGGTCCTCGTGGCGCGTCCACAGGCCTTCGAGGTTCAGCACGCCGAGGCCGCCGAGCTCGCCGATCCGGATCGCCGTGGCCGGCGACACGACCGAGTCCATGGGGGCGGCCAGGAACGGCAGGTCGAAGCGGTAGGCGTCGATCTGCCAGGTGATCGAGACCTCCTTCGGGTCGCGCGTACGACGGCTGGGGACGACGGCGATGTCGTCGAAGGCGTACGCCCGGCGGCCGCGCTTGCCGCGCCCGATCTCGATCTCAGTCACGTGTGTGGCCTTTCCCTGATGCGTTACAGCGTCTCCCAGTATCCCCGACGGGTACGACAAGGGCGGCCCCGGTCGCTCCGGAGCCGCCCTTGGAGGAGTGCGGTGACTACATGCCGCTGTAGTTCGGCGCCTCGACCGTCATCTGGATGTCGTGCGGGTGGCTCTCCTTGAGGCCGGCGGAGGTGATCCGCACAAAGCGCCCCTTGGACTCCATCTCGTCGATGGTCGCCGCGCCCACATAGCCCATGGTCTGGCGCAGGCCGCCGACGAGCTGGTGCAGCACGTTGGCCAGCGGGCCGCGGTAGGGCACCTGGCCCTCGACGCCCTCGGGCACGAGCTTGTCGTCGGAGGAGACCTCGGCCTGGAAGTAGCGGTCCTTGGAGTACGACTTCGCCTGGCCGCGGGACTGCATGGCACCGAGCGAGCCCATGCCGCGGTACGACTTGAACTGCTTGCCGTTGATGAAGAGCAGCTCGCCGGGCGACTCCTCGCAGCCCGCGAGCAGCGAACCGAGCATCACCGTGTCGGCGCCGGCGGCGAGCGCCTTGCCGATGTCGCCGGAGTACTGGAGGCCGCCGTCACCGATCAGCGGGATGCCGGCCGCGCGGGCGGCGAGCGAGGCCTCGTAGATGGCTGTGACCTGCGGAACGCCGATACCGGCGACCACACGGGTCGTACAGATCGAGCCGGGGCCCACGCCCACCTTGATGCCGTCGACCCCGGCGTCGATGAGGGCCTGGGCGCCGTCGCGGGTGGCGACGTTGCCGCCGATCACATCGACGGGGACGCTCGACTTGATCTTCGACATCCAGCTGAGGGCGTTGCTGTTGTGGCCGTGCGAGGTGTCGACGACCAGGAAGTCCACCCCGGCCTCGGCCAGCGCCTGGGCCCGCTCCAGGGCCTCGGGGCTGGCGCCGACGGCGGCACCGACGAGGAGGCGGCCCTCGGCGTCCTTCGCCGCGTTCGGGTACTTCTCGGCCTTGACGAAGTCCTTGACCGTGATGAGGCCCTTGAGGACACCGGCGTCGTCGACCAGCGGCAGTTTCTCGATCTTGTGGCGGCGCAGCAGCTCCATGGCGTCCACACCGGAGATGCCGACCTTGCCGGTGACCAGCGGCATCGGTGTCATGACCTCGCGCACCTGGCGGCTGCGGTCGCTCTCGAAGGCCATGTCACGGTTGGTGACGATGCCGAGCAGCTTGCCGGCCGGGTCGGTGACGGGCACCCCGCTGATGCGGAACTTGGCGCACAGCGCGTCCGCCTCGCCGAGGGTCGCCTCCGGATGCACGGTGATCGGGTCGGTGACCATGCCGGACTCGGACCGCTTGACCAGGTCGACCTGGTTGACCTGGTCCTCGACCGAGAGGTTGCGGTGCAGGACACCGACGCCGCCGAGGCGGGCCATCGCGATCGCCATGCGGGACTCGGTCACCTTGTCCATCGCCGCGGAGAGCAGCGGGATGTTGACCCGGACGTTGCGGGAGATGCGGGACGAGGTGTCGACCGCACCCGGGAGCACCTCGGAGGCGCCCGGCAGCAGCAGCACGTCGTCGTAGGTCAGCCCGAGTGTCGCGAATTTCCCGGGCACTCCGTCGACGTTGGCAGTCATGACACCTTCCCCAAATGGCCTTGATCGGTGCGGATGTCCATGCTAACGGGAAGCATGGGGCTCTCATTCCACGGTTCCGGCCGACCGGCAGCTTCGTATGTTCGTACGGAACCGGCGAGGGGTGTGTTCACCCGCCCGCGGACACCCACCCGGCCCGCGCGAGCGGCCTACTGCTCGGCCAGCGCCCGCAGCCGGCTGAGCGCCCGGTGCTGTGCCACCCGTACCGCTCCGGGTGACATTCCCAACATCTGGCCGGTCTCCTCGGCCGTCAGCCCCACCGCGATGCGCAGCAGCAGCAGCTCCCGCTGGTTCTCGGGCAGGTTGGCCAGGAGCTTCTTCGCCCACTCGGCGTCGCTGCTGAGCAGCGCGCGCTCCTCGGGGCCCAGCGAGTCGTCGGGGCGCTCCGGCATCTCGTCGGAGGGGACGGCCGTGGACCCGGGGTGCCGCATCGCCGCGCGTTGCAGGTCGGCGACCTTGTGGGCGGCGATGGCGAAGACAAAGGCCTCGAAGGGCCGGCCGGTGTCCCGGTAGCGCGGCAGCGCGAGCAGGACGGCGACACACACCTCCTGCGCCAGGTCCTCGACGAAGTGGCGCGCGTCGCCCGGGAGCCGGGACAGCCGCGTGCGGCAGTAGCGCAGCGCGAGGGGGTGGACGTGGGCGAGCAGATCGTGTGTGGCCTGCTCGTCACCGTCGACGGCGCGATGGACGAGCGAACCGATCGCCCCGTGGGCACTGGCCGCCTCGTCCTCACGCATCGGACCATGGTGCCTCGGCGCCGTGGCGTCCGTGGCACCGCCTCCGTGGTTGTGCACCGAAGCGTTATGAGCAGGTGCGCCGGAACTCATCCCCTGCGCCCTCCCCTTCCGCTCGACCGACTCGTTCGCGAGGAACTCCACACCTCAAGGATGCGGCATCCGCGGCGAAACGAGCAGCGCGCGTCCGGTGGGCCGACTTGCCAACCCCGTCCGCCGCATGGCAGTCGGAGGTCGCCGCGCCCTGACCGGCCCCGTGTGCCACCACTTCGCCGCGCGCCGGGCGCCGTCCGCAAACCGCCCGGTCCGGCACGCCGCTTGGGGAGGAAACCGCAGCTCGGCGCGGGCCCACGCAGGTGGTCGTCCCCATCGCGTCGGCTCCCTCCTCCGCCTCGCGCCCGGCCGGTTCGCCCGCCCGTGCCCGTACGGCACTTCGCCCTTCGGCATCCGCACCGCGCTCCCCCGCCGACACCAGTACGGGCGCCGTCACGCGCCCGTTCGGTGAGAACCGTGAGAAGTTCCGCCGTTCGAAAGGCAGGCCGGACGGCCTGCCCGGCGAACCGGCTCCGGGGACCGTCCTAACGGACCAGACCCCAGCGGAATCCGAGCGCCACCGCGTGGGCCCGGTCCGAGGCACCCAGCTTCTTGAACAGCCGCCGCGCGTGCGTCTTGACCGTGTCCTCGGAGAGGAACAGCTCACGCCCGATCTCGGCATTGGAACGGCCGTGACTCATGCCCTCCAGCACCTGGATCTCCCGCGCGGTGAGCGTCGGCGCGGCGCCCATCTCGGCGGACCGCAGCCGGCGCGGGGCCAGCCGCCAGGTGGGGTCGGCGAGCGCCTGCGTCACCGTGGCCCGCAACTCCGCGCGGGAGGCGTCCTTGTGCAGATAGCCGCGTGCCCCGGCGGCGACCGCGAGGGCCACACCGTCCAGGTCCTCGGCGACGGTGAGCATGATGATGCGCGCACCGGGGTCGGCGGACAGCAGCCGCCGAACAGTCTCGACGCCGCCCAGTCCGGGCATGCGTACGTCCATCAGAATCAGGTCCGAACGGTCGGCACCCCAGCGGCGGAGGACTTCCTCGCCGTTGGCCGCCGTCGTCACGCGCTCGACACCGGGCACGGTCGCGACCGCGCGGCGGAGCGCCTCTCGGGCAAGCGGGGAGTCGTCGCAGACGAGGACGGAAGTCATGGCCGCCCTCCGCAGCTGATGCGCGTCACCTTGAGCCTCCAGGCTGGTACGAATCGTCACCTGTGCGGTCGACCGTCTCGGACGCCTGCCCGAGCGCTTGTGTTCTCAACCGCCTCCGCACTCTCAACGACGGTCACTCGAAAGAGTTACGGGGCCGTACGCCGTCTTCGGCACTGTACGTGAGGGGGCGGACACAGTGCATTCATGCGCGACGGACCCTCAATGTTTCGTCACAACCCATGCCCCATTCAGCCCATTTTCTTCCCTTTTGCTGGTGTCTGAGGCTAGATTCGCAAGTGGTCATATTTTCATCTCCTTAGATCGTAGTTGTACGGTCGTGGGCACCGTATCCGCTCAGCACGGCTACAAGGGGTCACGTAATGGCAGATTTCTCCCGCCTTCCCGGACCGAACGCGGACCTGTGGGACTGGCAGCTTCTGGCCGCCTGTCGCGGGGTCGACAGTTCGCTCTTCTTCCATCCGGAGGGCGAGCGCGGTGCGGCTCGGAGCGCTCGTGAGAACTCGGCCAAGGAGGTCTGCATGAGGTGCCCGGTCCGCGCGGAGTGCGCGGCGCACGCGCTGGCGGTCCGTGAACCGTACGGCGTGTGGGGCGGCCTCACCGAGGACGAGCGCGAAGAGCTGATGGGCCGGGCGCGCAACCGCCTGGTGACGGCGTCCACCACGAGTGGCGGAGCCGCTTCACACCATTGAAGTAACGTTTCTGCGGAGGGACCGGTCCCGCTACTTCCCCGCGGCCCCCGCCAGCCGGTCGAGCGTCGCCGCGACCGCCGGCACCTGCGCCAGGTCGGGCAGGGTCAGGGCGACGATCTCGCGCCGCACCGCCGGCTCCAGCGTCACCGCCCGCACTCCCCGGGGCCGTACGGACTCGACGGCCAGCTGGGGCAGCACGGCGACACCCAGACCGGCGCCCACCAGGCCGACCACGGCCGGGTAGTCGTCGGTGGCGAAGTCGATGCGGGGGGTGAAGCCCGCGCCCTCGCAGACCTCGATCAACTGGCCCCGGCAGCGCGGACAGCCCGCGATCCACGGCTCGTCGGCGAGCTCCCCGATGGCGAGGGACTCGGCACGCGCGAGGCGGTGCCTCTCCGGTACGAGGCCCACGAGCCGGTCGGTCAGCAGCGGCCGCACCACCAGGTCGTCCCACTCCTCCGCGCCCGCCGCGCCCTCGTAGCGGAAGGCCAGGGCCACGTCGCAGTCGCCCTCGCGCAGCAGCTCGACGGAGCGCGGCGACTCGGCCTCCTCCAGGGAGACCCGGGTGCCGGGGTGCGCGGCGCGCAGTGCGGCCAGGGCGGTCGGTACGAGGGTGGAGCTGCCGCTGGGGAACGAGACGAGGCGGACCCGGCCCGCGCGCAGGCCGGCGATCGCGGCGACCTCCTCCTCGGCGGCGGTGAGCCCGGCGAGGATGCCCGAGGCGTGCCGGACGAGGGCCTCGCCGGCCTGCGTCAGCCGCATCTCACGGCCGGTGCGGATCAGCAGCGGGGTGCCGACGGACGCCTCCAGGGCCTTCATCTGCTGGCTCACGGCGGGCTGGGTGCAGCCCAGTTCGCGCCCCGCCGCCGAGAAGGAACCGGTGGTGGCTACGGCACGCAGGACACGGAGATGACGGGCCTCGATCACCCTTCGAGCATAAGCGAACCTTGGATCGGGCACCCATTAATGCGCCGCGGCTTTGACCGGGGGCGGATTATCGTTCCGTCATGAAGCTTCTGTCGGTGAATCTGGGCCGCGCGTGCCCCGTCCCGTACACGGACCACCCCGAGGGGGTGACCGGTATCGACAAGCGGCCGGTGGACGGACCGGTGGGGGTGGCGGCGCCCGGGCCGAAGGGGGTCGGCGGCAGCGGGCTGGCCGGGGACGCCATCGGATCGCTGCGCCACCACGGGGGCGACGACCAGGCCGTGTACGCGATGGCCCGCGAGGATCTCGACGAGTGGCAGGGCGTGCTGGGGCGGGACCTGCCCGACGGCGTCTTCGGCGAGAACCTCACCACGCAGGGCGTCGACGTGTCCGGCGCGCTGATCGGCGAGCGCTGGCGGATCGGCCCCGACGTGGTCCTCGAAGTGACCAGCGGCCGGATTCCGTGCCGCACCTTCCAGGGCCATCTGGGTGAGAGCGGCTGGGTGAAGCGGTTCACCGAGCGCGGGGCGCCCGGCGCGTATCTGCGGGTGATCGAGCCGGGTGAGATCCGCGCGGGCGACACGGTCGAGATCGTGCACCGCCCGGACCACGACGTGACCGTCGCCCTCCAGTTCAGGGCCGTGACGACCCGGCGGGACCTGCTGCCCCGGCTGCTCGCCGCGCGGGAGGCCCTGCACCCGGAGACGGTCCGGACGGCGGACAAGTACGTGGCGGCGCAGGGGAACTGACGAGGCGTCGCCCACGCGCGCGAAGAAGCAGGTTGCGGTACGGACTCCTGAGGTCCGGGGGCGTGGCGTGGGTCACTAACCTTGCGCCATGACAACGGCTCTGATTACGGGATCCACGGCGGGCATCGGTGCCGCGTTCGCACGACGCCTGGCCGCCGACGGGCACAACCTCGTGCTGGTGGCGCGGGACGCCCAGCGGCTGCGGGAGCAGGCGACCGAGCTGCACGACCGGCACGGCATCGAGGCGGAGGTGCTCCGTGCCGACCTCGCCGAGGACACCGGCATCGAGGCGGTCGCCACCCGGCTCGCCGACCGGAAGAACCCCGTCGACCTGCTGGTGAACAACGCCGGCTTCGGCAACAAGGGCCGCTATCTCGACGTACCGCTCGCCGACGAGCTGCGCATGATCAAGGTGCACTGCGAGGCGGTGCTGCGGCTGACGTCGGCCGCGGCGGAGGCGATGCGGGAGCGGGGCCGCGGCGGGGTGGTGAACGTGGCGTCGGTGGCGGCCTTCGTGCCGCGCGGCACGTACGGCGCCTCGAAGTCGTGGGTCGTGCAGTTCACGCAGGGCGCGGCGCGTGATCTGGCGGGCAGCGGGGTGCGGCTGATGGTGGTGTGCCCCGGGTTCGTGCGGACGGAGTTCCACGACCGGGCGGGTATGGGGACCGACAACATCCCCGGCTGGATGTGGCTCGACGCCGACAAGGTGGTGACCGAGGCGCTCACCGATCTCGCCCGCGGCAAGTCCCTGTCCATCCCGGACCCGCGCTACAAGGCGCTGATGGGGGTGGTGAAGGTGGTGCCGCGGGGCATGCTCGGCGGGATCTCGTCGCGGACGGGCCGGAAGTACGGCCCGCAGTAGCGGCACGGAGGCGGACAGCGCTGAGGCCCGGCACCCCCTCGGGGGCGCCGGGCCTCAGTGACGTCGGTACGTCGGTACGGCGTTCAGTACCTCGGTGCGTCAGTGCGAGTGGCCGTGGGAGTGACCCCCGGCGGCCGGCTCCTCCTCTTCCTTCTTCTCGACGACCAGGGTCTCGGTCGTGAGGAGGAGGGAGGCGATGGAGGCGGCGTTCTCCAGGGCGGAGCGGGTGACCTTCACCGGGTCGATGACGCCGGCCTTGACCAGGTCGCCGTACTCGCCGGTGGCGGCGTTGAAGCCCTGGCCCTTTTCGAGCTCGGCGACCTTGGAGGTGATGACGTAACCCTCCAGGCCGGCGTTCTCGGCGATCCAGCGCAGCGGCTCGACGACCGCGCGGCGGACCACGGCGACACCGGTGGCCTCGTCGCCGGTCTTGTCGAGGTTGCCCTCCAGGATCTTGGCGGCGTGCACCAGAGCGGAGCCACCACCGGAGACGATGCCCTCCTCGACCGCGGCGCGGGTCGCGGAGATGGCGTCCTCCAGACGGTGCTTCTTCTCCTTCAGCTCCACCTCGGTGGCGGCGCCGACCTTGATCACGCACACGCCGCCGGCCAGCTTCGCGAGGCGCTCCTGGAGCTTCTCGCGGTCCCAGTCGGAGTCGGTGTTCTCGATCTCGGCCTTGATCTGGGCGATACGGCCCTCGACCTCGGACTTGTCACCGGCGCCGTCGACGATGGTGGTGTCGTCCTTGGTGACGGTGATCCGGCGGGCGGAGCCGAGGATGTCCAGACCGACCTGGTCGAGCTTGAGGCCGACCTCCTCGGAGATGACGGTGGCACCGGTGAGGGTGGCCATGTCCTGGAGCATCGCCTTGCGGCGGTCGCCGAAGCCGGGGGCCTTCACCGCGGTGGCGTTGAAGGTGCCGCGGATCTTGTTCACCACGAGGGTGGAGAGCGCTTCGCCCTCGACGTCCTCGGCGATGATCAGCAGCTGCTTCGAGGCGTTGGACTGGATGATCTTCTCCAGCAGCGGCAGCATGTCCGCGATGGAGGAGATCTTGCCCTGGTGGATGAGGATGTACGGGTCTTCCAGGACGGCTTCCATGCGCTCCTGGTCCGTCACGAAGTACGGCGACAGGTAGCCCTTGTCGAAGGCCATGCCCTCGGTGAAGTCCAGCTCCAGACCGAAGGTGTTGGACTCCTCGACGGTGATGACACCGTCCTTGCCGACCTTGTCCATCGCCTCGGCGATGAGCTCGCCGACCTGCTGGTCCTGGGCGGACAGCGCGGCGACGGCGGCGATGTCGGACTTCTCCTCGATCGGCCGGGCGGTCGCGAGGAGGTCCTCGGAGATCGCCGCGACGGCCGCGTCGATGCCCTTCTTCAGGGCGGCCGGGGAGGCGCCGGCGGCGACGTTCTTCAGGCCCTCGCGGACGAGCGCCTGGGCCAGCACGGTGGCGGTGGTGGTGCCGTCACCCGCGATGTCGTTGGTCTTGGTCGCCACCTCCTTCACGAGCTGGGCACCAAGGTTCTCGTACGGGTCGTCGAGCTCGACCTCGCGGGCGATGGTGACGCCGTCGTTGGTGATGGTCGGAGCGCCGAACTTCTTGTCGATGACGACGTTGCGACCCCTGGGGCCGATCGTCACCTTGACGGTGTCGGCAAGCTTGTTGACGCCGCGCTCAAGGGCGCGACGGGCGTCCTCGTCGAACTTCAGGATCTTCGCCATGACAGCGTGAGCCCTCTCGGAGTTCTGGGTGAAATGACACTGCGCCCCGGGCGCCCGGGGTGATTAGTGGTCGCGGGGGCCTGGGGCGCAGCTCAAAGAATTACTGTGCGGTGAATTACTTCTCGATGATCGCGAGCACGTCGCGAGCCGAGAGGACGAGGTACTCCTCGCCGTTGTACTTCACCTCGGTGCCGCCGTACTTGCTGTACAGCACGATGTCGCCGGTCTTGACGTCGAGCGGAAGACGCTCGCCGTTCTCGAAACGGCCGGGACCCACGGCCAGGACGACGCCCTCCTGGGGCTTCTCCTTGGCGGTGTCCGGAATGACCAGGCCCGAGGCCGTGGTCTGCTCGGCGTCGAGCGGCTGGACCACAATGCGGTCCTCGAGCGGCTTGATGGCAACCTTGGAGCTGGTGGTCGTCACGATCCGACCTCCCCCTTCGGAGATCTCACGGGGTTAACTGTCTGAGGTGGCGACCAGGTCGATCCGTCGTCGCGGGTGCCGGACCTGCCCGTCGCTTTGTTGGCACTCTCCAGGGGGGAGTGCCAGACCCGAGACTATGACCGCGATTAGCACTCGGTCAAGCGGAGTGCCAGTGCCTGCGGCGCGGGTTCGGATTCCTGTGTACGTCCGTTGCCTGTGAGGCGGCGTTTTTCTTCCTGGGGGCTGTGCCCCCAGACCCCCTTGTCCTCAAACGCCGGACGGGCTGGTGGTGGGGGCTACAGGTAGTCGTCCAGGTTTGCCACCGTCAGGCCTGCCTGCTGGATTTCTCTCAGGAGGCGGGTGGTGCGGGTGACCAGGGTCGGGCCCGTCGTCTCGTCCGGGGTGACCGAGATGATGTCGCCCGGGGTCAGGCGGTGTGGGGGGCGGGTGTAGTGGGTGTCCGTGTCGGTGGCCGTGGCGCGCCAGAGGGTGAGGGTGGGGGTGCCGCAGTCGGCCGCCGCGCGCAGGGTGGTGTCGTCGTACATGCCGTAGGGCGGGCGGAGCAGGTGGGGGCGGATGCCGAAGCGGGAGCGGAGTTTGTTCTGCTGGCCGCAGATCTCGGCGCGCTGGCCGGCGTAGGGCAGGCCGCGCAGGGCCGCGTGGTCGAGGGTGTGGTTCTGGATGCTCGCGCCGACCGAGCGCAGCCGGGCGAAGTGGCCGTAGCCGGGGCCCGCGACGCTGTCGGTGAGGAACAGGCTGACCGGGAGGCGGAGT
Source organism: Streptomyces sp. NPDC088387 (assembly GCF_044753385.1). Classification (NCBI taxonomy): domain Bacteria; kingdom Bacillati; phylum Actinomycetota; class Actinomycetes; order Kitasatosporales; family Streptomycetaceae; genus Streptomyces; species Streptomyces sp. NPDC088387. The sequence continues at coordinate 404,239 of NZ_JBIVNC010000004.1, forward strand.
TCGCGGACCAGGTCGACGAATCTCGGGTCGCGTTCGGCGCCGTCGTCGTAGGTGAGGAAGACGACCTTGTCGCGGGTGGGGATGTGGTCGACGACCCGGGGCAGGGAGGTCGGGCGGGCCGGGCCGGCCGGGGGTGCGGAGAGGGGGGCGGGCAGGCCCCAGCGGCGGTGCGGGGGGCCGTTGTCGGGGGTGGGGGTGCCGGAGCCGGCGCCGTGGGCGGCGCCGGGCCCGTCGTCCGTCCGCACCCAGCCGGCCGGGCCGCCGGTACGGCCGCAGCCCGCCGACACGGTGAGCAGCAGCAGCGCGGTGAGGAGCAGCCGGGGCCTCACAGGTAGTCCTCCAGGCGGGCCACGGCGTACCCCTTCTCCGTCACCTTGCGCAGGAAGAGACGGATCATGTCGGGCATGGTGCCCTTCCAGTCGTCGGTGCCGCGGAAGTGGCTGAGGACGATGTCGCCGGGGTGCAGGTCGCGGTCCCACTCGCGGTACTCCCAGCGGTCGACGAAGACCTCCTCGCTCCACAGCGGCGCGTACTTGATGCCGCAGGCCTTGGCGGCGCGCAGGGTGTCCTCGTTGTAGTTGCCGAAGGGCGGGCGGAAGAGCGTGGGGCGTTTGCCGTAGTGCTTCTCGATCACGTTTTGCATGCCGCAGATCTGGTGCTTCTGGCGGGCGTAGGAGAGGCCCGGCATGTACGGGTGGTCCAGGGTGTGGTTGTTGAGGGTGACGCCCCTGGCCTGCATCTGCCTGAAGTGGCCGTAGTCCTCCTTGACCAGGTAGTCGCTGAGGAACGCGGTGTACGGGATCTTCAGCTCGGTCATCATCCGCAGGAACTCCGGGTCCTTCTCGGCCCCGTCGTCGATGGTCAGGAAGACGATCTTCTGTTTGGTCGGGATCGTGGTGAAGACGGGCGGCAGGTTCGCCTCCTCGTGCCCGTCCACCTCGAAGCCGTCGCGCGTCTTGATCCGCGGCTTCTTCGCGGGGGCGGGCGGCGCCTGGAGCGGGGGTGTCTTCAGCCCCCACTTCTTTGCGGTGGCCGCACGGGCCCGGAACTCGGCCTGGAGCCGCCCCGCGTAGGCGTCGAGCGCGCGGGCGGGCGGCGCGTGCAGCTTCTGCTGCCCGGCGGCGGGTTCCACCCCGGACCCCCCGACCCCACACCCGGACACGACAGCGGCTACGGCCATCCCCACGGCCCCGACCCGCACGGCAGCGCCGCCACGCGCACGGGAATCGGCCCATGCGCGGGGCCGGGGCGGCTGAACCGGCACTCCGGAGCCCACCGAACCGGCCACGGCCCGCCCCCGCGCCCCCGCTGCCGCGGGGCTGGGGGGTGTCGCCGCGGGGCCGAGGGGCGTCGCCGGTGCGGGGCTGGGGGGCGTCGCCGCCGCGGGATCGTGCGAGGTTGCCGGCTTCGGGCCCAGCGCGCCCGCCCGCACAGGGCGGGCCTGCGCATTCGCAACGGCCCTGCCCTGCGCGTTCCTTGCCGCCCGCTCCCCCGGGTTCGCCGTCACGGGAGTCCCCGAATTCGCCACCGCCCGGCCTTCCCGGCCCCGCCTACCCGCAGCCGCCCGCGCCCGTGCATCCGCGACCGCCGCCCTGGTCTCCGAGTCCGCCCGAGCCCGTCCGGTCTCCCCACTCGCCGCAGCCGCGGGCAGGTGCGCCGCAGGGCGGCACCCGTCCCCCAGCAGGCGGGACCCCGTCGCGCCGGGCTGCGCAACGCCCCCCGGGGCCGCCCGCCCAGGCGCACCCGGCCCGGCGTCAGAACACGCAGAATCGGACCCGTTTTTATCGTTTTGTCCTACTTCTCGCATGGCCCTGGATCCTCGCAGGCCCCCCGCCCACTCCCCCGCCGACACCGCCACCGGCGGCGTTCCGTCCTCCGACTGGCCCACAATGAGGCGGTGAACGACCTCGCCCCCCTCCTCAGTCCCGAAGGCCGCGCACTGCTCGACGAGGTGCGCGACACCGACCCCGCGCAGGAACTCGCCGTCGCCACACGGCTGCGCCGCGAGCACCCCGCCGAACTGGTGTCCGCCGCGCTCGGACAGGCGCGGCTGCGGCAGCGGGCCGCGGTGAAGTTCGGGGCCGAGGACGCGAGCCGGATGTTCTTCACGCCGAACGGCGTCGAGCAGTCGACCCGGGCGACCGTGGCCACGTACCGGGCACGGAGGTTCCAGGAGCACGGCGTCCGCTCCGTCGCCGACCTGTGCTGCGGCATCGGCGGCGACGCCATCGCCCTCGCCCGCGCCGGCATCCACGTACTCGCGGTGGACCGCGACCCCCTCGCCGTCGCCGCCGCCCGCGCCAACGCCGAGGCGCTCGGCCTCGACGGCCTGATCGAGGTGCGCGAGGCGGATGTGACGGAGGTCGACGTGTCGGCGTACGACGCCGTGTTCGTCGACCCCGCGCGGCGGGGCGGACGCGGGCGGATCTTTGATCCCGAGGCGTACTCACCGCCCCTGTCGTGGGCCGTCCGCACAGCCCTCGAAGCGCCGCGCGCCGCCCTCAAGGTCGCCCCCGGCATCCCGCACGACGCCGTCCCCGACGCGGCCGAGGCCGAGTGGATCTCGGACGGCGGGGACGTGAAGGAGGCGGTGCTGTGGTTCGGGACCGGCGCTCCGGGTGCCGTGCGGGCGACGCTGCTGCCGGGGCCGTACAGCCTGCTGTCGCGTGGGCTGCCGGATCCGGCCGTGCGGAGGGTCGGGCGGTATCTGTACGAGCCCGACGGGGCCGTCATCCGGGCCCACCTGGTCGCCGAGGTCGCCGACGAACTCGGCGGTGGGCTGATCGACCCCACCATCGCCTACGTCACGGCCGACACGGCCACCGAGACCCCCTTCGCCTCCCGCTACGAGATCACCGACCAACTCCCCTTCAACGTGAAGAAGTTGAAGGCGCTGTTGCGGGAGCGCCGGGTCGGGATCCTCACCGTCAAGAAGCGGGGGTCCGCCGTCGAGCCCGAGGAGCTGCGGAAGAAGGTGAAGCCCGAGGGACCGAACTCCGCGACCGTGTTCATGACCCGGGTCGCCGGCGCCCCGACCATGCTCGTCGGGCACCCGGCCTAGAGGGCCCCTTCCGCTCTGCGGAGGAGCAGTTCGCGTTCCTTCTCGTTACGGGTGAGCCCCGCCGCCCGCTCGAACTCCGCCCGCGCCTCCGCCGTACGCCCCAGGCGCAGCAGCAGGTCGCCCCGGACACTGGGCAGGAGGTGGTAGTCCCGCAGGTCGCCTCCCCGCACCAGCGCGTCCACCAGGTCCAGCGCCGCCTCCGGGCCGTCCGCCATCGACACCGCCACCGCGCGGTTCAGTTCCACCACCGGCGAGGGGGCGCGCGCCGCAAGGAGGGCGTACAGGGTGGCGATCGCGCGCCAGTCGGTCTCCTCGTAGGTGTAGGCGTGCGCGTGGCACGCGGCGATCGCCGCCTGGAGGGCGTACGGGCCCGGCGCGCCGGTCGCCGTCGCGTCGGCGCGGGTCAGGGCGTGCACGCCGCGGGCGACGAGCATGCGGTTCCAGCGGCGGCGGTTCTGGTCCCTGAGGAGGACCGGCGTCCCGTCGGGGCCGGTACGGGCCGCCGCACGCGAGGACTGGAACTCCAGCAGCGCCGCCAGCCCGTGCACCTCCGGCTCCTTCGGCATCAGCGCCGCCAGCTGCCGGGCCAGCCGCAGCGCGTCCTCGCAGAGCGCCGGGCGCAGCCAGTCGTCGCCGGCCGTGGCCGCGTACCCCTCGTTGAAGATCAGGTAGATGACGTCCAGGACCGAGCCGAGGCGGGCCTCGCGGTCGGGGCCGTACGGCACCTCGAAGGCGACGTTCCGCGTGGCGAGGGTGCGTTTGGCGCGGACGATGCGCTGGGCGACCGTCGCCTCCGGGACCAGGAACGCGCGGGCGATCTCGGGTGTGGTCAGGCCACCGAGGAGCCGCAGGGTGAGGGCCGTGCGGGCCTCCGGCGCGAGGACCGGGTGGCACGCCGTGAAGACCAGCCTCAGCAGGTCGTCGTCGATGTCCTCCGGGTCGGCGGGCTCCTCCGGCGGGGCCGTGTCCGGCAGCTCGCGGCCGATCTCGGCGAGCTTGCGGGCGTAGTTCTCCCGGCGGCGCACCAGGTCCACGGCACGGCGGCGGGCGGTCGTCATCAGCCAGGCGCCCGGGTTGTCCGGCACGCCCTCGCGCGGCCACTGCTCAAGGGCCGCGACCAGCGCGTCCTGGGCCAGCTCCTCCGCGATGCCCACGTCCCGCACGATCCGGGTGACGGCGGCGATGACGCGCGGGGACTCCAGCCGGAAGACGGTCTCGACGGAGCCGCGCGGGTCGACCGGGGACTGTGCGTTCACAGTCCCCCATCGAACACCGCGCTGGGCCGCGAGCCAAGGAACCCCGTCCCAGGCTCCGCTCAGCCCCCCATGACCTCGCGGACCTCGCAGGTCACCGTCCAGAAGTCCTCATGGACCTTCAGGAAGCGTGTGCTCCACTCGATCGCCTCCGCCTGGTCCTTGCACTGCAACAGCAGGAAACCGCCCACGACCTCCTTGGTCTCGGTGAACGGCCCGTCCGTGACGGAGATCTTCCCGCCCTCCCAGTGCACCCGGTTGCTGTCGGCGGTCGGCGCGAGACCGGCGTTGTCGAGCATCACCCCGGCCTTGGTCATCTCGTCGAGCAGCTTGCCCATCCGCTCCATCAGCTCGGGGCTCGGCCCGTCGGCGGAGCCGTTCTCATCCACACGGATCATGGACAGGTAACGCGGCATGGTGTTCCCCAATCGGGTTCGGGGCGGGTCCTTTCCCGCCTCTCACCAGTGCGTCGATCGGGACGACGACGGATCGACACCCACGCCGAAGTTTTTTCCCGCGGCCTACGAATGGGCCAGCCCCACGATGGATCGGGCCTACGAACGGGTCAGCGCAGTGACTCCCACAGCTCGCCCGCCTCCGGCTCGTCCGCCACCACCCGGTTGGGGTCCGAGGGCGCCGGCACCACCGGCATCGTCACCGTGTCCGTCGCGTCCGCCGACAGCGCCCGCAGGCTCTGCCCGAAGCCGACCAGTTCGGTCAGCGAGTCCAGACCGGTGTCCGTCGTCAGGCTGTCGGTCACCGCGTCGGCCACGTTGTACAGCTCCGCCGGATTCGTGAGCAGGGACGTCGCCGAGATCTGCGTCAGCAGCGCCTTCACCAGCTGCTGCTGGAGCTCTATCCGCGCCAGGTCGCTGCCGCCGTCCAGGCCGTAGCGTGTACGGGCCAGCCCCAGCGCCTGCTCACCGTCCAGCGTGTGCGTGCCCGCGTCCAGCTGGAGATGCGACTTCTCGTCGTTGATGTCCTCGTCGATCGTCACGGTGACCCCGCCGACCGCGTCGACCAGCCCCGCGAACCCCGCGAAGTCGATCTCCAGGTAGTGGTCCATACGGACCCCCGTCATCGACTCCACCGTCTTGACCGCGCACACCGGACCGCCCAGCGCGTACGCGGTGTTGAACATCACCCCGTACCGCTCCTCGGTCTCGCCGCCGTCCGGCAGCGGGCAGGAGGGCCGCGTGACCAGCGTGTCCCGCGGGATGCTCACGACCTTCGCCGTCCTGCCGACCGCGTCGATGTGGAACACCATCGCCGTGTCCGAACGCGCGCCGGTGCTGTTGCCGCCGCCCAGGCGCTGGTTCTCCTCGCCGCTGCGCGAGTCCGAACCGAGCACCAGGATGTTCATCGCCTCGCTCGGCAACGGTTCCGTGGCCCCCGCGGACGGTGTCGTCACCGGCTTCGCCGGCCGGTTGTCGCCGAGCGCGTTGTTGATGTCGACGCTCGTGATGTTGTCGTTCAGCTTCCAGTACAGCCAGCCGCCTGCGGCGAGGCCGAGCACGAACACGCCGGCCATCGTGATGCCGAGGCCCTTGAGGAGACGTCTGCGCCGACGTATGTGTGCCGCGTCGGCGGAGTCGGGCCCGTGCGCGTCGTCTGAGGTCACACGGACGAACTTAAGTCCGAATTATTACGGGGACCGCCTCCTGTATGGCTTTTCTTCGGAATTTCTCATATTCCCGAGGTCCGCTCAACTGCCACTCAGGAACGCCGACCAGGTCGCGGGGCTGACGGTGAGGTGGGGGCGGGAGGGGTCCTTGGAGTCGCGGATGTGGATGACGGTGGGGGTGGCGGCGACCTCTATGCAGTCGTCGCCCTGCGGGCTGCTGTACGTGGACTTCCGCCAATCCAGGGCCACTTCGACGCAACTGTCGCCCTGCGGGCTGCTGTAGCTCGACTTGAACCAGGCGAGTCCGGCGGTGCTCATAGCGCTCCTCGCATTCGCTCCAGCAGGCTCACGGAGTCCTCGGGGCTGACGGCCTGCGAGCGCAGTGTCGCATAGCGCCGTCCGAGGATGACCACCTCTTTTACGTCCGCGACCAGCCGCCCGTGCTGCTGCCCTTCGGCATACGCGTACCGCTTCCCCTCCTGCGTCTCCAGCAACTGGAGCGGGCCCGAAAGACACGCGTGTGCCTGGTAGTTCATCGGCATGATCTGCACGTCGACGTTGCGCTTCGCGCCGCATTGCAGAACGTGGTCGAGGGCGCCCCTCATCACGTCGTCGCCGCCCAGCCGGCTGCGCAGCACCGCCTCGTCGATGATGAAGCTGAACGAGGTGTGCGGCAGCTCGGTCAGCAGCCGCTGTCGCTCCATGCGGGCTTGGACCTGCGCCTCCATCTCGTCGTCGTTGAGCAACGGGATGTTGTTCGAGAAGGCGGCGCGCGCGTACGCCTCCGACTGCAACAGCCCCGGCAGGATGCGGCACTCGTAGGTGTCGAGTCGTACCGCCTCCTTCTCCAGCCTCGCCCACAACCGGAACCAAGACGCGAACCCCGGCTGTCGTGCCACCTTCCCGAAAGCCCGACGCAACGCACCCGTGTTGCCCAGGGCCGCCTCCGCCAGCTCCACGAACCGTTCGTCCGCCAACCGGCGACCCAACTCGATCGACGCCACCGAATGCTTGGACATGTGGACCCGTTCGCCGAACTGCTCCCGGCTCAGCCCCACATGCTCCCGCAACCCCTGGACGAAGCCGCCGAACGTACGCATGCTGTCCGACGACTCCGGCTCACCGCCCTGCCCCTGTGACGCCCACTCAGCGCTGTGCTCCATTCACCCAGAGTCACGGAGCCCCCTGCGTACTGTCCACACCACAGGCGTGTACTCCGTCCCCGAGTACGCGCTTCAGGGCGTCGGGATCCCGGCCGGGCGCGCGGGCGGCCCGAGCCGGACCGGAACGCCCGGCGAGTACAGCACGCTCACCGGCGGGCCGGCCGGCGCCGGGAGTCCCGCGGCGGCCACGAGGTTCTCCTCGCAGCGCAGCAACTCGGCCCGGTACAGGGGCCAGCGCGGATGGTCGTTCGGCAGATACCCGGCGCCGTTGAAGAAGGCGTTGTGCATCCCCCACCGGGCGGTGAGGAAATGCTCAAGTGCCGTGGGCTCCTGGATCCGTTCGCCCTTGCGGACGACGATCCGGCTGTACGCCCCGCGCGGGCCGGGCCACCGGCGTGAACTCGCGTACGAGACGGTGTCGCCGTCGGCCCGGACGGTCATCCGGGACCACAGGTACGGCAGCCGGAAGCCGGCCCGGCCCATCACGACGGGGATGAGCCGGGACGCGTCCATCGAGCGGAAGACGACCCCGCGCCGGCCGTGCGCGTCGACGGAGTAGAGGCGGACGTTGGTCTCCGGGAAGCTGCCGAGGTACGGGACGCCGGGCAGCTTGAACCAGCCGACCCGGTGCATCCGGAACGCGACCAGACCGACGTAGGTGAGCCCGTCGTGGGTGGTGTCGGGCGCGGTTCCGCGCGGCAACAGCGGTGCCACCACGTCCGGTTGGACCGCCCAGTGGACGAAGGCGAGATCCAGCCACTGCTGGGTGAGCAGGGGCAGCCGTACGGTGGCGGGGGCGTCGGGGCTGACACTGTCCGGGTCGGGCCGCACGGTCAGCCGGCCCCCGTGCCCGGCTCCTCGACGTCCACCGTCTCGAACCGCCACCGGTGGACGGCCCGGGTCACCAAGTCACCCTCGGGTTCCGGGAGTTCGGGCAGGTCGGCGTCGTAGGGCGCGTCCCACCACGTGATGACGAGGACCCGGTCCTGGGGGCCGCGGAAGTTCTCCCGGCGCAGGGGTTCGCGCGGAAGGCGGTGGGCCCGTGCCCAGGCGAGCAGTTCGGCACCGCGGCCGGGTACGGCCCGTGCCTCCCACATCAACGCGACGGTCACGAGTACAGGTTCTCCTTGCTGACCTCGTGCACATGGTCGTGCGAGTGGTCGTGACCGTGGCCGCGGCCGGGGACATGGGGGTCCGTCACCGGGAGTGAGGAGTCGGCGGAGAGGTCCCAGTCGGACGCGGCACGGTTGCGGGCGACCATCTCCGCGCCCAGCGCGGCGACCATCGCGCCGTTGTCCGTGCACAACTTGGGCCGCGGGACCCGGAGTCGGATGCCCGCCGCCTCGCAGCGTTCCTGGGCGAGGGCGCGCAGCCGGGTGTTGGCGGCCACACCGCCGCCGATCATCAGGTGGCCGACACCCTCGTCCTTGCAGGCGCGCACGGCCTTGCGGGTCAGTACGTCGACGACGGCCTCCTGGAAGGAGGCGGCCACGTCCCGCACCGGCACCTCCTCGCCCGCCGCCCGCTTGGCCTCGATCCAGCGGGCCACGGCGGTCTTGAGACCGGAGAAGGAGAAGTCGTAGGCGGGATCGCGCGGGCCGGTGAGTCCGCGCGGGAAGGCGATGGCCTTGGGGTCGCCCTCCTTGGCGTAGCGGTCGATGACCGGGCCGCCGGGGAAACCGAGGTTGAGCACGCGGGCGATCTTGTCGAAGGCCTCGCCGGCCGCGTCGTCGATGGTGGCGCCCAGGGGGCGGACGTCGGAGGTGATGTCCGAGGAGAGGAGGAGCGAGGAGTGGCCGCCGCTGACGAGGAGGGCCATCGTCGGCTCGGGCAGGGCGCCGTGTTCCAGCTGGTCGACGCAGATGTGCGAGGCGAGGTGGTTGACGCCGTAGAGCGGCTTGCCGAGCGCGTACGCGTACGCCTTCGCCGCCGAGACGCCGACCAGGAGCGCGCCCGCGAGGCCGGGGCCCGCGGTGACGGCGATGCCGTCGAGGTCCCGCGCGCTCACGCCCGCCTGCTTCAGGGCGCGGTCGATGGTGGGGACCATCGCCTCCAGATGGGCCCGTGAGGCGACCTCGGGCACCACACCGCCGAAACGGGCGTGCTCGTCGACGCTGGAGGCGATGGCGTCGGCCAGCAGGGTGGTGCCGCGCACGATCCCGACGCCGGTCTCGTCGCAGGAGGTCTCAATCCCCAGGACCAGGGGTTCGTCAGCCATTGCTCTCGGTTCCTCGTGCGCCGTTCAGGGAGGTGGAGGGGTCGCTGAGGCGCATGACCAGCGCGTCCACGTTGCCCGGCTGGTAGTAGCCGCGGCGGAAGCCGATGGGTTCGAAGCCGAAACGCTCGTAGAGCTTCTGTGCCCGGACGTTGTCGACCCGGCATTCGAGCATCACCTCGGCGCACTCGAACGCGGTCGCCGCGCGCAGCAGCTCGGTCAGCAGCCGGGCGCCGAGGCCGCTGCCCCAGAGCTTGTGTTCGACGGCGATGGTCTGGACGTCGGCCTGCTCACCGGCGGCGACGAGTCCGGCGTAACCGACGATCCGCCCGTCCGCCTCTTCCGCCACGACATACAGCCGGGTCGCGTCGGCGCCGCGGGCGTGCGCCAGCTCGGACCAGAACATGCCGCGTGACCAGGCGTCCTCCGGGAAGAGCGCGCGTTCGAGCTCCAGCACGGGGTCGATGTCCCACCAGCGCATCTCACGCAGCCGGGGAGTCACGGTGGTGGTCACTTCGGGGTGACCACCTTGTAGTTCTTGGGGACCTGGGCGTCGGGGCGGCGCAGGTAGAGGGGGCGGGGGTCGGGCAGCTTCTCGCCCTTCGCCAGCCGCTCCGCCGCGAGGGCGGCCAGCGCGGCGGCGGTCACGTGCTCGGGCCCGTGCGCCTGCGGGAAGGTCTCCGGGTACAGCAGCGCGCCCGCGCCGACCGCCGGCAGACCCTCGACCTGCGCCGCGATGTCCGCCGGGCGGTCGACGGCGGGGTCGGTGACGCGGGTGCGGGGGTCGTCGTAGCGGGCCCAGTAGACCTCCTTGCGGCGGGCGTCCGTCGCGACGACGAAGGGGCCGGGGAGGTCGGCCGCGTAGGCCAGTCCGTCGAGCGTGCAGACGCCGTGCACGGGGACGCCGAGGGCGAGGCCGAAGGTGTCCGCGGTCATCAGGCCGACGCGGAGGCCGGTGTACGGGCCCGGGCCGATGCCTACGACGATGTCGGTGACGGCGTCGAGCTTGAGCCCTGCGGTGTGCAGGGCGCGGTCGACCGCGGGGAGCAGGAGCTCGCCGTGCCGGCGGGCGTCGACCTGGGTGGACTCGGCGATGACGTCCGAACCGTTGTGGAGGGCGACGGTCACGGCGGGGGTGGCAGTATCCAAAGCAAGCAGAAGCACGCATTCAGCCTACGGCTCCGCCGAGAGTACGAAGCCAAGTCCCACCCCCTCCAGCGCCGACACAACAACCATCACCCCCCCAAGGGGCGCGGGGAACTGCGCACCCAGCCCCCACCGGCCCGCACCGGCCCGCACCGGCCCGCACCGGCACAACAACGACCACCCCCCAAGGGGCGCGGGGAACTGCGCGAACGGCCACGACGGTGCCGCACCCGACAACACCACCCGGCGTGGGGGCCGGGGCGCGGGGCGTTGCGCAACCCGGCGCGACGGGGTGCCGCTGCGCCCACCCGTGCCGCCCCAGCGGCACAGCTGCCCGCAGCGGCGGTGGGTGAGCGGGAACGGCCTCCGCGGCACAGCTGCCCGCGGCTACGCGAGTACAGCGGGCCGCAGCTGCGCGGGTGTGGCTGCCCGCGGCGTGGGGCGTGTCAGCGGAGCGTTACTCGCTGCTACCGTCGGCACGGGGGCCAAGGACAAGCGCGTGAGGTGGACGCACGGTGGGCAGCAGCAGCGGAATCGTCGTCGGGCTCACCACCACCGCCCTCGTCACCGTCGGCGTACTCGCCTACCAGGCCTCCGCCACCGTGCCCGGCACCATCGCCGCCCCCCAGGCCAAGGCCTCCGCCGCCCCCAAGGCGCCCCGCGACAAGAAGCACCCCACCGCCCTCCCCTCCGGCTCCGGCAAGGGCGAACGCGTCGTGTACTCCCTGGACGACGACCGAGTCTGGCTCGTCGCCACCGGCAACAAGGTCGGCCGTACCTTCCGCGTCACCCCCAGCACGGTGGACCCCTCCCCCGGCACCTACGCGGTCACCTCCCGTTCGAACACCGTCACCGGCTCCGACGGCACCCCCGTCGAACACGTCGTCCGCTTCACCTCCGTCGACGGCGTGGCCATCGGCTTCAGCGCCGCCGTCGACGGCTCGACCGCCGCCCCCGTCCGCACGGTCAGGACCGGCGGCATCCGCGAGTCCCGCGCGGACGGCGAGGCGATGTGGGACTTCGCGACGATCGGCGCACGGGTCGTCGTCATCCGCTGAGCCACCGGACCTTCTGGCCCCGGCCAACGGCAGGTCAACACCCCGTCCCGCACGGTAAAGGTCGCGAAACCCCGGAAACCATCCCCACCCCCACGGTGCTCATACCCCTCAGAGACGCCCGAACAGGGCATCCAGAAGGGAACGAACATGCTCGCCAACAAGCGCACCCGACGCCTCGCCACCCCCCTCGCGCTCACCGCGGTCACCGCCGTCGCCGTGGTCGGCCTCACGGCCGGCACCTCGCAGGCCGCGACCCGGCCGGGCTGGGCGGACACCAGCTCCCTCTCCGTCCGCATCCGCCCCCTCAACCCGGGCGCGGGCCAGCACTACGCCGCGCTGGTGCTCACCAACAAGACCCACAAGACCGTACGGACACAGGGCTACGTCGGATTGCAGCTGCTCGGCGCGCACGGCAAGGACGTCACCACACACGTCGTACGCGACCGCGGCCACGCCGCCCAGCTCACCCTGAAGCCGGGGCAGAGCGTCTACACGCGGCTGCACTGGACGGTCGTACCGGGCAACGGCGAACCCACGAAGGCCGAGAAGAACCCCACGAAGATCGAGGTCACGCCGCCCGACTCGCGCCACCACCTGACGACGGCGTGGAAGCTGGGCGAGGTCCTCCAGAAGGGCCGTATCGACATCACACCGCTGGCCAAGGGGACCGGACCGAAGTACTGACCCGGCGTCGCTCGTTCCTAGGCGGCTTCCCGGTGACCGTGTCCGCGGGTGTGGTCCGCGGGGCGCCGGGGGGCCGTCGGCAGGGGGGCGCGCGGCGGGGTGGAGATCAGTTCCGCCGCGGCGCAGGCCGCGAGGAGGTCGCTCATGGACACCCCGGCGGCAACACCCGCGGACACGCCCTGCCGCGGCTCCGGCTGGTTCTCGGTGGCCGACATGGGTGCCTCCTGAAGTTCGGGGGCGGGCGTGGTTAGGTAAACCTAACTACGTACGGGGTACCATGTGACCACGCCGAAGTCGCCGTACGCAATATCTTGCCGACGACTTGTCGGAACGTTCATACGACCGGAGCCGGGGTCCGGGTCACACGGACAGCGCGCCCAGGTCCACCGTCGACCACCGCTCCCCGATCCCGGTCAGGGTCACGTGGCGCACCTCGTCGGTCGTGTCGCCGACCGCCCGGTGGATCAGGATGTGCAGCCGGTCGTCGGTCAGCTCCTCGACCTTGCCCTCTCCCCACTCCACCACGACCACCGAGTCCGGCAGTGAGACGTCGAGGTCCAGGTCCTCCATCTCGTCGAGCCCGCCGCCGAGGCGGTACGCGTCGACGTGGACCAGTGGCGGGCCGTCACCGAGCGGCGGATGCACCCGGGCGATCACGAACGTCGGCGAGGTGACCGCACCCCGTACGTCGAGGCCCGCCCCGAGCCCCCGGGTCAGTGTCGTCTTGCCCGCGCCGAGTTCTCCGGTCAGCATCACGAGGTCGCCGGCGCGCAGCAGTTGGGCCAGTCTGCGTCCCAGATCCCCCATCCGCTCGGGGGACCGGACGATCAGCTCGGTGCCACCGGCCGCGTGCTGCGGCGCCTCAGCCGGGTTGTGCGGTACTGCTTCCATAGCCGCTTACGGTAGCCCCTGCCGGTACGGCACCCGCACGGTTGAGCAGGTCCGCCAGCCGGTCGGTGACCACTTCCGGGTGCTCCAGCATCACCAGGTGCCCGGCGTCCGGGACGAGCACCAGTTCGGCGTCGGGCAGCAGGTCGGCGATGGCCTCGCTGTGCTCACTGGGGGTGACGAGGTCCTTGACCCCGGCCAGCACCAGCACCGGCAGCTCCCTGAACGACTCCAGCGCGGCGGCCTTGTCGTGGTCGGTGAACGCCGGGTAGAACTCGGCGACCACGTCGATCGGGGTGGCCTCGATCATCCGCTCCGCGAACCGCGCCACGGCCGGGTCGACGTCACGGCTCGCGAACGAGTACCGCTTGATGACCCCGGCGAAGAGATCGGCGGTCGCGCGCCGCCCCCGCTCCACCAGTTCGGCCTGCTGCCCGAGCGCCTTGAGCACCCCCGGCAGCACCCGCCGTACCGCGTTGACGCCCGCGACCGGCAGTCCGAAGCTGACGTCGGCGAGTCCCCCGGAGGACGTACCGACGAGCGCGACGGCGACCACCCGGTCCCGGATCAGCTCGGGGTACTGGTCGGCCAGGGCCATCACGGTCATCCCGCCCATGGAGTGCCCGACCAGCACGATCGGCCCCTCCGGCACGGCGGCGTCGAGGACGGCCTTCAGATCCCGTCCGAGCTGGTCGATGGTGACCGGCACGTCCTGCTCGATCTGCGCGACCCCGCGTGCCGAACGGCCGTGGCTGCGCTGGTCCCAGTGCACGGTCCGTACGACGCCGCGCAGCGCCGCCCGCTGGAAGTGCCAGGAGTCCTGGTTGAGGCAGTAGCCGTGGCTGAAGACGACGGTGACCGGGGCGGGCGCCTTGCGGCCGAAGAGGCGGCGCCGGCGCGGGTTCAGCGCCTCCTCGGTCTCGGCGTCGTCCACCTCGTAGTACAGCTCGGTGCCGTCGTCGGCGTACGCCTTGCCGGGGGTGCCGCGCAGTGATCCGTACGGTCCGGTCGAGTCCAGCGCGAGCCGCGCCTTCTGCCGCATGCCGCGGCCGACGGTCATCCGCTCTATGGCGACCCCGGCCGCCGCTCCGGCCGCGATGACGCCTATGGCGGCACCGGCGATCCCGGTGGCCCGGCGCCAGTTCGAGGCCGCCCCCGCGGCGGAGGCCACGGCCGCCGCACCGCTCTCGCTCACGTGCTGCTCCTCTTCGCCGTAGCGCCGACTTCCCTGACTGATCGCTTATGTTCGTTTATGCCTGCTGAGCGCCCGATTACTCATCGAGTCAGTCAGCGACTTGCTCATTGAGATAGACGCGGGGAACGCGGGTTCCGATGCGTGTGACGATCTCGTACGCGATGGTGCCGGCGGCCTGCGCCCAGTCCTCGGCGGTGGGCTCGCCACGGTCACCGGGCCCGAACAGCAGGGCTTCGGTGCCGGTTTCCGGCTCGTCACCGCCCAGGTCGACCACGAACTGGTCCATCGCGATCCGCCCGGCCACGGTCCGCCACTTGCCGCCGACCAGCACCGGGCCGGTGCCGGAGGCGTGCCGCGGGATGCCGTCCGCGTAGCCGACGGGGATCAGGCCGAGGGTCGTGGTGCCAGCGGTGGTGTAGTGGTGCCCGTAACTGACGCCGTGTCCACCCGGGACCTGCTTCACCAGCGCGACCGAGGCGGACAGTGTCATCACGGGGCGCAGGCCGAAGTCGGCGGGGGCGCCGATCTCCGGGCTGGGCGAGATGCCGTAGACGGCGATTCCGCTGCGCACGAGGTCGAAGTGGCTGTCGGGGACGGTGAGGGTGGCCGGGGAGTTGGCGATGTGCCGCACCTCGGGGCGCACGCCCCGGGCCTCGGCGTACGCCGTCATCTCGCGGAAGCGGGTGAGCTGGGCGGCGATGGAGGGGTGGCCGGGTTCGTCGGCGCAGGCGAAGTGGGACCAGAGGCCGGTGACGCGCACCAGCCCCGCCGACTGCGCCTCCAGGGCGGCGGTGACGAGGCGGTCCCAGTCCTCGCCGGGCTGACAGCCGTTGCGGCCGAGGCCGGTGTCGGCCTTCAGCTGGATGCGGGCGGGGGCGGACGGGCCGGCGAGGCGGGCGGCCGCGGTCACCTCGTCGAGAGCCCACATGCCGCTGACCGATACGTCGAGGCCGGCCTCGATCGCCTCCCGCCACGGCCCTCCGGGGGTCCAGAGCCAGCACATGATGCGGCCGTCGAGGCCGGCTGCGCGCAGCGCCAGTGCCTCTTCGGGGGTGGCGGTTCCCAGCCAGGTGGCGCCTGCCTCCACGGCGGCGCGGGCGCAGGGTACGGCGCCGTGGCCGTAGGCGTCGGACTTCACCACGGCCATGAGCTCCGCGTGGGGGGCGGCTGCTCGGAGGGCGCGGACGTTGTCGCGCAGGGCGGCGAGATCCACGGCGGCCCGCGCCCGGAGGGGGGCGGTCGAAAGGGGAACGGTTTCAGTCATGACCCATCAAGTGTCTCAGAGCGACGGAGGGCAGCGGGCTACGGAAGATGACACATGCGCGGCCCGGTGGGGGCTGATCGCGCAGTTCCCCGCGCCCCTGAAAACTAAAACCCCGCCCCGCGCAGCCGCGGGCAGTCGTGCCGCTGGGGCGCCGGGAAACGCCGTCGACCTCACGCCCGTACGGCGTCAGGAACGTACGTCACGCCAGGCGGCGGGAATCGCGTCGGCCACATCATGCGCCCCCACCGGCGCCCCATCCGCCGCGAACCTCCCCGCCAGCCCGTGCAGATACGCCCCCACGCTCCCCGCGTCCACCGCCGACAGCCCCGCCGCGAGCAGCGACCCCGCGAGCCCGGACAGCACGTCCCCACTCCCGGCCGTGGCCAGCCAGGACGTCCCGGTGGCGTTCACCCGTACCGCCCCACCCCCCGCAACCACCGTCGTCGACCCCTTCAGCAGCACCGCCGCCCCGTACCGCCCCGCCAACTCCCGTACGGACTCCAGCCGAGCCCCCTCGACCTCCTCCCGCGAGACCCCGAGCAACGCGGCGGCCTCCCCGGCATGCGGAGTCATCAGCGTCGGCGCCCGACGTCCCCGCACGGCGCCGGCATCGGCGAGCCGCAGTCCGTCCGCGTCGATCAGGACAGGTACGTCGGCCTCGACGACCTCGCCCACGACCGCCGCGTCCTCCCCGGCCCCCGGTCCGACCACCCACGCCTGCACCCGCCCGGCCTGCCGGGGCCCCTTGTCGGACACCAGCGTCTCGGGGAACCGCGCGAGCACGGCGTCGCCCGCCGGCCCCACATACCGCACGGCCCCGGCCCCACCCCTCAGCGCCCCCGCGACAGCCAGCACGGCCGCCCCCGGATACCGCGCCGACCCGGCCGCGATCCCCACAACCCCCCGCCGGTACTTGTCACTCTCGGCCCCGGGCACCGGCAGCAGCGCGGCGACGTCCGCGTGCTGAAGCGCCTCCAGGTCGGCCTCGTCCGGCAGTTCGGCCCCGAGCCCGATGTCGATGAGCCGCACGGACCCGGCGTACTCCCGCGCGGGATCCACCAGCAGCCCCGGCTTGTGCGTCCCGAACGTGACGGTCAGATCGGCCCGTACGGCCGCCCCGCGCACCTGCCCGGTGTCCGCGTCGACGCCACTGGGCAGATCCACGGCGACGACGGTCCCGTAGGACCGCGCGGCGGCCTCGGCCAGCGGCACCGCCTCGGCCCGCAGCCCGCCCTTCCCACCGATCCCGACGATCCCGTCGACCACCAGATCGGCCCGCTCGACGAGCGCCTCGGCGGACTCCGCCCCAAGAACGGAACCGCCGGCTCTCCGCAACGCGGCAAGCCCCCCGGCATGGACCCGCTCCGGCGACAGCAGCACGGCGCTCACCCCCGCCCCGCGCCGCGCGAGCCGCGCCCCGGCGTAGAGGGCGTCGCCCCCGTTGTCCCCGCTCCCGACGAGCAGCACGACCCGGCTGCCGTAGACCCGCCCGAGCAACTCGGCACAGGCGGTGGCGAGCCCGGCGGCGGCGCGCTGCATGAGCGCCCCCTCGGGCACCCGGTCCATGAGCCGGCGCTCGGCGTCCCTGACGGTCTGAACGCTGTAGGCAGTACGCATGGGACCGAGTCTCTCCCGGGACCTACCCCTCGGCCACCACGACGGCCGAAGCCACCCCGGCGTCATGGCTGAGGGACACGTGCCAGGACTTGACCCCCAGTGCGGCGGCCCGCGCGGCGACCGTCCCCGTCACCCGCAGCCGCGGCTGCCCGGTGTCCTCGACGTACACCTCGGCGTCGGTCCAGTGCAGCCCGGCCGGCGCCCCGAGCGCCTTGGCCAGCGCCTCCTTGGCCGCGAACCGGGCGGCCAGCGAGGCGACCCCCCGCCGCTCCCCGCTGGGCAGCAGCAACTCGCTCTCCAGGAACAGCCGCTCGGCCAGCCCGGGCGTCCGCGTCAGCGAAGCCTCGAACCGCCCGATCTCGGCGACATCGATACCAACCCCGATAATGCTCACGCCGGAACTCTACGATCCGGCAGCACTCCCGGCCCCAGATCCCTCTGGCCCCTCGCCGAAGCGTCCCCCAGGGTGATGTCCAGGAACTCGAAGCAGCACGCGGCGGTCTCCTGCCGCCCGCGCCGGGCGCTACTCCACCGTCACCGACTTCGCCAGGTTGCGCGGCTGGTCCACCTCGTTGCCGCGGGCCGTCGCCAGCTCGCACGCGAAGACCTGGAGCGGCACCGTGGCCACCAGGGGCTGCAACAGCACGGGGGTGGCCGGGATCCGGATCAGATGGTCGGCGTACGGCACCACCGCCTCGTCGCCCTCCTCGGCGATCACGATGGTCCGCGCACCGCGCGCCCGGATCTCCTGGATGTTGGACACGATCTTGTCGTGCAGGACGGACCGCCCGCGCGGCGAGGGCACCACCACGACCACCGGCAGGTCGTCCTCGATCAGGGCGATCGGCCCGTGCTTCAGCTCACCGGCGGCGAAGCCCTCGGCGTGCATGTAGGCGAGTTCCTTGAGCTTGAGGGCGCCTTCGAGGGCGACGGGGTGGCCGACGTGCCGGCCGAGGAAGAGCACGGTGTTCTTCGCGGCGAGGGTGCGCGCGAGTTCCCGTACCGGCTCCATCGTCTCCAGCACCCGCTCGACCGCGCCGGAGATCTCCGACAGGTCCCGGATCACGTCACGGATCTCGTCGCCCCACTTGGTGCCGCGCACCTGCCCGAGATAGAGGGCGACGAGGTAGCAGGCGACGAGCTGGGTGAGGAACGCCTTGGTCGAGGCGACGGCGACCTCGGGCCCGGCGTGGGTGTAGAGCACGGCGTCGGACTCGCGCGGAATCGTCGAGCCGTTGGTGTTGCAGATGGCGAGCACCTTGGAGCCCTGCTCGCGCGCGTGCCGCAGGGCCATCAGCGTGTCCATGGTCTCGCCGGACTGCGAGATCGCGATCACCAGCGACCGGGAGTCGAGGATCGGATCCCGGTAGCGGAACTCGCTCGCCAGCTCGACCTCGCAGGGGATCCGCGTCCAGTGCTCGATGGCGTACTTGGCGATGAGCCCGGCGTGGAAGGCCGTACCGCACGCGACGATGACGACCTTGTCGATCTCCCGGAGTTCGCCCGCCGGGATCCGCACCTCGTCCAGCGTCAGCGAACCCTCGGCGTCGATCCGCCCGAGAAGCGTGTCGGCGACGGCCTTCGGCTGCTCGGCGATCTCCTTGAGCATGAAGTAGTCGTAGCCGCCCTTCTCGGCGGCGGAGGCGTCCCAGTCGACGTGGTACGACCGCACCTCGGCGGGCCGCCCGTCGAAACCGGTCACCGTCACGCCGTCCCGCCGCAGCTCGACGACCTGGTCCTGTCCCAGCTCGACCGCGGACCGGGTGTGCGCGATGAAGGCGGCGACGTCGGAGGCGAGGAAGGCCTCCCCTTCGCCCACACCGACCACGAGGGGGGAGTTCCGGCGGGCCCCCACCACCACGTCCGGCTCGTCCGCGTGTACCGCGACCAGCGTGAACGCCCCCTCCAGCCGCCGGCACACCAGCCGCATCGCCTCGGCGAGATCGGCGCAGGACGAGAACTCCTCGGCGAGCAGATGCGCGACGACCTCGGTGTCGGTCTCGGACGCCAGCTCGTGCCCGCGTCCGGCCAGCTCGGCCCGCAGCCGGGCGAAGTTCTCGATGATCCCGTTGTGCACGACGGCGACACGTCCGGCGTTGTCGAGATGCGGATGCGCGTTGGCGTCGGTGGGGCCGCCGTGGGTGGCCCAGCGGGTGTGCCCGATCGCCGTCACCCCGGCCGGCAGGGGCCGCTCGGCGAGCTCCTTCTCCAGGTTGACCAGCTTCCCGGCCCGCTTGGCCGCCGCCAGCCCGCCGTCCGCGAGCACGGCGACACCGGCCGAGTCGTAACCCCGGTACTCCAGCCGCTTCAGCCCGGCCATCACCACATCAAGTGCCGACTGCGACCCCACGTATCCCACGATTCCGCACATGGCCCGCAGCCTACGATCCAAGCACCCGGCCAAAGACGCACATCCTGCCCGATTTCGGAAATTCCCACGACGGCACGAACGCCCCGCGGGATCCCCGTGACGGATCCCACGCCGCGCGTTGTTCGTACAGCCGTAACAATGGACTGTGATCTCTCCGGTCTCCTCGATGCCCCGGAGCGCCCACCGGCCCAGGCCGGAGGCGACTCCCTACGTCGACCTCACCCGCTCGGAGTGGAGTGCGCTGCGTGAGAAGACGCCGCTCCCCCTCACCGCCGAGGAGGTCGAGAAGCTGCGCGGTCTGGGCGATGTCATCGACCTCGACGAGGTGCGGGACATCTACCTCCCGCTCTCCCGACTGCTCAATCTCTACGTCGGCGCCACCGACGGCCTGCGCGGCGCCCTCAACACCTTCCTCGGCGAACAGGGCTCCCAGTCCGGCACCCCGTTCGTCATAGGCGTCGCCGGCTCCGTCGCCGTCGGCAAGTCGACCGTCGCCCGGCTCCTCCAGGCGCTGCTCTCCCGCTGGCCCGAGCATCCGCGCGTGGAGCTGGTCACGACGGACGGGTTCCTGCTGCCCACCAAGGAGCTCCAGGACCGCGGTCTGATGTCCAGGAAGGGCTTCCCCGAGTCGTACGACCGACGCGCCCTCACCCGGTTCGTCGCCGACATCAAGGCCGGCAAGGGCGAGGTCAGCGCCCCCGTCTACTCCCACCTCATCTACGACATCGTCCCCGGCGAGCAGCTCGTCGTGCGCCGCCCGGACATCCTGATCGTCGAGGGCCTCAACGTCCTCCAGCCCGCCCTGCCCGGCAAGGACGGCCGCACCCGCGTCGGTCTCGCCGACTACTTCGACTTCAGTGTGTACGTCGACGCGCGCCCCGAGGACATCGAGCGCTGGTACCTCAACCGCTTCAAGAAGCTGCGCGCGACCGCGTTCCAGAACCCGTCGTCGTACTTCCGCAGGTACACCCAGGTCTCCGAGGAGGAGGCCCTCGACTACGCCCGCACCACCTGGCGCACTATCAACAAGGTCAACCTGATGGAGAACGTGGCCCCCACCCGCGGCCGCGCCACCCTCATCATCCGCAAGGGCCCGGACCACAAGGTGCAGCGGCTGAGCCTGCGGAAGCTCTGAGCGCGGCCTGTTAGAAAGGCGTCATGCTGCTGCACCTGCGCCTGATCACCCCGGCCGACAAGACCGACGACGCGGTCCGTCTGATCGAGAACACCGTCGGCACCACGCACCTGGTGGTGATGCAGGGTGCCGCCCGCAACCCGGTGGGGGACGTCGTCATGTGTGACGTCGCCCGCGAGGCCGGGGACGAACTCCTGGGCGGGCTGAAGGAGTTGGGCATCGAGGACAGCGGCTCGATCGCCGTCGAGAGCATCGATCTGTCCCTGTCGAAACGGGCCGACAAGGCCGAGGCGGACGCCCCCGGCGAAGCCGCGGACGCCGTCCTGTGGGAGCACCTCACCGACGCCACCCACGAGGAGTCCACCCTCTCGGTCACCTATCTCGCGTTCATCACGCTCGCCACGATGATCGCGGCCTGCGGTGTGGTCCTGGACAACGCGATCCTGATCGTGGGCGCGATGGCGGTCGGCCCGGAGTTCGGGCCCCTCGCCGGGATCGCCACCTCGATGGTGCAGCGGCGGCCACGGCTGGCCGCCCGCTCACTGATCGCCCTGCTGGCCGGCTTCGCGGTGGCGATGGCGGTGACGGTGGGCTTCAGCCTCTTCATGGACGCCGTCGGCCTGTTCACCGAGGCCCAACTGGAGGGCGAGCGACCGCAGACGGGCTTCGTCTACGCCCCCGACTGGTTCTCGTTCGTCGTGGCGGTCCTGGCCGGCATCGCGGGCACCCTCTCCCTCACCTCGGCCAAGTCCGGCGCCCTGGTCGGCGTCGCCATCTCGGTCACCACGGTCCCGGCCGCCGCCAACGCGGCCGTGGCCCTCAGCTACGGCGACACACAACAGACCTGGGGCTCCACGGAACAACTCCTACTGAACCTCGTAGGAATCGTAGTAGCCGGCACCCTGACCCTCCTCCTGCAAAAGTGGGCCTGGAAAACCCAACGCCAGAAATCCAACGCCGGTTAGACCGATGCCGAGCAGGGGCGCGGGGCAACGCTTCAACTCCGGAAGCACCCACACCGGGAAGGGGCGCGGGGAACTGCGCGACAAGCCACGAACCACCGGCAGCCCGCCGACAACAGAACCCGGCACCCCGAACCCGGCACCGCAAACTACCCGAGCGCGGACTTCACGGCGTCAGCCAACCGCCCCGCCACAGACCGAGCCTGATCAATGTCCGCCGCCTCCACCATCACCCGGACCAACGGCTCGGTCCCGGAAGGCCGCAGCAACACCCGCCCCGTCTCCCCCAACTCCCGCTCCGCCTCGGCAACCGCAGCGGCGAGATCCGCGGACGACGACACCCGCGACCGGTCCACGTCCGGCACATTGATCAGCACCTGCGGCAAGCGCTCCATCACGGCCGCCAGCTCCCGCAGCGCGACCCCGCTCGCCATCACACGCGCGGCCAGCATCAGCCCGGTCAGCGTGCCGTCACCGGTCGTCGCGTGGTCGAGGATGATCACGTGCCCGGACTGCTCGCCGCCGAGCGCGAACCCGTTCTCCTTCATCTCCTCCAGCACGTACCGGTCACCGACCGCGGTCTGCACCACGTGGATGCCCTCGCGCTCCATGGCCAGCTTGAAGCCCAGATTCGACATCACGGTGGCGACCACGGTGTCGGACCGCAGCGCCCCCCGCTCCCGCATGGCCACGGCGAGCACGGCGAGGATCTGGTCGCCGTCCACCTCCGTACCCTCGTGGTCCACGGCCAGGCACCGGTCCGCGTCACCGTCGTGCGCGATACCGAGGTCGGCCCCGTGCTCGACGACGGCGGCCTTCAGCAGGTCCATGTGGGTCGAGCCGCAGCCGTCGTTGATGTTCAGCCCGTCCGGCTCGGCGCCGATGGTGATCACCTCGGCACCGGCCCGCGAGAACGCCTCGGGCGAGACCCGCGCCGCGGCGCCGTGCGCCTCGTCGAGGACGATCCTCAGCCCGTCGAGGCGGTTCGGCAGTACGCCGATGAGATGGGCGACGTACTGGTCGAACCCCTCGACGTACTCCCGTACGCGGCCCACGCCGCCGCCGGTCGGGCGGTCCCAGGGCGCGCCGGTGCGGTGCTCCTCGTAGACGGACTCGATACGGTCCTCAAGGTCGTCGGGGAGTTTGTGCCCACCGCGGGCGAAGAACTTGATGCCGTTGTCCGGCATGGCGTTGTGGCTGGCGGAGAGCATAACTCCGAGGTCGGCCCCCAGCGCGCCCGTGAGATACGCCACGGCCGGGGTCGGCAGCACACCGACGCGCAGTACGTCGACGCCGGCGCTGGCGAGGCCGGCGACCACGGCGGCCTCCAGGAACTCCCCGGACGCGCGCGGATCCCGTCCGACCACCGCCGTCGGCCGGTGGCCCGCGAAGGTGCCCGCTTCGGCCAGTACGTGGGCCGCCGCGACGGACAGTCCGAGCACCATCTCGGCCGTCAGATCCGCGTTGGCGACGCCGCGCACGCCGTCCGTGCCGAAGAGTCGTCCCACTTGTCCTCCTGAGGAAGCATCACTACTCGGGAGCCCTGCCGGTCCGGTCCCGCGCGCCTGGCTCCTGCGACCCAGGCAAGGATGCCTGGCCATCCGATCACACAAGACTCTGAGCGTCTTGTGCCGTTATACGCCTGTGTCTGTGATAAACGAACGCCCCGGCGGCACACTGGCGTGCCGCCGGGGCGTTCGGAGTACGAGCAGACGCCGTGGAGATCAGCGCTTGCTGTACTGCGGGGCCTTGCGGGCCTTCTTGAGACCGGCCTTCTTGCGCTCGACCGCACGGTCGTCGCGGCGGAGGAAGCCGGCCTTCTTGAGGGCGCCGCGGTTGTTGTCCACGTCGGCCTCGTTCAGGGCGCGGGCCACGCCGAGGCGCAGGGCACCGGCCTGGCCGGAGACACCGCCACCCGCGATGCGGGCGATGACGTCGTAGCGGCCCTCGAGCTCGAGCACCTTGAAGGGCTCGTTGACTTCCTGCTGGTGCACCTTGTTGGGGAAGTAGTCCTCAAGGGTGCGACCGTTGATCTTCCACTTGCCGGTGCCCGGGACGATCCGGACGCGGGCGATGGCGTTCTTGCGACGGCCCAGGCCCGCGGCGGGCTGGGGCTCACCGAAGCGCGAGGCGAGGGACTCGGTGGTGTACTCACCCTCCACCGGGACCTCGGACTCGGTGGTGTAGCTCTCGGTGTCGATCTCGGTGTCGTTGTCGATCTCTTCGATCGGCTGCTCGGCAGTGGTCTCGGCCACGATGCTCCTCAGATTCTTTTCGGTCTTAGGGGGTGGCCGGACTTACTGCGCGACCTGGGTGATCTCGAACGGAACCGGCTGCTGAGCAGCGTGCGGGTGGTTCTCGCCGCGGTAGACCTTCAGCTTCGAGAGCATCTGACGGCCCAGGGTGTTCTTGGGGAGCATGCCCTTGACGGCCTTCTCGATGGCCTTCTCGGGGTTCTTGTCCAGCAGCTCGTCGTAGCGGACGGAGCGCAGACCACCCGGGTAGCCGGAGTGGCGGTACGCCATCTTCTGGGTCCGCTTGTTGCCGGAGAGGTGCACCTTGTCGGCGTTGATGATGACGACGAAGTCACCGGTGTCGACGTGGGGCGCGTAGATCGGCTTGTGCTTGCCCCGCAGAAGGGACGCGGCGGTGGTGGCGAGACGACCCAGGACGATGTCCTGAGCGTCGATGACGTGCCACTGGCGCGTCACATCGCCGGGCTTGGGGCTGTACGTACGCACGGTTCGTAGCCTTCGCTTCGAGTGAATGGTCCTGAACAGGTCACCGAAACGATCGACAGCCCTGACCGCACTGCGGTGACGCATACCGCGTGCTGGTCGCTGGTCATCGGCCCGGCGGACCGGTGTAAGGGCCCGTCCCGTGAGAGTGAGCAAGCCTATACACAACGAAAGAGCAGAATACCCGCGCTGCCGCGGCCGGGTCAAAACGGGGTCGGCGGCCCTCGCGACGGACACCTTGGGTGAGCACCTGAGCGCACAGCGCGAACCCCGGCGGCCCCGGACAGTGCTCCTCGTCATATGCCCCGGCTCCTTCACGGTACGCCCCCGGAACCTCACGTACCGCCTGAGCTGCGCGCACACCCCCGGAGCCGGCACCGGCGCGCGAACCGCAGGGTCCGCAGGGCTTGTTGAGGCGGACCAGTACGCCGCTTCCCCCGTCTAAGATGCGGCCCATGAGCTTTGGGCAGGGGGGACCCCAGTCCCAGTGGGATCCCTGGAAACCACAGTCGCAGCAGCAGTCCTGGAACAGCGGCAACGACGGAACGCCCGACTGGGCGGCGCTCGCCGAGGCCTCCGAGGCGCGCAACAAGCGTCGTCGGCTGCTCTTCATCGGCGGCGGCGCACTCGCGACGGTCGCGATCGGCACCGCCGTCGCGGTCGCCGTGGTGTCCGCCAACGGCGACAGCCAGGCCTCCAACCAGCCGAACTCCCAGCTGCCCTCGACCGCCGACATCCCCAGCGGATCGGGGCCGGCGCCGTCGTTCGCGCCGACCAGCGCGCCGCCGCCGCTCGACCCGAAGGACTTCGTCGACAGCAAGGCCAAGGACAAGGCCCCGCTGAGCGCGGAGGGCCTGTTCCCGGGCACCCAGCTGACCATGGGCGAGACCGTGTACAAGAAGGGTCCGACGGCCGACACCAGCAAGTGCGCCTCGGCCGCCCAGGGCACCCTCCCCAAGGTCCTCGACGACAACGACTGCACCCGGCTGCTGCGCGTCTCCTACACCAAGGACGGCGTCTCGGTCACGGTCGGTGTGGCCGTCTTCGACAACGAGGCACAGGCGACCAGGGCCAAGCTCCAGGCGGACAAGAAGAGCGTCGTCAGCGCGCTCAAGGGCGGCGGCGTCAAGGACTTCTGCAACGCCGCGATCTGCCGCTCGACGACCAACTCCTACGGCCGCTACGCCTACTTCACGGTCGCCGGCTTCACCAACGGCAAGGACGTCACGACCAAGGACACGGCCGTCTTCTCCACCGGCGACGATCTCGCGGAGTTCACCTTCCGCCAGATCCGCAGGCGCGGCGAGGCCCAGGCGTCGGCCGCGGCGAGCGAATAGCCGCGGCCCGCGAGCAGCCGCGGCCGCGTCACCCGGCCGGTGTCCGCTCAGAGAACGGCCAGGCTCAGGAACCGGCCATCGTGTCGAAGTAGCCCACCCCGTCGCCCCGGAACTCCTCGGCGGCCCGCTCGGCGTCCTTCGCCGGGAGTGACTTCCCGGACCGGTAGTAGATCCAGTCGACCTTCATGTCCCAGGCCCGGTCGCCGGTGAACGGCAGATCCACGAACCAGGTGTTGAAGTTGACCGTCATGTCGGCGCGCGGCACGTAGTCCGCGCCGCTGCGGTACAGCACCTTGTCGTCGAGGCTGTAGGTGACCGAGTCCTTCTCGACCGTGATCACCATGGTGTGCCAGCCCGCCAGGCTCTTCTCCGTCTTGCTGGTCACCCGGTCGCCCTCGTCGGCGTTCCGCCAGGTCGTGGTGTCCAGCTTGGGTCCGGGCGCGCCCCAGCCGCCGTTCGGCATGTACTCGTTGTCCAGCTCGCTGTACTTGTCGCCGGAGCCGCCGATGGTGAAGAACGTCTGGTTGACGTGGTCGCCGTTCTCGCCGGTCGTCGGCTCGTCGGTGAAGTGGATCCGGGCCGCGTAGGTGCCGGTGCGGAACTCCGCCTTCTTCGTGCCGAGCGCCGCCTGTCCGGTGCCGGCCTCGGTGCCGTCGGTGGCGGCGCGCAGCTGGAGGACCTGCCCGTCCTCGCCCTTGTCGGCGGCCGGGAAGGAGACGCCCTCGGCGGTCCAGGTGTCCTCGATGCCGGGCCCGCCCTCGCTGGTCCGCACGAGCCAGCCGTGCTTGAACAGCGCGGTGTCCTTCGGGCCGCGGTAGTTGAAGTCGTCGAAGAAGCCGCCCGCGGGCAGCTCGGGAACGGCCCTGGCGGCCCCCGGGGTCGCGGAGGAGCTCTTGCCGCCGCCGGGCTCCTCGCCCCACACCCGGGCGCCGGCCCGGTAGGCGGGTATCCGGTCCGACTTCTGGTAGGTGCGCTTGGAGCCGTCGTAGGACCAGTCGCCGTCCTGGCTGACGCGTTTGTGGTCGGTCCGGAAGAGCTGGAGCTCCACTCCCCGGCTGTTCGCGCCGGGTTCCAGCACACCCGCCTTGTCCGTGAACCCGATCTCCAGATAGTGGTCGGCGTCGTCCTGGGGGTCGTCCATGGCGACGACCGTGCCGGTCAGGTTCGAGCACCCCATGGCCGCCTCCACACAGTTGAAGGCGTACGACGTGTCCGCGTCGGCCGTGAAGTAGTAGCGCAGCGAGACCTCGCTCAGCGGCACCGGCTTCTCGGAGGTGTTGAAGACCTCCAGCCAGGGCCGGGCGGCATCGGCGTCGGCGTCGGTGGCCGTCCGGTACCGGACGGTGAGCTCCGGCTCCTCCGGGTTGAAGTGGCGCCAGGCGGGCCCGGCGCCCAGGGCGGCGCCGGCCACCACGGCCACCGCGAGCAGGACCTTGAACACCCGGGCCCCGCCACCGCGACGGCGGGGCTGTCTGCGAGAGGACGCCACGGGAACTCCTTCAGGGGCACGGGGCAGGTGCCCGGCGGATGGATCGGCACAGATTAACCGTCGTCGCGGCCGACGCCACCGTGGATACGAGGCGGAATCCCGCGACACACGGGGCGACTCACAGTCACGGCCAAGGGTTGTACGAGTGAAGAAGTGAGAAACGCGACTGTGGGTGAGGCGTGGAGGAACTATGGGAGCGTTGTTACGATTCCCGCTCCTGTATTCGAATAGTGACTGTGCGCCTGGCCATCGGAGCTTTGGGGGGTTTGGCGTCGGGGTGGGAAGCATTGCCGTGAACCGAAACTGCACTGTCGACGTCGTGATCATCGGACTCGGCTACGTCGGGCTGCCCCTGGCCAGGGCCGCGAGCGCCTCCGGCCTGAAGGTCGTCGGCCTCGACCGCAGCCGGGCAGTGGTCGAGGGGCTGGCCTCGGGTTCGTCCCACGTCGACGACATCAGCGACGCCGACGTACGCGCCATGCTGGACCAGGGTTTCCGGGCGGTCGACTCGCCCGAGGTCATCGCCGAGGCGGCGGCGGTCGTCATCTGCGTACCGACTCCGCTGACCGACCACGGCGCGCCCAACCTCAAGGCGGTCCACGCCGCCGTCGACGACATCGCGGCGCACCTCAGGCCGGGCACGCTCGTCGTCCTGGAGTCCACGACGTACCCCGGCACCACGGACGAGGTCGTCCGCCCCCGCCTGGAGGCCTCGGGCCTGAAGGCCGGCACCGACTTCTTCCTCGCCTTCTCCCCCGAGCGCATCGACCCGGGCAACCCGCACTTCGGCCTGGAGAACACCCCCAAGGTCGTCGGCGGCACCACCCCCGACTGCACCAAGGCGGCCCGCGCCCTGTACGAGCGGTTCGTGGGCACCGTGGTGGAGGCCAAGGGCACCCGGGAGGCCGAGATGGCCAAGCTCCTGGAGAACACCTACCGGCATGTGAACATCGCCCTCGTCAACGAGATGGCCATGTTCTGCCGGGAGATCGACGTCGACCTGTGGGACGCGATCCGCTGCGCCTCCAGCAAGCCGTTCGGCTTCGCGCCGTTCTACCCGGGGCCCGGAGTCGGCGGTCACTGCATTCCGATCGACCCCAACTACCTGTCGTACAAGGTGCGTTCGCTGGGCATCCCGTTCCGGTTCGTGGAGCTGGCCCAGGAGATCAACCAGCGGATGCCCGCCCATGTCGTCTCGCGCGCGGCCGACCTGCTCAACCAGCAGGGCAGGCCGATCCGCGGCTCACGCGTCCTGCTCCTCGGCGTGACCTACAAGCCGGACATCTCCGACCAGCGCGAGAGCCCGGCCGTGGACGTGGCCGAGCTGCTGCTCGAACGCGGCGCCGAGCTCTCCTACTACGACCCGCGCGTCGCGGACTGGACCGTCGGGGACACCGCGGTCACCCGCGCCGAGGACTACCTCGCGGGCGCCGCCGAGGCGGACCTCACCATCCTTCTCCAGCAGCACAGCGAGATCGATCTGGACCGGCTGGCCGACCACTGCCGGCTGCTCTTCGACACCCGCGGCAAGTCGGCGGATCATCCTCAGGTGGTCAAGCTGTGACCGACACCCACATACCCGACGCCGTCGACGGCGACAGCCGCCGGCGTCACCGCCGCAGACGGCATCTGAAGGTCTCGTACGTCTTCTTCCTCGTCATCGCGGGCGTGATCGTCACCAAGCTGGACCCGGACTCGCTCCACTACTACTCGTTCGGCGCGCTGGGCCTGCTGGCCCTGAAGATGTTCGGGGCGCTCTTCTACCGCCCGGCCAAGGGCGACCGCGAAGAGCTGCTGCTCCTCGACGAGTCCTGGGTCACCGCGGTCATCCCGATCTACAACGAGGACCCGGTGATGTTCGAGCAGGGCATGCGCAGCCTCCTCGCGCAGAGCCGGCTCCCCAACGAGATCCACATCATCGACGATTGCAGCGCCAACGACTCCGGCATCAAGGCGGCGAAGAAGCTGCGCCGCGAGTTCGAGGCCAAGGGCGTCAAGTACACGGTGAGCGTGCAGCCAGTGAACAAGGGCAAGCGCGAGGCGCTCGCCCTCGGCTTCCAGGCGGCGCCCTACTCCGACCTGTTCCTGTGTGTGGACTCCGACACCATCCTGTCCCGGGACACGGTCCGTGAGCTGCTGCTCCCCATGGCCAACCCGAAGATCATGGCGTCGACGGGCATGGTGCTCGCCCTCAACCACGACAGCAACATCTTCACCCGCCTCCAGGACCTGCGGTACGGCAACTCGTTCCTCTTCGAACGGGCCGCGTACTCCCGCCTGAAGTCGGTGCTGTGCTGCTGCGGCGCACTGTCCGTGTACCGCGGCTCGCTGGTGCGCAAGTACCTGCCGGACTTCCTCAACCAGAAGTTCCTCGGCAAGCCCGCCGTCTTCGGCGACGACCGCCGGATGACCAACTACTGCCTGATGGAGGGCCAGGTCGTCTTCCAGGAGACGGCCGTCGGCTACACCGCCGTCCCCGAGAAGCTGCCGCACTTCCTGCGCCAGCAGGTCCGCTGGAACAAGTCCTTCTTCCGTGAGTCCCTCTGGGCCTTCACCCACCAGAAGAAGTACCGGCCGGCCTTCTGGCTCACCTGCATGGAACTCGCGCTGTGGCTGATCTTCGGCTCGGCGATGTTCTACTCCATGGTCATCCTGCCGATCATGCGCCCGGAGCAGTTCGTCAACCACATCGGCGACTACCTGGTCTTCATGGTCCTCATGGGGTACCTGCGCAACGTCCGCTACCTCGACTTCCCGCGCCGCGGCATGGGCTTCATCAAGCGCTTCGGCATGTTCCTGCTGGCCCCGCTCTACGGCGTGATCCAGCTGCTCCTGCTGACGCCGCTGCGCTTCTACGCCCTGCTCACCCTGCACAAGGGCAGCTGGGGCACCCGGCAGGGCGGTGTCGAGGTCTCGGTCGCCGGCGACCACGAACAGGATGTCTCGGCGGTCTACGAGGAGGAGGACGAGTACTCGTCCCAGCAGGTCTCCTCGACGATCGAGATGATGCGCCTGGAGGGCATCGCCCTGGCCCGCACGGCACCACACGTCTCCTCGGGTGCCGCCAGGGACCGGACCCCGGCCTACGCCACCCACAGCCAGGGCGAGCTGCACGACATGGGCCGCGACACCCCCCAGCAGCCGGTGGCCTGGAACGGCGTGACCCGGCCGGGCCCGGCCCAGCAGCAGATGCCGCACCCCGGCCAACAGATGCCGCACCCGTACCCCCAGCAGGGATACGGACAGCAGCAGCAGTCGTACGGCCCGGCGGCGCACACCTACGACCCCGCGACCCAGGCATACGGCCAGCCGGCACAGGGGTACGGACACGTACAGCAGCCCCAGGACCCCTACCAGCAGCATCCCGCCCAGGCATACGAGCAGTGGCAGGGCCAGGCGCAGGGTGACGTCCAGGAGCAGCAGCCGTACATCCCCCACATCCCGCAGCAGCCGCAGTGGACGCAGGAGGACGAGAGCTACGCCCAGGTCCAGCAGACCGACGACTGGTTCAACCGAGACCGCTAGCCCCAGCCCACCCCAGGGGCGCGGGGAACTGCGCGACAAGCCCCCACGCACCCGCACCCGCCCCCGCCCCCACTCAGCCGCCCGGCGTCACCGGAAGTACCCCATGGCCTCCTGCACGGTGACCACCTCGATGTCCCGCTTCTCGATCTCCGCCATCAGCGTCCGCAACCCACCCTGACTGATCTCGGTGCTCGCGGCAGGCGTCCCCGCAACAACCTTGTGCAGACACAGAATCAGCCAACTACCACTCCCCGCACACCGATCCAGCGCACCCCCCGCACCCACCACCTTGGACAGCGCGGTCCCCCCGACACCCGCCCCGTCCGTGATACCGGTCAGCGCCTTCAGCCGATACGGCATGGCCGGCGCAAAACTCTCGATGGTCTCGGAGACGATCGACCGCGCCGTGGTGAAGTGACGCGCCGCGAGCTGATCGACGGGCACCCCGTCCGTGGTCTTCTGGAACGCCCCGTGCGGATAGGCGAAGTGCTCGCTGGTGAAGCCGTTCCCGACAAGCCACTCCCGGAGCTTGCGGAAGTCGTCGTCGACCTCCTTCGCGGTCAGCTTGGGATAGCTCGCCGTGTGCACGGCGTTGGCGTACGAGTGCCCGGCCATCTCCCACCCGGAGGAGTCCTGGAGGGACCGCATCTGCCCCACACCCACGAACGAGCCGGTGCCTATCGCGTCGGCGATGTTGTAGAGCGTGCCCGGCATCCCGTACGGGTCCATGACCGGACGCGCCAGGTCGTGGACGGACTTGTGCGAGTCGTCGAAGGTGACCGAGACCACGCCCTTGGGGAAGGCGGTCGCGGTGTCGGGCACCAGCTCGACAGCCTGGAGGTGGTACGTGACCGCGCCCGCGGCATCGTCGTACACCGCGAACGACATGTCGGTGAACCCCGACCGCACCGACGGCTCACCCTTCGCGGAGAGCGTGTACGCGCCGGACGCGGAGGTGACGTCGGCCCACTGGAGATGGACGGTGACCCACTCCCCGGACTGGACGAAGTTGGTCCCGGTGCCGGAGTGGGTGTGCACCCGCCAGCTGAACGCGTCCTTGAGCCCGCCCTTGCCGACGTAGAAGACGATCCGGCTGAGCCGGGCGACATCGGTGACCCGGAAGACGAGCCGGATCATCTTGCCGCTGAGGTCCATCGCGCTCAGACCGGTCTTGCGTACGTACGACTGGACACCGCTGCCCGCGGTGGTCACCCGGACCGAGCTGGTGCCCCGCGTGAACACCTCGGTGTCGGCCGGGTTGGACGAGGCCGTGCCCGCGCCACCGGCCGACCAGCCGTGTCCCGACTGGAACTGCTGGCTCCAGGTCGCCCGGCGAAAGCGCGGCCGCACCCCGGTAGGGGCGTACGGCGGCGCCAGCAGACCGTCCGCCGGCGCGGCGTCCGCGGTGGCCAGCAGACTCAGCCCGCCGACCCCGGCCGTGGCCAGTCCCCCCACACCGAGGGTCCGCAGGGCGGAGCGTCTGCCCATCGCGGCGGAATCCTTAGCGCGTCTTCCCAACGTGACTCCTCGGTCGAAATGCCGTTCACCCGACTGTAGTAGCAGGAAACCCACCCATTCCGGGGGCCCCTCAGTGCACTTGGCCCCGCACCCGCCGGGCCTGCCGCTGCCGCTCCGCGAGTTGGTCGTCGGCCGGGTAGGCGACCTCCTCCAGGGTCAGCCCGTGCGGCCGCACCACATGCACGGCGCTGTCCCGCACCCCGGCGTCCAGCACCTTCCGCGGCCACTCCACGCCCCGGTGCCCGTCGCCCACGAACAGCAGCGCACCCACCATGGACCGCACCTGGTTGTGGCAGAAGGCGTCGGCACGCACCTCGATCTCCACCACCCCGTCGGCCGTCCGCCGCACCCCGAAGTCGAAGATCTCCCGGACCGTCGAGGCCCCCTCACGCTTCTTCGCGTACGCCGCGAAGTCGTGCTCTCCGACCAGCGACCCGGCGGCCGCGTCCATGGCCTCGGCGTCCAACTCCCAGTCGTGCCACAGCACATGGTTGCGCAGCAGCGGGTCCACACCGCCGGGCCGGTCGCCGACCCGGTAGACGTAACGCCGCCACAGGGCCGCGAACCGCGCGTTGAACCCCGCCGGCGCCTCACCGATCCGCCACACCCGCACATCCCGGGACAGCCGCCCGGCGAGCCGCTTCAGCAGCTTCTCCCGGTGCTCGGCCCACAGCCCCTCCGGCAGATCGACGTGCGCCACCTGCCCCCGCGCATGCACCCCGGCATCGGTCCGCCCGGCCACCGTCAGCTCGTACGACACGTCCCCCGACCGCGTCACGGTCCGCAGGGCATCCTCGATCTCCCCCTGCACGGTCCGCCGCCCCCCGGCCTGCTTGGCCCACCCGGAGAACTCGGTCCCGTCGTACGACAGGTCGAGCCGCACCCGCACGAAGCCGGGCTGTACGTCGTCACTCACCAGAGATCCTCTCAGCAACAGGAAAGCGGGCCCGCTCCCTGAAAAGGAGCGGACCCGCAACGCCCTGAAGGGGCGCGGGGAACTGCGCGAGCAACCACGACGAAGCCGCAGCCGCCGGAACACAGCCCCCGGCAGAACGCTTACGCGTCCTTGGACTCCTCGTCGGCCTCGGCCGGCTTGGCGTCCTCGACAACCTCGTCGGACTTGGCCTCGACGGCCTCGTCCTTCTTCAGGGTGTCTTCCTTGACCGCACGCTTGGTGGCGGCCTCGGCCTCACCCGTCGCCTGCTGCGCGACGGTCAGCGCCTCGACCAGCTCGATGACGGCCATGGGCGCGTTGTCGCCACGACGGTTACCGATCTTGGTGATACGGGTGTAACCACCGGGACGGTTCTCGTAGCGCGGGCCGATCTCGGTGAAGAGCGTGTGCACGATGCTCTTGTCCGTGATGACCTGAAGCACCTGACGGCGGTTGTGAAGGTCGCCCTTCTTCGCCTTGGTGACCAGACGCTCGGCGTAGGGCCGCAGACGACGGGCCTTCGCCTCGGTGGTGGTGATGCGGCCGTGCTCGAACAGCGACTTCGCGAGGTTCGCGAGAAGCAGCTTCTCGTGCGCGGCACCGCCGCCGAGACGGGCACCCTTGGTGGGCTTCGGCATTTCTCTTCTCCTGTGTGTCTGCCCCGGCCGTATCAGGTACCGGGGTCAGTATCCGAGCAGGCGGCCGCCTGTCGGAGATCCGAGCGCCCTTTCAGACGCCCGGAAGGGCAGCGCCCCAGGGGCGCGGGGAACTGCGCGACCAGCCACAATCGGCCCGCAGCCGCAGTACGGCCTTCCCGCGGAGCGCTTAGTACTGCTCGGTCTCCACAAAGCCCGCATCCGCGTCGTCGTCCGCCCCGAAGGCATCCGCCGCGGCGGTCGGGTCGAACCCGGGAGGCGAGTCCTTGAGCGCAAGCCCCATGCCCGCGAGCTTGGCCTTGACCTCGTCAATGGACTTCGCACCGAAGTTACGGATGTCCAGCAGATCCGCCTCGGAACGAGCCACGAGCTCACCCACGGAGTGGATGCCCTCACGCTTGAGGCAGTTGTACGACCGAACGGTGAGCTCCAGCTCCTCGATCGGCAGGGCGAGATCAGCGGCGAGGGCGGCGTCCGTGGGCGACGGGCCCATGTCGATGCCCTCGGCGTCGATGTTCAGCTCGCGGGCGAGACCGAACAGCTCGACCAGCGTCTTACCGGCGGAGGCCATGGCGTCACGCGGACGCATCGCCTGCTTGGTCTCGACGTCGACGATCAGCTTGTCGAAGTCGGTGCGCTGCTCGACACGCGTGGCCTCGACCTTGTACGTGACCTTGAGAACCGGCGAGTAGATCGAGTCGACCGGGATGCGCCCGATCTCCTGACCGACCTGCTTGTTCTGCACGGCGGAGACGTAACCACGGCCACGCTCGACCGTGAGCTCCATCTCCAGCTTGCCCTTGCCGTTGAGCGTGGCGAGGACGAGGTCGGGGTTGTGCACCTCGACACCGGCCGGGGGCGCGATGTCGGCGGCGGTGACCAGACCCGGGCCCTGCTTGCGCAGGTACATCACGACCGGCTCATCGTGCTCCGAGGAGACGACCAGCTGCTTGATGTTGAGGATCAGGTCGGTGACGTCCTCCTTGACGCCCGGCACGGTGGTGAACTCGTGCAGGACACCGTCGATCCGGATGCTGGTGACAGCCGCACCGGGGATCGACGACAGGAGCGTACGACGGAGGGAGTTGCCGAGGGTGTAGCCGAAGCCCGGCTCCAGCGGCTCGATCACGAACCGGGAGCGGAATTCGTCGACGACCTCTTCGGTCAACGAGGGACGCTGAGCAATCAGCATGTTGCGATCCTTCAGTCATGGACACCCACTATTTGATGTCCTTGAGTACTGCAAGGGTACGGGCGGCACCGCACCGAGGTGCCGTACCGCCCGAAACCTGAGACAACCGTGCGTCAGACGCGGCGGCGCTTGGGCGGACGGCAGCCGTTGTGCGGGGTCGGGGTGACGTCCTGGATGGAGCCGACCTCGAGACCCGTCGCCTGGAGCGAACGGATGGCGGTCTCACGACCGGAACCCGGGCCCTTCACGAACACGTCGACCTTGCGCATGCCGTGCTCCTGAGCGCGGCGGGCAGCCGACTCGGCGGCCATCTGCGCGGCGAACGGCGTGGACTTCCGGGAGCCCTTGAAGCCGACGTGGCCGGCGGAGGCCCAGGAGATCACGTTGCCGGACGGGTCCGTGATGGAAACGATGGTGTTGTTGAACGTGCTCTTGATGTGCGCGTGGCCGTGAGCGACGTTCTTCTTTTCCTTGCGGCGCACCTTCTTGGCAGCGCCCTGACGTCCCTTGGGGGGCATCTACAAACTCCTACGGGGAGGTGGTCGGTCCTACAGCGAAGACCGCTGGTGAAGCGTTGTCCGCTGAGGACTACTTCTTGCCCGGCTTCTTCTTGCCGGCGATGGCGCGACGCGGGCCCTTGCGGGTACGAGCGTTCGTGCTGGTGCGCTGACCGCGGACGGGCAGGCCACGACGGTGGCGCAGACCCTGGTAGCAGCCGATCTCGACCTTGCGGCGGATGTCGGCCTGAACCTCGCGACGGAGGTCACCCTCGGTCTTGATGTTGTTGTCCACGAACTCACGGATCGCGACGAGCTGCTCCTCGGAGAGGTCGCGAACGCGGGTGTTCGGGTCGACGCCGGTGGCGGCCAGCGTCTGCTGCGAAAGGGTTCGGCCGATGCCGAACACGTAGGTGAGGGCGACCTCCACGCGCTTTTCGCGCGGGATGTCAACACCGGAAACGCGTGCCATTCAATGGCTCCTGGTGATCGTCGGAGGTCTTCCACAGAACCGATTCCCAGCCGCCGTGTCAGGTACGAACTGAGTCCCCGGCCTCCGAACCGGGGGTGTCGGACGATCGCTCGCCCGGATTCTGCGTATGAACGTTATTCAGCTCGCGTCGCGCGAATCTCTGCGATCTCGATGCAGAGGGATCGGTCGATCGTGCGTCAGCCCTGGCGCTGCTTGTGGCGCGGGTTCTCGCAGATGACCATGACCCGACCGTGACGGCGGATCACCCTGCACTTGTCGCAGATCTTCTTGACGCTCGGCTTGACCTTCATGGGATTGAGGTTCTCCGAGTCAGAGGGATCTACTTGTAGCGGTAGACGATCCGGCCACGGGTCAGGTCGTACGGAGACAACTCCACCACGACCCGGTCGTCAGGGAGGATGCGGATGTAGTGCATACGCATCTTGCCGCTGATGTGTGCCAGGACCTGGTGGCCGTTCTGGAGCTCGACCTTGAACATGGCGTTCGGCAGAGACTCGACGACAGTGCCCTCGATCTCGATGGCACCTTGCTTCTTGGCCACGCTTCGCCCTTCGGAATCGACTACCTTGATCGACTCCAGCGCATTCCCTTGCGGGCGCATGCAGACATGCGGGTGCACCAGAGCCGACGAGTCAGTCTACGTCAGCACACCCGGAAAGACGAATCGCCGAAGGATGCCCGAAGAAGGAGATCTTTAACCACGCGGGGCGTCATCCCAGGGGATCCGGCGCGGCCACGACCCCGTGCTCGGCGAGCTTCGCCTTCCCGCCATCGGGGGCCGTCAGCACGATCGGCCCCTCCTCGGTCAGCGCGACCGAGTGCTCCCAGTGCGACGACCAGGTCCCGTCGGTCGTGATGACCGTCCAGTCGTCCGCCAGGACCTTCGTCTTCGCGGTGCCGAGCGACACCATCGGCTCGATGGCCAGGCAGAACCCGGGGACCAGCTTCGGCCCCTTCCCCCGCCGCCGGTCGACGTAGTTCAGCAGGTGCGGGTCCATGTGCATCTCGGTGCCGATGCCGTGGCCGCCGTAGTCCTCGATGATCCCGTACCGGCCGCCGCCGGGCTTGGGCTGGCGGCGGATGTACGTCTCGATCGCGCGGGAGACGTCGACGAGCCGGGCGCCCTGCTTCATGGCCGCGATGCCGGCCCACATCGACTCCTCCGTCACCCGGGAGAGCTCGATGAGCTCCGGAGCGTGACCGGAGCCCACGAAGGCCGTGTAGGCCGCGTCACCGTGCCAGCCGTCGACGATCGCGCCGCAGTCGATGGAGATGATGTCGCCGTCCTTGAGGACGACCTCGTCGGACGGGATGCCGTGGACGACGACGTCGTTCGCGGACGTGCAGATCGTCGCGGGGAAACCGCCGTACCCGAGGAAGTTCGACTTGGCGTTGTGCTCCGCGAGCACCTTGCGCGCCACCTCGTCCAGATCCCTGGTGGTGGACCCCGGCACGGCCGCCTCGCGGGTGGCCGCGTGAATGGCGGCAACGACCAGCCCCGCCTCGCGCATCTTGGCGATCTGCTCGGGGTTCTTGATCTGCACCATAGAACGACGGCCTCTCCTGCACCGAAACAAACGGACAACCTCAACGATACGTGGCCCCTACGGCCGCCGGCCGCGTAGCTGCGGGCGATCGTGCCGCAGGGCGATGGGGGGAGGGTGGGCGCAGCGGCACCGGCGAACGCCGCCCAGGAAGACCCCGCCCCCACACAGCAGGCCGCGGCCCCCTGCATCAGGGAACCGCGGCCAAAGCTACGTACGAACAACTAGCGGCCGGCGTCCTCGCGCTTCAGCGCCTCAAGCGCCCGCCCGGTGACCTCACCCACCGCACCCATCGCCTCGATCGTCACCACAAGACCCTGCGTCTTGTAGTAGTCGATGATCGGCTCGGTCTGCGTGTGGTAGACCTCCAGCCGCTTGCGTACGGTCTCCTCGGAGTCGTCGTCCCGCTGGTACAGCTCACCGCCGCAGACGTCACAGACGCCTTCCTCGGCGGGCTTGTTGTACGTCACGTGGAAGACGTGCGAGGAGTCGTTGCGGCAGATACGCCGGCCGGCGATCCGCTTCACGACCTCCTCCTCCGGTGCCTCGAGATCCAGCACCGCGTCCAGCTTGATG
This sequence comes from Streptomyces sp. NPDC088387, assembly GCF_044753385.1. Lineage (NCBI taxonomy): Bacteria > Bacillati > Actinomycetota > Actinomycetes > Kitasatosporales > Streptomycetaceae > Streptomyces > Streptomyces sp. NPDC088387. The sequence continues at coordinate 442,374 of NZ_JBIVNC010000004.1, forward strand.
CCCTCGGTCGTGAGCAGCTCGTCCAGCGCCTCGGCCTGCGAGACATTGCGCGGGAATCCGTCGAGCAGGAAGCCGTTCACGGCGTCCGGCTGCTCCATGCGGTCCTTGGCCATCGCGATGGTGACCTCGTCGGGGACGAGGTTGCCGGCGTCCATGTAGGACTTCGCGAGTTTCCCGAGCTCGGTCTGCTTGCTGATGTTGGCGCGGAACAGGTCACCGGTCGAGATGTGCGGAACACGCAGCGTCTCGGCAAGCCGTGTGGCCTGCGTACCCTTACCGGCGCCCGGCGGCCCGACGAGGACGATTCGCATCAGCGGAGGAACCCTTCGTAATTGCGCTGCTGGAGCTGGCTCTCGATCTGCTTCACCGTCTCCAGACCCACACCCACGATGATCAGGATGCTGGTGCCGCCGAAGGGGAAGTTCTGGTTTGCCCCGAAACCAGCCAACGCCATTGTCGGGACGAGAGCGATCAGACCCAGATACAGCGAACCCGGCCAGGTGATCCGGTTGAGCACGTAACTCAGATACTCAGCGGTCGGTCGGCCAGCCCGGATGCCCGGGATGAAGCCACCATACTTCTTCATGTTGTCGGCTACTTCTTCGGGGTTGAAGGTGATCGCCACGTAGAAGAACGCGAAGAAAACGATCAGCAAGAAGTAGGACGCGATGTAGTACGGATGGTCACCCTTGACGAGGTGGGCTTCGATCCAGCTCTTCCAGCCCGACGTTCCGCTGGAGAACTGCGCGATCAACGCCGGGATGTAGAGCAGCGACGAGGCGAAGATGACGGGGATCACACCCGCCTGGTTCACCTTGAGGGGGATGTACGTCGAGGTGCCGCCGTAGGACCGGCGGCCGATCATGCGCTTCGCGTACTGCACCGGAATACGGCGCTGGGCCTGCTCGACGAAGACCACCAGGCCGACCATGAACAGGCCGACGAGGATGACCGTGCCGAACTCGATCCAGCCGTCGGCCAGGGAGCCCTGCTGCTTGATGGCCCACAGCGCGGACGGGAAGGTGGCGGCGATCGAGATGAACATCAGGATCGACATGCCGTTGCCGATGCCGCGGTCGGTGACGAGCTCACCGAGCCACATCACGACGGCCGTACCGGCCGTCATGGTGATGACCATGGTGATGGTCACGAAGATGGACTGGTCGGGGACGATCTGACCGGCGACGGTGCAGCCGCTGAAGAGCGCGCCGCTGCGGGCGGTGGCCACCAGGCCGGTGCCCTGGAGGACGGCGAGCGCCACGGTCAGGTAGCGGGTGTACTGCGTGATCTTCGCTGTACCGGCCTGACCCTCCTTCTTGAGGGCCTCAAGACGGGGGATCACCACCGTCAGCAGCTGCAGGATGATGCTCGCTGTGATGTACGGCATGATGCCGAGCGCGAAGATCGTGATCTGCAGCAGCGCACCGCCGCTGAACATGTTGACCAGCCCGAACAGCCCCTGATTTGCGGAGGCCTGGTCGAGACAGGTCTGGACGTTCCTGTAGTCGACACCCGGGATCGGGATATGCGTCCCGATCCGATAGATCACAATGATGCCGAGCGTGAACAGCAGCTTCTTGCGCAGGTCGGGCGTCTTGAACGCCCGGGCGAACGCGGTGAGCACGGTGCCTCCTGCGACCCCCGCGCATCTGCGTCAAGGGTGACGGTCTTGAGGGTCCAATACAACAACGACATAGGTAACGGCCAACTGCCGCTGAAGGTGCCCGTGGTGCGACACCCAGTGAAAGTGGGCAGCGCAAGCCACCTTACCGGCGAGACTGCCACCCTAGGAACGACCAACCGGGGATACCCCATTTGTGGGGTATCCCCGGTCGGGATCGCTCAAGTCATCGAGGCGCCTGAGCTGTTCAGACGAGCTCGGTGACGGTACCGCCGGCGGCGGTGATCTTCTCCTTGGCGGAACCGGAGACGGCGTCGACCGTCACCTGGAGCGCCACGGAGATCTCACCCTGGCCGAGGACCTTGACGAGGCTGTTCTTGCGAACGGCACCCTTGGCCACGAGGCCCTCGACGGTGACCTCGCCACCCTCGGGGAACAGCTCGGCCAGCTTGTCGAGGTTCACGACCTGGTACTCGGTCTTGAACGGGTTCTTGAAGCCCTTGAGCTTCGGGAGACGCATGTGGAGGGGCATCTGGCCACCCTCGAAGCGCTCCGGAACCTGGTAACGGGCCTTGGTGCCCTTGGTACCACGACCGGCCGTCTTACCCTTCGACGCCTCACCACGACCCACACGGGTCTTGGCGGTCTTGGCGCCCGGGGCGGGACGGAGGTTGTGGATCTTCAGCGGGTTGTTTTCCGCCATGATCAGTCGACCTCCTCGACCGTCACGAGGTGACGGACATGGCGCACCATGCCGCGGAACTCGGGGCGGTCCTCCTTGACGACCTGCGTGTTGATCCCCTTGAGACCAAGGGAACGCAGGGTGTCACGGTGGTTCTGCTTACTGCCGATGTACGACTTCGTCTGCGTGATCCGGAGCTGTGCCATTACGCAGCACCAGCCCCGGCACGCGCCCGCAGCAGAGCCGCGGGAGCGACGTCCTCGAGGGGCAGACCACGGCGGGCCGCGATCTCCTCGGGACGCTGAAGACCCTTCAGGGCCGCCACGGTCGCGTGCACGATGTTGATCGCGTTCGACGAACCGAGCGACTTCGACAGCACGTCGTGGATACCGGCGCACTCCAGGACGGCACGCACGGGACCACCGGCGATAACACCGGTACCCGGCGACGCCGGCTTGAGGAGAACGACGCCGGCAGCCTTCTCACCCGTGATCGGGTGCGGGATGGTGCCCTGGATACGGGGGACCTTGAAGAAGTGCTTCTTGGCCTCCTCAACACCCTTGGCGATGGCGGCCGGCACCTCCTTGGCCTTGCCGTAACCGACACCCACGGTGCCGTCACCGTCGCCCACCACGACCAGCGCGGTGAAGCTGAAGCGACGACCACCCTTCACAACCTTGGCGACGCGGTTGATCGCGACGACGCGCTCGACGTACGCGGTCTTCTCGGCGGCAGCTGCGCCGCCGTCACGGCCCTTCCGGTCCCGCCGCTCGCCGCCACCGGCACCGCCACCGCGGCGCTGGGGTCCAGCCATTGGAATTACCTCTCTCTTTATCCGCTAGCTACGCAGCACTGAAAGTCACTGCGCGACGGGCGACTCAGAACTTGAGTCCGGCTTCGCGGGCGGCGTCCGCCAGAGCGGCGATGCGCCCGGCGTACTGGTTGCCACCACGGTCGAATACGACAGCCTCGACGCCGGCCGCCTTGGCACGCTCGGCGACCAGGGCGCCGACCTGCTTGGCCTGCGTGGACTTGTCGCCCTCGCCACCGCGCACCGAGGTGTCCAGGGTGGACGCCGACGCCAGGGTGTGACCCTTGATGTCGTCGATCACCTGGGCCACGATGTGGCGGTTGGAGCGGGTAACGACCAGACGAGGACGCTCCGCCGTACCGTTGATCCGCTTGCGGATCCGGATGTGACGGCGCTTGATCGCGGCGCGCTTGTAGGCGTCGCCCTTGAGGATCTTCTGTCCGTATGCCATGGCTTACTTACCCGCCTTTCCGACCTTGCGGCGGATGACTTCGCCCTCGTACTTGACGCCCTTGGCCTTGTACGGATCGGGCTTGCGCAGCTTGCGGATGTTGGCCGCAACCTCGCCGACCTTCTGCTTGTCGATGCCCTCGACCGAGAAGTGCGTCGGGTTCTCGACCTTGAACGAGATGCCCTCGGGCGCCTCGACGGTGATCGAGTGGCTGTAGCCGAGCGCGAACTCGAGGTTCGAGCCCTTGGCCGCGACGCGGTAACCGACACCGCTGATTTCGAGCTTCTTCACGTAACCCTGGGTCACGCCGGTGATCATGTTCGCCACCAGCGTGCGGGACAGGCCGTGCAGGGCCTTGTTCTGACGCTCGTCGTTGGGACGGGTGACGTTCAGAACGCCATCCTCAGCCCGGACGATCTCGATCGGCGCGGCGACGGTGTGGGTCAGCTCGCCCTTGGGGCCCTTGACCTTCACCGTGCGGCCGTCGATGGTGACATCCACGCCGGCGGGAACCGCGATGGGGAGCTTGCCGATGCGCGACATAGCTGTTTCCTCCGTTCCCTTCCGCTACCAGACGTAGGCGAGAACTTCTCCGCCTACGCCCTTCTTGCCGGCCTGCTTGTCGGTGAGGAGTCCGTGCGACGTGGAGATGATCGCCACGCCCAGACCGCCCAGCACCTTGGGCAGGTTGGTGGACTTCGCGTAAACCCGGAGACCGGGCTTGGAGATCCGCTTGATCCCCGCGATGGAGCGCTCACGGTTGGGGCCGAACTTCAGCTCCAGGACGAGGTTCTTGCCGACCTCGGCGTCCTCGACCTTCCAGCCCGTGATGAAGCCCTCCTGCTGGAGGATCTCCGCGATGTGCGACTTGATCTTCGATGCCGGCATCGTCACGGAGTCGTGGTATGCCGAGTTCGCGTTCCGCAGACGCGTAAGCATGTCTGCGATCGGATCAGTCATGGTCATGAATTGGCCTTCGGCCTCTCTCGCCGGGGTTTCCAGTTGCCCATCCCTCTCCTCGATCCGAGACGAGGCGGGTGCGGTGCGGTGGACCTACGGCGTAGTAAGTCGTATGGGCGGCAATCAGGCGCCCAACCCTCCCAGCCTAAGCCATGAAGGGGTGGGCACCTGACCGAGCCCTTTGCTTACCGAGAGCTTCGGGAGTCCGGAAGTACGGACTACCAGGAGCTCTTGGTCACGCCCGGCAGCTCGCCACGGTGAGCCATCTCACGAAGGCAGACGCGGCACAGGCCGAACTTGCGGTACACGGAGTGCGGACGGCCGCAGCGCTGGCAGCGCGTGTAACCACGCACGCCGAACTTGGGCTTGCGAGCAGCCTTCGCGATAAGAGCCTTCTTCGCCATCTCGCTCATGCCTCCTTGAAGGGGAAGCCGAGGTGACGAAGGAGCGCGCGGCCCTCAGCGTCGTTGGTCGCCGTGGTGACCACGGTGATGTCCATACCCCGGACGCGGTCGATCTTGTCCTGGTCGATCTCGTGGAACATGACCTGCTCCGTGAGACCGAAGGTGTAGTTGCCACGGCCGTCGAACTGCTTGGGGGACAGACCACGGAAGTCGCGGATACGCGGCAGCGCGAGCGACAGGGTGCGGTCCAGGAACTCCCACATGCGGTCGCCACGAAGCGTGACGTGGGCACCGATCGGCTGACCCTCACGCAGCTTGAACTGCGCGATGGACTTGCGGGCCTTGGTGATGGCCGGCTTCTGACCGGTGATGGTGGTCAGGTCACGGACGGCACCGTCCATGAGCTTCGAGTCACGGGCAGCGTCGCCGACACCCATGTTGACCACGATCTTGACGAGGCCGGGGATCTGCATGACGTTCTCGTACTTGAACTCGTCACGCAGCTTGCCCGCGATCTCCTCGCGGTACTTCGTCTTGAGACGCGGAGTGGTGGTGGTAGCCATCAGATGTCCTCACCCGTCCGCTTGGCAACGCGGATCTTGTTGCCCTCGTCGTCGAAGCGGTAACCGACACGCGTGACGACCTTGTTGCCGTCCTTCTCAACGACCAGCTGGACGTTGGAGACGTGGACGGGCGCCTCGGTCGTGACGATGCCGCCGGCCTGCGAACCGCGAGCGGTCGGGCCGGCCTTGGTGTGCTTCTTGACCCGGTTGACACCCTCGACCAGGACACGGTCCTCGCGGGGGTAGGCCGCGATGACCTTGCCCTGCTTGCCCTTGTCCTTACCGGTGATGACCTGGACCAGGTCGCCCTTCTTGATCTTCATGCTTACAGCACCTCCGGCGCGAGCGAGATGATCTTCATGAACTTCTTCTCGCGCAGCTCCCGGCCCACCGGGCCGAAGATGCGGGTGCCGCGAGGGTCGCCGTCGTTCTTCAGAATGACGGCGGCGTTCTCGTCGAAGCGGATGTACGAGCCGTCCGGACGGCGGCGCTCCTTGACGGTGCGAACGATGACCGCCTTGACGACGTCACCCTTCTTCACGTTGCCGCCCGGGATCGCGTCCTTGACGGTGGCGACGATGACGTCACCGATGCCCGCGTAGCGGCGACCGGAACCACCGAGCACACGGATGCAAAGGATTTCCTTCGCACCAGTGTTGTCGGCGACGCGCAGTCGCGACTCCTGCTGGATCACGTCTATCTCCTGTGTGTCTGCCGGTTCCCCGGGGGCCGTTCAGGAACGGCCCCCGGAGCCTGGCGGAACTGTCCTGCGGGTTTGCCCGCAGGCGTACTTACTGGAATTCCCTTGCGGGAACTGCCTACTTGGCCTTCTCGAGGATCTCGACGATGCGCCAGCGCTTGGTCGCCGACAGCGGACGGGTCTCCATCAGGAGGACCCGGTCGCCGACGCCGGCCGCGTTCTGCTCGTCGTGCGCCTTGAGCTTGTTGGTACGGCGGATGACCTTGCCGTACAGCGCGTGCTTGACGCGGTCCTCGACGGCGACGACGACGGTCTTGTCCATCTTGTCGCTGACGACGAGACCCTCGCGGGTCTTGCGGAAGCCGCGGGCCTCAGCAGTCTGCTCAGTCACGTTGTTCTCACTCATCAGGCGCTCTCCACCGTCTCGATGCCCAGCTCGCGCTCACGCATCAGGGTGTAGATCCGCGCGATGTCCTTGCGGACGGCCTTGAGCCGACCGTGGTTTTCGAGCTGACCCGTCGCCGCCTGGAAGCGGAGGTTGAACAGCTCTTCCTTGGCTTCGCGGAGCTTCGCCAGAAGCTCCTCGTCACCCAGTTCGCGCAGCTCGGACGCCTTGGTACCGGCCGACATCACGCTTCACCTGCCTCGCGCTTGACGATCCGGCACTTCATCGGCAGCTTGTGGGCTGCGCGAGTCAGGGCCTCACGGGCGATCTTCTCGTTGGGGTAGGACAGCTCGAACATGACCCGGCCCGGGTGCACGTTCGCGATCCACCACTCGGGAGAACCCTTACCGGAACCCATGCGGGTCTCGGCAGGCTTCTTCGTGAGCGGGCGGTCCGGGTAGATGTTGATCCAGACCTTGCCGCCACGCTTGATGTGGCGGGTCATCGCGATACGGGCCGCCTCGATCTGGCGGTTGGTCACGTACGCCGGCGTGAGGGCCTGAATGCCGTACTCGCCGAACGCGACCGTCGTACCGCCCTTGGCCTGACCACGGCGCTTCGGGTGGTGCTGCTTGCGGTGCTTGACCCTACGGGGGATCAGCATTTCGGTCAGGCCTCCGTTCCGGTGCTCTCAGCAGCCGGAGCGGCGGCGGCGGGGGCCTCGGCCTTGGGGGCCTCGGCACCGCCGGCCTGCTGCGGCTTGCGACCGCGCCGCTCGCCACCGCCACGGCCACCACGGGCCGGACGGTCGGAGCCGCCGCCACCGCGAGCCGGGCGGTTGCCCGCACGGGCGGCGGCGTTCTCGGCGCGGACCTCGGCGATGTTCTTGACATCGCCCTTGTAGATCCAGACCTTCACACCGATACGGCCGAAGGTCGTCTTGGCCTCGAAGAAGCCGTAGTCCACGTTCGCGCGGAGCGTGTGCAGGGGCACACGGCCCTCGCGGTAGAACTCCGAGCGGGACATCTCGGCGCCACCGAGGCGGCCACCGCACTGGATCTTGATGCCCTTGGCGCCGGCCTTCATCGTGCCCTGCATGCTCTTGCGCATGGCGCGACGGAAGGAGACGCGGGAGGACAGCTGCTCGGCGACGGCCTGGGCCACCAGCTGAGCGTCGGTCTCCGGGCTCTTCACCTCAAGGATGTTGAGCTGGACCTGCTTGCCCGTCAGCTTCTCCAGCTGACCGCGGATCTTGTCGGCCTCCGCGCCGCGGCGGCCGATGACGATGCCCGGACGCGCGGTGTGGATGTCCACGCGGACACGGTCACGGGTGCGCTCGATCTCCACCTTCGAGATACCGGCGCGCTCCATGCCGGACGTCAGCATCCGACGGATGGCGACGTCTTCCTTGACGTAGTCCTTGTACAGCTTGTCGGCGTACCAACGCGACTTGAAGTCGGTGGTGATACCGAGCCGGAACCCGTGCGGGTTTACCTTCTGGCCCATTACCGGGTTCCTTCCTTGCTGCTGACGACCACGGTGATGTGGCTGGTCCGCTTGCGGATCCGGTAGGCACGGCCCTGGGCACGCGGACGGAACCGCTTCAGGGTCGGGCCCTCGTCGACGTAGGCCTCGGAAATGAAGAGGCTGTCGGCGTCGGTGTGGTCGTAGTTGTGCGCGGCGTTGGCAATGGCGCTGTCGAGCACCTTGCCCACCGGCACGCTCGCGGCCTGCGGGGTGAAACGCAGGACCGCCTGAGCCTCCGTGGCATCCATGCCACGGATGAGGTCCACCACGCGGCGGGCCTTCATGGGCGTGACGCGGATGTACCGCGCCTGGGCCCTGGCTTCCATGGTCGTCCCTTCGATGTTTGTCATGGTCGTTTCCACCCCGCCGACTAGCGGCGCTTCGACTTCCGGTCGTCCTTGACGTGACCCCGGAAGGTGCGGGTCGGCGAGAACTCGCCGAGCTTGTGGCCGACCATCGACTCGGTGACAAACACCGGAATGTGGGTCTTGCCGTTGTGCACCGCGAGCGTGTGTCCGAGCATCGCCGGCACGATCATGGAGCGACGGGACCAGGTCTTGATGACGTTCTTGGTACCGGCTTCGTTCTGGGCGTCCACCTTCTTGAGCAGGTGGTCGTCGACGAAGGGTCCCTTCTTCAAGCTACGAGGCATCTCAACCCGTCCTTAGCGCTTCTTGTTCGTCTTGCGGCGGCGGACGATGTACTTGTTCGACGCCTTCTTGGGCGAACGAGTACGGCCTTCCTTCTTGCCCCACGGGGACACGGGGTGGCGGCCACCGGAGGTCCGGCCCTCACCACCACCGTGCGGGTGGTCGACCGGGTTCATGACGACACCACGGACGGTCGGGCGAACGCCCAGCCACCGCTTACGGCCCGCCTTGCCCCAGTTGATGTTCGACTGCTCGGCGTTGCCGACCTCGCCGACCGTGGCGCGGCAGCGCTGGTCGACCAGGCGGATCTCTCCGGACGGCATGCGCAGGTGGGCCATGGAGCCCTCCTTCGCGAGCAGCTGCACGGAGGCACCGGCGGAGCGGGCGAACTTGGCTCCACCACCGGGACGGAGCTCGATCGCGTGGATCGTGGTACCGACCGGGATGTTGCGCAGGGCCAGGTTGTTGCCCGGCTTGATGTCGGCCCCGGGACCGTTCTCGACGCGGTCGCCCTGCTGGAGGTTGCGCGGGGCGAGGATGTAGCGCTTCTCGCCGTCCGCGTAGTGCAGCAGCGCGATGCGCGCGGTGCGGTTGGGGTCGTACTCGATGTGCGCGACCTTCGCCGGCACGCCGTCCTTGTCGTGCCGACGGAAGTCGATGACGCGGTAGGCGCGCTTGTGTCCGCCACCCTGGTGGCGAACGGTCACACGACCGGCGTTGTTACGGCCGCCCTTGCTGTGCAGCGGGCGGACCAGCGACTTCTCCGGCGTGGACCGCGTGACCTCGACGAAGTCGGCGACGCTGGAGCCACGACGGCCCGGCGTAGTCGGCTTGTACTTGCGGATTCCCATTTCTCAGTCCTCGTCCGATATCGGACGATCCGGACCTCCGTCAGGAGGTCGGACCGCCGAAGATGTCGATACGGTCGCCCTCGGCGAGGGTCACGATCGCGCGCTTGGTGGCGGCACGCTGGCCGAACCCGGTACGGGTCCGCTTGCGCTTGCCGGCGCGGTTGATCGTGTTGACCCCGGTGACCTTGACCTCGAAGACCGCCTCGACGGCCTGCTTGATCTGGGTCTTGTTGGAGCGCGGGTCGACGATGAACGTGTACTTGTTCTCGTCCAGGAGCGCGTAGCTCTTCTCGGAGACGACCGGCTTGAGCAGCACGTCACGGTGGTCCGTGAACGACTTGCTCAGCGGGGTCTCGACGGTGTTCTTGCCTTCGGCGGCGTGGCGACGCGCCTTGGCGACGCGCGCGGCCTTGGCGGCCTTGGCGGCCTTCGAGGCAATGGCGGGGTGACGGATAGCCATCAGGCCTCGCTCCCTTCGGTGTCGTCGTTCCGCGCGGCAGAAGGCGTGCCGGACACGAAGGACTCGAAGGCGGCCTGGGTGAAGACCACGTCGTCCGAGACGAGAACGTCGTACGTGTTCAGCTGGCCCGGCTCCAGGATGTGCACCTGGGGCAGGTTGCGGGCGGACAGCCACGCGGCCTCGTCGGCGCGGTCGACGACCAGGAGCAGGTTCTTGCGCTCCGAGATCTTGCCGAACAGCGTCCGAGCGGACTTCGTCGACGGGCTCTCACCCTCGACGACGCCGGAGACGACGTGGATGCGGTTGTGGCGGGCCCGGTCGGTGAGGGCGTGGCGCAGGGCCGCGGCCTTCATCTTCTTCGGGGTCCGCTGCGAGTAGTCACGCGGCTGCGGGCCGTGGACGACGCCACCGCCGGCGAACTGCGGCGCGCGGGTCGAACCCTGGCGCGCACGGCCGGTGCCCTTCTGGCGGTAAGGCTTCTTACCGCCACCCCGCACCTCGCCACGGCGCTTGGTCTTGTGCGTGCCCTGACGGGCAGCGGCGTTCTGCGCGACGACGACCTGGTGAAGCAGCGGAATGCTGATCTTCTCCACGGCGAAGATCTCCGCGGGGAGCTCGACGCTACCGGTCTTCTCGCCGGCAGGCGAAAGGATGTCAACAGTGCTCATCGGTTACCTCAGGCCCCCTTGGCCGCTGTGCGGACCAGGACGAGGCCGCCGTTCGGACCGGGAACCGCGCCCTTGATGAGCAGCAGACCCTTCTCCGCGTCAACGGCGTGGACGGTCAGGTTCTGGGTGGTGACACGCTCGTTGCCCATACGACCCGCCATGCGGAGGCCCTTGAACACGCGGCCCGGGGTGGCGCAGCCACCGATGGAACCGGGCGAGCGGTGCTTGCGCTGGGTGCCGTGACCGGCACCGAGGCCCTTGAAGTTGTGACGCTTCATGACACCGGCGAAGCCCTTGCCCTTGCTCTTGCCGGTCACGTCGACCTTGACGCCGGCCTCGAAGACCTCGGCGGTGACTTCCTGCCCGAGCGTGTACTCGGCGGCGTCAGCGGTCCGGATCTCGACGAGGTGGCGTCGGGGGGTGACGTCGGCCTTCGCGAAGTGACCCTTGAGGGGCTTGTTCACCTTGCGCGGGTCGATCTCGCCGAAGGCGAGCTGGACGGACTCGTAGCCGTCGGCGTCGTTCGTACGCACCTGGGTCACGACGTTGGGTCCGGCCTTGACGACGGTGACCGGAACAACACGGTTGTTCTCGTCCCACACCTGCGTCATGCCGAGCTTCTCGCCCAGGATGCCCTTGATCTGCTTTGCCATCTTCAGCTCACCGGCCCCTAGAGCTTGATCTCGATGTCGACACCGGCCGGGAGGTCGAGTCGCATCAGAGAGTCAACGGTCTTGGGGGTGGGGTCGAGGATGTCGATCAGGCGCTTGTGCGTGCGCATCTCGAAGTGCTCGCGCGAGTCCTTGTACTTGTGCGGCGACTTGATGACGCAGTACACGTTCTTCTCGGTGGGGAGCGGCACCGGGCCCGCGACCGACGCACCAGTGCGGGTCACCGTCTCGACGATCTTCTTCGCCGAGGAGTCGATGACCTCGTGGTCGTAGGCCTTGAGCCGGATGCGGATCTTCTGTCCCGCCATGGCTACTCAGTAGTCCTGTCTCTTCTAACGCTCTGGAACCCGGCGTTCCACGCTTTCGTCTCCGACCCACGCGGTCGGGCGTGTCGCTGTCCCGCTGACACAGATGCCCCTTGTTCGAACATCCCTACGGGATTCAACACGGCCCTTCCGGAACCGCAGTCGGAGGACCGAACGGCCCACCGGGCGCCTGGCCGGTGTTGCACTGTCACTTCCCGGAAGATTCCCGTACGTCCGCCCCAGTGCTGCCGTAATGGCAGTTAGGACGACGAGTACTGTGGGACTCGCTTCCGGTCCCCCCGGCGGGAGGCGCGCAGCATCAACACTCGACCGAGCAACTCGGACAGTCTGCCATATGGGGCATCGCCGACGCCAATCGAGCCGGAGAGAATACCCCGGGGGTGACGCAGGTCAAACCCGCGACGCCGTCGACTCGACCGCGGCGGACCCCGGCGTCAGCCCGGAGCCGGGGAAGCCGTCTCGTCGGCCTGGAAGTCGAAGTTGATCTGCTTTCCGTCGACCGCCATCACCTTGACGTCGACGCCCAGACTGCTGCCGTCGGCCGCTGTGAGCCTGCACCGCGTGGTGGTGCCCACCTTCCCGGCGAGATCCTCGGGACAGGCGATGTCGGGCTTCGGCTGTCCCGTGGTGGCGGCGAGCTTCTCGGCGAGCAGGATGGCCAGCTTGTCCGAGGACATTCTCGGCGTGGACGTCCCTACCTGGACCGAGCCCGAGCAGCCGACGAGCAGCACACCGGCGGCCAGGGCCCAGGAGGTCGATGCGGCGGACAACCGGGTCACGGTCATGAAGGGGCTCCGGCCTGAGGATCACGACAAGCGGACGCCGGAACAATACTGGGCCGGGCTCCCGACCCTGACGTCCTGCGGAGCACTCGGGCTCCGTGACAGACGGTAGTGTGCGGCGCGCGCTCCGTGACACGTGGTCGTGGGAGTGAGACGGAACACACGCGACTGCGGCAGGGGACGCCCGTGAGAGGCGGTGGCGAGCAGACGCTGGCAAGCACGCCGAGCGACAAGCAACGTGCCGCCAGATTCATCGAAGAGGATCTGCTGCCGGACACCCGTGCGGCCGCCGGCATGGCGAACGGCGGCGGGGCGGCGCGTCCGCCCCTTCTCGTTCCTACGACCCCCACGAGCCCCCTGATCAAGCAGGACACCGGGCTGAAGGGGCTCTCGGTCTGGGCCTCGGACCAGGGGGTGTCCGATGCGCTGGCTGCCTGGCAGGGACAGGCGAACAAGCTGCTGGGCCGTCTCCAGCAGGAGTTGAACGCACTGCGCAGCGCAAAGAACCTCTTCCAGAGCCAGGACGCCGATATCGGCGCGCAGGCAGCCGCGGCACGGCCCCGCAGCAGTTTCGACGAGATGTGACGGGGAGCAGCCGTGGCCCTGACCTATCAGGACGTGGTGACGGCGGATCTGTCTCCGCTGGCGGACGTGTCCGAGGTGTGGAAGAAGATAGGGGAACGCTTCGGTGAGCTGAAGTCCGCCTATGAGAAGCACGTGCGGAGCGCGCTGGGCAACGGGAACTGGCAGGGACTGGCCCACGGCGCGCAGCAGCAGAAGGCTTCGGCCACCGCTGCCGAGTACGGGGCGGCCAAGTCGGAGGCGCTCGCCGTCGCCAGCCTCCTCACGGATGCGTACACCGAGCTGACGGGCCTACAGAAGGCGGTCAGGGACCTGGTCCACGAGGCCGAGGCGAAGGACTACAAGGTCGACAGCTCCGGCAAGGCCACCTACGTCGGGTACGACAATCTCCCCGAACACGAGAGATGCGCCCTCCGGCTCGATCCCGACCACCCGCGGATGCTGTCCGAAGCCCGCGAGAAGGCGCAGACCTGGACCGACGGCATCGCCAAGGCGATCAAGGCCGTGGATATCGCCGACCAGAGTGTGAAGCGCGCGCTGGCCCGTGCGACGACCGACGGTTCGCCGGACGGAATCGGGATCGGCGGCTTCCACGCGCGGGCCGAGGGTGACCTGGCGAAGGCGGGCACACCAGACCCCGACGCCGGCACGAAGACCGACGGATGGGTGTCCCAGGGGGAGAGCTCGGCCTCCGGCCCCGGCACCGGAACGTCCAGCACCGGGCCCGACACCGGTGCCGGCAAGCTGGCCGAGGCCGAGGCACATGCGGACCTCGGCCGCGCGACCGCCGAGGGCTCGCTCGCCAACGGCCCTTTCAAGCTCTCCGGCGGAGCCGAGGCCTACACGGGCGCCAAAGGCTCCCTCGCGGGCGGCATCACCAACGAGGGTGTCCAGGGCGAGGCCGGCGCCATGGCAGGAGGTGAGGCCTCGGCCAAAGGCCGCGCCGACGCCGGTCCTGTCGGCTTCTACGGACGGGCCGAGGCCAAGGCCGGCGCTGAGCTGGGTGCCAATGCCGGGGTGGGTGTCGATGGCGTGCACGCGGGAGGCGAGGCCTTCGTCGGCGCGAAGGGCGGCATCACTGGCGGCGCGGACATCGGCGGAATCGCGGCGGGCGCCACGGTCGAGGGATGGGCCGGTCCGGGCGCGGAGGCAAGACTCGACGCCGGCAGGAACAGCAACGGCGTATGGGAATTCAGGCCTACGTTGGGTGTCTCGCCGCTCCTCGGCGGGGGCTTGGGCTTCGAACTCACCGTGGACCCGGGAAAGGTCGTCGACACCGTCGGCGATGTGGCCAACGCGGTCGGCGACGGCATCGGCATGCTGTTGTGAACCGGACTCCTGCGGGAAAACCGCGGTGGATACGCTTCTGCGTCGAGGAGGGCTGGACGTGACCACGACCCTGCCGGTTCCCATCACCTTCCAGCTGCCCCAAGGCTGGCACGCCGCACCGCCGGACGAAGTCGGCGCACCCGGCGCGGCATTCGTCGCGGTGCGTCCACCTTCGGACGCCGGTTTCACCGCGAACATCACTGTCGACGGTGAGTACCGACCGGACGCGGCAACACTGACCGAGATCGCCGACGAGTCGGTCGAAGACCTGGGCCAGGCCGTCATCGCGGTAGAGGTCACCGGCCGCCGCGCAGCCGGCTCGGCGGACGCACCGGGCCTCACGCAGACGCTGGCGGTGTCCGCCGTGGTCGACGGGGTGAGCCGCGACCTCCTCCAGTCGCAGGTGTACCTGTCCCTGCTCGACGTTGCCGATCCGCGCAAAAGGGCGGTGATCCGTCTGGTCCTCACCTCGACCGCACGGCAACACCGCGCCGTCGTGAACGACTTCCAGGACTTCGTGCGCACCGTCCGCCCAGACACAGGCACGAAGCCATAGCGCGGCCCGTAGCCGGGCGATACGTGCCCACCCGACCCCCAAAAGGCTGACTTCATGCGACTCTTCGACAAGCTGACCGGCACTCAGCGGCCTGCCGACGGCGTGACGCCCACCTCCGTCGAGGAGGTGCGAGCGGCCCTGCTCGGTCTCAACCGGTCCGACGTCCCGTATGTCATCCGCGACGGTGCCGCTGAGGACGCAGATCTTTCGGCGGAATGGCGGCTGGCGGAGCCCGCCTGGCAGACCTTCCTCGTCGAGTCCCAGCTGACTCGCGCCGTCCGGATCCGGATGCGCCTGGTCCAGGAGAATCACGAGGTGCGCGCCCTCGAGGAGCAGTGGGAGGTCACCCGTGTGGGTAATCCTCCGCGGCTCGAGATCTCGTCCCAGTACTCGCGGGGGCCGGACAGGACCGTCACCCGCAGTTTCGCGCTTCAGCGCGGGGAGAGCGGCCGGCTCGAAACGACGGAGACCTTCCGTTTCGACAGCGGAGACCTCCGCAACCCACTGCGAAATGCCGTCCTCGGGTCGGGCTGGACCTGGCGTGCAGTGCTCTTCGGGAAGCTGTGAGCTTGCCGGCGGGCCCTGACCGGTCGCCCTGAGGGCTGTGGCTCTCCCTCCCGTGAGGAGCCTTCTCGCCTCCCCGGAAGTCAGGCCGGCACAGCCCCCCGCCGCACGCTAGCTCCGCGCTCCCCGTACCCGCCCGAACGAGGAGTCCAACCCCCGCTTCAGCCGCCCCGCCACCGGCCTCTCCACCCACCGGTGCACCCCCCAGCTCAGCAGCAGGAAGCCGGCTGTCACCAGGGCCACCAGCAGTCGGGGGTCCATGGTGTCGCGCAGGCGGCTGATGACCGTCGTACCGGCCACGTAGTGGGTGAGGTACAGGGGGTAGGTCAGGCAGCCCGCCGTGACCAGCCACTTCCAGCGGACGCGGTCGGTGTGGCCGAGGGCGATCACCACCATGAGCAGCATGAACGCGGTGAGGATCAGGACCGAGCCGCGCCAGCTGGAGACACCCTCGTACTCGACGCGCAGCGCCAGTTCCCGCTGGCCCATCAACCAGGACATCGCGAGGATGCCCCACAGGAGCAGGTCCTGGCCGAAGCGGTGCATGAGGTAGAGGGCGAGGCCGGCGATGAAGTACCAGGCCCCGCTCGGGTCGGCCACCAGCACCAGCAGCGGGAACTTCGCCACCGGCGCCAGCATCGCGGCCGCGCCCCAGACACAGCAGAAGGCGACGACCCGGCGGTAGGTCAGCCCCATCGCGACAACGACCAGGAACAGCAGGTAGAAGCGGAGCTCGGACCAGAGCGTCCAGTAGACGAGATCGACGTTCGGTACGTCCGAACCGGCCTGGAGCATCGTCAGGTTGAGCAGGACGTCCCGTACCGGAAGGCGTTCCCAGACGCCGGGCACGGCCACCAGGACGGCCGTGGTGAAGACCACCGCGAACCAGTACGCCGGGTAGAGACGGATCACCCGGGAGACGAAGAACTGCCGTGGCGTACGGCCCCAGCACGACATGCAGATCACGAAGCCGCTGATCACAAAGAAGATCTCGACGCCGATCCAGCCGAACGAGGCGAACCGGAACACCGTGGGCATGAGGTCCGACACCGGCCGGTCCCAGATCGCGTTGCCCGGCTGGTCGACCCGTCTGGTGCCGGCGTAGTGGTGCAGGACCACCATCAGCGCGGCGACCAGCCGGATGCCGTCGACGAGGTACAGGCGGGGACGGGGGCGCGCGGCCGCGGAGGTGCGTCTGGGGGTCGGGATCAGGCCCTTCGGGCGCTCGGCGACCGAGAGGCCGCCGCCGCCCCGCGGTGCCACGGCCGCCGGAAGCGGCTGCTGGAACCTGCTCGCGACCCGCGTCCGTATCGACGATCCGCTGTGCGACGCACCCTGCATCAGAGCCAAGCCATCCTCATGAGGTCACTGCGGGCCCACCGGGCCCCTTGGGGGGACAACAGCCCTCCGACGCCTCACGCTACGGCCGCACCGGGATCGTCTTCCGGACAGACCGAACAATTCACACGTGCGGGGAGTGATTCTGCCGGTTCCCTCACGGACCCGAAGGAGACCCGAAGGACACCGTTCGCCAGGACTTCACCCCCGGCCGACCTCATGAGCGCGGGCACACGCAAGGGGCCCGTACGACCGAAGTCGTACGGGCCCCTCGCAGAGCTCGCGGTGGAGCTACCGGGTCAACCGACTCTCAAGCGAACTTACTTGATGATCTTGGTGACCTGGCCGGCGCCGACGGTCCGGCCACCCTCACGGATGGCGAACTTCAGGCCCTCCTCCATGGCGATGGGCTGGATCAGCTCAACGCGCATGTCGGTGTTGTCGCCCGGCATGACCATCTCGGTGCCCTCGGGGAGGTGCACAACGCCGGTCACGTCCGTGGTACGGAAGTAGAACTGCGGGCGGTAGTTGTTGAAGAAGGGGGTGTGACGACCACCCTCGTCCTTCGACAGGATGTACGCCGTCGCCTCGAAGTCCGTGTGCGGGGTGACCGAGCCGGGCTTGATGATGACCTGGCCGCGCTCGACGTCCTCGCGCTTCACACCACGAAGCAGCAGACCGACGTTCTCACCGGCCTGGCCCTCGTCGAGCAGCTTGCGGAACATCTCGATACCGGTGACCGTGGTGGTGGTCTTCTCGGTGTGGATGCCGATGATGTCGACGGTCTCGTTGACCTTCAGGACACCACGCTCGATACGGCCGGTGACGACCGTACCGCGACCGGTGATCGTGAAGACGTCCTCGACGGGCATGAGGAACGGCTTGTCGACGTCGCGCTCCGGCTGCGGGATCGACTCGTCGACGGCCTTCATCAGCTCGAGGACGGACTCCACCCACTGCGCCTCGCCCTCAAGGGCCTTCAGCGCGGAGACCTTGACGACCGGCAGGTCGTCGCCCGGGAACTCGTACTCCGTGAGGAGCTCACGGACCTCGAGCTCGACGAGCTCCAGGATCTCCTCGTCGTCCACCATGTCGGCCTTGTTCAGCGCGACCACGATGTACGGAACGCCGACCTGGCGGGCCAGGAGCACGTGCTCCTTGGTCTGCGGCATCGGGCCGTCGGTGGCGGCGACCACCAGGATCGCGCCGTCCATCTGCGCGGCACCGGTGATCATGTTCTTGATGTAGTCCGCGTGACCCGGGCAGTCGACGTGGGCGTAGTGCCGCGTCTCCGTCTGGTACTCGACGTGCGCGATGGAGATGGTGATACCGCGCTGGCGCTCCTCGGGCGCCTTGTCGATGTTGTCGAATGCGGTGGCCTCGTTCAGGTCCGGGTACGCGTCGTGCAGCACCTTGGTAATGGCGGCCGTGAGGGTCGTCTTACCGTGGTCGATGTGACCGATGGTGCCGATGTTGACGTGCGGCTTAGTCCGCTCGAACTTCGCCTTCGCCACTGGGGTCCTCCTGTGGAGTGGTTCTGTACGCCTTACTCGTCGGCGCCAGGTGATCTTTGCTGTAAAGGCCCGGATCCCGGGGCATTCCGTCCGTGGTTGCGGAGGAATGCCCCGTGAGGTTCCGGAGTCAAGCCTACGGTGTGTGAACGCGGTGCGTTACTCGCCCTTGGCCTTCGCGATGATCTCCTCGGCGACGTTCCGCGGAACCTCGGCGTAGGAGTCGAACTGCATCGAGTAGCTTGCGCGACCCGACGTCTTGCTACGGAGGTCGCCGACGTAGCCGAACATCTCCGACAGGGGCACGAGGCCCTTCACGACGCGGGCACCCGCCCGCTCCTCCATGGCCTGGATCTGGCCACGGCGGGAGTTGATGTCACCGATGACATCGCCCATGTAGTCCTCGGGCGTGGTGACCTCGACGGCCATCATCGGCTCCAGGAGCACGGGCGAAGCCCTGCGCGCGGCCTCCTTGAAGGCCTGCGAGCCGGCGATCTTGAACGCGAGTTCCGAGGAGTCGACCTCGTGGTAGGCGCCGTCGATGAGGGTGATACGGACACCCGTCATCTCGTAGCCCGCGAGGATGCCGAACTGCATGGCCTCCTGCGCACCGGCGTCGACCGAAGGGATGTACTCCTTCGGGATACGGCCACCGGTGACCTTGTTCACGAACTCGTACGAGGTGTCGCCACCCTCGATCGGCTCGATCGCGATGATCACGCGAGCGAACTGGCCGGTGCCACCCGTCTGCTTCTTGTGGGTGTACTCGACCTTCTCGACGGCCTTGCGGATCGTCTCGCGGTACGCGACCTGCGGCTTGCCGACGTTGGCCTCGACCCGGAACTCACGGCGCATCCGGTCGACCAGCACCTCGAGGTGCAGCTCGCCCATACCGCCGATGATGGTCTGGCCGGTCTCCTCGTCGGAGTGGACCTGGAAGGACGGGTCCTCCTCGGCGAGGCGCTGGATCGCGACGCCCAGCTTCTCCTGGTCGCCCTTCGACTTGGGCTCGATGGCGACCTGGATGACCGGCGCCGGGAAGTCCATGGACTCCAGGATCACCGGGTTCTTGTCGTCGCTCAGCGTTTCACCGGTGGTGGTCTGCTTGAGGCCCATCACGGCGACGATGTCGCCGGCGCCCACCGACTCGATCTCCTCACGCTTGTTCGCGTGCATGCGGTAGATCTTGCCGATGCGCTCCTTGCGGCCCTTGACGGAGTTCAGCACGGCGGTGCCGGACTCCAGACGGCCGGAGTACACACGGACGAAGGTGAGCTTGCCGAGGTGCGGGTCGCTCATGATCTTGAACGCCAGCGCCGACAGCGGCTCGTCGTCGGACGGCTTGCGCTGGATGACCTTCTCCGGGTCCTTCACGTCGTGGCCCTCGATGGCCTCGACGTCCAGGGGAGAGGGCAGGTAGCGCACGACGGCGTCGAGCAGGGGCTGAACGCCCTTGTTCTTGAACGCCGTACCGCAGAACACGGGGGTCACGGTGGTGCCCGTGCCCTTGCCGGAGGCGATGGTGATACGGCGGATCGCCGCGTACAGCTGCTCCACGGTGGGCTCGGTGCCCTCCAGGTACAGCTCCATCATCTCTTCGTCGTTCTCGGCGACGGCCTCGACCAGCTTGCCGCGCCACTCGTCGGCGGCCTCGGTGTGCGTGGCCGGGATGTCGACGATGTCGTACATCTCGCCCTTGGTCGCCTCGGCGGACCACACGAAGGCCTTCATCGTCACGAGGTCGACGACGCCCTTGAAGTCCATTTCGGCGCCGATCGGCAGCTGCATGACCAGCGGCTGCGCGCCCAGACGGTCAGTGATCATGTCGACGCAGCGGTGGAACTCGGCACCGGTGCGGTCGAGCTTGTTCACGAAGCAGATACGCGGAACGCCGTAGCGGTCCGCCTGACGCCACACCGTCTCGGACTGGGGCTCGACACCGGCGACGCCGTCGAACACCGTCACAGCACCGTCGAGCACGCGCAGGGAACGCTCCACCTCGACGGTGAAGTCGACGTGACCCGGCGTGTCAATGATGTTGATGGTGTGGTCGACGTCCTCCAGCGGCCAGTGACAGGTGGTGGCAGCAGAGGTGATCGTGATGCCACGCTCCTGCTCCTGCTCCATCCAGTCCATGGTGGCAGCGCCGTCGTGGACTTCACCGATCTTGTAGGAAACGCCGGTGTAGAACAGGATCCGCTCGGTGGTGGTCGTCTTGCCCGCGTCGATGTGGGCCATGATGCCGATGTTGCGCACCCTGGCCAGGTCAAGCGAAGTGGTAGCCATGAGGCTTCAGTCTTCTCTCGGTCTCGATGTGGACTGCGACTACCAGCGGTAGTGCGCGAAGGCCTTGTTGGACTCGGCCATCTTGTGCGTGTCCTCGCGCTTCTTCACAGCGGCACCGAGGCCGTTGGACGCGTCGAGGAGCTCGTTGAGCAGACGCTCGGTCATGGTCTTCTCGCGACGGGCGCGGGAGTAGCCGACGAGCCAGCGCAGCGCGAGCGTGCTGGCGCGGCCGGGCTTGACCTCGACCGGAACCTGGTAGGTCGCGCCACCGACACGGCGGGACTTGACCTCAAGCGTCGGCTTGATGTTCTCGAGAGCGCGCTTCAGCGTGATGACCGGGTCGTTGCCCGTCTTCTCGCGAAGGCCCTCCATGGCGCCGTAGACGATGCGCTCGGCGGTGGAGCGCTTGCCGTTCAGCAGCACCTTGTTGATCAGGGAGGTCACCAGAGGGGAACCGTAGACCGGGTCGATGATGACCGGGCGCTTCGGGGCGGGGCCCTTACGAGGCATTTCTACTTCTCCTTCTTGGCGCCGTAGCGGCTGCGGGCCTGCTTGCGGTTCTTGACACCCTGGGTGTCCAGGGAACCTCGGATGATCTTGTAGCGAACACCCGGCAGGTCCTTCACACGGCCACCACGCACGAGCACGATGGAGTGCTCCTGCAAGTTGTGTCCCTCACCCGGAATGTAAGCGGTGACCTCGATCCCGCTGGTCAGACGCACACGCGCGACCTTACGCAGGGCCGAGTTCGGCTTCTTCGGGGTGGTCGTGAACACACGCGTGCAGACGCCACGGCGCTGAGGGGAACCCTCGAGTGCGGGCGTCTTGTTCTTCTCGACCTTGTCCTGCCGGCCCTTCCGGACCAGCTGCTGGATCGTAGGCACTACTTCTCCGGTTTCTGTGTGCCGATAGTGAAGCTAACCTGGAACGTCGCCGACCCACGCGGTCGGGTGTGTCGAATCCCGCAGACTCCCGCCGCAAGGCGGAAAGGGCGCAGATTACGGTGGCCACTCACAGCTCGCTGCGCGGTTTCAAGGCACGCACATGAGCCAGGGCACACCCCAGGCACAAGGTCTGAGCGTACCTACCTCATTCGCTGCGGTCAAAACAAATGGGGATCGCCCGCATCACCGTGCGGTGCATGTCAAGCCCATTCACCGCAGGTGATCTTCGAATCAACGCCCTGTGAACTCCCGGTGACCCCGCTCCCGCGGCCGGAACCGGTCAGGAGCCGGACGCCGCCGCGGCCATCAGCAGGGTCAGGAAGACCGCCCAGCCGGCCACCGAGAGCCAGCCGAGGATCAGTCCGGTCAGCGCGAACCCGTCGCCGCTCTCTCCCGTGCGGTTGATCTCCGCGCGGGCGGAGTGGCCGAGAATCACCGCGGGCAGGCCGGTGATCCCGAACGTCATGGTGGTCAGCACACCGAGCACCATGGACCCGACGGCCTTGCCGTTCGTCGGCGGCACCTGGGCCGGCAGAAACGTCCGCGGCACCTGCGGCATGGGCATGTACTGCTGCTGGAAGGCCGGTGCCATGGGTACGGGGCCCTGCGGGAGGTCGGCGACCAGCAGGGCCAGCTCCCCCACCGTACGGGCCGCGTAGGCCCTTCCTATGCGCTTCTCCAGCTCGTCCTGCTGAAGGCGCCCCTCACCGAACCCGGCTCTGAGCACATCCACGGCCCGCTCCCGGTCGGCGTGCGAGGCCAGCATCGACGGCCCCACCTGTGCCTGCCATGGCTGCTGCGGCTGCCACGGCTGCTGTCCCTGCCACGGTGTCGGAGACGACACGGAACACCTCCCCCGGCCGGAGTCGGAATGCCTTCATCATCCTCCAACGCGCGCCAATCGGCACTGGTTCCCGTCAACCGGACATCCGTGGCCATTCGGCCGGACACGCCGAAGGGCGGCCACCCAAAGGTGACCGCCCCTCAACTCAAGCGACCCGCTTACTGGTTGTACGGACCGTAGTCGTAGTCCTCCAGCGGAACGGCCTGGCCGGAGCCCGTGCCGAACGGCGAGTAGTCGATGTCGTCGTAGCCGACGGCCGAGTACATCGCGGCCTTGGCCTCCTCGGTCGGCTCGACCCGGATGTTGCGGTAGCGGGACAGACCCGTACCGGCCGGGATGAGCTTACCGATGATGACGTTCTCCTTGAGGCCGATGAGGCTGTCGGACTTGGCGTTGATCGCCGCGTCCGTCAGGACCCTGGTCGTCTCCTGGAAGGAGGCGGCCGACAGCCAGGACTCCGTCGCCAGCGAGGCCTTGGTGATACCCATCAGCTGCGGACGACCGGAGGCCGGGTGACCGCCCTCCTGGACCACACGACGGTTCTCGGTCTCGAACTTCGAGCGCTCGACCAGCTCGCCGGGCAGCAGCTCGGCGTCACCGGACTCGATGATCGTCACGCGGCGCAGCATCTGCCGGATGATGATCTCGATGTGCTTGTCGTGGATCGACACACCCTGCGAGTTGTAGACCTTCTGGACCTCGCCGACCAGGTGGACCTGGACCGCGCGCTGACCGAGGATCCGCAGCACGTCGTGCGGGTTGGTGGCACCCACGGTGAGCTTCTGGCCCACCTCGACGTGCTCGCCCTCGCTGACCAGAAGACGGGCACGCTTCGAGATCGGGAACGCCGTCTCGTCGCTGCCGTCGTCCGGGGTGACGACGATCTTCTTGGTCTTCTCGGTCTCCTCGATCCGGATGCGGCCGTTGGCCTCGGAGATCGGGGCGACACCCTTCGGCGTACGGGCTTCGAAGAGCTCGACGACTCGGGGCAGACCCTGGGTGATGTCGTCACCGGCCACACCACCGGTGTGGAAGGTACGCATCGTCAGCTGGGTACCGGGCTCACCGATGGACTGGGCGGCGATGATGCCGACCGCCTCACCGATGTCGACCAGCTTGCCGGTGGCCAGCGAGCGGCCGTAGCACATGGCGCAGGTGCCGACGGCGGACTCGCAGGTCAGGACCGAGCGGGTCTTGACCTCGCCGACGCCGTGCCGGATCAGCTCGTCGATGAGCACGTCGCCCAGGTCGGTGCCGGCCGGGGCCAGCACCTTGCCGTCCACGACGATGTCCTCGGCGAGGCAGCGCGCGTACACGGAGGTCTCGACGTTCTCTTCCTTGATCAGCGAACCGTCGGCGCCACGGGTGGCGATCTCCAGTCGCAGACCACGGTCGGTGCCGCAGTCCTCCTCACGGATGATCACGTCCTGCGAGACGTCGACCAGACGACGGGTCAGGTAACCCGAGTCGGCCGTACGCAGGGCGGTGTCCGCCAGACCCTTACGGGCACCGTGCGTGGAGATGAAGTACTCCAGCACGGACAGGCCTTCACGGAAGGACGCCTTGATGGGACGCGGGATCGTCTCGTTCTTGGCGTTCGACACCAGACCACGCATACCGGCGATCTGACGCATCTGCATCATGTTGCCTCGTGCACCCGAGTTCACCATCATGAAGATCGGGTTGGTCTTCGGGAAGTTGTCGTTCATCGCCTCGGCGACCTCGTTGGTCGCCTTGGTCCAGATCGCGATGAGCTCCTGCGTGCGCTCGTCCTTGGTGATCAGACCGCGCTCGTACTGCTTCTGGACCTTCTCGTCCTGCGACTCGTAGCCCTTGACGATCTCCTTCTTCGCCTCGGGAACGACGACGTCGGAGATGGCCACGGTCACGCCGGAGCGGGTCGCCCAGAAGAAGCCGGCCGCCTTCAGGTTGTCGAGCGTCGCCGCCACGATGACCTTGGGGTAGCGCTCGGCCAGGTCGTTGACGATCTGGGAGAGCTGCTTCTTGCCGACCTCGTAGTCGACGAACGGGTAGTCCTCGGGCAGCAGTTCGTTGAAGAGCGCGCGGCCCAGCGTGGTCTTCAGGGTGAAGGTGTCACCCTGCTGCCACTCGGGCTCGCCCTCCTCGCGGACCGGCGGCTCCCACTCGCGCGGCGGGATGGTGCCCACCGGGAAGCGGATGTCGACCGGAGCCTGGAGCGACAGCTCGCCGGAGTCGAACGCCATGATCGCCTCGGCGACCGAGGAGAACGGACGGTCGGCGCCCTTGATGTCCCGGCCCTCGGCGTCCGTGGTGAGGAAGTACAGACCCAGCACCATGTCCTGGGTCGGCATCGTCACCGGACGGCCGTCGGCGGGCTTGAGGATGTTGTTCGAGGAGAGCATCAGGATGCGCGCCTCGGCCTGCGCCTCCGCGGAGAGCGGCAGGTGTACGGCCATCTGGTCACCGTCGAAGTCCGCGTTGAACGCGGTGCAGACGAGCGGGTGGATCTGGATGGCCTTGCCCTCGACCAGCTGCGGCTCGAAGGCCTGGATGCCGAGGCGGTGCAGCGTGGGCGCACGGTTCAGCAGAACCGGGTGCTCCGCGATGACCTCTTCCAGGACGTCGTACACGACCGTGCGGCCGCGCTCGACCATGCGCTTGGCGCTCTTGATGTTCTGCGCGTGGTTCAGGTCGACCAGGCGCTTCATCACGAACGGCTTGAAGAGCTCCAGCGCCATGGCCTTGGGCAGACCGCACTGGTGCAGCTTCAGCTGCGGGCCGACGACGATGACGGAACGCGCCGAGTAGTCGACTCGCTTGCCGAGCAGGTTCTGCCGGAAGCGGCCCTGCTTGCCCTTGAGCATGTCGGACAGCGACTTCAGCGGACGGTTGCCGGGGCCCGTCACCGGGCGGCCACGACGGCCGTTGTCGAAGAGCGCGTCGACGGCCTCCTGGAGCATGCGCTTCTCGTTGTTCACGATGATCTCGGGCGCACCGAGGTCGAGAAGCCGCTTCAGGCGGTTGTTGCGGTTGATCACCCGGCGGTACAGGTCGTTCAGGTCGGAGGTCGCGAAGCGGCCACCGTCCAGCTGCACCATCGGACGCAGGTCCGGCGGGATGACCGGGACGCAGTCCAGGACCATGCCCTTGGGGCTGTTGGACGTCTGGAGGAACGCGGAGACGACCTTCAGCCGCTTCAGGGCGCGGGTCTTCTTCTGGCCCTTGCCGGTGCGGATGATCTCGCGGAGGCGCTCGGCCTCCTCGTCCAGGTCGAAGGACTCCAGGCGCTTCTGAAGCGCCGCGGCACCCATCGAACCGTCGAAGTACGTGCCGAAGCGGTCACGCAGCTCGCGGTAGAGGAGCTCGTCGCCCTCCAGGTCCTGGACCTTGAGGTTCTTGAAGCGCGACCAGACCTCGTCCAGACGGTCGATCTCGCGCTGCGCACGGTCGCGCAGCTGCTTCATCTCGCGCTCGGCACCTTCGCGCACCTTGCGGCGCACGTCCGCCTTGGCGCCCTCGGCCTCCAGCTCGGCCAGGTCGGTCTCGAGCTTCTTGGCGCGGGCCTCCAGGTCGGCGTCGCGGCGGTTCTCGATCTGCTGGCGCTCGACGGAGACATGCGCCTCCAGGGACGGCAGGTCGCGGGTACGACGCTCCTCGTCCACGAACGTGATCATGTACGCGGCGAAGTAGATGACCTTCTCGAGGTCCTTCGGCGCGAGGTCCAGCAGGTAGCCGAGGCGCGACGGAACGCCCTTGAAGTACCAGATGTGGGTGACGGGCGCGGCCAGTTCGATGTGGCCCATCCGCTCACGGCGCACCTTGGCGCGGGTGACCTCGACGCCACAGCGCTCACAGATGATGCCCTTGAAGCGGACACGCTTGTACTTGCCGCAGTAGCACTCCCAGTCCCGGGTCGGACCGAAGATCTTCTCGCAGAAGAGTCCGTCCTTCTCGGGCTTGAGCGTGCGGTAGTTGATGGTCTCCGGCTTCTTGACCTCGCCGTGGCTCCACTGACGGATGTCGTCAGCGGTGGCCAGACCGATCCGGAGCTCGTCGAAGAAGTTGACGTCGAGCACTATGCGTCAATCCCTCTCAGGGTTGTAAGTCTTGGGGTCTGATACGGGGGTCCTGGGGCCGGCCGGGGACTCGTCACCGAGTCCCCGTACCGGACTCCCGTCAGACCTCTTCGACGCTGCTCGGCTCACGCCGGGACAGGTCGATGCCGAGCTCCTCCGCAGCGCGGAAGACGTCCTCGTCGGTGTCACGCATCTCGATGGACATACCGTCGCTGGACAGCACCTCCACGTTCAGGCAGAGCGACTGCATCTCCTTGATGAGCACCTTGAAGGACTCGGGGATGCCGGGCTCGGGGATGTTCTCGCCCTTGACGATGGCCTCGTAGACCTTCACGCGGCCGGTGACGTCGTCGGACTTGATGGTCAGCAGCTCCTGGAGGGCGTAGGCGGCGCCGTAAGCCTCCAGCGCCCACACCTCCATCTCGCCGAACCGCTGGCCACCGAACTGGGCCTTACCACCCAGCGGCTGCTGGGTGATCATCGAGTACGGACCGGTCGAACGCGCGTGCAGCTTGTCGTCGACCAGGTGGTGCAGCTTCAGGATGTACATGTAGCCGACCGAAATCGGCTCCGGGAACGGCTCACCCGAGCGGCCGTCGAACAGCGGCGCCTTACCGGTCGGGAGCACCATGCGCTCGCCGTCGCGGTTCGGGATCGTGTGGTTCAGCAGACCGGCGAGCTCGTCCTCACGGGCACCGTCGAAGACCGGGGTCGCGACGTTGGTGCCGGGCTCGACCTTGTCGGCCTCGATGGCCTGGAGGCGCTGCGCCCAGTCGTCCGCGAGGCCGGAGACGTCCCAGCCGCGGCTGGCGAGCCAGCCGAGGTGGATCTCCAGGACCTGTCCCGGGTTCATTCGGGACGGGACACCCAGCGGGTTGAGGATGATGTCGACCGGCGTGCCGTCCTCCAGGAACGGCATGTCCTCGATCGGCAGGATCTTGGAGATGACGCCCTTGTTGCCGTGCCGGCCGGCGAGCTTGTCACCGTCGGTGATCTTGCGCTTCTGCGCCACGTAGACGCGGACCAGCTGGTTCACGCCCGGCGGCAGCTCGTCGCCCTCTTCACGGTCGAAGACGCGGACGCCGATGACCTTGCCGATCTCGCCGTGCGGGACCTTCAGCGAGGTGTCACGGACCTCACGGGCCTTCTCACCGAAGATCGCCCGGAGCAGGCGCTCTTCCGGCGTCAGCTCGGTCTCACCCTTGGGCGTGACCTTGCCGACGAGGATGTCACCGGCGACGACCTCGGCACCGATCCGGATGATGCCGCGCTCGTCGAGGTCGGCGAGGACCTCCTCGGAGACGTTCGGGATGTCCCGGGTGATCTCCTCGGGGCCGAGCTTGGTGTCACGGGCGTCGACCTCGTGCTCCTCGATGTGGATCGAGGAGAGGACGTCGTCCTGCACGAGGCGCTGCGACAGGATGATCGCGTCCTCGTAGTTGTGACCCTCCCACGGCATGAACGCGACCAGCAGGTTCTTGCCGAGCGCCATCTCGCCGTTCTGGGTGGCCGGACCGTCGGCGAGGACCTGGCCCTCGATGACGTGGTCGCCCTCGTTGACGATGACCTTCTGGTTGACCGAGGTGCCCTGGTTGGAGCGGGCGAACTTGGCCAGCCGGTAGGTGATGTAGGTGCCGTCGTCGTTGGCGGTGGTGATGTAGTCCGCGGAGACCTCCTGGACCACACCGGCCTTCTCGGCCTTGACGACGTCGCCGGCGTCGACGGCGGAGCGGTACTCCATGCCGGTGCCGACGAGCGGGGACTCGGACTTGATGAGCGGCACGGCCTGCCGCATCATGTTCGCGCCCATGAGGGCACGGTTGGCGTCGTCGTGCTCCAGGAACGGGATCATGGCGGTCGCGACCGACACCATCTGGCGCGGCGAGACGTCCATGTAGTCGACGTCCGTGCCGGGCACGTAGTCGACCTCTCCGCCACGGCGGCGGACCAGCACGCGGTTCTCGACGAACTGGAGGTCGTCGTTGAGCGGCGCGTTGGCCTGCGCGATGACGAAGCGGTCCTCTTCGTCGGCCGTCAGGTAGTCGACGTCATCGGTGACGACGCCCTCGACGACCTTGCGGTACGGCGTCTCGATGAAGCCGAAGGGGTTGATCCGGCCGTACGAGGCGAGCGAGCCGATCAGGCCGATGTTCGGGCCTTCCGGCGTCTCGATCGGGCACATCCGTCCGTAGTGGGACGGGTGCACGTCACGGACCTCGAAGCCGGCCCGCTCACGGGAGAGACCACCCGGGCCGAGGGCGTTCAGACGACGCTTGTGCGTCAGCCCCGACAGCGGGTTGTTCTGGTCCATGAACTGGGACAGCTGGCTGGTGCCGAAGAACTCCTTGATGGAGGCGACGACCGGCCGGATGTTGATCAGTGTCTGGGGCGTGATCGCCTCGACGTCCTGCGTGGTCATGCGCTCACGCACCACGCGCTCCATACGGGCGAGACCCGTACGGACCTGGTTCTGGATCAGCTCGCCGACGTTACGGATACGGCGGTTGCCGAAGTGGTCGATGTCGTCCGTCTCGACCATGATGGAACGACCGGACTCACCGACCGTCTCCGTCTCACCGGCGTGCAGCTTCACCAGGTACTTGATCGACGCGAGGATGTCCTCGACGGTCAGGACGCCGGCGTCCAGGCCGGTGTCCGTGCCCAGCTTCTTGTTGACCTTGTAGCGGCCGACCTTGGCCAGGTCGTAGCGCTTGGGGTTGAAGTACAGGTTCTCGAGCAGCGTCTGCGCGGCCTCACGCGTGGGGGGCTCGCCCGGACGCAGCTTGCGGTAGATGTCGAGCAGCGCGTCGTCCTGGCCCTGGGTGTGGTCCTTCTCCAGGGTGGCGCGCATCGACTCGTACTCGCCGAACTCCTCGAGGATCTGCTCGGTGGTCCAGCCGAGCGCCTTGAGCAGGACGGTGACGGACTGCTTGCGCTTGCGGTCGATACGGACACCGACCATGTCGCGCTTGTCGATCTCCATCTCCAGCCAGGCACCCCGGGACGGGATGATCTTGGCGGAGAAGATGTCCTTGTCGGAGGTCTTGTCGATGGAGGAGTCGAAGTAGACGCCGGGCGACCGGACCAGCTGCGACACCACGACACGCTCGGTGCCGTTGATGACGAAGGTGCCCTTGTTCGTCATGAGCGGGAAGTCGCCCATGAAGACCGTCTGGGACTTGATCTCACCGGTCTCGTTGTTGGTGAACTCGGCGGTGACGAAGAGCGGGGCCGCGTACGTGAAGTCGCGCTCCTTGCACTCGTCGATGGAGTTCTTCGGGGGCTCGAAGCGGTGGTCGCGGAACGTCAGGGACATCGACCCACTGAAGTCCTCGATCGGGGAGATCTCCTCGAAGATCTCCTCAAGACCGGACTTGGTGGGGACGTCCTGTCCGCTGTCCAGAGCCGCCTCGACACGAGCCTTCCACGCGTCGTTGCCGAGCAGCCAGTCGAAGCTTTCGGTTTGCAGCGCAAGAAGGTTCGGAACCTCAAGGGGCTCCTTGATCTTTGCAAAGGAGATGCGCAGCGGGGCGGTGCTGGCGCCGTTGTTCGTATTCGCGGTCGAGGCAGTGCGCGAGGCGGCCAAGAGGGGGTCCTTCCGAGGGCTCGGACTCACTACGCGCGTACCGGCCCCTCACCAAGTGCACAGAGACAGGCCCCTCTGATTTGGCCAGAAGGCCAGGTCAGGGACGGTCTGATCGTCGGTGCTCAAGCGAGGGCATGCCCCTGGTGACGGGCAGGGGACAGCTAACAGGCAGCGCAAAGGGTCAGTGTAGCCACTTGGCACACTGATGTCCAGTCCGGGTTTTTCAGGACCCGTGTTGCCCTCGTTGTAATCAACCCCTGCGACAAGGCGACACCCTCAACGCACACTGATACTGCCCTCTTCGTCGCCGATCCATGCCTCGGATTCGGATCGTTGTGACGACGCGTCCTGAGAATTGCGCGCTGCGTGCGGTTCGTCAAGGCCCCCCTTGCCCGAACCAGGTGCTGCGCTCGTCACGTGCAGCCCGTCACCAGGGGCTTCCGGGGACACGACGAAGATCACCATACCCCCCGCACCCGCCCGTGCAAGGGAGCCGCCACCAGGCCCCGGGGAACGCCGAAGAGCGACCACCCGGATGGATGATCGCTCTTCGGGGCGTCCGCGTTACAGCCCTTCGGGCGGCAATCGCTCCGCACGGAGTCCGAGGGGACTCCTGGAGGTGTTACTTGACCTCGACGGAGGCGCCGGCGGCCTTGAGGGACTCGGCGGCCTTCTCCGCGGCCTCCTTGGCGACCTTCTCGACGACGGGCTTCGGGGCGCCGTCCACGAGGTCCTTGGCCTCCTTCAGGCCCAGCGAGGTCAGCTCACGCACGACCTTGATGACCTGGATCTTCTTCTCGCCGGCGCCGGTGAGGATGACGTCGAACTCGTCCTGCTCGGCCTCGGCCTCGACCGGGGCGCCGGGGGCGGCGGGACCGGCAACGGCGACCGCGGCGGCGGCGGTGACGTCGAACTTCTCCTCGAACGCCTTCACGAACTCGGAGAGCTGGATGAGGGTCATGCCCTCGAACTCGGCGAGCAGTTCGTCCTGGGTGAGAGCCACGATGGCTTCCCTTCACTAATGTCGGCTGGTGCCGGTGTGTACATGTCTGGCGGGCGTACGTTCGGCCCGCTACGACCGTTGCCTCGGGGCGCGGAGCCTCAGGCGGCGGTCATTTCGCGAGCCGAGTTACTCGGCACCGCCCTGCTCGTCCTGCTTGGCACGGAGCGCGTCCACGGTGCGGACGAGCTTCGAGGGAAGCGCCTGGAAGACCTGGGCAGCCTGAGTCTGCTTGGCCTTGAAGGCACCTGCCAGCTTGGAGAGCAGAACCTCGCGGGACTCGAGGTCCGCAAGCTTCTTGATCTCGTCGGCGGTCAGCGCCTTGCCGTCAAGGACACCGCCCTTGATGACGAGATTCGGGTTGTCCTTGGCGAAGTCACGAAGACCCTTCGCCGACTCCACCGGGTCACCGGTGATGAAGGCGACCGCCGTCGGACCGTTGAACTGGTCGTCGAGCGTCGTGATCCCGGCCTCGTTGGCCGCAATCTTGGTCAGCGTGTTCTTCACCACGGCGTACTGGGCGTTCTCACCGAGCGAACGACGCAGCGTCTTGAGCTGCGCCACGGTGAGACCCCGGTACTCGGTCAGCACGGCGGCGTTCGAGCTGCGGAACTGCTCCGTCAGCTCGGCCACCGCGGCAGCCTTGTCGGGCCTTGCCATAGAGCGTCGGCCTCCTTCCGGGTGATGAGACCGCTCAGAAGGGGCTGGGACAAACAAAACGCCCCGGCGCAGGCGCACGGGGCGTAGCTCGACCGGTACTCGCACGCCCTGCGGCGGCGAACTCCGGGAACTTTCCACAGTCACCTGCGCGGGTCGTCCGCAGTTCAGCGGATCCTTCGGCCACCGCACTCTCTTTCGAGGACACGGCAACGACCAGCGGTCTTTGGCTTCTTCAGGAGAGTACGCGAACGGATCCCCGTCGAGCAAATCCGGTCGTACGGGGATCGGGCCGGGCCCGGCCGGGCGGCCGGCGAACCCGCGGCGGGGCCGGGATCAGCCCGCGTCCTTCATCATCTCGGCGAGGTCCATGGTGTCCTTCGCCGGCGGCGCGGTGACCGTGACCTTCTTGTTCACGTCGAAGAAGGTGATGGTCATGTCCAGGGGGCCCTTCTCGGCGTCGCCGCGCATCCGGAACTGCTTGGCGTGCTCCTCGCCGTCGACCCACATGTCCATCTTCAGGGTGTCCACGCCGAGGTCCTCGTACTGCTCCAGGCTCTTCTCGCGTGCCTCGCGGGTCTTCTTGTCCTCGTCCTTGAGCGAGTCGCGAAGGCTGTCGAGGGTGACCGTGCCCTTGTAGTGGGTGGTCTCGACGCCGTCGACGGTCTCGGTGCCGACCTCCTCGACGTCCTCGGCGCCGGTGAGGAAGCCGGCCTCGCTCGCCGGGTTCTTGTCGGCCTGGGAGCCGGCGCCCAGCTCGCTGACGTCGCCGCCCATCGCGCCGAGGTCGAACTTGATCCAGGTCTTGCCGTCCATCTCCTTGGCGGCCTCTTCGCCGCCGTTGAGGAACATGGCCTTGTCGACCAGGCGGATCTCCACCTCGCCGCCCTCGGGAGCGGACTCGCCGCCCGGGGCGACGGCCATCCTCATGCTCATCGCCGCCGGCTTCACGCTCATCGAGGCGGTGCCCTCGACCTTGCCCTCGCCCGGGATCTCGCCGGTCATCCGGTAGCGGAAGGAGTTGATGTCCTCGGTGTTCTTCGCCGCCTTGGCGACCGCCGCGGCGGGCTCCATGTCGAGCGACTTCTCGGTGCCGCAACCGACCACGCCGGCCAGCATCAGTGCCGCGAGACCGGCACCGGCCACCCCACCGCGCGTACGTACGGACAGACCCATGGTTCCCCCCACGGAAAAAACATGGCCACTTCTTGGCCAGTACACAGGGTGTGAGCCTAACCCAGGGCTCTGACAGTGGCCTCTCAATTCCCAGCCGTCCCAGAGGGGTTGGAACCCTCACAGCTCAGTCGCCGGAGCCCTGCTGTGCCAGGAGTTCCTTGAAGCTCTGGGTGTCGGCGGCGGGCGGCTTGTCGACGGAGACCTCGGTGCCGTAGTCGGCGTAGTACGCGGTCTGGGTCAGCTCGCCGGTCGCGGCGACGCCCTTCTCGACCTTCTTGACCACCAGGTCCCGGTCGTCGACCCAGATGTCGACGGTCTGGGTGCTGACGCCGGCCCGCTCCAGGGTCTCGCGCAGCTCGGTGTCGTCGAGGTCCGAGACATGGGCGGTGCCGGAGTAGTGGGTGGTCTGCGCGCCGCGCACCCGCTCCCGGCCGACCTCGCGCACATCGTCGGCGGCGAGCAGGAACGTCACCGACTGGTTCGGGGTGGCACTGCGGATCTGCTCGCCCGCGTACGCCCCGGAGGCGCCGCCGAGCTCGTCCAGCTCGTCCCAGGGGTACTTCACCCAGTGCTTGCCGCCGGCCTGCGCGGCGAACTTGTCGCCCATACGCGCGTAGTAGGCGTCCGGCAGATAGCGGGCCTCCATGGAGGTGGTGCCCAGCGCGCGCATGGTGTCGGCCAGGGTGCCGCCGGTGTACGTGATCGTCAGCGTCCCGGTGAGCCCGTCGCCCCAGGCGAGGGTGCCCTCGGAGGTCAGCGAGATGGAGGTGCCGACGCCCGTGGTGGCCTCGACCCGCGCGGACCCGGCCCGGCCGGTGGCCCGCTCGGCGGCGCGCAGATCGCCGTCGGCGGCGCTCCGGTGGGAGGCACTGTGCTTCTCGGTGGGCGGCCCGTCGGTGGTGCCCCCGGACGTACAGCCCGCCAGGCCGGTCACCACGGCCACGACCGCGCCCGCGACCATCACCCGCTTCATCACGCCCCCCGATCCGTCCTGTCAACGCACGTTAGCGCAGGCCATCGACGACCGGGTGGGAAAGCCGGGCCCGGAACGCACAACGGGCCCCGCACCGGTGAAGGCTGCGGGGCCCGTCGTTCAACGCGAACGCGCGGCTGTCGTCAGGATCAGACGGCGGCCGGGTCCTCCTCGACGAGGAGGTTGCGGGTGCGGTTCGGGTCGAGCGGAATGCCGGGGCCCATCGTGGTGGCGAGGGCGGCCTTCTTGATGTAACGACCCTTGGCGGCGGACGGCTTGAGACGGAGGATCTCCTCCAGCGCGGCGCCGTAGTTCTCCACCAGCTGGGTGTCGTCGAACGACGCCTTGCCGATGATGAAGTGCAGGTTCGAGTGCTTGTCGACGCGGAACTCGATCTTGCCGCCCTTGATCTCGGTCACGGCCTTGGCCACGTCCGGGGTCACGGTGCCGGTCTTCGGGTTCGGCATCAGACCACGCGGGCCGAGGACTCGGCCGAGGCGGCCGACCTTGCCCATGAGGTCCGGGGTGGCGACGACGGCGTCGAAGTCCAGACGGCCCTTCGACACCTCGTCGATGAGCTCGTCGGAGCCGACGATGTCGGCGCCCGCGGCGGTCGCGGCCTCGGCACGGTCACCGGTCGCGAAGACCAGGACCCGGGCGGTCTTACCGGTGCCGTGCGGGAGGTTCACGGTGCCACGGACCATCTGGTCGGCCTTGCGCGGGTCGACACCCAGACGGAAGGCGACCTCGACGGTGCCGTCGAACTTGGACGTGGAGGTCTCCTTGGCGAGACGGACGGCCTCGAGCGGGGCGTAGAGCTTGTCCCGGTCGATCTTGGCGTCCGCAGCGCGGAGAGACTTGCTGCGCTTGCTCACTTCTGCTCCTGGGGTTTCTTAGGAGTCGTGGTGCGGGCCGAGCAGGCCCCGCCACTTCTGCTGGGGGTGGGGATCAGCCCTCGACCGTGATGCCCATGGAACGGGCGGTGCCGGCGATGATCTTCGACGCGGCGTCCAGGTCATTGGCGTTGAGGTCGGGCATCTTCGTGGTGGCGATCTCGCGGACCTGCGCCTGGGTGATCTTGGCGACCTTGGTCTTGTGCGGCTCGCCGGAGCCCTTCTCCACGCCCGCGGCCTTGAGGATCATCTTCGCGGCCGGCGGAGTCTTGGTGATGAAGGTGAAGGAGCGGTCCTCGTAGACCGTGATCTCCACCGGGATCACCCAGCCACGCTGCGACTCGGTCGCGGCGTTGTAGGCCTTGCAGAACTCCATGATGTTCACGCCGTGCTGACCCAGCGCGGGGCCGACCGGCGGCGCCGGGTTGGCGGCACCGGCCTGGATCTGGAGCTTGATCAGCCCCGTGACCTTCTTCTTCTTGGGAGGCATTGCTCTCCGGGTCCTTTCGATTCGGGTCCTGCCTGTACCCGGGAACCACCCAAGCGCAGGCATACCGCACAACGATAACGGGTATAGATGCGCGGCCAAAAACCGACAGGTCAGGCGGGCGACAAAGCCCGCCTGACCTGTCGGAAGCTCTTCCTCGAAGAACTCAGTTCTTCTGGATCTGGTCGAAGCTCAGCTCGACCGGCGTCTCGCGGCCGAAGATCTCCACCAGGCCCTTGACCTTCTTGGAGTCGGCGTTGATCTCGTTGATCGTGGCCTGCAACGTGGCGAACGGACCGTCGGTGACGG
This sequence comes from Streptomyces sp. NPDC088387, assembly GCF_044753385.1. NCBI lineage: Bacteria > Bacillati > Actinomycetota > Actinomycetes > Kitasatosporales > Streptomycetaceae > Streptomyces > Streptomyces sp. NPDC088387. The sequence continues at coordinate 477,979 of NZ_JBIVNC010000004.1, forward strand.
TGACCGAGTCCCCGACCTCGAAGTCCAGCACCTGGACCTCGACCTTGCGCTGCGGCGCCGGCTTGCCCTCGGCCTCGGCGGCCTCACGGGCGGCCTTCTCCTCGGCCTCCGGGGCGAGCATCTTCACGATCTCGTCCAGCGTCAGCGGGTACGGGTCGTAGGCGTTGCCCACGAAGCCGGTGACACCGGGGGTGTTGCGCACCACACCCCAGGACTCGTTCGTCAGGTCCATGCGGACCAGGACGTAGCCCGGGAGCTTGTTCTGCTTGATGGTCTTGCGGTCGCCGTTCTTGATCTGGACGACCTCTTCCTGCGGCACCTCGGCCGCGAAGATGTAGTCCTCGACGTTCAGCGAGACGGCGCGCTGCTCCAGGTTGGTCTTCACGCGGTTCTCGTAGCCGGCGTAGGTGTGGATCACGTACCACTCGCCGGGCAGGACGCGGAGTTCCTCGCGGAGCGCGGTGACAGGGTCGACCGGCTCGGGCTCCTCGGCGACTTCCTCGTCGCCGTCGACCACGTCGGCGTCGTCGGATTCGGCGGTGACGTCCTCGTCGGTCCCGACGGCGTCCTCTTCGAGGTCGTCCTCGGTGTGGACGGCGGCCTCCTCGGCCGGCTCGCCCGCCTCGACGTCGGCAGCCTCGGCCTCGTCCAGGTCCTCGTCCGCGCCCTCAACGATGTCGAGCTCGTCCTCAACGGACTCGTCCGGCTCGTGGGGCTCGTTCAGGTTGGCGTCAGACACGGTGGCTGCTTCTTCCTGGATACATAGGGGTGGAACACGCGAAAGGGGCGCCGGTCCAGGGCGCCCTTCGCTTCAGGCTCAGCCGAAGACGTACTTCGCGGCGTGGTCGAGGCCGTAGTCGATCAGGGTCACGAGACCGATCATGATAACGACGAAGATGATCACCACGGTGGTATACGTGGTCAGCTGATTGCGCGTCGGCCAGACGACCTTGCGGAGCTCGGCGACGACCTGGCGGTAGAACAGCGCAAGTCGCTTCAGCGGGCCCTTCTTGGCCCGCTTGCCGCCCTTGCGGGTCTTCTTGCCCGACTCCGGCGTCTCATCCTGGGCATCAGGCGTGTCGATGGAGCCCACGGCGTCCGTCATTCGTCCTCACCTGGTCCGGGTCGTGGCCGTGCCGCGCCCGGTCTGAGCCGCACGGCGATGCAATGCTGTACGTACCTGCACACACATCCTGTCGGTGTGTGGAGCAGGGCCGGAGGGACTCGAACCCCCAACCGCTGGTTTTGGAGACCAGTGCTCTACCAATTGAGCTACGACCCTTTGCGCGTCCCCCAACGTACCGCATCCGCCCGGGTGCTCGGTGTGCACCGGGAGATGCAGGCTCGCTGAAGGCCAACGAGGTGAGAGTGTACGTGGTCCTGCGCCGGTCGTCGAACAGAATCGGCCCGTCGGAGCACTGTACGTACGGGATCGGCCGAAGATCGCCGGAAGATCACCCAGGCCATCGAGCCGATCCGGACGGGTGTTCAGGGGTTTGCCTGCTCATGTTCAGTCCGTGAAACCCGCGTGCCGGGCAGGTTTCCGGTCTGAAACGATGGGGTCCATGAGCGCTGCAACCCCTCCCACCGAGCGCCGGGTCTCCGCGCGCATCGGGGCGATCTCCGAGTCCGCCACCCTCGCCGTGGACGCCAAGGCCAAGGCCCTGAAGGCCGCCGGGCGCCCGGTGATCGGCTTCGGCGCGGGTGAGCCCGACTTCCCGACGCCCGACTACATCGTCGAGGCCGCCGTCGAGGCCTGCAAGAACCCGAAGTACCACCGCTACACACCGGCCGGCGGCCTGCCCGAACTGAAGGCCGCCCTCGCCGCCAAGACCCTGCGCGACTCCGGCTACGAGCCCGACGTGTCGCAGATCCTCGTCACCAACGGCGGCAAGCAGGCCATCTACGAGGCGTTCGCCGCGATCCTCGACCCGGGCGACGAGGTGATCGTCCCGGCCCCGTACTGGACGACGTACCCGGAGTCGATCCGTCTTGCCGGCGGTGTCCCGGTCGACGTCGTCGCCGACGAGACGACCGGCTACCGCGTCACCCTGGAGCAGCTGGAGGCCGCGCGCACGGAGAACACGAAGGTCGTCCTCTTCGTGTCCCCGTCGAACCCGACCGGCGCGGTGTACTCCGAGGCCGAGACCGAGGCCATCGGCCGCTGGGCCGTCGAGCACGGCCTGTGGGTGCTGACCGACGAGATCTACGAGCACCTGGTGTACGGCGGCGCCTCCGCCCCGTCGCTGCCCGCGCTCGTACCCGAGCTGCGCGACAAGTGCATCGTCGTCAACGGCGTGGCGAAGACGTACGCCATGACGGGCTGGCGGGTGGGCTGGATCATCGGCCCGAAGGACGTGGTCAAGGCCGCGACCAACCTCCAGTCGCACGCGACCTCGAACGTGTCGAACGTCGCCCAGGCGGCCGCGCTGGCCGCCGTCTCCGGCAACCTGGACGCCGTCGCGAAGATGCGGGAGGCCTTCGACCGCCGCCGCAAGACCATCGTCCGGATGCTCAACGAGATCGACGGCGTGCTCTGCCCCGAGCCCGAGGGCGCGTTCTACGCGTACCCGTCGGTGAAGGCGCTGCTCGGCAAGGAGATCCGCGGCAAGCGGCCGCAGGACACGGTCGAGCTGGCCGCGCTCATCCTGGAGGAGGCCGAGGTCGCGGTCGTCCCGGGCGAGGCCTTCGGCACACCGGGCTACCTGCGGCTGTCGTACGCGCTGGGCGACGAGGACCTCGTCGAGGGCGTCAGCCGGATCCAGAAGCTGCTGGCGGAAGCCCGCGACTGACATAGCCGTACGCCTTGGGAGCGCTGTTTCGGTTTTTTGCGCTCCACGCGCGCGTGGACGGGCCGTTTCCCCCGGGGAGGCGGCCCGTTTCTTCGTGCGAGCAAGACCACTAACGGGGAAAGCGGTACCGGGACGAGCCGGCGGTGCGGCAGGATCCTCAGATGCTGAGCACTTCAGGGGGGCACCCCCCGAACCCCCCACGTGTACGTGATGTCTCCGATCTTCCGAAGGCACATCTGCATCTGCACTTCACCGGGTCGATGCGCCCCGCGACACTCGTGGAGCTGGCGGACAAGTACGGGGTGCGCCTGCCCGACGCGCTGACGGAGGCCCTGTTCAGCGGCGAACCGCCGAAACTGCGGGCCACGGACGAGCGGGGCTGGTTCCGCTTCCAGCGCCTCTACGACGCCGCGCGGTCGTGCATCAGGGAGCCGGAGGACATCCAGCGGCTGGTGCGCGAGGCCGCGGAGGAGGACCTCAGGGACGGCTCGGGCTGGCTGGAGATCCAGGTGGACCCGACGTCGTACGCGCCGCGCCTCGGCGGGCTGATCCCGGCGCTGGAGGTCATCCTCGACGCGGTGGACACCGCGAGCCGGGACACGGGGCTCGGGATGCGGGTCCTGGTGGCGGCGAACCGTATGAAGCACCCGCTCGACGCGCGCACGCTGGCCCGGCTGGCCGTGCGGTACGCGGACCGGGGTGTCGTCGGCTTCGGGCTGTCCAACGACGAACGCCGGGGCATGGCCAGGGACTTCGACCGGGCCTTCCACATCGCGCGCGAGGGCGGCCTGCTGTCGGCGCCGCACGGCGGCGAGCTGACCGGCCCCGCCTCGGTGCGGGACTGCCTGGACGACCTGAACGCCAACCGCGTGGGACACGGCGTCCGCGCGGCGGAGGATCCGCGGCTGCTCAAGCGCCTGGCCGACCGGCAGATCACCTGCGAGGTGTGCCCGTCGTCCAACATCGCCCTCGGCGTCTACGAGAAGGAGCAGGACGTCCCGCTGCGCACCCTCTTCGAGGCGGGTGTGCCCATGGCGCTCGGCGCCGACGACCCGCTGCTCTTCGGCGCGCGCCTCGCCGCCCAGTACGACTTCGCCCGCCGCCACCACGCCTTCACGGACGCCGAACTCGCCGAACTGGCCCGCCAGTCGGTCCGCGGCTCCGCCGCTCCGGCCGAGGTGAAGGAGAAGCTGCTGGCGGGGGTCGACGACTGGCTGACCGGCTGACGCCCGCGCGGGACGGGGTGCCGACGGCCGGCTCCACGCCCGGGGTCCGGGCTCAGTCCGCGATGCCGGCCACCAGCGTCCGGGCCAGCCGCGCCGCGAAGTCGTCCAGCGGCGGCGCGGCGCCGTCGCGCGTCGCCTCGTACGCGAACGCCCGCTGCGCGCACGCCCCGAGGAGCAGCGAGGCCGCGGCGAAGGTGTCCGCGTCGGCGCGCACCCGGCCCGCGGCGCGCTCGGCCCGCAGATACTCCTCCAGGCCCTCGATGGGCTTGTGCGGGCCCATGCCCATCTCCCGCATCGCCGCGTCGTGCCGCCGCTTGAGCTGCGTCTCGGCGTACAGCGACGCGCCGATCGGGAAGCTCTGCTCGTAGAACAGCGCGGCCTGGCGGGCGATCTCGGTGAGGTTCTCCTCCAGGGAGCCCCGGCCCGGCTCGGCGGCGAGGCTGCTCAGCAGGGGGGTCAGCTGGGGCAGCCGCTCCAGGAGCACCCGGATGAACAGCTCCTCCTTGCTGGAGAAGTACTTGTACAGCGCCGCCTCGGAGCACTCGGCCGCCTTGGCGATCTCCTTGGTCGTGGCGCGGGCGAGCCCCACGGTGAGCATCAGCTCGTGGGCGGCGTCGAGGATGCGGACGCGGGCCGGTCTCTGCTGCATGACGCCCAAGGATCGCACCTTTCCTCCGCCGCCTCTTGACGGGTGGGTGAGTACTTACCCACTCTAGTGGAGAGCGGGGGTGAGTGAATGCTCACCTACCCGCGGGGCACTGCTGCGGGGCAGTGCGGGAAGCACCGGTGGAAGTACGGACGGAAGTACCGACGGAAGTACATGGGGGTACGTCATGAAGCTCACCGTTTTCGGCGCGACCGGCGGCGTCGGCCGGGAGATGGTCCGGCAGGCGCTCACGTCGGGACACCAGGTCACGGCGGTCGTACGGGATCCCGCGCGGCTGGACATCACCGGCCCGGGCCTGGAAGTGCACCGCGCGGACCTCGGGGACGTGCCGTCGCTGCGGGCCGCGGTCGCCGGGCGGGACGCCGTGCTCTCCGGGCTCGGCGCCCGCAGCCGCAAGGACGCCGGCATCGCGGCCCGGCTGACCCGCGGTGTGCTGAGCGCGCTGGAGGCCGAGCAGGTCCGGCGGCTGGTGGTGGTCAGCGCCGCGCCGGTCGGCCCGAAGGCGGAGGGCGAGGGCCCCCTGGACCGCGCGGTGCTCGGCATCGTCTCCGCCGTCCTGAAGGACATCTACGTCGATCTGGCGGAGATGGAGGCCGAGTTGGCCCGCAGCGCCACGGACTGGACGGTCGTACGTCCGCCCCGGCTCCAGGACAAGCCGCTCACCGGTGTGTACCGGAAGGTCGTCGGCGGCTTCCCGCCCAAGGGCCGTTTCATCGGCCGCGCGGACGTGGCCCACGCGATGCTGGCGGCGGTGGAGGACGAGGGGACGGTGAAGCAGGGGGTGGGGGTGGCGTATTGAGCGGGGCCCCGGGGCGCGGGGGCCTCGGAGCCCTGTTCGGAAAAGGTTTCCGGGAACCCTGCCCTAGAGGCTGACGCCGACCGTCACCGGCTCGTTGACCAGGGTGATGCCGAACGCCTCGTGGACGCCCGCGACGACCTCGCGGGCCAGCGCGAGGAGGTCCTCGGTCGTCGCCGCGCCACGGTTGGTGAGGGCGAGCGTGTGCTTGGTGGAGATACGGGCCGGGCCGGTGCCGTAGCCCTTGGTGAAGCCCGCCTTGTCGATGAGCCAGGCCGCCGAGGTCTTGGTGTGCCCCTCCCCCGCCGGGTAGGCGGGCGGCTCCGCACCGTCCCCGAGCCGCTCGCGTACGCGCGCGTGGAACAGCGCGAACCCGGCGTCGGTGAGGATCGGGTTGGTGAAGAAGGAACCGGCCGACCAGGTGTCGTGGTCCTCGGGGTCCAGGACCATGCCCTTGCCCGCCCGCAGCTTCAGCACGGTCTCGCGCGCGTCGGCGAGCGGGACGCGGTCGCCGGTGCCCACACCCAGCGCGCGTGCCGTCTCGGCGTACTTCAGGGGGGCGGACAGCCCACCCGCGTCCTCCAGTGCGAACCGGACGCGCAGCACGACGTACCGCTCGGGGTCGGCCTTGAAGCGGCTGTGCCGGTACGAGAAGCCGCACTCGGCGTTGTCGAGGGTGACCGTCTCGCCCGCGCGGCGGTCGTAGGCGACGACCTCGGTGATGGTGGAGGAGACCTCCTGGCCGTACGCCCCCACGTTCTGGATCGGGGTGGCGCCCGCCGAGCCGGGGATGCCGGCCAGGCATTCGACACCGGCGAGCCCGGCGTCCACCGTGCGCGCGACGGCGTCGGTCCAGACCTCGCCGGCGGCCAGCTCCAGCTGTGTGCCGTTGAGCTCGAACCCGCGTGTGGCGATGCGCAGGGCGGTGCCGTCGAAGCCCTTGTCCGAGACGAGCAGGTTGGATCCGCCGCCGACGAGCAGCAGCGGTGTGCCGGCGGCGTCGGCGGCCCGGACGGCGTCGACCACCTCGGCGTCCGTCGTCGCGGTGACCAGCCGGGTCGCGGGGCCGCCCAGCCGGAAGGTGGTCAGCGGGGCGAGGGGGGCGTCGTGGAGTTCCTGCACGCGCCCAAGACTACGAGACGGCACTGACAGCCCGGCGCGGGGCGAGCGGAGGCACCTGCGCGAAGGGCCGGGGACGTGGAACGGCCCGGCGTGTCTGCCGGGCCGTTCCCCACGTACGGACTCCGGTGGGCTCACGTCAGATGCCGTCTCGCCTCCTCCCACGTCAACGGCAGTTCGTCGCTGGAGACCGTCCATGTGGCGAACTTCGCGTCCCGCATACGCGGTGCCAGGCCCCGGGAGGTGGGCACATGGGGGCCGGAACGGGCGAAGTCCTTGAGCGCCGCGGGCGACTCCCACGCGGAGAGCGTCCAGAACGTCCGCTTGAAGGGCTCGGCCTTCAAGGTGGCCCCATAGGCGCCGGGCGCGCGGCTCACCTGGCGCCATACACGCGGCGTACGGACGAGGAACCGCAGGGCGTCCCCGAGGGTGCGGGTCTCGAAGCGGGAGGCGAACACGTGCACTTCGGTGGCCGGGGGCGGGGTGTTCGGCACGGTCCAGGGAAGCGTGGGCATGTGGGGCTCCTGGTGGTCGGGGCCGCGGTCAGCGGGCGGCGGAGGCGGACTTGGCGAGACGGTGGGCGGGCTCCCGCGCGGACACGGCTTCGGCGGAACCGGCGTCGGTGTCGGCACCGGTGTCGCCCTCGGCGTCTGCGGCGCCCTCAAGCTGCCCGTCGGAGCCGTCATCGGCGTCGTCCAGTGCCTGCGCCCCACGCCCCCGGCGGGGAATCACCAGGGCCGCCACACCCCCGAGGGCCACAACCGCCGCGCCGGTCACGATGGCGGGCCGCAGACCGTCGACGAAGGTCTGGGCCGTCTCGTAGCCGCCCTGGGCCGCGAAGATCGAGCCCATGATCGCGATGCCGAGCGCGCCACCGACCTCGCGCAGGGCGCTGTTGGCGCCGGAGGCCACGCCCTGTTCCTTGGCCACCACACTCGACATGACCAGCGCGGACGCCGGGGCGAAGAACAGCGCCATGCCGACTCCGCTGAGGATCAGGCCGGGCAGCTGGCTGGCGTAGGAGGTGTCCGCGGCGACCACGGAGCCGAGGTAGGCGAGACCGGCCGCCTGGAGGAACAGACCCGCGGCGACGACCGGACGGCCGCCGATCCGGTCGGAGAGGATGCCGGCGATCGGCGCGACGAGCATCGGCATACCGGTCCAGGGCAGCATCCTGAGGCCCGCCTCGGTGGGCGAGTAGCCGAGGACGCCCTGCATGTACTGGCTGAGCAGGAAGATCGAGCCGAACATACCGAGGAACATCAGCAGGCTCGCCGCGTTGATCCCGGCGAAGGCACGGGAGCGGAACAGCCGCATCGGGAGCATCGGGTTCGCCGCGCGGCTGCCGTGCAGGACGAAGGCGGCGAGCAGCGCGGCCCCGGCGAACAGGGAGAGCAGCACGGGCCGGCTGGTCCAGCCGTCGGAGGGCCCGCGCACCAGGCCGAAGACGATGCCGAAGAGTCCGCCGCTGGCGAGCACGGTGCCGCGGATGTCGAGCGGCGCGCCGGTGCCGTACGACTCGGACAGGCGCAGCCGGGCGAGCGGCAGCACGGCGATGCCGAGCGGCACGTTCAGCCAGAAGATCCACTGCCAGGAGACGTGCTCGGTGAGGGTGCCGCCGATGAGCGGCCCGGAGGCGACGGCGAGTCCGTTCACCGCGCCCCATATGCCGTACGCCATGCCGCGCCGTTCGGCGGGTACGGCGGTCGTCAGCAGGGTCAGCGTCAGCGGCATCATGACGGCCGCGCCGACACCCTGCACCGCGCGGGCGGCGATCAGGGCGTCGATGTTGGGTGCCAGCGCCGCGGCGGCGGAGGCGACGGTGAAGACGGCGACCCCGCCGATGAAGAGCCGACGCCGGCCGAACCGGTCGCCCAGTGCCGCGCCGAACATCAGCAGCACGGCGAAGGTGAGCGTGTAGGCGCTCACGGTCCACTCCAGGTCGTGCAGCGCGCCGCCGAGGTCCTCGCGGATGGAGGGCAGTGCGGTGGTGACGACGAGATTGTCGAGGGCCGCCATGAAGCCGGCGACGCTGGTGATGGCCAGGGCCCAGACCATGCCGCCTCGGCGGGCGGCCGGTGCGCTCTGCGCCGGTGCGTTGTGCTGTGACATCGCTCCCCCAGTGGGATTTCGAACCGGTGATCAGTTGCTGGTGATGATTTGCCGGTGATGATTCGATCTTGCGGATTAGTTATTGATAACTAACTTTCGCGGACACAAAGAGGCCGTGATTCCCGGCTCCCGGCCGTCTAGATCTCCAGCCGTCCGCTGATCCGGGACGACGGATACAGCCCGTCCCAGACCCGGTGGCCGGGCGGGAAGCCCATCGCCACCAGACAGTTGATGAGCATGCCGTGCGCCATGAAGCCGGAGGTCTCGCCGGGGTCCGCGCCGAGCGACAGGTGGACGATGTCCCACAGCCGCATCCAGCCGGCCCGCACCGCCTCGCCCAGTTCGTGGTCGCCCGCCTCCTCGGCGGCGCCGACGGTGACGTACATCTGCATCTGCATCAGCAGCCGTTCGGGCTGCTCGGTGACGATCGTGGTGTACGCGTTCGCCATGGCCCGCAGGGCTTCGTCGCCCTCCAGACCGGCCGACACTTCTTCGAACGTGCTGGCGAAGTCGTCCAGGCAGTGCTGAACGACCGCCATGAAGAGCGCCTTCTTGCCCGGGAAGAGCCGGAAGAGATACGGCTGCGATACGCCGACACGCTTGGCGATCGCCTCCGTGGAGGTGCCGTAGTAACCACCGCGGGCGAACTCGGTCGTCGCCGCGCGGATGACACTCTCGCGCCTCTCTTCTGCGCTCATCCTGACCATGCGGCTAAGTTAGTACTCAATCACTAACTACGTCAAGGGTGGTCTTTCGGGTAAGGGGCGTCCGCCATGGCGACCGCCCCTTACGTCGGCTGTCAGGCCAGCCGTACGACCGCCCGGGACATCCCGAGCACCTTCTGGCCGTCGCTGGTCGCCGTGAGGTCGACGCGCACGGTGTTGTCGTCGAGCTTGGCCGCGACCTTGGCGGAGACCTCGATCACGGCGCCCTTGTCGTCGTTGGGGACGACGACCGGCTTGGTGAAGCGGACGCCGTAGTCGACGACCGCGCCGGGGTCGCCGGTCCAGTCGGTCACCACACGGATCGCCTCGGCCATGGTGAACATGCCGTGCGCGATGACGTCCGGCAGCCCGACCTCCTTGGCGAACTTCTCGTTCCAGTGGATCGGATTGAAGTCCCCGGAGGCGCCCGCGTACTGGACGAGGGTGGCGCGGGTCACGGGGAAGCTCTGGGAGGGCAGTTCGGTGCCGACCTCGACATCGGCGTACGCGATCTTGGCGGTCATCCGGCTCACGCCTCCTCGGCCGCGCGGGCCACGAGCTTGGTCCAGGCGGTGACGACGGGCTCGCCGGCCTCGTCGTGGACCTCGCCGCGGACGTCCAGGATGTCGTTGCCGGCCATGGACTTGATCGCCTCGATGGTCGACGTCACGGTGAGCCGGTCCCCCGCGTGCACGGGACGGACGTAGGAGAACTTCTGGTCGCCGTGCACCACGCGGCTGTAGTCCAGGCCCAGCTGAGGGTCGGCGACGACCTGGCGCGCGGCCTTGAAGGTGATGGCGAACACAAAGGTCGGCGGCGCGATCACATCCGGGTGACCCAGCGCCTTCGCGGCCTCGGGGTCCGTGTAGGCCGGGTTGGGGTCCCCCACCGCCTCCGCGAATTCACGGATCTTCTCCCGGCCCACCTCGTACGGGTCGGTGGGCGGGTAGCTCCGCCCCACGAAGGACTGGTCGAGCGCCATGGCTCCGGACCTCCTGCTGTCTGCTGTCATGGGCCGCCGGGCAACGGCCCGTTCGAATGCACTTCTCGGATCTTCGGCTGTCCGTTCCTTTTCCCCCGCGCGGACGTGCCGGGAAAGGATCACTTTCAAACGACACGAGGCCGCCCCCCAGGACTGCGGGGGCGGCCTCGTGTACGAGCCTGATCTATCGCGTTTCGCGGTGCGCGGTGTGCGCGTTGCAACGCGGGCAGTGCTTCTTCATCTCAAGACGGTCCGGGTTGTTACGCCGGTTCTTCTTGGTGATGTAGTTCCGCTCCTTGCACTCCACGCAGGCCAGCGTGATCTTCGGGCGGACGTCTGTGGCAGCCACGTGAAGTGCTCCTTGACGAACGGATGGGACGTTTAACGCAAGAAAGAGTAGCCGATCGGAGGACCGACCCCGCAATCGGCTACTGTCAGTAGCGGTGACCGGACTTGAACCGGTGACACAGCGATTATGAGCCGCTTGCTCTACCGACTGAGCTACACCGCTGTGATGTGGGCGGTCCCGCCTCGCGACGGGAACCTCTCACACCAGAGCCCCAAAACGGAATCGAACCGTTGACCTTCTCCTTACCATGGAGACGCTCTGCCGACTGAGCTATTGGGGCGAGCGATGAAGACATTACACGCTCGGCCGCCGTTCACCCAAATCCGTTTCGCAGGGCCGACTCACCCCTGTTCCACCAGTCTCCCGGGCGTCCCGCGGACCTCCCCCACCTGCGCAACCACACCGGTACGACTATTGCGCTCCTCCCCGTGACGCGTTGATCGCCGCCCTAGGCTCGACTCACTCTGCGTGATCTTGCGCCTTCGTGAGCAGGCCGCACCACGCAGCCGACCAAGAGCCCCGACGCCCGAGCAACGAGCAACGAGCCCCTGGAGCGCGATGCCCGACAGCCAGCCGCAGCCGCCCCACTCGTCGTCCTCATCCGGGTCCTCTTCCGGGTCCTCCTCCGGGTCCTCGTCCAGCGCCTCGTCCGGAGCGTCCGGCTCGTCGGGCGGGCCGGCCGGGTCCGGCGAGACGGGCGGCGACACGACTTCGTTGCTCCTGTGTGGAGCACGTCTTACGGACGGTCGGACGGTGGACGTGCGGCTGGGTGGCGGACGTATCGAGGCGGTCGGTACGGCGGGCAGCCTGGGCGGCGGGCGCAACTCCGGCGCCCGCGTGGACCTCACCGGCTATCTGCTGCTGCCCGCCCCCGCCGAATCACACGCCCACGCCGACACCGCGCTCTCCGCGGACGACGGCGGGCCGGTGTCGTACGACCCCCGGGACGTGCAGCGGCGGGCGACGGAGGCGGCCCTGCTGCAACTCGGGCACGGCGCCACCGCCCTGCGCGCGCACGTGCGCGTGGGAGACGTACAGGGGCTGAGCGCGCTGGAGGCGGTGCTTCAGGCGAGGCGTTCGCTGCGCGGGCTGGCCGAGTTGACGACGGTGGCGGTGCCGCGGGTGCTGACCGGTCTGGCCGGCGCGGAGGGGCTGGCCATGCTGCGGGACGCGGTGAAGATGGGCGCCTCGGTGGTGGGTGGCTGTCCCGACCTGGACCCGGATCCGACGGGGTACGCGGAGGCGGTGCTGGACGTCGCGTCCGAGCACGGCTGCCCGGTCGACCTGCACACGGACGCCGCCGATCCCGCGCGGCTGGCCCGGCTCGCGGCGATGGCCGGCGGCCTGCGTCCCGGTGTGACGCTGGGCCCGTGCGGCGGGCTCGACGGCCTGCCGGCCGACGTCGCCTCCCGTGCGGCGGACCAACTCGCCGCGGCCGGTGTGACGGTCGTGTGCCTCCCGCAGGGCGGCTGCGGCGGCGTCGACGGGCGGGGCACGGCTCCGGTACGGCTGCTGCGCGCGGCCGGCGTCCGGGTCACGGCCGGCAGCGGCGCCCTGCGTGATGTCTCCAACCCCGTCGGCCGCGGGGACCCGTTGGAGGCGGCGTACCTCCTGGCCTCGCGCTACGGGCTGCGGCCCGAGGACGCGTACGACAGCGTGAGTTCCGCCGCGCGGGCGGCGCTCGGGCTGCCCGAGGTCCGCGTGGAGGCGGGTTTCCCGGCCGAACTCCTCGCCGTACGCGGCGAACAGCTCTCCGGCGCCCTGTCGCTCGCGTACAGCCGAATCGTGGTGCACCGGGGGCGCGTGGTGGCACGGACCAGCGCGGTGCGGGAGTACTGCAACTCCGCCGCCGCGGCGGAGTTGGGGCTGCCGCGGCAGGGGCGGGGGGCGGTCTCCTAGCCGGGGGCGGTCTCCCGGCCGGGGAGGCGGACGGAGGGCGGACGGCAGGCGTACGGCGGGCGCTGTACGCGGGGCGCGGGGGCGCGCGTCGGGCGCGGAGTGCGGAAGCGCGCGGTGCAGGGCGCACGCCGTGAGGGACGGGCGGGGTTGCCGGCTACGCGGAACGGCCGCGCACAACCAGCGCATGAACTGCGTGAACGCGCCGGGGCGCACGCTCTTCCGCGTGTGCGCCGTGGGCCGCGTAGAAGTCATGCGGCGAAGGCCGCCGTCCGGGCGTACGGTCGAAGACATGCGCATTGTCATTGCTGGAGGTCATGGTCAGATCGCGCTGCGGCTGGAGCGTCTGCTCGCCGCGCGCGGCTACGACGTCGCGGGACTCGTCCGTCGCGCGGAGCAGGGCGACGATCTGCGGGCGGCCGGTGCCGAACCGGTCCTGCTGGATCTGGAGTCGGCCTCGGTCGAGGAGGTCGCGGCGCACTTGCAGGGCGCGGGCGCGGCGGTGTTCGCGGCGGGCGCGGGGTCGGGGAGCGGGGTGGCCCGCAAGGACACGGTGGACAAGGGAGCGGCGGTCCTCTTCGCGGACGCGGCGGTCCGGGCGGGCGTACGGCGGTTCCTGGTCGTGTCGTCCTACGGCGCCGACGCCGAGCACGAGGGCGACGAGATCTTCGACGTCTATCTGCGTACCAAGGGCGAGGCGGACGCGTATGTGCGGGGTCTTGACGCCCTGGACTGGACGATCCTGCGCCCCGGTTCGCTGACGAACGACCCGGGCAAGGGCCTGGTCCGGCTGGAGGCGCACACGGGCCGCGGGGCGATCACCCGCGACGACGTGGCGACCGTACTCGTGGAGCTTCTGGAGACCCCGGCGACGGCCGGTCTGACGCTGGAGCTGATCGCCGGTTCGACGCCGGTGCCGGTGGCGGTCAAGTCGGTGGCGGGCAACTGACGGTGGCCGGAAAGGGCCGTCGCCCGGCCGCCTAGAACAGCGGCATCTGGCCGGGGAAGTCCGGCACGGCGAACCCGTCCAAGCCGGGCTGCACGGAGCCCAGTTCCGCCTGTCTGCGCGACCCCGGACACGAGACGAGCCGCCCGCTCTCCCGTGCTCCGGGCGGGTCGTGCCGCGCGAAGCGTCCCGCGACGACGGCGATCTCGCGGCGGCACTCGGGGCACATTCTGCGACGGGACGACATAGGCCCAGTGTGCCCGGCACCACTGACACCGGCCCGCACCACGCCAGCCGGTGTCCACCGGGAGACGGCACGACAAAGGGTCCGTGACCTGTGATCTCCACAGGTCACGGACCCTTTGTTCCGTGTGGCGGCGCCAGGATTCGAACCTGGGAAGGCGAAGCCGGCAGATTTACAGTCTGCTCCCTTTGGCCGCTCGGGCACACCGCCAGGGATGCTGCCGGTCGAGCCGCTTTGTGGCGGTGCTCGCTGGCAACGACGTAAACAATACCCGATGGGGAGGGGTGCTTCGCCACCCGATTGATCGGCGCCCTGAGCCAGGTGGGTGGCTAGGCTTGTGCGGATGCGGACCCGGTCCGTGCGGGGCTCGGCGCGTGCTCAGGTGCCCGTCGGCGGGCTTCCGATTCGTACCGTGACCACCCGATATCCGTTACCCCGATACAAGGAGCCACAGGACATGGCCGACTCCAGTTTCGACATTGTCTCGAAGGTCGAGCGGCAGGAGGTCGACAACGCCCTCAACCAGGCCGCCAAGGAGATCTCGCAGCGCTACGACTTCAAGGGCGTCGGCGCCTCGATCGCCTGGTCCGGCGAGAAGATCCTCATGGAGGCCAACTCCGAGGAGCGGGTGAAGGCGGTTCTCGACGTCTTCCAGTCCAAGCTGATCAAGCGCGGTATCTCCCTGAAGGCGCTCGACGCGGGTGAGCCCCAGCTGTCGGGCAAGGAGTACAAGATCTTCGCGTCGATCGAGGAGGGCATCTCCCAGGAGAACGCGAAGAAGGTCGCGAAGATCATCCGTGACGAGGGCCCGAAGGGTGTGAAGGCACAGGTGCAGGGCGACGAGCTGCGGGTCAGCTCGAAGAGCCGTGACGACCTTCAGGCCGTGATCTCCCTGCTGAAGGGCCAGGACTTCGACTTCGCGGTGCAGTTCGTGAACTACCGGTGATCAGCTGATCCGCGCCGGGACCCGGCCGCGTGATCTTCGGGGCACAGCGTGGGCGTATCGCCGAGAGCAACGGTCTCGGCGCCGCGCCCGCGTTGTGCCCTTGTTGTTTTCGTCACTCCCGAGGGGCGCCCGAGGCCTGTTCCCAGGTCGTGGGGTCCCAGACTCCCGAGCGGCGCAGCGACTGCGGGCAGTGCAGGAAGATCTCGTCGATCTCCAGGAGCAGGGCGAGCGAGGGGCGGACACCGCCGCGGGTCATCGCGTCGAAGAACGGGGCGTCGGTGAGGATGCGCGCGCGGCCGTTGACGCGGAGGACGTCCTTGCTGCCCGGTATGAGGTAGAGCAGGCCGGCGTGCGGGTTGTCGAGGATGTTGTGGAAGCTGTCGGCGCGCCGGTTGCCGGGCCGGTCCGGCAGGGCGATCGTCGACGGGCCGAGGACGTGGGTGAACCCTGGGCCGTCGCCGCGCGGTGAGACATCGCAGTTGCCCCGGTCGTCCGAGGTGGCCAGGAGGCAGAACGGCGAGCGGTCGAGCAGTTCCCGGTCTCTGTCCGTGAGTTCCTGGTGCACCTTCTCGATGACGATCGGGAACGGCTGCCCCAGCAGGGCCCGCAGCTCGTCGTGCGAGCCCAACTCCGTCCAGCCGTCCGGTGGCCCGGTCACTCCGTGCCCCGTCTCCGCGTCGATCGTCCGGTGCAAAACCGACCCCCGTAGTCCGTGCCGACTCTCGTCCGGGTCGGCTCTCGTCCGTGCCGGCCCTGCCGGCCACGGTCTGTCGCAGCGGCTCGCGGGGAGCCGACCTGCGTGGTTGCCTACTAAACCACAGGTAATGTTAGGCTTACCTTACTTCTATAAGTGGAGATGATTCCTCCGATCTTCGTCATGCGCATTTCCGGCATTTGGCGCCCTCTTGGGCTCGCGCCGGTGCACCCCGCCCTCCTGAGGACCTGCCCATGTGTCTACCGACCACCACCGCCGACGTCCACCGGCCCGGCCGCCGGTGAGCGTCACGACGGAGACGGCGGAGACCTCGGAACCTGGCAGCAAGGCAGGGGCGCGCGTACGGCGGCGGCGCGGCAGGACAACGCTCGGAGCGGGGCTCGCCCTCCTCACCCTGCTGCTGCTCGGCGCCACGACTCTGAGCCTGACCGTGGGATCCGGCCATGTGCCGCTGAGCGATGTCGTCGACGGGGTGTTCACGCCCGACCGGTCCGTACGCGGTCAGCTCGTGGTGCACGAGGTACGGCTGCCGCGCACCCTCGCCGGTCTGCTGGCCGGTGTCGCCCTGGGCCTCGCCGGCACCGTGATCCAGGGACTGACCCGCAATCCGCTCGCCGACCCCGGTCTCCTCGGAGTCAACTCCGGAGCAGCCGTCTTCGTCGTCTTCGCCATCACCCACCTCTCCCTGACCGAGCCCGGCCAGTACATCTGGTTCGGCTTCCTCGGCGCCTGTCTCGCCGCCGTGCTCGTCTACGGCGTCGGCAGTCTCGGCCGCGAGGGCGCCACACCGGTGAAACTGGCGCTCGCGGGCGCTGCCACCACGGCCGTCCTCGGTTCCGTCACCAGCGCGATGCTGCTGATGGACAGCCAGACCTTCGACCAGTTCCGCTTCTGGCAGGTGGGGGCGCTCACCGGCCGTGACATGGACGTACTCCGGCAGGCGCTGCCGTTCGTCGTCGCCGGAGCCGTCCTCGCCAACTGTCTCGGGCCCCGGCTCAACGGTCTCGCCCTCGGCGACGACGTGGCCCGTGGCCTGGGCCAACGCCTCTCCGTCACCCGGACGTTGAGCGCCCTGTGTGTGGTGCTGCTGTGCGGGGCGGCGACCGCCGTCGCCGGTCCGCTCGGCTTCGTCGGACTCGCCGTGCCACACGCCGCACGGCTGGTCACCGGGCCCGACTACCGGTGGATCCTGCCCTACAGCGCCCTGTTGGCACCCGTACTGCTGCTGCTCGCGGACGTCGTCGGGCGTCTCGTCGCCCGTCCCGGCGAGGTCCAGGTCGGTGTGGTGACCGCGGCCCTGGGCTGCGTTCCCTTCATCCTCCTCGTCCGCCGCTCCGCGCGGGCCGCACTGTGAGCGACGACGACACCATGACCGAACGTGTCCACCCTCCTACCAAGAGCAACGATCCATTTCCGGCCGGCGTTCCCGACCGGGCCGGCGATCTTCGGACCACGGCGGCTTCGGACGCGGCGGCGGGGCTGGGCCGGCTGCGGCGACAGCGGCGCGGCCGGTTCGTCGCGGTCTGCCTGAGCCTCGGTCTCGTCGTCGTGGCCGCCTTTCTGCTGGCCGTGAGCACCGGCGACATCGCGCTGCCGCTCGGTGACGTGTGGGCCACACTGCTCGGCGGGGGCGACCCGGGCAGCCGGTTCGTCGTGGTCGAACTACGGTTGCCACGCGTGCTGCTGGCCCTGCTGGTCGGCTTCTGCTTCGGACTGTCGGGGGCGGTCTTCCAGGCCCTGCTGCGCAATCCGCTCGCCAGCCCCGACGTCATCGGCGTCACCTCGGGCGCCGCCGCCGCGGCCGTACTGGCCTCGATGGTCTACGGCCTGAGCGGGCTTCCTCTCTCCGGTGTCGCCCTGGCCGGCGCACTGGTCGCGGGTGCCTGCATCTACCTGCTGGCGTGGCGCCGGGGTGTCAACGGCCAGCGTCTGGTGCTGATCGGCATCGGGGTGGGCACGGGCCTGTCGAGCGTCGTGTCGTACCTGATGACCCGCTCCGAGGTCACCGAGGCGCAGGCCGCGTTCGTCTGGCTCGCCGGCAGTCTCAACGGCCGTTCCTGGCCGCAGTTCTGGCCCCTCCTTGGCGCCACCGCGCTTCTCGTACCGCTTGTCCTCCTCGCCTCCCGTGCCCTGTCCGCCCTGCAACTGGGCGACGGTACGGCCGCCGGGCTGGGCGCCCGCGTCGAACGGGACCGGCTCGCCCTCCTCGCCTGCGCCACCGCACTCGCCGGTGTGGCGACGGCCGCCGCGGGGCCGGTGGGGTTCGTGGCGTTCGTCTGCCCGCCCATCGCCCGCCGGCTGCTGCCCGGCCACGGCGCGGCACTGCTGCCCGCCGCCCTCACCGGCGCCGCGCTGGTCGCACTCGCCGACCTGGTGGGCCAGCACGTCCTGCCTCAGACCCAGTTGCCGGTCGGGATCGTCACCAGCGTCGTCGGCGCCCCCTACCTGCTGTGGCTGCTCGCCCGTGCCAACCGCGTGGGGCAGGGCGGCTGACCCGATCCGTCGAATCCCCCCTCCCCCTCCCCCCCTCCCCCTCCACCGCCCCCCTCTCCCTCCGCCCTCACTCCGGACCCGGACTCCGACGCCCGGCGTCTTCGCCGACCGGCACTGCCCGCCCACCCCGCAGCCGTCCCGCTCCCCCGGCACCGACAAGGAAGTGACGATGACCTCCTCCCACACGCTCCAGGCCAGGCGGCTCAGCCTTGGCTACGGGGAGCGCGAGATCATCTCCGGGCTCGACGTGGAACTGCCGCCCGGCCGGATCACGGTGGTGGTCGGGCCAAACGCCTGTGGCAAGTCCACGCTGCTGCGCGCCATGGCCCGGCTGCTGGCGCCCCTCTCCGGGGCCGTGCTGCTCGACGGACGGGACATCCAGCGGACCCCGACGAAACAGGTGGCCGCCACCCTCGGTGTGCTGCCGCAGTCGCCCGTGGCGCCGGACGCCATCCTCGTGGCCGACCTCGTCGGCCGGGGCCGCTACCCGCACCAGGGCTGGTTCCGCCGCTGGACCAAGGCCGACGACGAGGCCGTCGCCGCCGCCATGCTCGCCACCGACGTACTCGACCTGGCCGACCGGCCCGTCGACGAACTCTCCGGCGGACAGCGCCAGCGCGTGTGGATCGCCATGGCCCTCGCGCAGGAGACCGACGTCCTGCTCCTCGACGAACCGACCACCTTCCTCGACATCAGCCACCAGTTGGAGGTCCTGGACCTCCTGACCGACCTCAACCGCGCCCGGGGCGTCACCCTCGCCCTGGTCCTGCACGACCTCAACCTCGCCTGCCGGTACGCCGATCACCTGATCGCCATGAAGGCGGGCCGCATCGTCGCCGAGGGATCCCCCGGCGACATCGTCACCGAATCCCTCGTCCACGAGGTCTTCGGGCTGCGTTCGGCGGTCATCCCGGACCCGGCGTCCGCGACGCCGATGGTCGTGCCCCTCGGCCGCCACCACGTCACGCCGTCCGCCTGACGGCGGGCCACACAGAAAGTGCCAGCCACCATGTCCTCGAACCCTCCCGCCCTCCGCGCGCGCCGAACGTGGCGCGTCGTCACGGGCGCGCTGCTCGCCGCGCTGCTCGGCACCGTCGCCGCCTGCGGTTCCTCCTCGGACGATTCCGACTCCGCCGGCTCCTCCGCTCCTTCCTCGTCCGGGGCGTTCCCCGCGGACATCGCCACCAAGTTCGGTACGGTCACCGTCAAGTCGCAGCCCCAACGCGTCGTGGCCCTGGGCTGGGGCGACGCGGAGACCGCGCTCGCGCTCGGGGTGCAGCCGGTGGGCCAGAGCGACTGGCTGGCGTTCGGCGGCGACGGTGTCGGCCCCTGGGCCAAGGACCTGTACGACAAGAGCCCCCAGAAGATCGGCACGCTGGAGCTCGAGTACGAGAAGATCGCGGCCCTGAAGCCCGACCTGATCCTCGACGTCAAGTCCAGTGGCGACCAGACGCGTTACGACACGCTCAGCAAGATCGCGCCGACCGTCGGGGTGCCGAAGGACGGCGACCAGTACAAGATCTCGTGGCAGCAGCAGACCACGATGATCTCGCAGGCGCTGGGGCTCACCACCGAGGGCAAAGAGCTGATCACCGGCACCGAGGCGAAGTTCGCCGCCTCCGCGAAGGCGCACCCCGAGTTCAAGGACAAGACCATCACGGTCGGCTCCCGCACCTCCGACGGCTGGGGCGCCTACGTGCACGGCACCGGCCGGCTCGACTTCATGGAGGCGCTGGGCTTCCGCAACAACCCTCAGGTCGAGGCCAAGGCCGGGACCGCGTTCTCCGTGAAGGTCTCCGAGGAGAACCTCGAAATGCTCGACGCGGACCTGATCGTGATGGCGCCCATCGGGGTCGAGGCCTCGAAGATCAGCTCGGATCCGCTGTACAAGTCGCTGCCCGCGGTCGGGGCCGGCCACTCGGTGGTCTTCGACGACCCCGATCTGAGCCAGTCCTTCGCCACCAACTCCGTTCTGTCGGTGGGGTACGCGCTGGAGAACGTCGTGCCGCTGTTCGCGGAGGCCATGAAGTAGGACACGGTCCCCGGGCGGGGAGGGCGGGTGCCTGTCGGGTGCCCGCACTTCGCGCGTCCGGCGTCCCACGTTCCGCGTCCCGTGTCCGGCGCCCGGCGTCCGGCCCCTCCGCCCCGCTCAGCTGCGTGAGTTGCCGAACAGCAGGCGGTAGACGATCAGCAGGACGAGCGAGCCGCCTATCGCCGCCGCCCAGGTCGCGCCGTCGTAGAAGTCCTTGGTGATCGGGTGGTCCAGCCAGCGGGCCGAGATCCAGCCGCCGACGAACGCACCCGCGATGCCGATGACGGTCGTGCCGATGAAACCGCCGGGGTCGCGGCCCGGCAGCAGGACCTTGGCGACGACGCCGGCCAACAGTCCGAGGATGATCCAGCTGATGATGCCCATGCCGTGAACCTGCCCTTCCGCACCGCGCCCCAGCTGTCCCCACCCTGTGATCTTCGTCCGGTCGGGCTGTGCTCGGGCCGTGCGTCGTGCTGTTGAGGTCGCGCCGCGATGTTCGCCGATTGTGTGTTCGCAACGCGTTGGTGAGGAGGACGTCGCCCCGGTGCCCGGTGGTTGCAGTGATCAGTAGGGTGCGGCGCATGACACAGTCCTCCGGCTCCGAGCTGCGGCGCACGCTGGGTGTCGGCGACGCCGTGGTCATCGGGCTCGGCTCGATGATCGGTGCCGGGATCTTCGCCGCGCTGGGTCCCGCGGCCCGTGCGGCCGGCTCGGGCCTGCTGCTCGGGCTCGCTCTCGCCGCCGTCGTCGCGTACTGCAACGCGACGTCCTCGGCACGGCTCGCCGCCCTGTACCCGGCGTCGGGCGGAACGTATGTGTACGGGCGCGAACGGCTCGGCCCCTTCTGGGGGTACCTCGCCGGCTGGTCGTTCGTGGTCGGCAAAACGGCCTCCTGTGCCGCGATGGCGCTCACCGTGGGCGCGTATGTGTGGCCCGGGCAGGCGCACGCCGTGGCGGTGGCGGCCGTGGTGGCGCTGACCGCGGTGAACTACGGCGGCGTCCAGAAGTCGGCCTGGCTGACCCGGGCGATCGTGGCGGTGGTGCTGGCTGTCCTCGCTCTCGTGGTGGTCGTGTCTCTGGGGTCCGGCGAGTCGGACGCCGGGCGGCTGGACATCGGGGCGTCCGGCGGGATCGGCGGGGTGCTCCAGGCGGCCGGTCTGCTGTTCTTCGCGTTCGCCGGATACGCGCGTATCGCGACCCTCGGTGAGGAGGTGCGCGATCCCGCGCGCACGATTCCCCGCGCGATTCCGCTGGCGCTCGGCATCACCCTGGTCGTGTACGCGTGCGTGGCGGTCGCCGTTCTCCCGGTGCTGGGTTCGGCGGGTCTGGGTGGGGCGAGCGCGCCGCTCGCGGACGCCGTACGGGCGGCCGGTGTGCCGGGGCTTGTGCCGGTGGTGCGGGTGGGCGCCGCCGTGGCCGCGCTGGGCTCGCTGCTCGCCCTGATCCTCGGTGTCTCGCGGACCACGCTCGCCATGGCCCGCGACCGGTATCTGCCCGGCGCGCTGGCGGTGGTGCACCCGCGCCTCCAGGTGCCGCACCGCGCGGAGCTGGCCGTCGGCGCGGTGGTCGCGGTCCTGGCCGCCACGGTGGATGTACGGGGTGCCATCGGCTTCTCCTCCTTCGGTGTGCTGGCGTACTACGCCGTGGCCAACGCCTCGGCCTGGACGCTCGGTTCGTCGCTCCGGGCCCGTCTGGTGCCGGCGCTCGGACTTCTCGGATGCCTGGTCCTGGCGTTCGCACTGCCGGCGGTCTCCGTGCTGGTGGGCGCGGGTGTACTGGCGGTGGGGGTGGGCGTGTACGGGATTCGGCGGTGGACCGCGGGGCGATAGGGCGGCTTGGGCTCCGTCATGCATTCATGGTGCCGGGCGGGGCCGACAACGTGGTGCGCCTGTGGATAACCAGGGGGCTGTGGATTCGCAGGGCTGTGGAAAACGTGGCTCACACCGCGCCCACATGGCCCGTTGCGTTTCCCGGCGCCCGGGCAGACGCGGGATACTGGCTGGTAAGGCAGGCCCGAGCGGTACCGCGAAGGGGCAGTGACAGTGAAAATCATCAATCTGATCCTCAACGTCATCTGGTTGGTCTTCAGCGGGATCTGGCTGGCGCTCGCCTACACCGTGGCGGCAATCATCTGCTTCGTGCTGATCGTGACCATCCCGTTCGGCGTCGCCGCGCTGCGGATCGCCGGCTTTGTGATCTGGCCGTTCGGTCGGACCGCCGTCCGCAAACCGGGTGCCGGGGCGCCCTCGCTCGTCGGCAACGTCGTCTGGGTCGTCTTCGCGGGCTGGTGGCTCGCCCTCGGTCACATCGTCACGAGCATCCCGCTGTTCATCTCGATCATCGGGATCCCGTTCGGCTGGGCGAACCTCAAGCTGATCCCGATCTCCCTGATGCCGCTCGGGCACGAGGTCGTCCCGACCGACCGGGGATTCGGCGGGCGCTGATCCGGCCGGCGCTGATCCGACGGGAGCTGATCCGACGGGAGCTGATCCGACGGCCGGGCAGGCGGTGCCGGGCCCGCCGGGCCTACTGCCCGCCGCCTGCCATGCGCTCCAGGCGGGCGATGCGCTCCGCCATCGGCGGATGCGTCGAGAAGATCTTGGAGAGGCCCTGACCCGGCCGGAACGGGTTCGCGATCATCATGTGGCTCGCGGTCTCGATCCGGGGCTCGGGCGGCAGCGGAAGCTGCTTGGTGCCCGCGTCCAGCTTGCGCAGGGCCGCCGCCAGGGCGAGCGGGTCACCGGTGAGCTGGGCGCCGGAGGCGTCCGCCTCGTACTCCCGGGAACGGCTGATGGCGAGCTGGATGACGGTGGCCGCGAGCGGGCCCAGGATCATGATCAGCAGCATGCCGAGGAGGCCCGGACCGTCGTCGTCGTCCGAGCGGCCGATCGGGATCAGCCAGGCGAAGTTGACCAGGAACATGATCACGGAGGCGAGGGCGCCGGCGACCGAGGAGATCAGGATGTCCCGGTTGTAGACGTGGCTCAGCTCGTGGCCGATGACCCCGCGCAGTTCGCGTTCGTCCAGGAGGCGCAGGATGCCGTCCGTGCAGCACACCGCCGCGTTGCGCGGGTTGCGGCCGGTCGCGAAGGCGTTCGGTGCCTCGGTCGGCGAGATGTACAGCCGGGGCATCGGCTGACGGGCCTGCGTGGAGAGCTCACGCACCATGCGGTACAGCGCCGGGGCCTCGAACTCGCTCACCGGGCGGGCACGCATCGCGCGTAGCGCCAGTTTGTCGCTGTTCCAGTACGCGTACGCGTTTGTCCCGAGGGCGATCAGAACCGCGACGACAAGCCCCGTACGACCGAAGAAGCTGCCGATGACGATGATGAGTGCGGACAGTCCCCCGAGGAGTACGGCGGTCCTGAGCCCGTTGTGCCGGCGGTGCACGGTACGCCCTCCAAGCGGTGCGGCAGGGGAACCCCTTGCTGTTCTGATCTGCGATGCCACCGGTGCCGTGGTGTCACGTCCAGTGGACCCTCCCGCTTTCGTCAACGCCAGGCGAAGGCCACTAGTTCCCTTTTGCGTGCGAGGGCGCGCGTGAGCCGTCCAGGTGACACGTTGGGTCTGCCGGTACGCGCGCGGGTACGCGCGGGTCGGTCCGGGCGTCAGAACAGGCTGGTGTCCGCGAAGCGCAGGACCAGTTGCGGTGCGCCCGACAGGGCGATGCCGACGGCCGCCGTGAGCGCGATCGCCGCCGTGACGGGCGCGGGAGCGCGGTGTGCGGCGGGGGCGCCCTCGGGGGCGCGGAACAGCAGGGCCGTCCACTGGAGGTAGTAGTACAGGGCGATCACGACGTTGACGGCCATGACGACGGCCAGCCAGCCGAGGCCCGCGTCGACGGCCGCGGAGAAGACGGTCACCTTGGCGAAGAGGCCGATGATGCCCGGCGGCAGTCCGGCCAGGCAGAGCAGGAAGAAGGCCAGGAGCAGCGCGGTGAGCGGGTTCGTGGCGTACAGGCCGCGGTAGTCCGACACGCGGTTGAGGAGCCGCGTACGGCCCACCAGTGCGGCCACCGCGAAGGCGCCCAGGTTCACGGCGCCGTACATGAGGGCGTAGGCGACGGTGGAGCCGACGGAGTGCTCGGCGTCGTCGGAGTACGCGGCGGCGGCGATCGGGACCAGGAGGTAGCCGGCCTGGCCGACGGAGGACCAGGCGAGCAGGCGGACGGCGCTGTACGCGCGCGTGGCCCGCTGTCGCAGGGCACCGGCGTTGCCGACGGTCATGGTGAGGGCGGCGAGGACGGCCAGTGCCGGGCCCCAGACGTCGGCGTACGACGGCAGGGCGATCACGGTGACGAGGACCAGGCCGGAGAAGCCGACCGCCTTGCCGACGACCGACAGATAGGCGGCGATCGGCAGGGGGGCGCCCACATAGGTGTCGGGCACCCAGAAGTGGAACGGCACGGCGGCGGTCTTGAAGGCGAAGCCGATGAGGGTCAGCGCCACGCCGGTCTGCGTGAGGGTGTGGAGCTGTCCGTCCACGTTCTGGATCCGCTCGGCGATCTGCGTGAGGTAGAGGGTGCCGGTGGAGGCGTACACGAAGCTGATGCCCATGAGGCTGACCGCGGTCGCGGTGACCGAGGACAGGAAGAACTTCAGGGCCGCCTCGGAGGACTTCCGGTCGCCGTGGCGCAGGCCCACGAGGGCGAAGGCCGGCAGGGAGGCGACCTCCAGGGCGACGATGAGGGTGGCCAGGTCGCGGGAGGCGGGCAGCAGGGCGGCACCGGCGGCGGAGGACAGCAGCAGGAACCAGTACTCGCCCTCGGGCAGTCCCCCGCGCGCGTCCTTGAGGGCGGTGACCGACAGCAGGGCGGTCAGGAGGGCGCCGCCGAGGACGAGCAGCTGGATGACGAGGGTGAACCGGTCCGCGGTGTAGCTGCACACGCGCGGGTCGCCGGTGAGGCAGAAGGTGGAGCGGTCGCCGTCCAGGAGCGGCAGCAGCATCAGCGTGGCGGCGGCGAGGCCGGCCACGGACAGCCAGCCCAGCAGCGTCTTCTTCCTGTCGTCGACGAACAGGTCGGTGACGAGGACGGCGAGTCCCACCACGGCCGCGATGGTGGGCGGTGCGATGGCGAGCCAGTCGACGGACTGGACCACGGACGCGGCCTGCGGCAGGGCGAGGGCGCTCATCGGGTGCCTCCTGCGAGGAGCTGCTGCACGGCCGGGTCGGTGAGGCCGAGGAGGGTCTTGGGCCACAGTCCGGCGACGACGGTGAGGGCGACGAGCGGGGTCCAGGCCGCGAACTCGTAGGACTGCACGTCCGTGAGGGCGGGGGCGTCGTGGGGGACGCCGCCCATGCAGACGCGGCGGACCACAACGAGCAGGTACGCGGCGGTCAGCAGCGTGCCGAACGCGGCGACCGACATGAACGTCAGGAAGGCGGGCCGGTTGAGCCCTTCGGCCGGGTCGAACGCGCCGAACAGGGCCAGCATCTCGCCCCAGAACCCGGCGAGACCGGGCAGGCCGAGCGAGGCGACCGCGCCGAACGCGAGCAGGCCGCCGAAGCGCGGGGCCCTGCCGTACAGCGCGGCTCCGGTCTGCTCGGCGAGCGCGTCCAGGTCGGTGGTGCCCGTACGGTCCTTCAAGGCACCGACCAGGAAGAACAGCAGGCCGGTGATGAGTCCGTGGGCGATGTTGGCGAACAGGGCGCCGTTCACGCCGGTCGGGGTCATCGTGGCGATGCCGAGCAGCACGAAGCCCATGTGGCCGACGGAGGAGAAGGCGATGAGCCGCTTCAGATCGCCCTTCGCGCCCCGCTTGGCGAGGGCGAGACAGGCCAGCGAGCCGTAGATGATCCCGACGACGGCGAACGCGGCGAGGTAGGGCGCGAAGGTCCGCATCCCCTCGGGCGCCACCGGCAGCAGGATGCGGACGAACCCGTACGTGCCCATCTTCAGCAGCACGCCGGCCAGCAGGACCGAGCCGACGGTCGGCGCGGCGGTGTGCGCGTCGGGCAGCCAGCTGTGCAACGGCCACATCGGGGTCTTGACCGCGAGCCCGATCCCGATCGCCAGAACGGCGATGACCTGCACGGACGTGGTCAGCGACCGGCCGTTGTCAGTGGCGAGTGCCACCATGTCGAATGTGCCCGCGTTGATTCCGATCAGCAGCAGGCCGAGCAGCATGACCACGGATCCGAGCAGCGTGTACAGGATGAACTTCCAGGCCGCCTCGGCCCGGCCCTCGCCGCCCCACCGGGCGATGAGGAAGTACATCGGGATCAGCACCATCTCGAAGGCGAGGAAGAACAGCAGCAGGTCGAGGACGGCGAAGCTGGCGAGGGTGCCGGACTCCAGGACGAGCACGAGTGCGACGAAGGCCTTCGGGGTCGGGCCCGACGGCATCCTGAAGTACGAGTAGAGCGCGCAGAGGAACGTCAGCAGCGCGGTCATGACCAGAAGGGGGAGGGAAATGCCGTCGATGCCGAGGTGGATCCGCACGTCGAGCGCGGGGATCCAGCTGATGTCCGTACTGGCCTGCATCCTCGACGGCTGGTCGTGGTCGAAGCCGAGCACGAGGACGATCGTCGCCAGGAGGACCGCGCCGGTCACGGTCACGCCGTGGCGCAGTACGGCCTGGTCGGGCGACTTCCCCTTCAGTCCGGGCGGTGCCGGCAGCAGGGCGGCGACGGCCCCGAGAAGCGGGCCGACGACGACGAACGCGAGAAGGAACTGCATCACGGACTCGCTGATATCGATCACGCCTGCTCACGCTCCCGTGGCGAAGAGGACGGCGGCGACCGCGAGGACCACGGTGCCGGCGAGCAGCGCGCTCACATAGGTCTGCACATTGCCGGTCTGGGCCCGCCGTACGGCCTCGCCCAGCCAGCGCGGTAGCGCTCCGGCTCCGCGTACGTAGGTGTCGACGACCTCACGGTCCAGGAACCGGACAAGACCGGCCGCGGCCCGCACCGGGCGGACGAACAGCACCGAGTACAGGGCGTCGACGTGGAAGCCGGCGGCCGCGTGGCGGTGCAGTGGGCCGAGCAGGAGCCGTCCCGGGTCCGCCTGGTCGGGCGCCGACGCGATGTCTCCGTAGGCGGGTTCGTGGCTGGCGATCGCCTCGGCCTCGACGAGTCCCGGGTCGCCCTCGGGGTGGGCGGCGACCGCGCCCATCGGGGTACGGGTCACGAGCGCGGCCGTGTGGCGCCAGGCGGTGTAGGTGACGATGCCGCCGACCAGCGCGACCCCGGTGCCGAGCACCGAGGTGGTGAGGGTCGGAGCGAGGTCGCCGCCGTCGAACCAGCCCTGGAGCCCCTTGTAGGCGAACCCGCCGAAGGCGAGCGAGGGGGCCGTCAGGACCCAGAGCACCAGGGTCATGGCGAGCGGCTGGCGGCCGTGGTCCGGGGCCTCCTCGCCGCGGCCGCGGAAGGCGAGCAGCCACAGGCGCATCGCGTACGCGGCGGTGAGCAGGGCGGCGGCGAGTCCGGCGACCAGGACGATCCAGCCGGCGGCGCCGGGGACGTGCGCACCGTGGCCCGCGGTGACCTCCTCGGCGGCGCCGAGGACGGACTCCTTGGAGAAGAAGCCGCTGAACGGCGGGATCGCGGCGAGCGCGAGCAGCGCCACGGTCATCGTCCAGTAGGCGTCGGGGACGCGTTCGCGCAGGTCGCGCATGCGGGACATGGCGGCGAGCGAGTTGGTGCCGGCGGCGTGGATGATCACGCCGGCGGCGAGGAACAGCAGCGCCTTGAAGGCGCCGTGGGACAGGAGGTGGAAGACGGCGGCGCCGCGGTCGCCGACGGCGAGGGCACCGGTCATGTAGCCCAGCTGGCCGATCGTCGAGTACGCGAGGACGCGTTTGATGTCGTCCTGGGCGAGGGCGGCGAGGCCCGAGCCGGCCATGGTGATGCCGGCCATGATCGCGAGGACGACCATCGCGGCCGAGGAGGCGAGGAAGACGGGGAGGAGCCGGGCGACGAAGTAGACACCGGCGGCGACCATCGTCGCGGCGTGGATCAACGCGGAGACGGGGGTGGGGCCGGCCATCGCGTCGGGGAGCCAGGTGTGCAGCGGGAACTGGGCCGACTTGCCCGCGACGCCCGCGAGGAGAAGGAGGGCGATCAGGGTCGGGTGGTCGAGGCCGCCGTCCGCGACGGTTTCGAGGATCTTGGTGATCCGGAAGGAGCCGGCGTCGGTGGCGAGCGCGAACAGACCGATGAGGAAGGGGACATCGCCGAGCTTGGTGACGAGGAAGGCCTTGAGGGAGGCGGCGCGGGCCTCCGGGGTCTCCCAGTAGTGGCCGACCAGGAAGTAGGAGCAGATGCCCATGACCTCCCAGCCGACGAGCAGCACCATCAGGTCGCCGGAGTAGACGACCAGCAGCATCGCCGCGGTGAACAGCGAGACGAGGGCCGTGTAGGAGGGGTAGCGCGGGTCGTCGCGCAGGTAGCCCATCGAGTAGATCTGCACACAGCACGCGATGAAGGCGACGAGGACGGCGACGAGTGCGGCGAAGCCGTCGATGTGCAGGGCGAGTTCGACGGGGACCGAGCCGGTGGGTGTGAGTTCGGTGGCCGCGTCGATGGGGTCGTCGCCGCTCTGGTGGACGGCGACCAGCACGGTGAGGACCAGCGAGACGAGCGGCGGCAGGACCGCGAGCGGGCGGACGAAGCCGGGGCTCGTGCGGCCGACGGCGAGGCCGGCTGCGGCGCCCAGGAAGGGAAGGAGGGGGACGAGGACGGCGAGGGTGATCGTGGTCACGCGGTGGCCTCAGCCTTCTCGGCGGCCGGGTCGGTCGCGGGGAGACCGCTGTCCGTGCCGTCGCTCTCGTGGCCCTCGGCGGTGTCACGGAGCTTGTCGATGTCCGCGGTGCCGCGGTTGCGGTGGACGGCGAGGACGATCGCCAGGCCGATGCCGATCTCGGCGGCGGCGATGGCGATGGTGAACAGGGTCAGGGCCTGACCGGAGTGCAGGGTCTCCTCGGCGGTCCGGCTGAGCCAGACGTCGAAGGCGACGAGGTTGAGGTTGACGGCGTTGAGCATCAGCTCGACCGACATCAGGACGAGGATCGCGTTGCGGCGGGCGAGGACGCCGTAGAGGCCGGTGCAGAACAGGAGGGCCGCGAGGACGGCGGGATAGGCGAGGTGCATCAGCGGGCGCCTTCCTGGTCGGCGGCGTCTGCGGCGTCTGCGGCACCCGCGTCCACGCCGGCATCCACGTCCACGCCGGCACCCGCCTCCTCCGCGGCCGTCGTCGCCTTGGCCTTGGCCTTGCGGGACAGCACGATCGCGCCGACCAGGGCGGCGAGGAGGAGGACGGAGAGGGCCTCGAAGGGCAGGACCCAGTTCTGGAAGAGGCTCTCGCCGGTGACCTTCGTGGAGCCGGAGGGGGCGCCGTCCAGGTCGATGTACGTGGTGCGGAAGGCGTCGACGACGACCCAGACCAGGGCGGCCGCGGCGGCGAGGGCGACGGCCAGGGCGGCCCAGCGGTTGCCGGAGTCGGCGTCCGGGCTGCGGCCGATGGGAGCCCTGGTCAGCATCAGACCGAACAGGAGGAGGACCACGACGGAACCGACGTAGATCAGGACCTGTACCCAGGCGATGAACTCGGCCGTGAGGAGGAGGTATTCGACGGCGAGGCCGCCGAGGGCGACCACCAGCCACAGGGCCGCGTGCACCAGCTGCCTGGTGGTGACGGTGACCAGCGCGGCGCCGAAGGTGACCAGGCCGACCAGGAGGAAGGCGATCTCGACGCCCGTCGGGGAGAGGAAGCCCGGGGAGTCGGCGGCCGTGGTCAGTACGGCGGAGGAGGAGGCGGGGCTCACTCGTCTCCCTCCCGGGGGGCGGCCTCGGCGGTGGCGGCGAGTTTCTCGGCCGTCTTGCGGGCGGCGGCGATCTCCTTCGGTTCCTCCGCGCCGGGGTCGAGCGCCGGTGGGGCCGGGACGGTCCACATCCACTCGCGGAGCTTGTCGCGCTCGTGGGTGAGTTCGTGGATGTCGGTCTCGGCGTACTCGAACTCCGGGGACCAGAACAGGGCGTCGAAAGGACAGACCTCGATGCAGATACCGCAGTACATGCACAGGGAGAAGTCGATGGCGAAGCGGTCGAGGACGTTGCGGCTGCGCTCACGGCCGCCCGGGGCCGCCGCCGGGACCGTCTCCTTGTGGGAGTCGATGTAGATGCACCAGTCGGGGCACTCGCGGGCGCACAGCATGCAGACCGTGCAGTTCTCCTCGAACAGGCCGATCACGCCGCGGGTGCGGGGCGGCAGGTCGGGCTGGACGTCGGGGTACTGCTCGGTGACGGACTTGCGCGTCATCGTGCGGAGGGTGACGGCCAGGCCCTTGGCGAGGCCGGAGCCCGGGAAGGGGGCCATGACTACTGGATCACCACCTTGACGACGCCGGTGAGGGCGATCTGGGCGAGGGAGAGGGGGACGAGGACGGTCCAGGCGAGCTTCTGGAGCTGGTCCTCACGCAGCCGGGGGTATGTGACGCGCAGCCAGATCACCACGAAGGCCAGCACGGCGGTCTTCAGCAGGGTCCAGACCCAGCCGAGCCCGTCGGCTCCCCAGGGTCCGTGCCAGCCACCCAGGAAGAGGACGGTGGTCAGCCCGCACAGGACAACGATTCCGGCGTACTCGGCGAGGAGGAACAGGGCGAAACGCAGGCCCGTGTACTCGGTGTACGCGCCGAAGATGATCTCGGAGTCGGCGACGGGCATGTCGAAGGGCGGGCGTTGCAGCTCCGCGAGTCCCGCCACGAAGAACACGATCGCGCCGACGATCTGCCACGGCAGCCACCACCACTCGAACGCGTCGAGGATGCCGACCAGCGAGACCGTGCCGGCCGCCATGGCGACGGAGGCGGCGGTGAGCAGCATCGGGAGTTCGTAGGCGAGGAGTTGGGCGGCGGTACGCAGGCCGCCCAGGAGGGAGAACTTGTTGGCGGAGGCCCAGCCGGCCATGAGCGAGCCGAGTACGCCGACGCCCATGACGGCGAGCACGAAGAACACACCCGCGTCGATCACCTCGCCGACCGCGCCCTCGCCGGGGCCGATCGGGATGGCGAGCAGCACCATGAGGTAGGGCAGGAGGGCGACGGCGGGGGCGAGCTGGAAGACACGGCGGTCCGCGTCGGCCGGGACCACATCCTCCTTCTGCGCGAACTTCACGCCGTCGGCGACGAGTTGGGCCCAGCCGTGGAAGCCGCCGGCGTACATCGGGCCGAGGCGGCCCTGCATGTGGGCCATCACCTTGTGCTCGGTCTGACCGACGAGCAGGGGGAAGGTGAGGAACACGACGAAGACGATCAGGAGTCGCAGGGCGACGTCGAGAGCGTCGTTCACTGCCGGCCTCCTTCCGGGTCTTCGGGGGTGTGGGAGGTGTCGGTGGGCGCCTGAGCCGGGGCGTCCTTGTCGGAGGTCTCGTCCGGGCCCGGCTCCTCGAAGGCGGGGCGGGCGTGATGCCAAGGGGCGTCCGGGCTGCCGGTGGTGGGGATGGCCACGGGAGTGCCGTCCGGCGTCTCAGCCGCCTGTTCCGCAGACTCCGGCGTCTCCGGCGTCTCTACCGACCCCGGAGTCTCTACCGACCCCGGGGTCTCCCCCGTGTCCGCCCCCGCCCGCTGTGACGTCGACCCCTCGGACGCGCTGCGGGCCCGGCGCGGGCCTGTCGGTCGCTGGGACGCGGAGCCCTCGGTGGCGCTGCGGGCCCTGCGCGGACCGGCCGCCGGGGCCGGCTCCACGGCCGGAGTCGCCTCCGCCCCCTCGGTGGCGGGCGCCGCGCTCTGCCCGGCGGACCCCTCCGCGGCCGTGCGGGTCCGCCGCGCGGGACGTTCGCCCGCCGCGCGGCCGGCTCCGCGGGCCGGGCGGGCCGGGGCGGGTGGGAGCTGGCCCTTGAGAGGGCCCCACTCGTTGGGGTCGGGGACGCCGGGCGGCAGCATCTGGCGGCGTTTGGGGCCGCCGTGCTCCGACTCGCCGGGTTCCTTGGCGCCGGGCCAGGCCTTGGCGACGCGGGCGGCGAGGACGAAGTCCTTGCGCAGGGGGTGTCCCTCGAAGGTGTCGGGGAGCAGGAGGTGGTCGAGCGCCGGGTGGCCCTCGAAGCGGACGCCGAACATCTCGTGGGTCTCGCGCTCGTGCCAGGCGGCGCCCGCGTAGACGTCGACGGCGGACGGGAGTACGGGCGCGTCGTGCGGGACGGTGGTGCGCAGCAGCAGCCGGCGTACGGGTGCGAGGGCGACGACGTGGGCGGCGACGCGGAAGCCGGTGCCGGGTTCGTCGACGGCGCTGAGCCAGTCGAAGTAGCCGCAGCCCAGCGCGTCGCGGGCGGTGCGCAGGGCGTTGGTCCAGGCGGCGGGCGGTACGTCCACGGTGAGGACCGCGTACGACTCCTCCGCCGTGGCCCCGTCGCCGAAGAGCTCCTCGGCGGGGGACGGCAGCCAGCCGACGGCGGTCACCGGGCGTCCCCCGCGGGGGCCGGCGGCCGGACCAGTCCGCTCTGGAGGGCCGCGGCGGAGGGCCGGACGGTGCCGTAGCGCTCGCTGAGCGACTCGCGGGCGATCTTCTCCTGGAGCTTGAGGATGCCCTGGAGCAGCGCCTCGGGGCGGGGCGGGCAGCCGGGGACGTAGACGTCGACGGGGATGATCTGGTCGACGCCCTTGGTCACGGAGTACGAGTCCCAGTAGGGGCCGCCGCAGTTGGAGCAGGCGCCGAAGGAGATGACGTACTTCGGCTCGGGCATCTGCTCGTACAGGCGTTTGACGGCTGGGGCCATCTTGTCGGTGACGGTGCCGGAGACGACCATCAGGTCGGCCTGGCGGGGGCCCGGCGCGAAGGGGATGACGCCGAGGCGGATGAAGTCGTGGCGGGCCATGGACGCGGCGATGAACTCGATGGCGCAGCAGGCGAGGCCGAAGTTGAAGACCCAGAGCGAGTAGCGGCGGCCCCAGTTGAGGACGACCTTCATCGGCTCGGGGGCGAGCCGGGAGAGGACGCCGAGGCGTTTCGGCTCGGGCAGGTACACCGGCCCCGCCTCCGGAACCGGCCCCACCTCCGGAGCCGGCTGCGGCGAGGCGGAGGGCGAAGGCGAGGTCACTTCTGGCGTCACGTCCATTCCAGGACCCCCTTCTTGTAGGCGTAGAGCAGGCCGACGGTGAGGAAGCCGAGGAAGACGAACATCTCGACCAGCGTCGTCCAGCCGTAGTCGGGATCGGCGAAGACCGTCGCCCAGGGGAAGAGGAAGATCGAGTCGACGGCGAAGATGACGTAGAGGAAGGCGTACACGTAGTAGCGGACCTGGGTGTGGGCCCAGCCGTCGCCGACGGGGTCGACTCCGCACTCGTACGTCAGGAGCTTCTCGGGGGTGGGTACGACGGGGCGCAGCAGACGTCCGGCCCCGAAGGCCACGGCGACGAACAGCACGCCGACGACGGCGAGCAGTCCGACGACCGAGTAGGACTGGAAGTAGTCCGCCGCGACGACCGCAGTCGGTTCGACGGTCGGTTCCCTCACGTCCGTCCCTCGCTCCCTGGCTCACCGTGAACGGCCCGTTCGACGATCTGTACGCACGGGAGTCTAGGCCCTGCTAAAGGCACCGTAAGCAGCCTGTCAGGGCTCGTGACGCGGGGGTGGGGTTTTCCTCAGTCGAACCGGGCGGTCCACCTCATGGCGTGCGGGCCCGCGGCCGGGCACGCTGGCTTGTATGACCGAACGAATCCCGCCTCCGGGCACCTCGGCCGGCCCGGCCGCCCAGGGTGTCCGGCCAGGTGACGGCGGCCTGGCCGACGCCGACGACCGCCTCCCACCGCCCCGTCTGGGGTACGAGACCGCCACCTGGAAGGAGATCGCGCATCTCCTCACCAACCTGCCCCTGGCGCTGGTCGGCTTCGTCTACGCGACGACGATGCTGGCCACCAGCGCGATGCTGACCGTGACCGTGATCGGGTTCCCGCTGCTCGCGGTGGGTCTGATGGGGGCGCGCCAGCTGGGCCGGATGGAGCGGGCGCGGGCGCGGGCCCTGCTCGGGGTGCGGGTGGACGAGCCGAGTCCGCTGCCGTGGCGGGGCCGGCAGGAGGGCGGGTTCTTCGCCCGGATGTGGATGGGCCTCAAGGACCCGGTGGGCTGGCGGACGTTCCTGTACGAGGTCATACGTCTGCCGTGGGGCATCGTGACCTTCGTCATCACGCTGACGGGTCTGTTCGTGCTGTGGCCGGTGCTGCCGTTCATCGCCCGGGGTCTGACCAACGTGGACCGGGCGCTGGTGCGTGGACTCCTTTCGCCGTCGGACGAGTTGGAGCGGCGGATCGCCGAGCTGGAGTCCGACCGGGGCATCGTGGTCGACACGGCCGCGGCCGATCTGCGGCGCATCGAGCGGGATCTGCACGACGGGGCGCAGGCCCGCCTGGTTAATCTGGCGATGGGGCTGGGTCTGGCCAAGGAGAAGCTCCTGGAGGACCCGGACACGGCCGCGATGATGGTCGACGAGGCGCACGGCGAGGTGAAGTTGGCCCTTCAGGAGCTGCGGGATCTCGCGCGGGGCATCCATCCGGCCGTGCTCACCGACCGGGGTCTGGACGCGGCGCTGTCGTCGGTCGCCTCGCGGTGCACGGTGCCGGTGAAGGTGACGGTCGATCTGGTGGACAGACCGGCCGAGGCCATCGAGGGCATCGCCTACTTCACGGTGTCGGAGCTGCTTCAGAACGTCAGCAAGCACAGCGCGGCCAGGTCCGCCGCGGTGGATGTGTGGCGCACCGAGGAGCGGCTGCTGATACAGGTCACGGACGACGGACAGGGCGGCGCGAGCCTCGACGGCGGCACGGGCATGCGGGGCCTGGCCGACCGGCTGGGTGCCGTGGACGGCCTGTTCGTCGTGGACTCCCCCCAAGGCGGTCCCACGACCATCACGGCGGAGCTGCCGTGGCGGGAGCGGAGGGCCTAGCCGGCCGGTCCTGCGGGAGCGGGGCGGCACCGGGGGGGAGCCCTCGGTGCCGCCCCGCCGCCGTGTTGGGCGGGGTGACGGGCGGGGTGACGGGCGGGGTAGGGAAAACCCCCCGTTCAAGAGGCCGACGGACTCCATGGTTCGGCGACGGCGGAAACAGCAGGCTGGAGGCATCAACAGAGAACGGTCCAGGGACCGGTGGCGAGCGAGAGGGAACGGGACGACGGCGATGACCACTTCGGAGTACGGACACGATTTCGGGGCCGGGTTCGGGCACCGGGGCGGGCGGCGGCTGCCGGCCGGGATACGGGCGCCGTTCGAGGCGCGGGCCTGGCGGGAGTTCCTGTATGTGCTGCTCAGCCTGCCGATCAGCATTGTGCTGTTCACCTACGCCGTCACGATGTTCTCGCTGGGTGTGGGACTGCTGGTGACGTTCCTCGGTGTTCCGGTCCTGGCGGCCGCGCTGGTGGGCTGCCGGGGCATCGGTTCGCTGGAGCGGACCAGGGCGCGCGGGCTGCTCCAGCTCGACGTGGCCGCTCCCGAGCCGTTGCGGGTGCGCAAGGGTGGCCCGCTGGCCTGGATGTGGGCCGTCCTCAAGAGCGGTTCGTCCTGGCGGGCCATGTTGTACGCGGTGCTGCACCTGCCGTGGGCGGTCCTCTCGTTCGGCGTCACGGTGGCGTTCTGGTGCACGGGGTGGACGCTCATGACGTACCCGGTGTGGTTCTGGGCGCTTCCGCTGTCGGGCGGTCCGGACGGTGTCCAGCTGTACAGCGACGGCGGCAACCGGATGTACCTGGACAACCCGTTCGAGATCACGGTGACCGGGCTGCTGGGGCTGCTGTTCGTGCTGGCCTCACCGTGGATCGTGCGGGCGCTGACCACGGTGGACCGGCTGATGGTGTTCGGGCTGCTCGGCCCGTCGCAACTGGCGACGAGGGTGGAGGAGCTGGAGTCGGACCGCGGCGTCGTGGTCGACACGGCCGCCGCCGACCTGCGACGCATCGAGCGGGATCTGCACGACGGGGCACAGGCCCGGCTGGTCAATCTGGCGATGGGGCTCGGCCTGGCGAAGGAGAAGGTGACCGAGGACCCGGAGGCGGCGGCCCGGATGGTGGACGAGGCGCACGGCGAGGTGAAGACGGCGTTGCAGGAGCTGCGGGATCTGGCCCGCGGTATCCACCCGGCGGTGCTCACGGACCGGGGGCTGGACGCGGCGCTGTCCTCGGTGGCCTCGCGGTGCACGGTGCCGGTGCATGTGGACGTGGATCTGGTGGAGCGGCCGGCGCCGGCGATCGAGGGGATCGCGTACTTCACGGTGTCGGAGCTGCTCCAGAACATCAGCAAGCACTCGCGGGCCAGGACGGCGTGGGTGGACGTGTGGCGGGTGGAGAACCGGCTGATGCTCCAGGTCGTGGACGACGGGGTGGGCGGCGCGGACACCAGCGCCGGTTCGGGTCTCGCCGGGCTCGCGGGCCGGCTCGACGCGGTCGACGGGATCCTGGTGGTGGACTCGCCGGAGGGCGGCCCGACCCGGGTGACGGCGGAGCTGCCGTGGCGTCGGTGACCACGCCGTAGTGACAGACCCCGTGGGGAGGGGCGCCGCCATCGGCGCCCCTCCCACACACATGCCGTGAGCCCTGCCGGCACCCGCCCGCAGGCCCTTCGGGCACACGTGCCGCGAGCCCGTCCCGCACCCACCACCTTGGACAGCGCGGCTCCCCCGCACACCGTGCCCAAGCCCCTCCCGCGTGCGTTTCGCGGGTCCCTCCTGCCCCAGCCGACCCCTATCCGGTGCCCGATCGCCGGACGAAACGGTGTCGCGACCCCAGTCATCGGCGTCGCCCATACGCATCCGGGTCCGAATACTGGAATGCTGGACTTGTTCGTGGAGTGGACGGAGCCGGGTCGCCGCGGACGGACGGGGGCAGGGCCGGCGCGGGTGGCTGGGGGGCCAGAAATCGTGGAGGACAAGGTGCGCGTGGTCATCGCCGAGGATTCAGTGCTGCTGCGGGAGGGCCTGACTCGGTTGCTGACCGACCGCGGGCACGACGTGGTCGCCGGGGTGGGAGACGCGGAAGCGTTGATCAAGACCGTGACGGAGCTGGACGCCGAGGGCGCGCTGCCGGACGTGGTGGTCGCGGACGTACGGATGCCGCCGACGCACACGGACGAGGGTGTGCGGGCCGCGGTGCGGCTGCGCAAGGCGCATCCGGGGCTCGGGGTGCTGGTGCTGTCGCAGTACGTGGAGGAGCGCTACGCCACCGAACTGCTGGCCGGTTCGAGTCACGGGGTCGGCTATCTGCTGAAGGACCGGGTGGCCGAGGTGCGGGAGTTCGTGGACGCGGTGGTCCGCGTCGCGCAGGGCGGCACCGCGCTGGACCCCGAGGTGGTCGCGCAGTTGCTCGGCCGGTCCCGCAAGCAGGACGTGCTCGCGGGGCTCACTCCGCGGGAGCGGGAGGTGCTGGGACTGATGGCCGAGGGGCGGACGAACTCGGCCGTCGCGAAGCAGCTCGTGGTGAGTGACGGGGCCGTCGAAAAGCACGTCAGCAATATCTTCCTGAAGCTGGGTCTCTCGCCGAGTGACGGTGACCATCGACGTGTACTGGCGGTACTCACCTATCTGAACTCGTGACGCACTCGAATCACCCTTCAGGGCGGATCTTCGGCGGCTCGATCGTCTCCGGCGGCGCTTCGTCCCAAAGGGGGGTTCATCATGCGAATGGCCCAGGGAGGGCGACCCCGGCAGACGTAGGGTTGATCCTGGGTGGGCCCGCGGGAAGGCCGCACCCCGACAGCAGCCTCGAAGGAGGTCCAGTTCAGTGACCAGCCAGGTCAGTAGCGAGAAGGAACAGGCCGACGGAGCCGTCGTAGGAGAGCAGCGCAAACCGGCGGGGGCGAAGGACGTCCGCCGGCTGGACCGGGTGATCATCAGGTTCGCGGGGGACTCGGGTGACGGGATGCAGCTCACCGGCGACCGTTTCACCTCGGAGACCGCGTCCTTCGGCAACGACCTGTCGACGCTGCCGAACTTCCCGGCGGAGATCCGTGCCCCTGCGGGGACGCTGCCGGGTGTGTCGTCGTTCCAGCTTCATTTCGCCGACCACGACATCCTCACTCCGGGTGACGCGCCGAACGTGCTGGTCGCGATGAATCCGGCGGCGCTGAAGGCGAACATCGCCGATGTGCCGGGGGGTGCGGAGGTGATCGTCAACACGGACGAGTTCACCAAACGGGCGATGCAGAAGGTCGGCTACGACAGCAATCCTCTCGAAGACGGGTCGCTGGACGGATACCACCTGCACCCGGTGCCTTTGACGACGTTGACGGTCGAGGCACTGAAGGAATTCGATCTTTCCCGTAAAGAGGCCGAGCGCAGCAAGAACATGTTCGCGCTCGGCCTTTTGTCGTGGATGTACCACCGGCCGACGGAGGGTACGGAGCAGTTTCTGAAGTCGAAGTTCGCACGTAAGCCGGAGATCGCGGCGGCGAATATCGCGGCTTTCCGTGCGGGCTGGAATTTCGGGGAGACGACGGAGGATTTCGCGGTCTCCTACGAGGTGGCGCCCGCGGCGGCGGCTTTCCCGGTCGGTACGTACCGCAATATCTCGGGGAATCTGGCGCTGGCGTACGGGCTGATCGCGGCGGGCCGGCTGGCGGATCTGCCGCTGTTCCTGGGCTCGTATCCGATCACGCCGGCGTCGGACGTGCTGCACGAGCTGTCGCGGCACAAGAACTTCGGGGTGCGGACCTTCCAGGCCGAGGACGAGATCGCGGGTATCGGTGCGGCGCTGGGCGCGGCCTTCGGCGGCTCCCTGGCGGTGACGACGACGAGCGGTCCGGGTGTGGCGCTGAAGTCGGAGACGATCGGTCTTGCGGTCTCCATGGAGCTGCCGCTGCTGATCGTGGACATCCAGCGCGGCGGTCCGTCGACCGGTCTGCCCACCAAGACCGAGCAGGCGGACCTGTTGCAGGCGATGTTCGGGCGCAATGGTGAGGCGCCGGTGCCGATCGTGGCGCCGTGCACGCCGGCGGACTGTTTCGACGCGGCGGTGGAGGCGGCGCGGATCGCGCTGGCGTACCGGACGCCGGTGATGCTGCTGTCGGACGGTTATCTGGCCAATGGCAGTGAGCCGTGGCGGATTCCGGAGCTGGAGGAACTGCCGGATCTGAGTGTGCAGTTCGCGCAGGGCACGAACCACACGCTGGAGGACGGGTCGGAGGTGTTCTGGCCGTACAAGCGTGATCCGCAGACGCTGGCCCGGCCGTGGGCGGTGCCGGGTACGCCGGGTCTGGAGCACCGGATCGGCGGCATCGAGAAGCAGGACGGCACGGGCAACATCTCCTACGACCCGGCCAACCACGACTTCATGGTCCGTACCCGGCAGGCGAAGATCGACGGGATCGACGTGCCGGACGTCGAGGTCGACGATCCGGACGGGGCGCGGACGCTGGTGCTGGGCTGGGGCTCGACGTACGGGCCGATCACGGCCGCGGTACGGCGGCTGCGAGCGGTCGGGGCGCCGATCGCGCAGGCGCATCTGCGCCACCTCAACCCGTTCCCGCGGAACCTGGGGGCGGTCCTCACGCGTTACGACAAGGTGGTGATCCCCGAGATGAACCTCGGTCAGCTCGCCACCCTGGTCCGGGCGAAGTACCTGGTGGACGCCCACTCGTACAACCAGGTCAACGGTATGCCGTTCAAGGCCGAACAGCTCGCCACGGCGCTCAAGGAGGCCATCGATGGCTGAGACGTCCACGGAAGGCACGGGCACGATCGAGGCGCTTTCACTCGTCCCCAAGGCCGAGGCCAGGCAGTCCATGAAGGACTTCAAGTCCGATCAGGAGGTGCGCTGGTGCCCCGGCTGCGGTGACTACGCGATCCTGGCGGCCGTGCAGGGCTTTATGCCCGAACTCGGCCTGGCCAAGGAGAACATCGTCTTCGTCTCGGGCATCGGCTGCTCGTCCCGCTTCCCGTACTACATGAACACGTACGGGATGCACTCCATCCACGGCCGCGCCCCCGCCATCGCCACCGGACTGGCCTCCTCCCGGCGGGACTTGAGCGTGTGGGTCGTCACCGGTGACGGCGACGCGCTGTCCATCGGCGGCAACCACCTCATCCACGCCCTGCGCCGCAACGTCAACCTGAAGATCCTGCTGTTCAACAACCGGATCTACGGTCTGACCAAGGGCCAGTACTCGCCCACCTCCGAGGTCGGGAAGATCACCAAGTCGACGCCGATGGGCTCGCTCGACGCGCCCTTCAACCCGGTCTCCCTCGCCCTTGGCGCAGAGGCCTCGTTCGTGGCCCGCACGATCGACTCCGACCGCAAGCACCTCACCCAGGTGCTGCGCGAGGCCGCCGCCCACCCGGGCACGGCCCTCGTCGAGATCTACCAGAACTGCAACATCTTCAACGACGGCGCCTTCGAGGCCCTCAAGGACAAGGACCAGGCCCAGGAGGCGGTGATCCGGCTGGAGCACGGGCAGCCCATCCGCTTCGGCGCGGACGGCAGCCGGGGTGTGGTCCGCGATCCCGCGACCGGCGACCTGACCGTCGTCACCGTCACCCCTCAGAACGAGGCGCAGGTCCTGGTCCACGACGCGCACGCGGCCTCACCAACCACAGCGTTCGCGCTCTCCCGCCTCGCCGACCCCGACACCCTGCACCACACGCCGATCGGCGTCCTGCGCTCCGTCCAACGCCCCGTGTACGACGTCCAGATGAGCGACCAGCTCGACGCGGCCATCGAGCAGAACGGCAAGGGCGACCTCGCCGCACTGCTGGCCGGCAACGACACCTGGACGGTCGTCGGCTGACCTCAAGCGGCGCGTGAAAGCGGCGTGCGACAGCGGCGCGTGACAACAGCAGAGCAGGGCCCGGGTGCCGGATCAGGCACCCGGGCCCTTCGCATATACGCCCCTATACGCCCCCTACGCCGAAGCGGCTTCCGCCCCCGCGTCCACGTCCGCCCTCGCCCCGTCATACCGCCCCCGAGCCTCCTCCACCGCCGCCATCCGACGCTCCGTCCACCGCGCGAGGTCACGGACCTGCTCGGCGGCCTCGCGCCCCAGCGGGGTCAGGGAGTAGTCGACGCGGGGCGGGATGACGGGCTTGGCGTCGCGGTCGACGAAGCCGTCCCGCTCCAGCGTCTGAAGGGTCTGCGTCAGCATCTTCTCGCTGACCCGGCGCCCGAGCTTCTCGATGGCCCGGCGCAGCTCGCTGAACCGGTGCGGCCGGTCGAGCAGCGAGATCAGGACGAGGACACCCCAGCGGCTGGTGACGTGCTCCAGGACGAGCCGGGAGGGACACATGGGTTCGTCGGCGGCCCGCAAGTCAGTTACTGCCATGTCAGTACCTTACTTCAAAGTGGGTACTTTTGAATAGTTAGTGCCCCTCCTAGGGTTAGTGCCAAGCCAAGCACCCCCAGGGAGAACCAGTCATGAGCGTTTTTGTCACCGGAGCCACCGGACACCTCGGCCGCCACGTGGTGGAGCAGCTGCTGGAGCGCGTACCGGCCGGGCAGATCACCGCCGTGGTGCGCGACGAGGCCAAGGCCGCCGGCCTCGCCGCCCGCGGCGTCCGGATCGCGGTCGCCGACTACAACGCGCCGGAGACCTTCGAGGGCCTGTTCGGTGCCGGCGACAAGGTGCTGCTGATCTCCAGCAGCGAGGTCGCCGCGGACCGCGTAGCCCAGCACCGGGCCGTCGTGGACGCCGCCCGCGCGGCCGGCGTCGCCCTGCTCGCCTACACCAG
Organism: Streptomyces sp. NPDC088387; assembly: GCF_044753385.1. Lineage (NCBI taxonomy): Bacteria > Bacillati > Actinomycetota > Actinomycetes > Kitasatosporales > Streptomycetaceae > Streptomyces > Streptomyces sp. NPDC088387. The sequence goes on from NZ_JBIVNC010000004.1 coordinate 519,630, forward strand.
CGCCCCCGGCAGCCTCACCGCCGCGCTCGCCGACGACCACCGCGCGACCGAGCGGGCCGTCCTGGACTCGGGGGTGCCGTACGTGTTCCTGCGCAACGGCTGGTACCACGAGAACTACACCGAGCAGCTCGCCACGGTCTTCGAGCACAACGCCGTGGTCGCCGCCGCCGGTGACGGCCGGATCGCCGCCGCCGCGCGCGCCGACTACGCGGCCGCCGCGGTGACCGTGCTGACCGGCGAGGGCCACGAGAACACCACGTACGAACTGTTCGGCGACACCGCGTGGACGCTCGGCGAGTACGCCGCCGAGCTCAGTGCGCAGAGCGGCCGGGAGATCGGCTACAACGCGGTCTCGCCCGAGGTGCTCACCGGCATCCTGGTCGGCGCCGGACTGCCCGAGGGCTTTGTGAAGATCCTGGTCGGGGCCGACCTGTCCATCGAGAAGGGCGAGCTGGCCGGCGGCGGCAACGACCTGTCCCGCCTCGCCGGACGACCGACCACCCCGCTCGCCGACGCCGTCGCGGACGCCCTCAAGACGCGCGAGAACTGAGCCCTCCGCGCACTGTCATGACCGTATGGCGATACGGGCATGACAGCGAGCCCCGCCCGGCGCTACCTTCGTCCGGGCGAGGCGACGCGTGAAGGAGGGGCCCGTGACCGGGAAGTCGAGGGGTGAGCGGCAGACAGGTCTGCTGAACGGCTTCGCGGCCTATGGGATGTGGGGGCTCGTCCCCCTGTTCTGGCCGCTGCTCGAACCGTCGGGCGCGGTCGAGATCCTGGCCCACCGGATGGTGTGGTCACTCGTCCTGGTCGCGGCGGTCCTGCTCGTCGTCCGGCGCTGGGCCTGGGCCGGTGAGCTGCTGCGGCAGCCCCGCAGGCTCGCCCTGATCACGGTCGCCGCGGCGGTGATCACCGTCAACTGGGGCGTCTACATCTGGGCCGTGAACAACGACCAGGTCGTCGAGGCCTCGCTCGGCTACTTCATCAACCCGCTGGTCACCATCGCGATGGGTGTGCTGCTGCTGAAGGAGCGGCTGCGGCCGGTGCAGTGGGCCGCCGTCGGCGTCGGCTTCGCGGCCGTCCTGGTCCTCGCGGTCGGCTACGGCAAGCCGCCGTGGATCTCGCTCACCCTCGCCTTCTCCTTCGCCACCTACGGACTGGTGAAGAAGAAGGTGAACCTCGGCGGCCTGGAGTCGCTGGCCGCCGAGACCGCCGTGCAGTTCCTGCCCGCCCTCGCCTACGTGGTGTGGCTGGGCAGCCGGGGCGAGGCGACCTTCGCCACCGAGGGCGCGGGGCACGCGGCGCTGCTCGCCGCGACCGGCGTCGTCACCGCGCTGCCGCTGGTCTGCTTCGGCGCGGCCGCGATCCGCGTGCCCCTGTCCACACTGGGGCTGTTGCAGTACCTGGCCCCGGTCCTCCAGTTCCTGCTGGGCGTCCTCTACTTCCGCGAGGCCATGCCGCCCGAGCGCTGGGCCGGGTTCGCGCTGGTCTGGCTGGCGCTGACGCTGCTCACCTGGGACGCGCTGCGCACCGCGCGCCGGGCGGCGCGCACGCTCAGGGCCGAGACCAGCGTGCCCAGGACCACCATCACCACGGGCACCATGAGCGCCGCGCGGAACGCCGACAGTCTCTCCTCGGGACCCGGGCCCGCCCCGGCGGAGGCCAAGCCGTAGACGGCGGTCACCGCGGAGATGCCGACCGCCGAGCCGAACTGGGTCGCCGTGGTCAGCAGCCCGCCCGCCAGCCCCTGTTCGTGCTCGTCGACACCGTCGGTCGCCGCGATGGTCAGCGGCCCGTAGGCCAGCGCGAACGCGAGACCGGCGACGATCAGGGTCGGGAACATCGCCGCGTACGTCCAGTCCATGCCGACCGGCAGGAACATCACGTACGCCAGGAGCGCGAGCAGGAATCCGCCGAGGACGACCCGGACGTTGCCGTAGCGGGTGACGAGCCGGGGGGTGAGCGTCGGGGCGAGTACGGCGTCGATGCCCATGACGAGCAGGGCGACCGCGGTCTGGAGCGACGACCAGCCGCGCAGCTCCTGGAGATAGAGCGTCAGCACGAACTGGAAGCCGAAGAAGGCGCCGACGAACAGCAGCATGCCGAGGTCCGCGCGGACGGTGGCGCCGTTGCGCAGCAGCCCGAGCCGCACCAGCGGCGCCTCGGCCCGCCGCTCCACGGCGACGAACGCCACCCCGAGCGCCACCGCCGCGACCCCGGCGAGCAGGGTCGACGGCCAGTCGCGCAGGCCGTGTTCGAGTCGTACGACGGTGTAGGCGGCCAGCAGCATGGCGCTCGCGGCGGTGACGGCACCGGGAAGGTCGAAGCGGCCGGGACGGGGACGGGTCCCGGCGTTGGCCTCCGCCTCATCGGGCGCATCCGTCTCCTCAGGCGCCGCCTCCTCCCTGGGCGCCGCCTTCTCCCTGGGCGCCGCCTCCTCCTTGGGCACCAGCCGTACCGCCGCCACCAGCAGCGCCCCCGCCAGCAGTACCGGCGCGAAGAACACCCAGCGCCAGCCGAGCTGGGTGAGCAGCCCGCCGATCACCAGGCCGAGCGAGAAGCCGCCGGCCGCGGTGCCGGCGAAGACCAGCAGCGCCTGGTTGCGCTGCGGGCCCTCCGCGTAGGAGGTGGTGATCAGGGAGAGCGCGGCCGGGGTCATGAACGCGGCCGCGACGCCGGTGACGAAGCGGGCGACGATCAGCATCCAGCCCTCGGTCGCGAGGCCGCCGAGGCCGGAGAAGGCCAGGAAGACGGTCAGCCAGACCAGGAACATCCGGCGGCGGCCCAGCAGGTCGGCCGCCCGGCCGCCGAGCAGGGTGAAACCGGCGTACCCGAGGACGTAGGAGCTCATCACCCAGGCCGCGGCGCCGGTGGTGAGGGCCAGGTCGGCCCGGATGGAGGGGATGGCGATCGCCAGCATGGCGACGTCGATGCCCTCCAGGAAGATCGTTCCGCACAGGACTAGCAGTAGGGCCCAGGCGCGGGTACCCATGGAGACTCCTCCGAGCAAAGGGGGGAGGTTACGGAGATGAGGGTCGGTTCCCTCTTGTAACCACCGCCAGCCTGCGGCACCATCGGGAGACATGGAAGAAGGCACTTCAAAGTCACCGAGTAACTGCGAAGGCACCGGCCTGGTCGACTACGGCGACGCGGACCCCTTCCAGTGGGACACCCGGGAGGACTGCGAGGTACGGCAGATCCTGGACCGGATCGCCGACAAGTGGTCGCTCCTCGTGATCGCCCTGCTGGACAACCGCCGGCTGCGCTTCACCGAGCTGCGGCGCGAGATCGACGGGGTCAGCCAGCGGATGCTGACGGTCACCCTGCGCCAGCTGGAGCGCGACGGACTGGTCCTGCGGACCGTGCACGCGGTGGTGCCGCCCCGCGTCGACTACGAACTGACCGCGCTCGGCAGGACCCTGCACGCGACGATCCAGACCCTGGTGACCTGGACCGAGGAGCACCAGCCGGAGATCGCGGCGGCGCGGGCGGCGTACGACGCCAAGCAGGAGGAGCCGGTGGCGCAGCCCGTCGCGCGCTAGCGGAGAGCGGGTGACGCGGCCCGTCGTGCGCCGGCGAGGAGCGCGTCGCGGGTGTTCCGTACGGGCGCCGACTCCGCTTCCGCGACGGCGAGTTCCAGCCCTTCCGGGGGCCGGCCGCGGTCGACGGGCCGGGCCCGCGTCTTCCTTGCCCGCGCGCTCACGCAACCGCTATAGATGGCCGCATGAGCGAATCCGGGGACTCCTCCCCCGACACTTCCACCACCCCCACCACCCCCACCACTCCCTCTCCTCCCTCCTCTCCCGCCGCCCGGCCGATGAACTTCAAGATCGTGGTCGACTGCGCCGACCCGCAGGCGCAGGCCGACTTCTGGGGCGCCGCGCTGCGCTACGAGGTCGAGGACAACAACGCCCTCATCGAGCGCCTGCTGGAGCTCGGCGCGCTGCCGCGCGAGGCCACCGTCGAGTTCCACGCCCGCCTGGCCTTCCGGGACCTGGTGGCCGTACGGCACCCCGACGACCCCTTCGACGAGGGGACCGGCACCGGGCTCGGACGGCGACTGCTCTTCCAGCGTGTGCCGGAGCCGAAGACGGTCAAGAACCGGCTCCACCTGGATCTGCACTCCGAGGACGGGCAGCGCGAGGCCGAGGTCGAGCGGCTGACGGGGCTGGGCGCGAGCGTGCTGCGGGAGGTGAAGGAGGCGCAGGGGCAGTGGGTGATCATGGCGGATCCGGAGGGGAACGAGTTCTGCGTGCAGTGAGACGCGGCTGGTTGACGGCACACGCGCACAACGGCGTGACCAAATCGACCTCTTGACGGTGGACAGTCACAGCTTCACCATCCAGGCACCCCATTCACTGTGGAATCACTGTGGACACCCCACGGGATTCCCCACGGAATTCGGAGCCCCACATGAAGCTCTCCGTTTCCGGGCGGGCGGCCACGGCTGCCGTCGTCGCGGTCACCACGGTGCTGACCGGCGGATCCCTCGCCGGTGCCGCGCCCGCCTCCGCGCCCACGGTCGCTGCCGCGCCCGACATACCGGTCGCGAACGTCAAGGCGCACCTCGCTCAGTTCCAGTCCATAGCCACCGCCAACGGCGGCAACCGGGCGCACGGCAGGCCCGGTTACAGAGCGTCCCTCGACTATGTGAAGGCCAGGCTGGACGCCGCCGGATTCACCACCACCATCCAGCAGTTCACGTCGTCGGGCCGGGTCGGGTACAACCTGGTCGCCGACTGGCCGGGCGGCGACCCCGAGCAGGTCGTCATGGCCGGCGCGCACCTCGACAGCGTGACGTCCGGCGCCGGCATCAACGACAACGGCTCCGGCTCCGCCGCCGTACTGGAGACCGCGCTCGCCGTCTCCCGCGCCGGCTACCAGCCCGTGAAGCACCTGCGGTTCGCCTGGTGGGGCGCCGAGGAGCTGGGACTCGTCGGCTCGCGGTACTACGTCAACAGCCTGCTGACCGGCGACCGCGCCCGTATCGACGGCTATCTGAACTTCGACATGATCGGCTCGGCGAACCCCGGCTACTTCGTCTACGACGACGACCCGGTGATCGAGAAGACCTTCAAGGACTACTTCACCGGCCTCGGGGTGCCGACCGAGATCGAGACCGAGGGCGACGGCCGCTCCGACCACGCCTCGTTCAAGAACGTGGGCATACCGGTCGGCGGGCTGTTCACCGGCGCGAGCCGGGTCAAGTCGGCGGCGCAGGCGGCGAAGTGGGGCGGTACGTCGGGGCGGGCCTTCGACAGCTGCTACCACTCGTCCTGCGACACCACGACCAACATCAACGACACCGCGCTGAACCGGAACAGCGACGCGGTGGCGCACGCGGTGTGGGAGCTGTCCGACTGAGTTCCGCCGCGTCGAGCGTCAGTCCGTGCGGGCCGCGCGGGCGGTGAGGCGGTCCATGCGGGACAGGGCCGAGTCCAGTTCCTCGTGGTCCTCGGCGGCCGGGCTCTCCGGTTCGGCCGCCAACTCCACCCACACACCGAGCAGTTCACGGCCCAGTTCCAGGCCCCGGCGCGGGTCGCGTACGGCACGCCAGGCGGTCGCCGCGCTCTGGACGTTGCCGTACGCGGCCTCCGCGTCGCGCACACGGACGTAACTGGCCGCGAGATCGAGCGAGAGCCGGAAGGCCCGCTCGGGCTCACCGGCCAGGTAAGCCACGTACGCGGCGAGTTCGGCCAGCTTGAGGACCTCGGCGTGCTCGGCGCCGAGGGTGCCGGTCGCCTCGGCCAGCGCCTGCTCGGCGAGGGTGGCCGCCGTGTCCGTACGGCCCTCCTTCACGGCGTCGCCGATCAGTGTCATCGGCCCGGCGAGCACGGTCCCCGAGGGCGGCGTCTCGTCCAGCACCGCCTCGGCGACGGCGTCGAACCCCCTGGGCGGGGTGTGCGTGGGCACGGGGTCGGGGTCGGCGGCCCGCAGCGCGGCCACGGTCTGGTCGTCGATGGGAGCGCGGGCCCCCAGCATCACCGGCGGCGGCCCGAACTCCCCCTTCGGCGCCACCACGGTCCCGGGCAACGCCCGCAAGGGAAACGTCGGAGTGTTGTCACCGAGGGGAGTGGGCGGCGGAAAGAGCGGCGGGGCGTCGGGGGTCGGCTGAGCGACGGGTGCCGCCGGGGCGGGCGGGGCCGACTGGGGCGCGGGAGCGGTGGGGGGCGCTTGGCGCGCGGGTGCGGGCGCGGGCGGAGCGATCGGCGCCGACTGGGGCGCGGGAGCGGTGGGAGGCGCCTGGCGCGCGGGTGCAGGCGCGGGCGCGGGCGCGATCGGCGCCGACTGGGGCGCGGGCGCGGCGGGGGGCGCTTGGCGCGCGGGCGCGGGTGCAGGCGCGGGCGCGGACGTGGTGGGCTGTGCGGGCGCGGCGGCTGGAGACGCCTGCGCCGCGGGCGCGGCCGGCGGGGCGGGTGGAGGCGCTTGGCGCGTGGGTGCGGCGGGCGGAGCGGGTGAAGGTGCCTGCGGTGCGGGCGGAACAGGCGAGGCGCTCGGCGCAGGTGCGGCGGGCCGCTCGGACGAGGGCGCCGGGGGTGCCGGGGCGGGCGACTCGGGGGCCGCGGCCCAGGCAGGCGTTGTGGTCGACCTGGGGGTGGCCGCGGGGGAACCCGTGGGGCGGGGCGTCGGGTTCTTCCTCGCGGCCGCGCGGGTGGATATCGGCTCGCCCGCCAGGTGGCTGGAGCCGTCCGGGTCGACGCGGAGGGGGATGACGTAGCCGATGCGCTCGTCGTGGACCGTGGCGAGGACCGGGCCACCGGCGGCGAGCGCGGCACGGTGGAGATGTTCGAGGACGGCGTGCTGGAGCTCCCGGCCGGGCCTCGCGACGACCGGCACTCCCGCGACGGACGCGTCGTCCGCCCCGAGAACGCGGACGTCGATCGGGGACGCGGCGGCGGCCGGGTGCACGGCGCGCTGCTCTTCCCGCTTCTTCTCGCGGCTGAGTCGAGTCATCGGTTCCCTCACTCGGATCTGTCCGCGAACCTTCCGCGCACACCTACCGACGAGTGTCCCGCCTCGCCCCGGTGCACGCGTCACCACAGCGTCACAGGCTCGTCCCAAGTAACGGCCCCGGACTCACACCGCCGCATTCCGGGCAGGAGGATCGTCCTACGGCAACGAGGGCGACGGCGAGAGGCGGGCGGCGGGTCATGCGTACGGACGGGTCACGGGGGCCGGAGATCTGGATCCGCGGACCGGTGCCCGCACCGCCCCCCGACCCCGGCCCCGGCCCGGTCCCGGGTGCCGTGGGCCCCGGCCGGGTCACTCCACGCCGCTTCTCCTGGGTCGGCACCCACGGCGGTGCCGGTGTCTCCACCCTCGCCGAGGTCTACGGCGGTCACGACTGCGGACGCGCCTGGCCCGGCGCCGACGACCCGGCGTCCGTGCTCCTGGTCGCCCGCACACACGCGGCCGGACTGGACGCCGTCGCCCGCACCCTGGCGGCCTTCCGCAACCGTCTGGCTCCGGCCGGGGTCGATCTGGACGCCGTGGTGCTGGTGGCGGACGCGCCGGGCCGGTTGCCGCGTCGGCTGGAGCGGCGGATCGGGCCGATCGAGGACGTCGTGGACGTGTACCGGGTGCCGTGGGTGCCGGCGTGGCGGTTCGGCGAGAGGGACGGCGGGCCGCCGCGCGGGACGCGTGCGCTGGCCCGGCTGACCGGCGCGGGTCGGTGAGACCGGCGCCCTGCGCGCACGAGATCGCCTCCGCCGTGGGATCCGGGGCGGCGCGTGCCGTGGACGTCGTGGCGGCGGCGCTGGACCGGATCGAGCGGGCCGAGCCGACGCTGAGCGCGTTCTCCGAGGTGTGGGCCGAGGCGGCACTGCGGCGCGCGACCGAGGTGGACGCGCGCGTCGCCGCGGGCGAACGGCTGCCGCTGGCCGGCGTGCCGATCGGGGTGAAGGGGCGGCGGACCGGACTGCGCGCGGCGGACACGGTGGCGCTGGTCGCGGCGGGGTGTGTGCCGGTGGGCGCGACCTCCGTACCCGGCCCCGGCACCGCCTGGCAGACCTGGGGACTCGGACAGTACGGCCGTACGGTCAATCCGTGGCGGGCGGACCGGACGCCGGGCGGCTCCTCGGCCGGGTCGGCCGCGGCGGTGGCGGCCGGTCTGGTGCCGCTGGCGACCGGGAACGACGGGGCGGGCTCGGTACGGATCCCGGCGGCCTGGTGCGGAGTGCTGGGCCTGAAGACGACGAACGGCCACCTCCCGACGGCCGACCGGACGGGTCTCGCGGCGCCGGGGGTGCTCACCCGCTGCCCGACGGACGCGGCGATGTACTGGCGGGTGGTCTCCCCGGGCGCGTCGGCGGCCGACCCGCACCCGAGCCACGTCGAAAGGAACGAACCCGTCCCCGCCCTCTGGTCCCCCGACCTCGGCTTCGCCACCCCCGACCCCGAGCCCCTCGCCCTGGCCCACGCGGCCGCCCTCCGCCTCGCCGCCGCCGGTGTGGTGAAGCCGGCCACCACGCCCCCGCTCCGGCTCACCGACCCCGCCCCCGCCTGGCTGGCCCTGCGCACCCCCGGCGCCGACCCGGCCGACGCGCACCGGCTGCGGGCCGTGAACGACCGGCGGCTCGCCGCGCTCTTCGCGCACGCGGAGCTGCTCCTCACCCCCACCGTCCCGACCGCCCCGCACGGTCACGAGGGCCCGGGTGGGCGGTACTCCACCGAGCTGACCTGGGCGTTCAACCTCAGCGGGCATCCGGCGCTGAGTATCCCGGCGGGCTTCGGCGACGACGGCTGCCCGGCCGGGCTCCAGCTCGTGGCGCCGCACGGCCGGGAGGAGTTGCTGCTCACGGTGGCCCGGGCCGCCTGGCCCTGGACAGATGATGCATGCACATGCATATGATGTGTGCGCACTTAATTGTTCCGCGCCGGACACTCGCCGCACCCGTACTCCCTGGGGGACCCATGAACCGCCGCTTCCTGTTTGTCCTCGGCAGCAGCCGCAGCGAGGGCAACACCGAGCTGCTGGCCCGCGCGGCAGCCGAGCAGTTGCCGGACGACGTGGAGCAGGAGTGGCTCGACCTCGCCGAGCTGGACGTGCCCGAGTTCGAGGACCTGCGGCACGACAGCGACCACATACGGCCCACCCAGGGCGATGTGGCCCGGCTGCTGGACGCGACGCTCGCGGCGACGGACATCGTGATCGCGTCGCCGCTGTACTGGTACTCGGTGTCCGCCACCACCAAGCGCTACCTCGACTACTGGTCGGGCTGGCTGCGCACCCCCGGCGCCGACTTCAAGGAGACGCTCGCGGACCGCACGCTGTGGGGTGTGACGGCCCTGGCGCACGAGGAGTTCGAGGTCGCGGACCCGCTGATCGGGACCCTGCACAACGCGGCGGCGTACATGCGGATGCGGTTCGGCGGGGTGCTGCTCGGCAACGGCAGCAAGCCCGGTGACGTACTGCACGACTCCGAGGCGCTCGCCCGCGCGAAGACGTTCTTCGCCCAGGAGGCGCCCCTCGCCCGCTTCCCGTTCCCCTACTAGGACCAGGCCCCCGGAGACGCGGTGGGCTACGCGGTGATGTCCTTCGTGGTGAAGCGCGCCCAGGCCGCCGAGCCGAACACGACCGCGTACAGGGCCTGAAGGCCGAGGTTCTTGGTGAGGTCGTCCCAGTAGATCGGCTCGCGCATCAGGTCGGCGAAGGACAGCCAGTAGTTCGAGAAGAAGTACGGGTGCAGCGCGTCCAGTTGCGGGATCTGGCCGAGGATCTGGACCGTGATCAGCAGTCCGACCGTGGTCGCCATGGCCGCGATGCCGCTGGTGGTGAGCGTGGAGACGAACAGGCCGAGCGCGGCGATGCCGATGAGTGACGCGGCGACGGCCAGCGCGATCAGCAGGGCGCGGCCCAGGCCCTCGGCGAAGCTGATCCGCGTACCGGAGATGGTCGTGAGGTCGCCCAGGGGGAAGAGGAGCGCGCCCACGAGCAGCGCCGACACGGCGACCACCAGGGTCGCGGCGACGCAGAACGCGATCACCGTCGCGTACTTGGTGAACAGCAGCCGGGTGCGGCCCGCCGGGGCGACCAGGAGATAACGCAGGGTCCCGGCGCTGGACTCGCCGGCGATCGCGTCGCCCGCGACCACGCCGACCGCCATCGGCAGAAAGAACGGCAGGGTGGCGGCGAGGGCGGTGAAGACCAGGAACAGGCCGTTGTTGGTGATCTGCGAGATGAACGCGGGGCCTTCGCCGCCGCCTCCGCCGACCGACTCGCCGTCGCCGGTCTCGATCTTCACGGCGATGCCCACGAGGATGGGTACGGCTGCGAGTACGGCCAGCAGGGCCAGGGTGCGCCAGCGGCGGAAGGTTACGCGGAGTTCGTTGCGCAGGAGGGAGCCGTGGAAGGTTGTTCGGCTGCCGACGGTCCGTTGCTGCTGGTCGCGCCCACGCGGCGGTAGCCGCAGATCGGAACCGGCCCCGCGCCCCTGAAGGGGGTTGAGTTCAGCCTGCGACATCGAAGCCCTCCCCTGTCAGCGCCACGAACGCGTCCTCCAGCGAGGCCCGTTCGACTCCGAAGCCTCGGACTCTTACGCCCGCAGTCACCAACGCCGCGTTGATATCCGCCAGTTCGCCATTCGGCGGCTCCGCGGTTACTCGGTCCTCCGCGACGATGACGTCCGCCGAACCCTGCTCCTTCAGCAACCGCGCCGCTTCCCCCGTGTCCGGGGTGATCACCACCAACCGGCCCCTCACCCCCGCCGCCAGGTCCGCCACCGGGCCCTGGGTGATCAGGCGGCCCTGGGTCATCACCGCGGCGTGGGTGCACACCTGCTCGATCTCGTCGAGGAGGTGGGAGGAGAGGAAGACGGTGGTGCCGTCGGAGGCCAGCTCGCGGATCAGGGCCCGGATCTCGCGCATGCCCTGCGGGTCGAGTCCGTTGGTCGGCTCGTCCAGGACCAGCAGCCGGCGCGGCTGGAGCAGGGCTGCCGCGAGACCGAGGCGCTGCTTCATACCGAGGGAGTAGGCCTTGGCCTTCTTGCCGGACGCGGCTCCGAGGCCGACGCGGTCGAGCGCGGCGGTGACGCGGGCGCGCCGGGTGCGCGGGTCGGCGGTGGGGTCGGCGGCGTCGTAGCGCAGGAGGTTGTCGCGGCCGGAGAGGAAGCCGTAGAGGGCGGGGCCCTCGATGAGGGCGCCGACGTGCGGGAGGACCGCGCGGGTGGCGCGGGGCATGGGGCGGCCGAGGACGCGTGCCGTGCCCGAGGTCGGTTCGATGAGGCCCATCAGCATGCGGATGGTGGTGGTCTTGCCGGAGCCGTTCGGACCGAGGAAGCCGAAGACGCTGCCCTCGGGGACGGTCAGGTCGAGGCCGTCCACGGCGAGTTGCCCGCCGCGGTAGCGCTTGGTGAGCGCGCGGGTGTGGATGACGCCCTCACCCGCGGCGTCCCGCTGCGGTTCCGTGGTGGACGGTCCGTCCATGCGGGCTCCCCCGGTTCGTCGTACACGTACACGTACACATACGCAGACGTACGGGTCGGCGGCCGGGCGGTGGGGTGCACCGCCCGGCCGCCGACCGCCGCCGCTGCTACTTCCCGGCGTCGGCCGCCTTCACCAGCGCGTCCTTGGTGACCGCGCCGACGTAGACCTTGCCGTCGTCGGTGATCAGGGCGTTGATCAGGCGCGTCTTGAAGACCGTGCCCTCGCCGAACTTGCCGCTCACCTGGTCGCCGAGGGAGTCCAGGAAGCCGCCCAGGTCGCCGCCGACCTCACCGCCGGAGGGGACACCCTCGCCGCCGGTCTCCAGGACCGCGATCGCGTTCCAGCCCTCACCGAGGACCTTGAAGCCCTCGGCCTCGGCGCTCTTGGCCAGGTCGTCCTCGGACTTCGGCGCCCGGTGCCCGGGCGCGGCCTCGCCCGACGGCTTCTCGCCGGCCGGCTCCTCGGTGACCTTCGCACCCTTGGGCGGGGTGAAGTCGAAGGTCGAGGCGGCCGGCCGGTCGAAGCTGACCTTGGTGAAGCCGGCGTCGACGACGGCCGCGCCACCGCTCGCCGGGGTCAGCGTGAACTTCAGCGGCGTGAACGTCCTGGAGTCCACGGCGATGGAGATCTGGCCGACGGTCGAGCCGGACTGCTTCGGCTTGACGACCAGCTTGTAGGCGTCGCGGCCCGCGACCTGCGCGGTGCCGTCGACGGTGACCGACGTGGTGTCGTCGACCGACTTCAGGGCTTCCTCGGCGAAGTCCTTGGGGGTCGCCGGGACGTCCTGCTGTGCGTCGGCGCCCTCCGCGGACGTCGAGTGGTACACCTCGTTGGAGCCGCTGTCGTAGCCCCAGACGTCCTTGCCGTTGTGGATGACGCTGTACTCGGCGGCGTCCTCCAGGAGCGACAGCTTCTGCTTCTCGGGGCCGTCGACCGCGACGCGCAGCGTGTGTGTGCCGCTGGCCAGCTCGGTGAGCTTGGCCGTGGGGTCGGCCGCGGAGCCCTCGCCGTCGCCGCCGCCCTGGGTGGCGCCGGACATCAGCCCGCTCTCCAGGCCGCCGAGGTTCGGCAGTCCGAGATCCGTGGTGATCTTCACCGTGCCGGAGAGCTGCTCCGTGTCCGACTCGGCGATCTTCTGGATGAGTTGTTCCGCGCTGATCCTGGGCAGGTCGGGGCTGCCGGAGTCGGCGATCGCCGGGACCAGCCCGATGGTCGCCGCCGCCACTCCCACGACCGTGACCGGCACGACGTAGCGTGCGGCCTTCTTGCGCCGGGCCGCTCGCAGCTCGTCGGCGTCCGCGGCAGTCGTGCTGTCGTCGGATTCGTACGGTGCCATGTGTGCCTTACCTCCGTGTAGGCGGCGGCCTTCGAACTCCTGGTGCTCTTCGCGTCCGTGCACTCGTCCCACCCTGAGCCGCCATTCTCACCCGAATCGGTGAGGAGTGGTGTCGTCCGTGGTCACCATCTGACCAAATCGGCAGGCGGGAAACGTCAGCCCCCAGAGTCAACTCCATGTACTGCTGCGGTATGACGCGAAGGGGCGGCGCCTCCCCCGACCCGTAGGGGTCGGGAGCGGACGCCGCCCCGGGTACCGCCGTCTGCGGGTGCTAACCCGCCCGGTGCACCACCGCGTCGCAGAGTTCCTCGAGAGCCTGCCGTGCCTCGCACTCGCGCAGCGGCACCAGGGCCGCGCGGGCCTCCTCGGCGTACCGCACGGTGTCGCGTCGTGCCTGCTCAAGTGCCGGATGGGCGCGCAGCGCGGACAGTGCCTCGGCGTGCCGTGCGTCGTCGCTGAGGTCGGAGGCGAGCAGCTCGCACAGGGCGATGTCCTCGGCGAGGCCCAGCCGCTCGGCCCGTTCGCGCAGCCGCAGCACGGGCATGGTCGGGATGCCCTCGCGCAGGTCGGTGCCCGGGGTCTTGCCGGACTCGCGGGTCTCGGAGGCGATGTCGAGGACGTCGTCGGCGAGCTGGAAGGCGACCCCGAGCCGCTCGCCGTACTGGGTGAGGACGTCGACCACGGGCTCGTCGGCGCCGGACATCAGCGAGCCGAACCGGCAGGAGACGGCCACCAGCGAACCGGTCTTGCCGGCGAGCACGTCGAGGTAGTGGTCGACGGGGTCGCGGCCGTCGGCGGGTCCGGCGGTCTCCAGGATCTGTCCGGTGACGAGCCGTTCGAACGCCTCGGCCTGGACCCGGACCGCCTCGGGGCCGAGGTCGGCCAGGATGTGCGACGCGCGCGCGAACAGGAAGTCGCCCGTGAGCACGGCGACCGAGTTGTCCCAGCGGGCGTTGGCGCTGGGCACCCCGCGCCGGACGGCGGCCTCGTCCATGACGTCGTCGTGGTAGAGCGTGGCGAGATGGGTCAGTTCGACAACAACGGCGGAGGGTACGACCCCGGGCGCGTAGGGGTCGCCGAACTGGGCGGCGAGCATCACGAGCAGTGGCCGGAATCTTTTGCCGCCGGCCCGCACCAGGTGCTGCGCGGCCTCCGTGATGAAGGGGACCTCGCTCTTGGTGGCCTCTAGCAGCCCTTCCTCGACAGCCGTCAATCCTGCCTGGACATCGGCCTCCAGAACCTGGTCCCGCACGCTCAGCCCGAACGGCCCGACGACGGTCACGAGGGATCTCCTGTCTGCTGGTGTCTACTGCCGATTACCCGGTATGTCGATAGGTCGCTGCCATCACTCACGTCAGCGTATCCGGTCATGTTTCGATCACCCATGCCGCCCACCCGCGCACCCCGGGCGATACCCGATCACGACCGGTATGTTTTTGATCACCTGATACGAGCGGATATTTATCGACTTGCGTGGAAGTAGTGGAGCGTGTCTGAAACCGACCTCGATGCCGGGCCCGGCGAAGGACCGCCGGCCAAGGACGACCACGCCTTCTTCGGCCATCCCAGAGGCCTGCTCACGCTCTCCGGTCTGGAGGTCTGGGAGCGGTTCTCGTTCCTCGGCATGCAGGCCATCCTCGTGCTCTACTTCGCCGACTCGGTGGCCAACGACGGACTGGGCATGTCCGCCGGAACGGCCGCCTCCGTATCCGCAGCCTACGGAACGCTGGTCTATCTCGTCTCCGTCGCCGGCGGCTGGCTCGCCGACCGGATCCTCGGCTCGTACCGCGCGGTGCTCTGGGGCGGCATCCTGATCGCCTGCGGCCACTACGCGATGGCCGTGCCTGCCGCCGCCATGACCTGGGTGGGCCTCGGCCTGATCAGCGCCGGCACCGGACTGCTCAAGCCCAACGTGGCCACCATGGTCGGCAAGCTCTACCGCACCGACGACGAGCGCCGGGACGCCGGCTTCGCCCTCTACTACATGGCGATCAACATCGGCGCCTTCGCGGGCCCGCTGATCACCGGCTGGCTCGGCGACCACCAGGGCTGGCACTGGGGCTTCTCGGCCGCCGCGGTCGGTATGACCTTCGGGCTGGTCCAGTACGTCGCCGGGCGGCGCCACCTCGCCGGCCGCAGGAACGCCGCCGAGTTCGCGCTGGCCCCCGACGCGATGCGCCGCGCGGTCCTGCTCATCGCGGCCGGGATCGTCGCCGCCGCGGCGGTCGGCACGGGGTTGGCCGTCGCCGGTTGGCTCACCATGGACCGCTTCGTCGACCTGCTCACCCTGGTCTCGGTGATCGCACCGGTCGCCTACTTCGCGGTGATGTTCGCGAGCCCGAGGGTCACCGCGGAGGAACGCGGCCGGCTGCGGCCGTACATCGTCCTCTTCCTCGCCTCGACGGTCTTCAACTTCATCCTGTTCCAGGCGTACTCGACGATGATCCTGCTGGCCTCGACCAACGCCGAGACGAAGATCCTCGGCTTCGACTTCCCGGCCAGCTGGTACGCCTCCGCGCTCGGCGCCTTCGAGGTCGGCCTCGCGCCCTTCGTGGCCGCGCTGTGGGTGCGTATGGGCCGCCGCCAGCCGCACGCCTCCAACAAGATCGCCATCGGGGTGGTGCTCGGCGGGCTGTCCTTCCTGCTGATGGTCCTGCCCACCTCCGGCCACTCGTCCGACGACTACCTCATGTCCGTCTGGTGGATCGTCGGCTCCTATCTGCTGCTCGGCCTCGGCGACATCCTGCTGGAGACCTCCGGCATGTCCGCCACCACCAAGCTGGCGCCCGCCGCCTTCTCCAGCCAGACCATGTCCCTGTGGTTCCTGTCCCTGGCGCTCGCCAACGGTGTCCAGGCCCAGACCGTGAAGCTCTACGACGACGTCTCCAAGCCCGCCTACTTCGGCGTCAACGGCGCGATCGCGGTCGCCGCCGGACTCGCCGTGATCGCCGCGGCGCCCTGGCTGCGCCGCACGATGCACCCCGTCCACTGAAGCCGCCGACCGAGCCGACCGAACCACTGGGGTCCCCGTCATGCACATCCGTACGTCCTTCCCCCACGAGACGACCCACGACGACGTCCGCATCCCGCTCGCGGACGGGACCCTGCTCTACGCGCGCGTGTGGCGCCCGCTGACCAACGAGCCCGTACCCGCGCTCCTGGAGTACCTCCCCTACCGGCTCACCGACTGGACGGCGCCGCGCGACTTCCAGCGCCACCCCTGGTACGCGGGCCACGGCTACGCCTCCGTCCGCGTCGACGTGCGCGGGCACGGCAACAGCGAGGGCCTGCCCGGCGACGAGTACTCGGCGACGGAGCTGGCCGACGGCGTCGAGGTGGTCAACTGGCTGGCGGCGCAGCCCTGGTGCGACGGCAAGGTCGGTATGTTCGGCATCTCCTGGGGCGGGTTCAACTCCCTCCAGATCGCGGCCCTCGCGCCCGAGCCGCTCAAGGCGATCGTCACGGTCTGCTCGACCGACGACCGCTATGACAACGACGTGCACTACATGGGTGGTTCCGTCCTCGCGGTGGACATGCACGCATGGGCGGCCACCATGCTCACCTTCGTGTCGCGCCCGCCGGACCCGCGGTACGCCGGCGAGGCCTGGCGGGAGATGTGGCTGAACCGCCTGGAGGCGGTGCAACCCCTGCTGCACACCTGGCTCGGCCACCAGACGCGCGACGACTACTGGCGGCACGGCAGCGTCTGCGAGGACTACGGGGCGATCAAGGCCGCGGTGCTCGCCGTCGGCGGCTGGCACGACCCGTACCGCGACACCGTGCTGCGGCTCGTCGAACACCTCCCGGCCGACCGGGTGCGCGGACTGATCGGCCCCTGGTCGCACCAGTACCCCGACCGCGGCCTGCCGCCGGGCCCGGCGATCGGCTTCCTCCAGGAGACCCTGCGCTGGTGGGACCACTGGCTGAAGGGCGAGGGCGACCTCCCCGAGCCCCTGCTGCGCGCCTACGTCAGCGACTCGCACCCGCCGGCCACGGTCTACGACACCCTGCCGGGCCGCTGGGTCGGCGAGCCCGCCTGGCCCTCCCCCGCCGTCACCCCCGTCACCTACGCCCTCCAGGGCGCCCCCCTGCCGGTGCGGTCCCCGATGCACACCGGCGTCGACGCGGGCCGCTTCTTCCCCTTCGGGAACGACGCCGACCTGCCGCCGGACCAGCGCGAGGAGGACGCGCGGTCGGTCTGCTTCGAGTTCCCGCTGGGCGAGGAGACCTGGGTGCTGGGACGGCCGCGCGTACGGCTGCGGCTGCGCTGCGAGGTGCCGCGCGGACAGGTGGTCGCCCGGCTCTGCGACGTCGCCCCGGACGGCTCCTCGACCCTGGTGACCCGGGGCGTGCTGAACCTGTCGGCGCGCGAGGGCCGGGACCGGGCTGTGCCGTGGACACCGGGCGCGACCGAGGAGGTGTCGTTCGAGCTGAACGGCATCGGGCACGCCTTCCCGGCCGGGCACCGCGTCCGGCTGGCCGTCTCCTCGGCGTACTGGCCGTGGATCTGGCCGCAGCCCGGCTCCGAGGCCGGCTTCACGCTGGACCCGGCGGGCAGCGCCCTGGAACTGCCGGTCCGCGCGCCGGCACCCGACCAGGGGATCGGTTTCGAGGAGCCCGAGCAATCGGCTCCGCTCGGTGTCTCCTCCCCCGTCACGCTGGACGAGCCGCGTCCCGAGCGGCTGGTGGTGCGGGACGTGGCCAAGGGCGAGTGGCGGCTGGAGGTCGACCCCCGGTACGGCGGGACCCGCGTCTATCCCGACGGGCTGGAGTTCACCGAGGACGCGCTGGAGACGTACACGGTCACCGAGGGCGACGCGCTGTCCGCGCGGACCCGCTCCGACTGGACGGTCCGCCTCCACCGGCCCGAACTCGCCTGGGACACGACGGTCCGGACGCGGTCGGAGATCCGGTGCGAGGAGGGGGAGTTTTTGACCTCCAATGAGGTGATTTGCACCGAGGGCGACGACGTGGTCTTCCATCGCACCTGGGAGAAGCGGATTCCACGGACGGCTGGTTGATAGGGACTTGGGCTCATTGCCCGATTTACCACTCTTGCGATCGTGCGTGACATGACTCACTGACGCATGCGCACAGGAATTTCACAGACCCGCGCCGATTCACCTTTGCGGGTCCGCGAGTTGACCCTTTCCAGCAGCAAAGGATCATGCGCGGCAAACACCCGGAAAGAAGATCACAAGCCGCTATATGTGAATCCGCTACTTGTTTCGGACATGGGCTTCGCATACGTTCCAGCGCTGTCGGGCGGACGCCTAATCCTGCCGCCGCCCACACCACCGACAAAGATCCACGGCAGGAGTGGGGGACCCAGGTAAGTCGCCGGGCCGGACGTCGAAGGACGCGCCGGAACGGCTCGGGGTGAAGCCGTGCCCGCAAGGGCCCGGCCGGGCACCTCCCCGCCCGAACCCGACAGCTCACCTCGCAGGCGTCGGAGAGGAATCCATCCCCATGTCCGCATTGCACCGCTTCACCTCCATGCGCCGCCTCACCCGCACGCTCGCCGTCGCCGGCACCGGCGCGGCCGTGCTCGCGCTGCCGGTCATCGGCGCCACCAGCGCGTCCGCGGCCACCCCGACCGCCACCAAGGCGGTCACCGCGTACCCGAACAACCTCGACGGCTGGATCCGCGAGTCGCTCTCCGTCATGGCGCAGAACGGCATCCCGGGCACCTACGACGGCATCTACCGCAACGTGATGCGCGAGTCCTCCGGCAACCCGTCTGCCGTCAACAACTGGGACTCCAACGCCCTCGCGGGCACGCCCTCCAAGGGCCTGCTCCAGGTGATCGACCCGACCTTCGCCGCGTACCACGTGCCCGGCACCCTGTACGACCCGTACGACCCGGTCGCGAACATCGTCGCCGCCTGCAACTACGCGGCCGCCCGGTACGGCTCCATCGACAACGTCTTCGGCGCCTACTGACCGAGCGCATTGCTTTGCGGGTTGGGGCCCGTAAAGGAACGCGACTGTTTTGTACGCGACTGCTTTGTTGGGGCCGTGAGGGGTGAATTCCCTTCGGGGAAAGAGCCGTTCTCAGGGAAAGAGTCGTTCGAGGACGACGGCGATGCCGTCGTCCTCGTTCGACGTCGTGACCTCGTCGGCCACCGCCTTGAGTTCGGGGTGCGCGTTGGCCATCGCCACCCCGTGCGCCGCCCAGTCGAACATCGGGATGTCGTTGGGCATGTCCCCGAACGCGATGGTGTCCTCGGCCCGCACACCGAGCCGCCGGGCCGCCAGCGCGAGACCGGTCGCCTTGGTCACCCCGCATGGCTGGAGTTCGACCGTCCCCGGGCCCGACATGGTGACCGTGGCGAGCGAACCGACCACCGAGCGGGCCACCGACGCCAGCTCGTCGTCGGACAGCGAAGGATGGCGCAGCAGCACCTTGCTGATCGGCTCGGCCCACAGTTCGTCGCGCCACCCGACCCGCACCGCGGGCAGGGTCGGGTGCGGCATCAGATAGCCGGGCTCGATCAGCGTCAGCCCGTGCACCCCGTCCTGGTCGACCGCCGCGTACACCTGGCCGACCTCCGCCTCGATCTTGCCGATCGCGGTCTCGGCCAACTCCCGGTCCAGGGTGACCGACCAGAGCAGGCGGTCCCGGCCGGCGTCGTACAGCTGCGCGCCCTGTCCGCACACCGCGAGGCCGGTGCTGCCCAGCTCGGCGAGGAGCGGGCGGACCCGGGGCGCGGGCCGGCCGGTGACCACGAGATGCCGGGCCCCGGCCCGTGCCGACCGGGCGAGCGCGGCCAACGAGCGGTCGGAGAAGGTGTCGTCGCCGCGCAGCAGGGTCCCGTCCAGGTCGGTGGCGACAAGTGCGTACGTGGTGCGCGCGGCATATGCGGTGGGTGCGGCCATGATCAGAGAATACGGACATCGCGCGGCACCGACCCGGTGCGAACCGGACGTCGGCCGGGTTCCCCCGCGTCCCGTCCGCACCAGCCAACTCCCCTGTACCATTCGGCCCTTTGCCCGGACGGGCCCCGCGTCGGCCCGCGGGGCGCCGTGAGCGCGCGTTGAAAACGGATCCGGTTTTCACTCCCACGTGGGGTATGCGAACGCCCGGGGGTGGGTGTCGGCGCCCGAACCGGGTGCGCCCCGGGTGGGCCGGGTCAGCCGTGGGCCGCCGCGAGATGGTCCGCAAGGCGCGGCGAGGCGAACTCCGTACCGCAGACGAACCGCATCACCGGACCGTAGGAGGAGGCCGCGGGCAGGCCGGTGAAGTACAGGCCCGGGACGGAGGAGCGGAAGCCCGCGCCGAGTCGCGGGGTGCCGCGGCTGACCTCCAGACGGGTGCGCAGCTCCGGGCCGAGGAAGTCCATCGCGGCGAGGTCCACGCGGTATCCGGTGGCGGCGACGACATGGTCCGCGGTCAGTCGCTCCGGCCGGCCCTCGTGGGTACGGACCGTCAGCGCCGTGCGGCCGCCGTCCGGTTCGGCGCGCTCCACGCCCGCGACCTCGCTGACCCGGACCCGGCCCTCGAACCGCTCGCGCAGCCACCACGCGCCGAGCGGGCCGAGGACCCGGCGTACGAGGTGGTGGCGCAGCCCGGCCGGGAGACGGCGGTAGGGGTGCGGGTAGTAGGTGAGCGCGTACAGCGACCAGGCCCGGCCGAACGGCGACCGCGGGCGCAGCCCGGGCTGCCGCCACGGGGGCGCCCCGAAGGCGACGGAGCCGCGGCCGCGGGCCACCACCCGTACGTCGGCGCCGGCCTCCGCCGCGAGCACGGCCGTCTCCAGGGCGGACTGTCCGGCGCCCACGACGATCAGTTCCCGGCCGGCGTAGCGGCTCAGGTCGTGGTGCTGGGAGCTGTGCGAGACGGGGGCCGCGGGGCCCGGTCCGTCGGGTACGGCGGCGGCCAGCTCGGGCGGGAGATGGGCGAGCCCGGAGAGCCCGGTGGCGACGACGACGGCCCGCGCGGTGAACAACTCGCCCGAGTCGAGCTTGAGTTCGAAGCCGGCGCCCGGGGTGCGGTGGTCCACGGAGACGACGCGGACCTGCTCCAGTCCGGGGACGAGCCGCTTGCGGAACCAGTCGCCGTACGCGACGAAGGTCTCGACCGGCACGATGTCCTCGTCGGTGACCAGCCGGGGGATTCCGGCCGCGGCGCAGTAGTCGGCGAGGGTGTGGCCGGGCTGCGGGGCGTCGAGGCTGGACGCGGCCGGGGTGGACTTGAGGAGCATGCCGGCGGGCATGTGGTCGCGCCAGCTGACCATCGGCTCGCCGAACACCCGGACGGGTATGCCGCGGGCGCGCAGATGGGCGGCGGTGGACAGACCGAAGGGGCCTGCGCCGACGATGGCGACGGGTTGCAGCATGTGCGGGTGCCTCCCCAGGACATGTGGCGGGTGAGCTCGGTACGTGGTGGGCGGGGGCGCCGGCGCCCAGCGGTCGGGGCGGCGTCAGCGGTCGGGGGCGGCGTCAGCGGTCCGGGCGGTGGGGGCGGCCGGGGCGGTGGGGGCGGCCGGTGCGTGGGGTGCGATCGGTGCGATCGGTGCGGCCGGTGCGTTGGGGCTGGTCGGCGCGACCGGTGCCGTCGGAGTGCTGGGTGCGTTGGGGCTGGTCGGCGCGACCGGTGCCGTCGGAGTGCTGGGTGCGTTGGGGCTGGTCGGCGCGGTGGGTGCGCCAGAGCTGGGCGAGGTGTTTCGCGCCGGGGCGGACGAGGCGCGCGAGCATGGTGACGAAGGGCAGCGGGTCGTCGCCCGCCAGCCAGGCCAGCTCGGTGCCGCTCGCCCGGTGCGGCGCGTGCGGCGTCGTACAGCCGCTGCGGCGGTAGGCGAGGAGCGCGGGCAGGTCGATGTTCTCCACGACATAGCGGCGGCCCGCGCGCTGTTCGCCCTCCGGGACCGGGCGGCCGGTCAGGTCCAGGTGGAGCGCGCGGACGACGTCGATACCCGACTCGCTCTCGAAGAGCCGGAACTGCGCGCCCGTACGGGGGTTGAAGTCGAGCAGCTTGTACTGACCGTCGCGCCGGTCGAAGCGCAGGTCGAGGTCGATGACGCCGGTGAAGCCGAGTTGTTTGACAAAACGTGCGGCGAGGTCGGCGAGTTCCGGGTTGTCGACGACGTAGGCGTGCGCCGTCATTCCCGCGTGCGGTGGCCACGAGCGGACCTTCACTCCCGTGAAGAGCGCGAGCGGGGTGGTGTCGGCGGCGCAGTAGGCGTGCACGATCCAGTCCTCGGCCGACTCGCGCGGCAGATACTCCTGGAGGACCACTCCCGGATCGCCGCCGGGCGCGCCCCAGCCGCGGGCGAGCGCGAGCAGTCCGTCGCGGGTGGTGATACGGGTGGTGCCGTGCACGGCGGGCCGGGTGCGCCGGACGAACGCCTCGCGGTTCTTCGCCACCACCGGGAAACGGGCCCGGTCGGCGAAGGCGACGATCTCGTCGTACGACACCGGAACGACCGTCTCCGGACTGGCGAGACCGTGTTCGACGCAGAGTTCGTGCAGCCCCTGCTTGCTGGCCAGGCGGCGCGGCAGCGCGGGGTCGACGGGCGGGGCGAGGAAGTGTCCGGCCAGGTCGGCGCGGTGCTCGGCGATCAGGACCGCCGCCTCCTCGTCGGTCGGGATCAGCACGGCCGGGCGCCCGATCCGGCGGCCGATCCGCAGCAGGCCCTCCACGAGCCGGCCCGGTTCCTCGGTGCCCGTGGTCGGCCAGACGAACGCCCGCGTCAGATAGCGGGAGGCGGCGGCGGGCGTGTACGGGTCCTCGGTGATGGCGTACATCGGGACGCCGAGCCGCCCCAGACTGCGGATGGCGCCGACCCCGCCGTGATGCAGCGGGTAGTCGCCGAACTTCACGATCAGGCCCGGCACGTCACGGTCGACGTCCACGGGCACACCACAGGTGCGCTTGGCCACGGGTCCCCCCACGTGTCCCCCTGCGGACCGGATGCTTCCCGTCCGCCCCCGCAAAGGAAGCTAAGCCGGAATCGCCGCCTCCGACCGTGAGTTTTCAGGACATTGCGAACTCTTTAGGCCTTCTAGACCTTGCCGTCGAAAGCCCGACCCCAGCCGTAACGTGTGGCGCAGCCACCCACACGAGAGTGAGGCAGAACCACATGCCCCCGTTCGACGTCCCCGAGGGCGACCCCTTCGGCCCTCACAACCTTCCGTACGGTGTCTTCTCCGCCGCCGGTTCGCGGGAGCGGACCGTCGGCGTCCGGATCGGCGACCACGTGCTCGACGCCGGCGCCGCGGCCCTCGCCCTCGGCTCCCCCTACGCCGCCCTGCTGGCGCGCCCGAGCCTCGACCCGCTGCTGGCGGCGGGCCGTACGGCCTGGTCCGACGTGCGGCGCGCGCTCACGGCGTGGGTGACGGTGCCCTCGCACCGGGAGGTGGTCGAGCCGCTGACCCACCCGCTGTCGTCGGTGACCCTGCACCTTCCCTTCGCGGTCGCGGACTACGTCGACTTCTACTCGTCCGAGCACCACGCCCGTAACGTCGGGCGGATCTTCCGCCCCGACGCGGCCGACTCCCTCACGCCGAACTGGAAGCACCTGCCGATCGGTTACCACGGCCGCTCGGGCACGGTCGTGGTCTCCGGCACGGATGTCGTACGGCCGTCCGGGCAGCGCAAGGCCCCCGCCGACCCGGCGCCGGTCTTCGGCCCCTCCGTGCGGCTGGACATCGAGGCCGAGATCGGCTTCGTCGTGGGCGCGCCGACCGACCTGGGCACACCGGTCCCGCTCACCGACTTCCGGGACCACGTCTTCGGGCTCTGCCTGCTCAACGACTGGTCGGCGCGCGACATCCAGGCCTGGGAGTACGTCCCCCTGGGCCCGTTCCTCGGCAAGTCGTTCGCCACGTCGGTGTCGGCGTGGATCACCCCGCTCGACGCGCTGGAGGACGCCCGCGTGGCACCGCCGGAGCGGACACACCCGCTGCTGCCCTACCTCGACGACACCGGGGAGGAGCCCGGCGGTTACGACCTGCGGCTCTCCGTCGCCGTCAACGGCCATGTCGTCTCCGAGCCGCCCGCCGCCACCCTGTACTGGACGGCCGCGCAGCAGTTGGCCCACCTGACCGTGGGCGGCGCCTCCCTGCGCACCGGCGACCTCTACGGCTCGGGCACGGTGAGCGGACCGGGCGAGCGGGAGCGCGGCTCGCTGCTGGAGCTGACCTGGAACGGCCGGGATCCGCTCGAACTGCCGGGCGGCGAGCGGACGTTCCTGGAGGACGGGGATGTGGTGACACTCACGGGGTGGGCACCTGGACCCGGGGGCGTGCGGGTGGGCCTGGGGGAGGTCGCGGGGAGGGTTTTGGGACGGTGACGGCCGCTTTACGGGGTGGTCGGGGGCGGGTCCGGGCCGCCGGCCGGAGGGGCGTGACGGAAGAGGTGGGTGTGAAGGGCGGCATCAACGGCTGACTCCGGGTGCCCGGGGCCGTCATACTGGCGGCGGGCGCCTGTGCATGCCCATGCCCGTGCCCGGCATGCCGGGTGAGCGGTGCACCGCCCGACCCCGTCCCACTGAGCCCACTGAGCCCACTGAGCGCTACCGAGCCCCACCGGGCTGCCCGCACACCGACCAGGATCCGGAGCCCCTGGGATGACCGTCACCCTGCTCCTGCTGAGCGTCGTCGCCCTGATGGCCGCCGTGCCGACCCCTCGTGCGCTGACCCGGGCCGAGTGGCCCGACCGGGAACCGGTGGTCGGGCTGTGGGTGTGGCAGTGCCTGGTCGCGACCGTACTGCTGTGCTGTCTGACCGCGCTGGTCCTGGGCGCGGCGGCGGTCTTCCAGACCGTACGGGACCAGGTCTTCGCGCCGGCGCCGCCGGCCGTCACCGCCGCGTACGACCTGTCGGCCGCGCCGGTCTGGGCGGTGGGCCTCACGGTGCTCCTCGCGGGTGGTGCCGCCTGGACGACGGCGATGCTGGCTCGTGAGCTGGTGGAGGTGCGGCGGCGGCGCGGGACGACCCGTGCGCATCTGCGGGAGCGGGCTCCCGAGCTGCCGGCCGGGCTGCCTCGGTCGCGCGGGCCGCTGCTGGTCCTTGAGGACGACTACCCCGACGCGTGGTGGCTGCCGGGGCATCCGGCCCAGCTCGTGGTGACCACCGGTGCCCTGCACAAGCTCACCGACCACCAGCTGGACGCCGTCCTCACGCACGAGCGGGGGCATGCCCGCGCCCACCACGACTGGCTGCTCCATCTCTCCACGGCGCTGGCCACCGGGTTTCCGCGGGTGCCGCTGTTCTCGCACTTCTGCGACCAGACGCGACGGCTTGTCGAACTCGCCGCCGATGACACCGCCTCGCGGCGGTGTGGCCATCTGACCACGGCACTCGCGCTGATCGAGCTCAACCAGCACCGCGGTGTGCTGTCCTGCGCGTCCACTCACCGCCTCCTCGGCGAGCGTGTCGACCGCCTCCTCGAACCAAAACCCCGCCTGAACCCCCGCCACCGAGCCCTGACCACCACGGCAGCGACATTGATCCCCCTACTCCCCCTCCTGATCACCTTCCTCCCAGGAATCACAGCCCTGGGCTGACGGAACCGCGGGGGCATTGCGCAACGGGGCGCCGCAAGGCTTTGCCTTTAAGGGGCGCGGGGAACTGCGCGACCAGCCCCCACCGCCCCGCGGCCGAACAACAACCCTTCAAGGGGCGCGGGGAACTGCGCGAATGCCCCCCACCGGCCCGCGGCCGAGTGACGGCCTTTTCAGGGGCGCGGGGAACTGCGCGAACGCCCCCACCGGCCGGCACCGGAGACCGCGCCCCGCGCAGCGCAGCGCAGCGCAGCGCAGCGCAGCGCAGCGCAGCGCAGCGCAGCGCAGCGGCAAGGTGGCAGATCTTGGGGCGCCAGCGCCAGAAACCCAGGTCACCCCGCCCCCCGCCGAAGGCTCCGGTGGCGCAACATTCCCGCAACACGGCGTTCCCGACCAGATCGGTATGGTTCCAGCCATGCCCCCCACCGACCGCATCCGAGACCACGCCGGCCAGGGCGCGACCACCGTCGCAGCCCATCGCGCCCGGCGCCGGCTGCGCGCCGACCGGGCCCGGCAACTCGCCGACCTCATCCGCCACCAACTCCTCGCCGGCACCTTCCCCGACGGCGTCCTCCCCCACGAGACCACCCTCGCGGGCGACTACCGCGCATCCCGCAACACCGTCCGCGAAGCACTCGACCTGCTCCGCGCGGAGGGCCTGGTGGACCGGCTGCCCGGCGTCGGCACGGTCGTCGTGGGCCAGAAGTACCCACACGGCCTCGACCGGCTGATGGGCCTCGCGGAGACCCTGCGCGAACACGGCCGGGTCACCAACGAGGTCCGCACCCTGGGCCCCGTACCGGCCCCCGCCCCCGTCGCCGACCGCCTGCGCGTCCCACCCGGCGCCGACGTCCTCTACTTCGAGCGGCTGCGCCGCCTGGACGGCGTACCCCTCTCGCTCGACCTCACCTACCTCCCCCTCGACATCGGCACCGAACTCCTCGGCTCCGACCTGGAGAACACGGACGTCTTCCGCCTCCTGGAGGCCACCACCGGCAGCCGGCTCGGCCACGCCGAGATCACCCTGGAGGCGGTGAACGCCGACGCGCACTCCGCCGCCGTACTGGAGACCCCGCGCGGCGCCGCCCTGCTGATGCTCGAACGCCTGACCCATCTCTCCGACGGCCGCCCGGTCGACCTGGAGTTCATCCGGTTCCGCGGCGACCGGATCACGATGAGCGGCCTGCTGCACAGGTCCCTGTAGATCCCGTAGCCCCTCCGTTCCGCACCTTCCTGGAGACAGCCATGCCCTTGGCGCCCCAGCGGGCCGACGTGCCCGTGACCATCGACGAGTCGAAGTGCATCGACGGCTGCACGCTCTGTGTGGACATGTGCCCGCTGGACTCCCTGGCGATCGACGAGAGCAACGGCAAGGCGTACATGCACGTCGACGAGTGCTGGTACTGCGGCCCGTGCGCGGCCCGCTGCCCCACCGGGGCGGTCACCGTCAACATGCCCTACCTGCTTCGGTGAGAGGCCCGGATCACTCATGAAACGCACGGCACTCGCCACCCTGGCCGCCTCCTCCCTGCTGCTCACCCTGTCCGGCTGCGGCGGTGACGCGCGGGCCGGCGACGGCTCCACGGTCACCGTGACCGTCGGCTACCAGTCCAAGACCATCAACACCGTCACCGCCGGCACCCTGCTGCGCTCCCTCGGCTACTTCGAGAAGCAGCTCAACTCCCTCGGCGACGGCATCACCTACAAGGTCGACTGGCAGGACTACGCCACCGGCGCCCCCATCACCGCCCAGATGACGGCGGGGAAGATCGACATCGGCTCGATGGGCGACTTCCCCCTCCTCATCAACGCGGCCCGCGGCAAGCAGCTCAATCAGCCCACCCACCTCGTCTCCGTCACCGGCTACAACCCCGCCGGCGGCCTCAACACCGTCGTCACCGCCCCGGACTCCTCACTCGCCTCCCTCACGGAGCTCAAGGGCAAGAAGGTCTCCACCAGCGTCGGTTCGGCCGCCGACGGCACCCTCGTACGCGCCCTCCAGGAGGCCGGGCTCGACCCCGCGAAGGACATCGAGAAGCTCAACCAGGAGCCCTCGGTCGGCGCATCGGCCCTGTCGACCGGCTCCACCGACGCGCTCTCCCAGTTCGTCGCCTGGCCCGGCCTGCTCGCCTTCCAGGACAAGGCCAAGGTGCTCTACGACGGTGCCGCCCTCGACCTGCCCACCTTCCACGGCGTCACCGCCCGCGAGGACTTCGCGAAGCGGCGCCCCGCCGTACTGGAGGCGTTCCTCAAGGCCCAGGCGCAGGCCACCGACTACCTCAACGACCACCCGGTGACCGCCGCCGAGCAGGTCGCCGACGCCACCGGTCTGCCGCCCGAGGTCGTCTACCTCTACAACGGCGCCCACGGCATCGCCACCTTCGACCCCACCCTCAAGCCCAGCCTCGTCTCGGCGCTGAAGAAGGACGTGGAGGTCCTGAAGTCGGCGGACCTCACCGGCGACGTGGACGTGGACGGCTTCGTCGACGACCAGTACGTCAAGAAGGCCCTCGGCACCTCGTACACCGAGCAGCTGACCGCCGCCCCCGCACCCGCGGCCGGCGAGGTCTGGCTGAGGGGATCCGGGAAGACGACCGCCTTCAAGTCCCCCGCCGAACTGCTGCGTTACGTCGCCGAGCACCGCTCCGACGTCCGCGCGGCCTATGTCCCCGACACCACCACCGGCACCACCTGGTTCGCCGACAAGGCGGTGTGGGTGGCCGACGGCGGCCAACTGCTGCCGTTCACCGCACCGGACACCGCGCGGGCCTACGTCGACGGCCACGGCGGCGCGCGCGTCGTCACGTACGCCGAGGCTCTGGAGCGGGCGTCGTGAGCGGCGACGCGGGCGGGGCGAAACGGGGGCGTGGCCGGCGGTTGGGCCCGTACGCGCTGCGGCTCGGCTCGCTGGCCGCCGCCCTCGGCCTCTGGCAGCTGCTGACCAGCCAGGACATCGATGTGTGGCTGCGGTTCTCGCAGTTCCCCACGGTCACCGACGTGGCCCGCGCGTTCGGCGACCGGCTGTCCGGGGCCGTCTACTGGACCGACCTCACCGACAGCCTCACCCGGATCCTCTCCGGCTTCCTCCTCGCCGCCGTCCTCGGGGTGGCGACCGGCGTGCTCGTCGCCCGGTCCCGGCTCGCCGAGAACCTGCTCGGCCCGCTGCTGGAGGTGATCCGCCCGATCCCGGCGATCGCCCTCGTGCCCGTGGCGATCCTGCTGTTCCCCTCCAACGAACAGGGCATCGTCTTCATCACCTTCACCGCCGCCTTCTTCCCGGTCCTGGTCTCCACCCGGCACTCGGTCCGCGCGCTGACCCCGGTGTGGGAGGAGGCGGTGCGGACCATGGGCGGCGGCCGGTGGCGGGTCCTCGGCTCGGTCGTCCTGCCGGGCGCGCTGCCCGGCATCTTCGGCGGCCTGTCGGTCGGCATCGGCGTCTCGTGGATCTGTGTGATCTCGGCGGAGATGATCTCCGGCCAGTACGGCGTCGGTTACCGCACCTGGCAGGACTACACGGTCGTCGACTACCCCGGCGTCTTCGTCGGCATGGTCACCATCGGCGTACTCGGCTGGCTGACCTCCACGGCCGTGGAACTCCTCGGCCGCCGTCTCACCCACTGGCTGCCACGCACCTCCTACGTCCCCGGACCGCGCCCGCGTCCCGCCCGGCCGGTCACGTCCGCGTCCCGCGAGGCCCCGGCCGGCCGCCCGTTGTCCCACGCCCAGGAGGCCCGCGATGAGCACCTTGTCTGAGACCGGCGCCGGCGCGGAGACCGTCGAGGAGCGGGGTGCCGCTCCGGTGGCGCCCGTGCGCGGCACCCGGCTCACCCTGCGCGGCGCCACCCTCGGGCGGCCCGGCGCCGTTGTGCTCACCGGTGTCGACCTGGATGTCGCGGCGGGCGAGACCGTGACCGTCGTCGGCCCGTCCGGCTGCGGCAAGTCGACCCTGCTGCGCACCCTGGCCGGACTGCTGCCGCCGCTCGCCGGCGGGATCACCCAGGACGGCCTGCCCCTGCACGGGCCGTCCGCCGAACGCGCCCTGGTCTTCCAGGAGGACGCCCTGCTGCCCTGGCGCACCCTGCGCGCCAACGTCGAACTCCCGCTCGCCATCCGCAAGGTGCCCCGCGCCGAACGCCGCGCCCAGGCCGGCTCCTGGCTGGAGCGCGTCGGACTCACCGGCCACGCCACGCAGTTGCCGCACCGCGTCTCCGGCGGACAGCGCCAGCGCGCCCAGCTCGCCCGCGCCCTCGCGGGACGGCCCCGTGCCGTGCTCATGGACGAGCCGTTCGGCGCGCTCGACGCCCAGACCCGGGCCGGCATGCAGGACCTGCTGGTCGACGTGTTGCAGGGCACCGGCGCGACCGTCGTCTTCGTCACCCACGACGTCGACGAGGCGCTGTTCCTCGGCGACCGGGTCGCCCTGCTCGGCTCCGGCGGCGCCGTCTCCGTACGCGAGGTGCCCCGGCCGCGCGACCGGTCGGCGCACGACGCCCCGGACCGGCAGGCGCTGCGGCGCGACGTCCTCACTTCCCTCGGTTCCTGAACTCCTCCCAGTTCCTGAACTCCTCCCGGTTCCCGAACTCCTTCCGGTTCCTGAAAGGCCCTCTGGTGGACGCTCTGGTGGAGATCCCCGCCCTCACCGACGCCGAAGAACTCTCCTGCGACGTCCTCGTCATCGGCGGCGGCACGGCCGGCACCATGGCCGCGCTGACCGCGGCGGAGCACGGCGCGAACGTACTGCTGCTGGAGAAGGCGCACGTCCGGCACTCCGGCGCCCTCGCCATGGGCATGGACGGCGTCAACAACGCGGTCATCCCCGGCCGCGCCGAACCCGACGACTACGTCGCCGAGATCACCCGCGCCAACGACGGCATCGTCGACCAGTCCACCGTCCGCCAGACCGCCACCCGCGGCTTCGACATGGTGCGCCGTCTGGAGTCGTACGGCGTGAAGTTCGAGAAGGACGAGCACGGCGAGTACGCGGTCCGCCAGGTCCACCGCTCCGGCTCCTACGTCCTGCCCATGCCGGAGGGCAAGGACGTCAAGAAGGTCCTGTACCGGCAGCTGCGGCGGCGCGAGATGCGGGAGAGGATCCGCATCGAGAACCGGGTCATGCCGGTACGGGTGCTGACCGCCGAGGGGCGGGCCGTGGGCGCGGCGGGCTTCAACACCCGCACCGGACAGTTCGTCACCGTCCGCGCGGGCGCGGTGATCCTCGCGACCGGCGCCTGCGGCCGCCTCGGCCTGCCCGCCTCCGGCTACCTCTACGGCACCTACGAGAACCCCACCAACGCGGGCGACGGCTACGCCATGGCCTACCACGCGGGCGCCGAACTCACCGGCATCGAGTGCTTCCAGATCAACCCGCTGATCAAGGACTACAACGGCCCGGCCTGCGCCTACGTCGCCAATCCCTTCGGCGGCTACCAGGTCAACCGGCACGGCGAACGATTCGTCGACTCCGACTACTGGTCCGGCCAGATGATGGCCGAGTTCGCCGCCGAGATCGCCGGCGACCGGGGCCCCGTCTACCTCAAGCTGAGCCACCTCCCCGAGGAGTCGATCTCGGCCCTGGAGTCGATCCTGCACTCCACCGAGCGGCCCACCCGCGGCACCTTCCACGCGGGCCGCGGCCACGACTACCGCACCCACGACGTCGAGATGCACATCTCCGAGATCGGCCTGTGCGGCGGCCACTCCGCCTCCGGCGTCCGCGTCGACGACCGGGCCCGCACCACCGTGCCCCGCCTCTACGCCGCCGGTGACCTGGCCTGCGTCCCGCACAACTACATGATCGGCGCGTTCGTCTTCGGCGACCTCGCGGGCGCGGACGCCTCGCAGTACACCCCGTACACCGGCGAACTGCCGGCCGGCCAGCTGCGCGACGCGCACGAGCTGGTCTACCGTCCGCTGCGCAACCCGGACGGCCCGCCGCAGACCCAGGTCGAGTACAAACTGCGCCGCTTCGTGAACGACTACGTGACCCCGCCCAAGTCCGGTGCCCGGCTCTCCCTGGCCCTGGAGGCCTTCGAGCGGATGCGCACCGACATCGCGGAGATGGGCGGCGTCACCCCGCACGAGCTGATGCGCTGCGCGGAGGTCAGCTTCATCCGCGACTGCGCGGAGATGGCCGCCCGTGCCTCCCTGGCCCGCACGGAGTCCCGCTGGGGCCTCTACCACGACCGCGTCGACCACCCTCAGCGCGACGACGCCTCCTGGTTCCACCACCTCGATCTGCACAAGTCCCCCTCTGGTGCGATGGAGTTCACGGCCCGTCCCGTGGCCCCCTATCTCGTCCCGGTCGACGGCTTCACCCCGACCGGCGGCTCCTCCCGCCACCTCGGCGAGGTCCACGCCGAGCAGGTCGCGACGGCCGGCGCCCGCGAACTGGCCCCCGTGGCCATGGGCCGGACACTCCCCTCGGCGGCCACGGCCACCGGCCCCGACGCCCCCGAACCGGTCTCCCCCCGGCTCCTCGGACTCCTCTCCCTCGCCGAGTCCGAGTCCCCGCCCGAACTCCCCGCCATCGAGCCCTACCTGACCGACCCCGAGCCCTCGGTCCGCCGCACGGCCGTCACCGTCCTGACGGAGACCCTCCCGCCCGGCACCGGCCCGGCACTCGCCACCGCCCTCTCCGACCCCGACCCCGGCGTCCGGGCCGCCGCGGCCGCGTCCCTGCGCGAACTCGTCGAGACGCTGCCGCCCCAGCCCGCCCTGCGCGACCGCCTCGCCGAGGCCGTCACCACGGGCGCCGACCCCGTCGTCCGCGCCACGGCCCTGGACGTGCTGCGCGCCCTGCGCGTCGGCGACACCGGCCTGTTCACGACCGGCCTCGCCGATCCCGACCCGGCCGTCCGTATCGAGGCCGCCCGCGCCCTGGTCTCCCTCGACGCGGTCACCCCGCTGGCCCGCGCGGCCACCACGGACCCGTCCCGCGAGGTGCGGGTGACGCTGGCGAAGTCGCTGGGCACGGTGGGTGCGGGCGCGACGAACCGGGACGAGTCCCTCGGCGCCCTGACCGGCCTCACCCACGACACCGACGCGCTGGTGCGGGCCGCCGCCTACGCGGCCCTGGCCGCCACCGGCTGCCCGGAACCGCTGGCCGCGCGGGCGGTCGCCGCACAGTCCGACGGGGCCTGGCAGGTCCGGGCCGGCGCCGCCACCGCGCTGTCGGCCGCCGCGCCCGACCTCGCCGTACCCGCCCTCGCCAAGGCCGTCGCCGACCCCAACGCCGACGTCCGCAAGGCCGCGGTCCTGGCCCTGACCGCCCACGCCGGCACGGTGGAGGCACGGGCGGCCCTGGCCACGGCGACGACGGACACGGACGCGGATGTCAGGGCGTACGCGTCACGGGCGTTGTGACGACCGGTCGGCCACGGGGGGGGCGGCAACTGAGGGCCGGCGACCTAGGGCCGGCGGCGCCTACATCCAGTCGTCCGGCTCCGGCTCGACCTCGCCCTCGGGCCAGAAGTCGCCGTGCGCGGAGCCGGACCCGGCTCTGGGGCTGGTTGCCTTGGGAGCCGCACCCGGGCCCGCTCCCGCAGCCGGGCCCGCGACGGCCCCCGGACCACCGTCCCCCGCGACCGCGCCCGCGCCCGCGCTTGCGTCCTCCCCGGCAGAGACGTCCGGCGGCCCCCCGAGCCCCGCCAGCACCCCGACCACACCCTCCCCGTACGTCGCCAGCTTCTTCTCGCCGACGCCGCTGATGCCGCCGAGCTCCGCCACCGACGCCGGCCACACCGTGGCGATCTCCCGCAGGGTGGCGTCGTGGAAGATCACGTACGCCGGGACGCCCTGCTCGCGGGCCTGTTCGGCGCGCCAGGCGCGCAGCGCCTCGAAGGCGGGAAGCAGCGCGTCGGGCAGCTCCACCGCGGCGGCCTTCGCCTTGCGGTCGCCGCGCGAGCCGGACGACGTCCGCGCCGCCGGTGCCTTCTTGGGCTCCTTGCGCAGCGGCACCTCCCGCTCGCGCCCCAGTACCGAGCCGCTGTCCTCGGTCAGCACCAGCGTGCCGTAGTCCCCCTCGACCGCGAGGAGTCCCTGGGCCAGCAACTGGCGCACCACACCGCGCCATTCGCCCTCGGCCAGCTCCTCGCCGATGCCGAACACCGAGAGCTGGTCGTGGTCGAACTGGATGACCTTGGCGGTCCGCTTGCCCAGCAGGATGTCCACGATCTGCACGGCGCCGAACTTCTGCTTGCGCTCGCGCTGGAGCCGCACCACCGTGGAGAGCACCTTCTGTGCCGCCACCGTGCCGTCCCAGGTCTCGGGCGGGGTGAGGCAGGTGTCGCAGTTGCCGCAGCCCTTCGGATCGGGTTCCTGGCCGAAGTAGGCGAGCAGTTGTCCCCGGCGGCACCGGGCCGTCTCGCACAGGGCGAGCATGGAGTCCAGATGGGACTGGGCGCGTCGCTGGAACGCCTCGTCGCCCTCGCCGGACTGGATCAGCTTGCGCTGCTGGATGACGTCGTTGAGCCCGTAGGCCATCCAGGCCGTGGAGGGCAGTCCGTCGCGGCCCGCGCGGCCCGTCTCCTGGTAGTAGCCCTCGACCGACTTCGGCAGGTCGAGGTGGGCGACGAAGCGGACGTCCGGTTTGTCGATGCCCATGCCGAAGGCGATGGTCGCCACGACGACCAACCCGTCCTCGCGCAGGAACCGCGACTGGTGGGCCGCGCGCGTGCCCGAGTCGAGGCCCGCGTGGTACGGCACCGCCTCGACGCCGTTGCGGGAGAGGAACTCGGCGGTCTTCTCCACGGAGTTGCGCGAGAGGCAGTAGACGATGCCCGCGTCGCCCGGGTGCTCCTCGCGCAGGAAGCTCAGCAGCTGCTTCTTGGGGTCGGCCTTCGGCACGATGCGGTACTGGATGTTGGGCCGGTCGAAGCTGGCCTCGAAGTGCCGGGCCCGCGGCATGTTCAGCCGCTGGGTGATCTCCTTGTGCGTGGCGTGCGTGGCGGTGGCCGTCAGCGCGATCCGGGGCACGTCCGGCCAGCGTTCGCCCAGCACCGACAGGGTCAGGTAGTCGGGGCGGAAGTCGTGCCCCCACTGCGACACGCAGTGCGCCTCGTCGATGGCGAAGACGGAGATCCTGCCGCGCGAGAGCAGGTCGAGCGAGCTGTCCAGCCGCAGTCGCTCCGGAGCCATGTACAGCAGGTCCAGCTCGCCGGCGAGGAACTCGGCCTCGACCGTCCGCCGCTCGTCGAAGTCCTGTGAGGAGTTGACGAACCCGGCCCGCACGCCGAGCGCCCGCAGCGCGTCCACCTGGTCCTGCATGAGCGCGATCAGTGGCGAGACGACAATGCCCGTACCCGGCCTGACCAGGGCGGGGATCTGATAGCAGAGCGACTTGCCGCCGCCGGTCGGCATCAGCACCACGGCGTCGCCGCCGGCCACCACATGCTCGATCACGGCTTCCTGCTCGCCCCGGAAGTCGTCGTACCCGAAGATCTTGTGGAGCGTTGTGAGCGCTTCGCTCCCGGCTACCGCCGCCATACCAATGATCCCGCCCGTCCCACCCATCGCCGTGCCCCCGTACGTCGCGCTTCGACCACTGCCTCAACGATAGGTGCCAGGACTGACACCCTCGGAGTTATCCACAGGCGGATCCCGCCGTCCCTGGTCAACGACACGATCATCGGTCACACGTTCGCGGGAGGCCTGCCGGTTTGCGGCCGATAGTCTGATTGCACCCACGAGACTCCGTCGCATGGGAGCACTCCGTCCACGCCTTAGAGCTGGAGCCCACGACCCGCGCGTACACCAGCGTCGGTATCTTCCGCGAGCGCCTGAAAATGGACGTTCCCTTCCCCGTGGACCTGGACCTCACCCAGATCCGGGCGCGCAGGGCCAAGGCAGAAGACCAGTAGACCTCCCCCAAGACAAGGCCGCCCGCACCACGCGTCCGCAGCACAGCGGCCCGGCACCCCATAGGGATGCCGGGCCGCCGCCCGTACAAGCGTGCACGCCTCGTCCGCGTCAGCGCACGAACACCCCCGCGTCTCCCGCGAGATCCAGGAAGTACTGCGGTGCCACGCCCAGGACGAGGGTGACCGCCACGCCGACACCGATCGCCGTCATCGTCAGTGGGGACGGGACGGCGACGGTCGGGCCCTCCGGCCGGGGCTCGCTGAAGAACATCAGCACGATCACCCGGATGTAGAAGAACGCGGCGATCGCCGACGAGATCACACCGACCACGACCAGCGGGGCCGCCCCGCCCTCCGCCGCCGCCTTGAACACGGCGAACTTGCCCGCGAACCCGGAGGTCAGCGGGATGCCGGCGAAGGCCAGCAGGAAGACCGCGAACACGGCCGCCACCAGCGGCGACCGGCGGCCGAGCCCGGCCCACTTGGACAGGTGCGTGGCCTCGCCGCCCGCGTCGCGCACCAGCGTCACCACGGCGAACGCGCCGATCGTGACGAAGGAGTACGCGGCCAGGTAGAAGAGCACCGAGGAGACACCGTCCGGTGTCATCGCGATGACACCGGCGAGGATGAACCCCGCGTGCGCGATCGACGAGTACGCCAGCAGCCGCTTGATGTCGGTCTGGGTGATCGCGACGATCGCACCGCCGAGCATCGTGATGATCGCGACGGCCCACATGACCGGCCGCCAGTCCCAGCGCAGTCCGGGCAGGACGACGTAGAGGATCCGCAGCAGCGCGCCGAACGCGGCCACCTTGGTCGCCGCCGCCATGAAGCCCGTCACCGGGGTCGGTGCGCCCTGGTAGACGTCCGGCGTCCACATGTGGAACGGGACCGCACCGACCTTGAACAGCAGGCCCATCACGATCAGCGCGCTGCCGACGAGCAGCAGCGCGTCGTTGCCCATGGTGTCCGCGAGGGCCGGGTCGACGGTGGTGAGCGTGCCGTCGACGACCTGTGCGATCGTCGCGTACGACATCGAGCCGGAGTAGCCGTACAGCAGCGCGATGCCGAACAGGGTGAACGCGGAGGCGAACGCGCCGAGCAGGAAGTACTTCACGGCCGCTTCCTGCGACATCATCCGCTTGCGGCGGGCGAGGGCGCACAGCAGGTACAGCGGCAGGGAGAAGACCTCCAGGGCGACGAACAGCGTCAGCAGGTCGTTCGCCGCCGGGAAGAGGAGCATGCCGGCGACCGCGAAGAGCAGCAGCGGGAACACCTCGGTGGTGGTGAACCCGGCCTTCACGGCGGCCTTCTCGTTGTCGCTGCCCGGCACGGCGGCGGCCTGGGCGGCGAAGGAGTCGACCCGGTTGCCGTGCTGTTCGGGGTCGAGCCGCCGCTCGGCGAAGGTGAACAGACCGACCACCGCGGCCAGCAGGATGGTGCCCTGGAGGAAGAGGGCGGGTCCGTCGACCGCGACGGCGCCCATCGCGACGATGCCGGCCTTGGTGTTGGCGTATCCGTCGGCCGCCAGCGCGACGACCGCGGCGAACGCGGCGGCCAGCGCGACAACGGACACGAACATCTGCACGTAGTAACGGGACTTGCGGGGGACGAGCGCCTCGACGAGCACCCCGATGATCGCCGCGCCGACGACGATCAGGATGGGCGAGAGCTGTCCGTACTCGATCTTCGGCGTGTCGATCTTCGAGATCGGGTCGGCCGCGTTTGTCCACAGGCTGTGGACGGCTGATGCGCTCACTTGGCCGCCTCCACCTCGGGCTGGGGGTCCTTCTTGTCCACGTCGGACATGGTGTGCCTGACCGCCGGGTTGACGATGTCCGTGAGCGGCTTCGGGTAGACGCCCAGGACGATCAGCAGCGCGATCAGCGGGGCGACGACGACGAGTTCACGGACCCTGAGGTCCGGCATCTTCGCGACCTCGGCCCGCACCGGTCCGGTCATGGTCCGCTGGTAGAGCACCAGCGTGTACAGCGCGGCGAGCACGATGCCGGCGGTGGCGATGATGCCGATCACCGGGTAGCGCGCGAACGTGCCGACCAGGACCAGGAACTCACTGACGAACGGGGCGAGTCCGGGCAGCGACAGCGTCGCCAGGCCGCCGATCAGGAACGTGCCGGCGAGCACCGGGGCGACCTTCTGCACTCCCCCGTAGTCCGCGATGAGCCGCGAGCCGCGCCGGGAGATCAGGAAGCCGGCGACCAGCATCAGCGCGGCCGTCGAGATGCCGTGGTTGACCATGTACAGCGTCGCGCCCGACTGGCCCTGGCTGGTCATCGCGAAGATGCCCAGCACAATGAAGCCGAAGTGGGAGATCGACGCGTACGCCACAAGGCGCTTGATGTCCCGCTGGCCGACGGCGAGCAGCGCCCCGTAGATGATGCTGATCACGGCGAGCACCAGGATCACGGGCGTCGCCCACTTGCTGGCCTCCGGGAACAGCCCGAGGCAGAACCGCAGCATCGCGAAGGTGCCCACCTTGTCGACGACCGCGGTGATGAGGACGGCCACCGGGGCGGTGGACTCCCCCATCGCGTTGGGCAGCCAGGTGTGCAGCGGCCACAGGGGCGCCTTCACCGCGAAGGCGAAGAAGAAGCCGAGGAACAGCCAGCGTTCGGTGCTGGTCGCCATGGTGAGCTCGCCGCTGGCGCGCGCCTGGGCGATCTCGGTGAGCGAGAAGTTCCCGGCGACGACATAGAGGCCGATCACCGCGGCCAGCATGATGAGGCCGCCGACCAGGTTGTAGAGGAGGAACTTCACCGCCGCGTACGACCGCTGGGCCGCCGCGTTCTCGTCGGTGCCCGCGTGGGCCCGGTCCCCGAAGCCGCCGATGAGGAAGTACATCGGGATGAGCATGGCTTCGAAGAAGATGTAGAAGAGGAAGACGTCGGTCGCCTCGAAGGAGATGATCACCATCGCCTCGACGGCCAGGATCAGCGCGAAGAAGCCCTGGGTGGGCCGCCAGCGCTTGTTGCCGGTCTCCAGCGGGTCGGCGTCGTGCCAGCCCGCGAGGACGATGAACGGGATCAGCAGGGCGGTCAGCGCGATCAGCGCGACCGCGATGCCGTCCACGCCCAGTTCGTAGCGGACTCCGAACTCGGCGATCCAGGAGTGCGACTCGGTGAGTTGGTAGCGGTCGCCGCCCGGGTCGAAGCGGACCAGGACGACGATGGCCAGCACAAGCGTGGCGAGCGAGAACAGCAGCGCCAGCCATTTCGCGGCGGTGCGCCGCGCGGCCGGTACGGCTGCCGTGGCGATCGCCCCGAGGGCGGGAAGTGCCGCCGTCGCTGTCAGCAGGGGAAAGGACATCGGTATCAGACCGCCCTCATCAGCAGGGTCGCGGCGATCAGGATCGCCACACCGCCGAACATGGAGACCGCGTACGACCGCGCGTAGCCGTTCTGAAGTCGGCGCAGTCGTCCGGAGAGCCCACCGACCGAGGCCGCCGTGCCGTTGACGACTCCGTCGACCAGGCTGTGGTCGACGTACACCAGGGAGCGTGTGAGGTGCTCGCCGCCGCGGACCAGGACGACGTGGTTGAAGTCGTCCTGGAGCAGGTCGCGGCGGGCGGCCCGGGTGAGCAGCGAGCCGCGCGGGGCGGTGACCGGGACCGGGCGCCTGCCGTACTGCGCCCAGGCGATGCCCACGCCGATGACCATGACCGCGACGGTGGACAGGGTGACGGTCGTCGCGCTGACCGGTGAGTGTCCGTGGTCGTGGCCGGTGATCGGCTCCAGCCAGTGCATAAAGCGGTCGCCGATGCTGAAGAAGGCGCCGCCCGCGACCGATCCGATCGCCAGCACGATCATCGGGATCGTCATGGTCTTCGGGGACTCGTGCGGGTGCGGCTCGTTGCCGTTCTCGTCGGGCTGCCAGCGTTTCTCGCCGAAGAAGGTCATCAGCATCACGCGCGTCATGTAGAACGCGGTGATGGCCGCGCCGAGCAGGGCCGCGCCGCCGAGGATCCAGCCCTCGGTGCCGCCCTTGGCGAACGCCGCCTCGATGATCTTGTCCTTGGAGAAGAAGCCGGACAGGCCCGGGAAGCCGATGATCGCCAGGTAGCCGAGGCCGAAGGTGACGAAGGTGACCGGCATGTACGTGCGCAGGCCGCCGTACTTCCTCATGTCGACCTCGTCGTTCATGCCGTGCATGACCGAGCCGGCGCCGAGGAACAGTCCGGCCTTGAAGAAGCCGTGTGTCACCAGGTGCATGATCGCGAAGACGTAGCCGATGGGGCCGAGGCCCGCGGCGAGGATCATGTAGCCGATCTGCGACATCGTCGAGCCGGCCAGCGCCTTCTTGATGTCGTCCTTGGCGCAACCGACGATCGCACCGAACAGCAGCGTGACCGCGCCGACGATGGTCACCACGAGCTGGGCGTCCGGGGCGGCGTTGAAG
Organism: Streptomyces sp. NPDC088387; assembly: GCF_044753385.1. Taxonomy (NCBI): domain Bacteria; kingdom Bacillati; phylum Actinomycetota; class Actinomycetes; order Kitasatosporales; family Streptomycetaceae; genus Streptomyces; species Streptomyces sp. NPDC088387. The sequence goes on from NZ_JBIVNC010000004.1 coordinate 559,169, forward strand.
ATCGCGCCGGAGCGGACGATCAGATAGACACCCGCGGTCACCATGGTCGCGGCGTGGATCAGGGCCGAGACCGGGGTCGGGCCCTCCATCGCGTCCCCGAGCCAGGACTGGAGCGGCACCTGGGCGGACTTGCCGCACGCGGCGAGCAGCAGCATCAGGCCGATGCCGGTGAGCGTGGCCTCGCTCGCGCCGCCGACCAGGCCCTCCTCCTCGTGGCTGCCGAGGACCGGTCCGAAGGCGAAGGTGCCGAACGTGGTGAACATCAGCATGATCGCGATGGACAGGCCGACGTCACCGACGCGGTTGACCAGGAAGGCCTTCTTGGCGGCGGTGGCCGCGCTGGGCTTGTGCTGCCAGAAGCCGATGAGCAGGTAGGAGGCGAGACCGACGCCCTCCCAGCCGACGTACAGCAGCAGGTAGTTGTCGGCGAGGACCAGCAGGAGCATCGCCGCGAGGAACAGGTTGAGATAGCCGAAGAAGCGGCGGCGGCGCTCGTCGTGCTCCATGTACCCGATCGAGTACAGGTGGATGAGCGAGCCGACGCCGGTGATCAGCAGGACGAACGTCATCGACAGCTGGTCGAGGCGGAAGGCGATGTCCGCCTGGAAGCCCTCGACGGGGATCCAGCTGAACAGGTGCTGCGTCAGCGTCCGGTGCTCGGCGTCCGCCCCCAGCAGATCGGCGAAGAGGATCACGCCGAACACGAAGGAGACGAACGACAGGAGTGTGCCGATCCAGTGGCCGACGGCGTCGAGCCGGCGGCCACCGCACAGCAGGACGGCGGCTCCGAGCAGAGGCGCCGCGACGAGCAGCGCAATCAGGTTCTCCACGATTCTTCCGACCCCTTACAGCTTCATCAGGCTGGCGTCGTCGACCGAGGCCGAGTGGCGGGCGCGGAACAGGGACACGATGATCGCGAGTCCGACCACGACCTCGGCGGCGGCGACGACCATCGTGAAGAAGGCGATGACCTGTCCGTCGAGATTGCCGTGCATACGGGAGAAGGCCACGAAGGCGAGGTTGCAGGCGTTGAGCATCAGCTCGACGCACATGAACAGCACGATCGCGTTCCGCCTGATCAGCACGCCCGTCGCGCCGATCGTGAACAACAGGGCGGCGAGGTAGAGGTAGTTGACCGGGTTCACTTCGACGCCTCCTCGGTCCGCTTGAAGTGCGGCGGCTCGATCTCGTCCCGCTCCAGGCGCTCCTCCGCGCGCTGTTCGAGCGCCCGCAGGTCGTTGATGGCCTCCGTGGACACGTCGCGGATCTGGCCGCGCTCACGCAGCGTGCTGCTGACGGTGAGCTCGGAGGGGGTGCCGTCGGGCAGCAGGCCCGCGATGTCCACCGCGTTGTGCCGCGCGTACACACCCGGGGCCGGCAGGGGCGGCAGGTGCTTGCCCTCGCGCACACGCTCCTCGGCCAGCTCGCGCTGGGTCTTGGCGCGCTCGATGCGCTCGCGGTGGGTGAGCACCATGGCGCCGACGGCGGCGGTGATCAGCAGGGCGCCGGTGATCTCGAAGGCGAACACGTACTTCGTGAAGATGAGGGACGCGAGGCCCTCCACGTTGCCGTTGGCGTTCGCCGTCGCGAGGCCGTTGAACTCGGACAGCGAGGCGTTGCCGATGCCCCCGATCAGCAGGACGCCGAAGCCGAGGCCGCAGACCAGGGCGAGCCAGCGCTGGCCCTTGATGGTCTCGGTCAGGGAGTCCGCCGCGGTGACACCGACCAGCATCACCACGAACAGGAACAGCATCATGATCGCGCCGGTGTAGACGATGATCTGCACGACGCCCAGGAAGTAGGCCCCGTTGGCGAGGTAGAACACCGCCAGGATGATCATTGTTCCGGCGAGACAGAGCGCGCTGTGCACGGCCCGCCGCATGAACACGGTGCACAGGGCGCCGATCACCGCGACCGTGCCGAGGACCCAGAACTGCACGGCCTCGCCGGTGGAGGTGGAGTAGGCGGCGAGCTGCGCGCTCATACGTCCACCTCCTCGTCCGTGACCGCGCCCGAAGGGCTCGCCGACGGATACCGCTCGCCCTTGGAGACCGCGACCTGCTGGACCGTGCCGGGCGCGGCCTCGGTCACCAGGCCCCGGTAGTAGTCCTGTTCGTCCGTGCCGGGGAAGATCGAGTGCGGCGAGTCGACCATGCCCTCGTCCAGACCGGCAAGCAGCTGCTCCTTGGTGTAGATGAGGTTGGCGCGGCTGGAGTCGGCCAGCTCGAACTCGTTGGTCATGGTCAGCGCGCGGGTGGGGCACGCCTCGATGCACAGGCCGCACAGGATGCAGCGGGCGTAGTTGATCTGGTACACCCGCCCGTACCGCTCGCCCGGGGAGTAGCGCTCCTCCTCGGTGTTGTCCGCGCCCTCCACGTAGATCGCGTCGGCGGGGCAGGCCCAGGCGCACAGCTCGCAGCCGACGCACTTCTCCAGGCCGTCCGGATGGCGGTTGAGCTGGTGCCGTCCGTGGAACCGGGGGGCAGTGGTCTTCTGCTGCTCCGGGTACTGCTCCGTCAGCCGCTTCTTGAACATGGCCTTGAAGGTCACGCCGAAGCCGGCCACGGGGTTCTGGAAACCAGGCGACTTGGACCCGGCCCCGGCCTCCTTGGGTTCCTCAGCCATCGGACGCCTCCTTTCCATCCGTCGATCCGTCACTGTGAGTATCGGGTGCGCCACTGACAATCAGCTCCCGCTCCCGGCGCGAGGGGCGCCTGGGTACGGGTGCCAGCTCCTGTCCGGGCAGCGGCGGAACCGGGAATCCGCCGGCCATCGGGTCGAACCCGGCGGTCTCGGCGGGCACTTCGGGCCCTGGCTTGCCGCGGTCGCGGAACATGTCGACGAGGAAGGAGAGCAACAGCAGAGCGAGGACGCCGGCGCCCACGTAGAGGGCGATGTCGGCGAAGTCGTAGTTCTCGTTGCGCAGCGTCCGCACGGTCGCGACCAGCATCAGCCAGACCAGCGAGACGGGGATGAGGACCTTCCAGCCGAGCTTCATCAGCTGGTCGTAGCGGACGCGGGGCAGCGTGCCGCGCAGCCAGATGAAGAAGAACAGCAGCAGCTGGACCTTGATCACGAACCAGAGCATCGGCCACCAGCCGTGGTTCGCGCCCTCCCAGAACGTGGAGACGGGCCAGGGGGCGCGCCAGCCGCCGAGGAAGAGCGTCACCGACACCGCGGAGACCGTCACCATGTTGACGTACTCGGCGAGCATGAACATCGCGAACTTGATCGACGAGTACTCGGTGTTGAAGCCGCCGACCAGGTCGCCCTCGGACTCCGGCATGTCGAACGGGGCGCGGTTGGTCTCCCCGACCATCGTGACGATGTAGATGATGAAGGAGACCGGCAGCAGGATCACGTACCAGCGGTCCGCCTGCGCCTCGACGATCGTCGAGGTCGACATCGACCCCGAGTAGAGGAAGACGGAGGCGAACGCGGCGCCCATGGCGATCTCGTAGGAGATCATCTGGGCGCAGGAGCGCAGGCCGCCGAGGAGCGGGTAGGTGGATCCGGAGCTCCAGCCCGCGAGGACGATGCCGTAGATGCCGACGGAGGCGACCGCGAGGACGTAGAGCATCGCGATCGGCAGGTCGGTGAGCTGCATCGTGGTGCGGTGGCCGAAGATCGAGACCTCGTTGCCCGCAGGGCCGAACGGGATCACCGCGATCGCCATGAAGGCCGGGATCGCGGCGACGACCGGCGCGAGGACGTAGATCACCTTGTCCGCGCGCTTGACGATGAGGTCTTCCTTGAGCATCAGCTTGATGCCGTCGGCGAGCGACTGGAGCATGCCCCAGGGGCCGTGCCGGTTGGGGCCGATGCGCAGCTGCATCCAGGCGACGACCTTGCGTTCCCACACGATGGAGAACAGCACGGTGATCATCAGGAAGGCGAAGCAGAAGACGGCCTTGACGACGACCAGCCACCAGGGGTCGCGGCCGAACATCGAGAGGTCTTCAGCGGCCAGGAACGGGCTCATGCCTCCACCTCCTGGGGGGCCTCGCCGGCGGGGGCCGCCGGGCCGATGCGGACGAGGGAGCCGGGCAGCGCGCCGGTGTCGGAGGCGACGCCGCCACCGGTGGAGTTCAGCGGGAGCCAGACCACGCGGTCGGGCATCTCGGTGATCCGCAGCGGCAGTTCGACGGTTCCGGCGGGGCCGGTCACCACGAGCGGCTCGCCGTCCTTGACGCCCGCCTCGACGGCCGTGGCGCTCGACACGCGCGCGTGTGCGGCGTGTCGGGTGCCCGCCAGTGCCTGGTCGCCCTGCTGGAGGACGCCCTGGTCGAGCAGCAGCCGGTGTCCGGCCAGCACGGCCTCGCCGACGGCCGGGCGCGGCAACTGGGCGGCCGTCTCGACCGGTTCGGTCGCCCGCGGTCCGTCCCAGGCGCCCAGCCGGTCGATCTCGGCCCGCGCGGTACGCAGATCGGGCAGACCCAGGTGTACGTCCATGGCGTCGGCCAGCATCTGGAGCACGCGGGCGTCGGTCGGCGCCAGGCGGCCGGTGACCTGGTCGGGCTTGAGGGCGGCGTCGAAGAAGCGCACCCGGCCCTCCCAGTTGAGGAAGGTGCCGGCCTTCTCGGCGACCGCCGCGACCGGCAGGACGACGTCGGCGTGGCGGGAGACCTCGCTGGGCCGCAGTTCGAGCGAGACCAGGAAGCCGACCGCGTCGAGCGCCTCTCGCGCGCGTGCCGGGTCGGGCAGGTCGGCGATCTCGACGCCCGCGACGAGCAGCGCCTGGAGTTCGCCGGAGACGGCGGCCTCCACGATCTGGCCCGTGTCGCGGCCGTAGCGGTGCGGGAGTTCGGCGACGCCCCACACGGCGGCGACCTCGTCCCGCGCGCGCGGGTCGGTGGCCGGGCGTCCGCCGGGCAGCAGCGACGGCAGCGCACCCGCCTCGATCGCCCCGCGCTCGCCGGCCCGCCGCGGAATCCACACCAGCCGGGCCCCGGTCGCGGTCGAGATCCGCACGGCGGCGGTCAGCCCGCCCGCCACGGCGGCCAGCCGCTCTCCTACGACGATGACCGCGCCCTCGGCCCGCAGCGCCTGTGCGGCCTGCTCGCCGGGGCCTTCGAGGCCGGTGCCGCTCGCGAGCGCGTCCAGCCACTCGGTCTCGGTGCCGGGGGCGGCCGGCAGCAGGGTGCCGCCCGCCTTGTGCAGACCGCGTGTGGCGTGCGTGGCCAGCGAGAAGACCTTCTGCCCGTGCTTGCGCCAGGCCTTGCGCAGCCGCAGGAAGACGCCGGGCGCCTCCTCCTCGGACTCGAACCCGACGAGCAGGACGGCCGGTGCCTTCTCCAGGGAGGAGTTGGTGACCCCCGTACCGTCGAGGTCGTGTCCGCGGCCCGCGACCCGCGCGGCGAGGAAGTCGGCCTCCTCGCCGGTGTGCACCCGCGCGCGGAAGTCGATGTCGTTGGTGTCGAGCGCGACCCGCGTGAACTTGCTGTACGCGTAGGCGTCCTCGATGGTCAGCCGACCGCCGGTCAGCACTCCGGTCCGGCCGCGTGAGGCGAGCAGCCCCTGGGCGGCGATCTGGAGGGCCTCCGGCCAGGAGGCCGGTTCGAGTTCGCCCTCGGCGTTGCGCACGAGCGGGTTGCGCAGCCGGTCGGTGCTCTGCGCGTAGCGGAACGCGAAGCGTCCCTTGTCGCAGATCCACTCCTCGTTGACCTCGGGCTCGTTGGCGGCGAGCCGTCGCATGACCTTGCCGCGCCGGTGGTCGGTGCGGGTGGCGCAGCCGCCGGAGCAGTGCTCGCACACGCTCGGCGAGGAGACCAGGTCGAAGGGGCGGGAGCGGAACCGGTACGCCGCCGAGGTGAGCGCGCCGACCGGGCAGATCTGGATGGTGTTGCCGGAGAAGTACGACTCGAAGGGGTCGCCCTCGCCGGTGCCGACCTGCTGGAGCGCGCCGCGTTCGAGCAGCTCGATCATCGGGTCGCCGGCGACCTGGTTGGAGAAGCGGGTGCAGCGCGCGCACAGCACACACCGCTCGCGGTCGAGCAGTACCTGGGTGGAGATCGGCACCGGCTTCTGGAAGGTCCGCTTCTTGCCCTCGAAGCGGGACTCGCCCTGGCCGTGGGACATGGCCTGGTTCTGGAGCGGGCACTCGCCGCCCTTGTCGCAGACCGGGCAGTCCAGCGGGTGGTTGATGAGCAGAAGCTCCATCACACCCTTCTGCGACTTCTCCGCGACCGGCGAGGACAGCTGGGTCTTCACCACCATGCCGTCGGTGCACGTGATGGTGCAGGACGCCATCGGCTTGCGCTGGCCCTCGACCTCGACGATGCACTGCCGGCAGGCGCCGACCGGGTCGAGGAGCGGGTGGTCGCAGAACCTGGGGATCTCGATGCCGAGTTTCTCGGCGGCCCGGATGACCAGGGTGCCCTTGGGTACGCTGATCTCGACACCGTCGATGGTCAGCGACACCAGGTCTTCCGGCGGGACCGCCGCCTCTCCGCCACCGGCGGGAGCGCTCGTGGTCACCGTCATGCGTTCACCTCCGTGCGATCGGCCCAGGCCGTCGACTTGGCCGGGTCGAAGGGGCAGCCGCGGCCCGTGATGTGCTGCTCGTACTCCTCGCGGAAGTACTTCAGCGAGGAGAAGATCGGCGCAGCCGCGCCGTCGCCGAGGGCGCAGAAGGACTTGCCGTTGATGTTGTCGGCGATGTCGTTGAGCTTGTCCAGGTCGGACATCGCGCCCTTGCCGGCCTCGATGTCGCGGAGCAACTGGACGAGCCAGTAGGTGCCTTCACGGCAGGGTGTGCACTTGCCGCAGGACTCGTGGGCGTAGAACTCGGTCCACCGGGTGACGGCGCGGACCACGCAGGTCGTCTCGTCGAAGCACTGGAGGGCCTTGGTGCCGAGCATCGAGCCGGCGGCGCCCACCCCCTCGTAGTCGAGCGGGACGTCGAGGTGCTCGTCGGTGAACATCGGCGTCGAGGAGCCGCCCGGCGTCCAGAACTTCAGCCGGTGGCCGGCCCGCATGCCGCCGCCCATGTCGAGCAGCTGGCGCAGGGTGATGCCGAGCGGGCCCTCGTACTGGCCGGGGCTCGTGACATGGCCGCTGAGCGAGTAGAGCGTGAAGCCCGGGGACTTCTCGCTGCCCATCGACCTGAACCATTCCTTGCCGTTGTTCAGAATGGCGGGAACCGACGCGATGGACTCCACGTTGTTCACAACAGTCGGGCATGCGTAGAGGCCCGCGACGGCAGGGAAAGGAGGACGAAGCCGCGGTTGGCCACGGCGGCCTTCCAGCGAGTCCAGCAGTGCGGTTTCCTCACCGCAGATGTACGCGCCCGCGCCCGCGTGCACGGTGATGTCGAGGTTCAGCCCGCTGCCCAGGATGTTCTCGCCGAGAAAGCCCGCCGCGTAGGCCTCGGCGACGGCCGAGTGCAACCGCCGCAGCACGGGGACGACTTCACCACGCAGATAGATGAAGGCATGCGAAGACCTGATGGCATAACACGCGATGATCATGCCCTCGACGAGGCTGTGCGGGTTCGCGAAGAGGAGCGGAATGTCCTTGCAGGTTCCGGGCTCCGATTCGTCGGCGTTGACAACTAGATAGTGCGGTTTCCCATCACCCTGCGGAATGAACTGCCATTTCATTCCGGTCGGGAATCCCGCCCCACCGCGCCCGCGCAGACCGGAGTCCTTGACGTACGCGATCAGGTCGTCCGGCGACATCGCGAGAGCCTTGCGGAGCCCCTCGTACCCGTCGTGCCTTCGGTAGACGTCCAGCGTCCAGGACTCGTCCTCGTCCCAGAAGGACGACAACACGGGTGCGAGCAGCTTCTCCGGACTGGTGTCCTTCAGTTCGGGTGCCAACGTCATCACTCCCCCTCCTCGGCGGCAGGACCCGCCGGGTGGGCCGGATCGGATGCCGACGTGTCCTGCGGCGCGTCGTGTGAGCTCAGGTGCTCGGTGGGCGAGGGCTCGTGCAGGGCCCCGTCCCGCGGCCCGCTGTCCGGGCCGCCCTCTCGCGGTTGGACCACGCGCGCCGGTCCGGTCTCCCCCTTGGCCAGGCGGAGTCCCACCAGGGACGCGGGTCCGGCGCTGCCGCCGCCCGCCACCGCCCCGTCGCGTTCGTCGGGGAAGCCCGCCAGGATGCGGGCGGTGTCCTTGAAGGTGCACAGCGGCGCCCCGCGGGTGGGCGTCACGTCACGGCCGGTGCGCAGGTCGTCGACCAGCTGCTTCGCGCTCTGCACGGTCTGGTTGTCGAAGAACTCCCAGTTGACCATCAGCACCGGCGCGAAGTCGCAGGCCGCGTTGCACTCGATGTGCTCCAGGGTGACCTTGCCGTCGCCGGTGGTCTCCCCGTTGCCGACGCCCAGGTGCTCCTGGAGCGCCTCGAAGATCGCGTCGCCGCCCATCACCGCGCAGAGCGTGTTGGTGCACACGCCCACCTGGTAGTCGCCGCTCGGCTTGCGGCGGTACATGGTGTAGAAGGTGGCGACCGCGGTGACCTCGGCCGTGGTCAGGTCGAGCACGTCCGCGCAGAACTGCATCCCGGTGCGCGTGACATGGCCCTCCTCCGACTGCACGAGATGCAGCAACGGCAGCAGGGCGGACCGGGAGTCCGGGTAGCGGGCGACGACTTCGCGGGCGTCGGCCTCCAGGCGGGCCCGGACGTCGTCCGGGTAGTCGGGCGCGGGCAGTTGGGGCATGCCCAGGCTGACACCGCGTTCCGAGGATGAGGTGGTCACCGGTCGACGCCTCCCATCACGGGGTCGATGGACGCGACGGCGACGATGACGTCGGCGACCTGGCCGCCCTCGCACATCGCCGCCATGGCCTGAAGGTTGGTGAAGGACGGGTCGCGGAAGTGGACCCGGTAGGGGCGGGTGCCGCCGTCGGACACGGCGTGTACGCCGAGTTCGCCCTTGGGGGACTCGACGGCCGCGTAGGTCTGGCCGGGCGGGACCCGGAAGCCCTCGGTGACCAGCTTGAAGTGGTGGATCAGGGCCTCCATGGAGGTGCCCATGATCTGCCGGATGTGGTCGAGGGAGTTGCCCAGACCGTCCGGACCCAGGGCGAGCTGGGCGGGCCACGCGATCTTCTTGTCGCCGACCATGACCGGGCCGGGCTGGAGCCGGTCAAGGCACTGCTCGACGATCCTCAGCGACTGGCGCATCTCCTCCAGGCGGATGAGGAAGCGGCCGTAGGCGTCGCAGGTGTCGGCGGTCGGGATGTCGAAGTCGTAGTTCTCGTAGCCGCAGTACGGCTGGGTCTTGCGCAGGTCGTGCGGCAGACCGGTGGAGCGCAGGATCGGGCCGGTGGCGCCGAGGGCCATGCAGCCGGCCAGGTCGAGATAGCCGATGTCCTGCATACGGGCCTTGAAGATGGGGTTCCCCGTGGCGAGCTTGTCGTACTCGGGGAGGTTCTTGTTCATCTTCTTCACGAACTCGCGGATCTGGTCCACCGCGCCGGGCGGCAGGTCCTGGGCGAGTCCGCCGGGGCGGATGTACGCGTGGTTCATCCGCAGGCCCGTGATGAGCTCGTAGATGTCGAGGATCATCTCGCGGTCACGGAATCCGTAGATCATGATCGTGGTCGCGCCGAGCTCCATACCGCCGGTGGCGATGCACACCAGGTGGGAGGAGAGCCGGTTCAGCTCCATCAGGAGCACCCGGATGATCGTCGCGCGGTCGGGGATCTGGTCCTCGATGCCGAGCAGCTTCTCCACGGCGAGGCAGTAGGCGGCCTCGTTGAAGAAGGACGTGAGGTAGTCCATGCGCGTGACGAAGGTGGTGCCCTGGGTCCACGTGCGGTATTCGAGGTTCTTCTCGATGCCGGTGTGCAGGTAGCCGATGCCGCAGCGGGCCTCGGTGACCGTCTCGCCGTCGATCTCCAGGATGAGGCGGAGCACTCCGTGGGTGGAGGGGTGCTGGGGTCCCATGTTGACGACGATGCGCTCGTCGTCGGCGCGGGCCGCGGACTGGACGACCTCGTCCCAGTCGCCACCGGTGACCGTGTAGACGGTGCCCTCGGTGGTCTCGCGCGGAGTGGCGTGCTGCGTGCTCATGAGTACGACCTCCGCTGGTCCGGAGCCGGGATCTGGGCGCCCTTGTACTCGACGGGGATGCCGCCGAGGGGATAGTCCTTGCGCTGCGGATGGCCCTGCCAGTCGTCCGGCATCATGATCCGCGTCAGCGCCGGGTGACCGTCGAAGACGATGCCGAAGAAGTCGTAGGTCTCGCGCTCGTGCCAGTCGTTGGTCGGATAGACCGGGACCAGGGACGGGATGTGCGGATCGCTGTCCGGGGCGCTGACTTCGAGGCGGATCAGCCGGTTGTGGGTGATCGAGCGCAGGTGGTAGACGGCGTGCAGCTCGCGGCCCTTGTCGTTCGGGTAGTGCACGGCGCTGACGCCGGTGCACAGTTCGAACCGCAGGGCCGGGTCGTCGCGCAGGGTGCTCGCGACCCGCACCAGGTGCTCGCGCTCGATGTGGAAGGTGAGCTCGCCGCGGTCGACGATCGTCTTGTCGATCGCGTTCTCGGGGAGCAGTCCCTGTTCCTCCAGGGCGCCTTCCAGCTCGTCGGCGACCTCGTCGAACCAGCCTCCGTAGGGGCGGTTGGAGGGTCCCGGGAGGCGGACCGAGCGGACCAGGCCGCCGTAGCCGGAGGTGTCGCCGCCGTTGTTGGCGCCGAACATGCCGCGCTGGACGCGGATCTCCTCACCGCCGTCGCCCCGCTGACCGGGGAGGTTGGAGGCCGCGAGGTCCTTCTCGGGGTTGACCCCGCCACCCCCGCCACCGTCGCCGGTCCCGCCGGTCCCGCCGGCCCCGTCGCCCGGTTTGGCTCCCTTGGCTCCGCTGGCGTCGCTCACCGCAGCAGCCCCTTCATCTCGATGGTCGGCAGGGCCTTGAGCGCCGCTTCCTCGGCCTCCCGGGCCGCCTCCTCGGCGTTCACGCCGAGCTTGGAGTTCTGGATCTTGTGGTGCAGCTTGAGGATCGCGTCCATCAGCATCTCGGGCCGCGGCGGGCAGCCGGGGAGATAGATGTCGACGGGGACGACGTGGTCGACGCCCTGGACGATCGCGTAGTTGTTGAACATGCCGCCCGACGAGGCGCAGACCCCCATGGAGATCACCCACTTGGGGTTGGGCATCTGGTCGTAGACCTGCCGCAGCACCGGCGCCATCTTCTGGCTGACCCGGCCGGCCACGATCATCAGGTCGGCCTGGCGCGGTGAGCCGCGGAAGACCTCCATGCCGAAGCGCGCCAGGTCGTAGCGGCCGGCTCCGGTGGTCATCATCTCGATGGCACAGCAGGCCAGGCCGAACGTGGCGGGGAAGACGGACGACTTGCGCACCCATCCCGCGGCCTGCTCGACGGTGGTCAGCAGGAATCCGCTCGGCAGCTTTTCTTCGAGTCCCATGACTTAAAGGCCCCTCAGTCCCATTCCAGGCCGCCGCGACGCCACACATACGCGTAGGCGACGAAGACGGTGAGCACGAAGAGCAGCATCTCCACGAGCCCGAAGACACCCAGGGCGTCGAAGGTGACGGCCCACGGGTAGAGGAAGACGATCTCGATGTCGAAGACGATGAAGAGCATCGCCGTCAGGTAGTACTTGATGGGGAAGCGCCCGCCGCCGGCCGGCGTGGGGGTCGGCTCGATTCCGCACTCGTACGCTTCGAGCTTGGCGCGGTTGTACCGCTTCGGACCGATCAGCGTGGCCATGACCACGGAGAAGATCGCAAAGCCTGCCCCGAGGGCTCCCAGTACGAGGATGGGCGCATACGCGTTCACCGCTCCTCGCTCCTCTCAGTCGGCGCTGACTGCTGGCGGTGGTTCATGGGCTCGCATCTGCCCCACCAGTCCCGCTCGTTCCGGCGAAGATCGAGAACATGTGAAGCAGGTCACAAGCCCAACTGCTCCGCATCTTATGCCCGCCGCTCTGTGATCTGCGACACGGGGTATTGCACAAGCTTTGTGATCTCCACCACCTGACGAACGATCATGAAGTCGGATGAGCGGTGATCTTCGCACGTGAAGCGTCCGAGCGATCACCATTGGTGACATTTTCGCAAGTCAGAGCAGCTCAGAGAGGGCGTCTCCATATCAAGATGGTTCCGCTGCATGCAAATTGGAGTTGGACCGGAGCGCTTGATAGTGGGACGCGTTCACACATCAGAGGGAGCCGGAGGACGGGTGTGGACGTGTGCACGCATTCACGAGCGGGGCCGGAGCAGGCGGCCGACACAAGACGCACCCACCCGGGTAACCGTTCCGTGACCTCCGCCACATTCATGAGAGGCGCCTGAGAACCGGGCTTGGCCAACCTTCGCAACTGGTGGTAGGTGCGGGGCAATTCGGGCGTAACGATGAAAGTCCATGATCACAGGCTGATTACGGCCCGTCCGCAATGTCCGTTACGGCGTCAATAAAGAGTGACACGCCCGGGATTCGGGACTCCCATTGAACAACTGTGGCGCACCACACGTTTCTTGAAGGTATGGAGGAGCCCCTGATACCGGTTGGTCCCATGTCCCACACCGCTCACATACGAAGCCACCGGAAGCCCCGGCAGCGCAGCGCCTCGACGCTCGCGATGCGGGCCGGAGTTGCCGGTGGCATCCTCAGCACCGTCGCAGTAGGCGGCGCGTCGGCGGCCACGGCGAACGCCGCCGAGCCGGTGACGCAGACGCTCGAACTGCCCACCCTGACGGCCGACCTGTCCGTCCAGGTCTCGAAGTCCGCCTACGCCACGCAGCTGGCGGCGGCCAACTACGAGCTGGAGGCCGAGCGCGACGCCGCGGCCGCCGACGCCGCGAAGAAGGCCAAGCTCGACCTGGCGGACGCCAAGAAGAAGGCCGAGGCCAAGAAGAAGGCAGCTGAGGAGGCCCGCAAGGCAGCCGCCGAGCGTGCCGCGCGTGACGCCGAGCGCACGACCCTCACCACCACGTCGAACGGCGGTGGCGTCGAGAGCGGCTCCGACCTGTCGGTGCCGAGCAGTGGCAGCGTCGCGACGGTGATCTCGTTCCTGAAGGCCCAGCTGGGCGACGCCTACGTCATGGGCGCCACCGGCCCCAGCGCGTGGGACTGCTCCAGCCTCGTCCAGGCCGCCTACAAGCAGGTCGGCGTGGACCTTCCCCGGGTCTCGCAGGACCAGTCGATGGTCGGTACCGAGGTCGGCACGTCCAACCTCCAGGTGGGCGACATCCTGTACTGGGGCGGTAAGGGCTCCGCGTACCACGTGGGCGTATATGTCGGAAACGGGCAGTACTTGGACGCGGCGAACCCCTCCAAGGGCGTTGTCATCCAGGACCTCTCCGGGTACCCGGCGTCGGGCGCGGTACGCGTGCTCTGACGCGGGAGGTGTGCGAACACCGCGAACACCGCGAACACCGTACGGACGGGGCCGCAGCCGCTCGGGGGCAGCGGCCCCGTCCGTTTCTCCGCACGAACGCGGGGACTACCCGAGGTCGAAGGTGTTGCGCAGGCCCAGCGCGTGGCGCAGGGCGTCGACGCGCTTGAGGGGTTCCAGCTCCGGCGGGCGGTACAGCTCGTGGACCCGGCACGGCTCGGCGTCCGAATTGTCCGCGTCGAGGAGGGCGTTGACGGCGAGGCGGGCCGACTCGTTGGCGCCCTCCATGCTCGCGAGGTCGACATCCGTGCGCACGTAGTCGCCGGCGAGGAAGAGGTTGGGGACCCTTGTGCGGGCCGTGGGGCGGTTGTGGAGCGTCCCGGTGGGGTGGATGAGGAGCTGCTCGCGGTTCTGCGGGTCCGGGCTGCCCAGGCCCGTCACAGCCGGGTCCATGAACCAGCCGAGGCGGTCGGCGTCGGTGAGGGTGGTCTTGCCGGAGTCGTTGAGGCCGTCCTTGAGTTGGGCCCAGAGTTCGGCGACGACCTCCTCCTGGGTGCAGGCGCGGGCCGGCTTGCCGTAGAGGATGCCGGGTTTGTCCCACTCGGAGATGATCGCGGACAGACAGTCGCGGGCGCGGCCGTCGCCGTAGTCGCGCGCGAAGTCCCGTCCGTCCCAGAACTGGGCCTGGCCGACGGCCGTCACCGCCCAGGGCGAGTCGAGGCAGTTGACGTGGCCGTGCACGACCGGGGTGGGCGTGCGCAGGTAGAACATCACGCCGGTCATCCAGTCCGTGCGCAGCGCCGCGCAGCGGGCGAGCTGCGGGTCGGCGGCGCGCAGGGCCGGGCCCCAGGTGCCGAGGGCGTGTTCGACGGGCAGGGCGCAGACGTAGTGGTCGGCGGTGACGGTACGGTCCTGGCCGCCGTCGCGCGCCGATACGTGGACGCCCGTGACGCGGCCGCCGGCGTAGGCGATGTCCCGCACGCGCGTGCCGAGCACGAACTCGACGCCCAGTGAGCTCAGGTGCCGTTGCCAGGGGTCGATCCAGGCCTCGCTCGTGGGGGCGTTGAGGACCCGGTCGATGTCGGCGTCGGGGCCGTCCATGCCCCGGCCGAGCAGGCCCCACAGCAGCAGGGCCTCGATGATGACGCGGCCGACGGTACGGGTGGAGGCGACCTCCGCGCGGGTGGCGACCAGATTGCGGGTCTGGCCGATGCCGAGGAGGGTGCGGTACTCGGCGCTCATCTCCTCCGCGCGGATGAACTCCCACCAGGTGGTCTTCTCCCACTGGTCCTCGCGGCGGGCGTCGCAGCTGGTGAGGTGGACCAGGACCCGGTTGGCGAAGTAGGCGGCCTCGTGCGCGGGGAGCCGGGTGCCGAGGTCGAGGACGGACAGCAGCTGGTCGCGGATCCAGGACGGGGTGAGGGTGCCGAGCGGCGGCGGGGTGGTGACGCGGCGCAGCGGGAAGTGCAGGTCGGGGCGGCCGTCCGCGCGGGCGAACAGGGCTTCGGTGCCGCCGCGGAGGTTGCCGCGTACGCCGTCGGCGTTCCCGGGGACGGGGATGCGGCGCATGGTGTCCGGGAGGTTCCGGTAGAAACCGGGAAAGAAACGGAAGCCGTGCTCGCCGGGCAGCGGCTTGCGGCCGCCCGCCGCGCTGCCGGGGACGTCCATCGAGCGGGCCTTGCCGCCGAGGACGTCGTAGTACTCGTAGACGGTGACGCGGTAGCCGCGTTCGGCGAGTTCGTGGGCGGCGCTCAGTCCGGAGACGCCGCCGCCGAGTACGGCGACCCGCTTGCCGGCCGGGGCGGCCACGGCGTTCCCCGCGGCGCCCACGGCGAGGGCGCCGGCCGTCACCCCGGTCCCGGCGAGGAAGCGTCTGCGCGACGGGCCCGGCCGGAGCCCGGGGTGGTGGGGGGTGGGTTCTGTTGTCATGGTTACGGGAGGGTAGGGACGGACGGCCCCACCCGTAAGCCCGATATCCGGCCGCCGGCACGGCCCGCGCGGCCCCGCCCGGCCCCCCGACCCTCCCGGCCCCCCCGACCCTCCCGGCCCCCGGCCCGCCCGGCGCTCCCGCCGGTTCAGGCCTTGGGGGCCACCTTGCTCAGGCCGTTGATGATGCGGTCCATCGCGTCGCCGCCCGTGGGGTCGGTGAGGTTGGCGAGGAGCTTCAGGGTGAACTTCATCAGCATCGGGTGGGTGAGCCCGCGTTCGGCGGCGAGCTTCATGACCTTCGGGTTGCCGATGAGCTTCACGAAGGCGCGGCCGAGCGTGTAGTAGCCGCCGTAGGTGTCCTTGAGGACGCGCGGGTAGCGCTGGAGGGCGATCTCGCGCTGGGCCGGGGTGGCGCGCGCGAAGGCCTGGACGGTGATGTCGGCGGCGATCTGGCCGGATTCCATGGCGTAGGCGATGCCCTCGCCGTTGAAGGGGTTCACCAGGCCGCCGGCGTCGCCGACGAGCAACAGGCCCTTGGTGTAGTGCGGCTGGCGGTTGAAGGCCATGGGCAGGGCGGCGCCGCGGATCGGGCCGGTCATGTTGTCGGGCGTGTAGCCCCAGTCCTCCGGCATGGAGGCGCACCAGGCCTTGAGGACCTCGCGCCAGTCCAGTTCCTTGAAGGAGTCGGAGGTGTTGAGGACACCGAGGCCGACATTGGACGTGCCGTCGCCCATCCCGAAGATCCAGCCGTAGCCGGGCAGGAGGCGGTCCTGGGGGCCGCGGCGGTCCCAGAGTTCGAGCCAGGACTCCAGGTAGTCGTCCTCGTGGCGGGGCGAGGTGAAGTACGTCCGTACGGCGACGCCCATCGGGCGGTCCTCGCGCCGGTGCAGCCCCATCGAGAGGGACAGCCGGGTGGAGTTGCCGTCGGCGGCGACCACGAGCGGCGCGTGGAAGGTCACCTCGCGCTTCTCCTCGCCGAGTTTGGCCCGCACGCCGGTGATCCGGCCGGTGCGGTCGTCGATGAGGGCGGAGCCGACGTTGCAGCGCTCGTAGAGACGGGCGCCGGCCTTCTGGGCCTGGCGGGCGAGCTGCTCGTCGAAGTCGTCGCGCTTACGGACCAGGCCGTAGTTCGGGTAGGCGGCGAGATCCGGCCAGTCCAGCTGGAGCCGGGAGCCGCCGCCGATGATGCGGAGGCCCTTGTTCCGCAGCCAGCCGGCCTCCTCGGAGATGTCGATGCCCATCGCCACGAGCTGTTTGACGGCCCGCGGGGTGAGCCCGTCACCGCACACCTTCTCGCGCGGGAACTCGGTCTTCTCCAGGAGCAGTACGTCGAGCCCGGCCCTGGCCAGGTGGTACGCGGTCGTGGCGCCGGCCGGTCCGGCGCCCACGACGATCACATCCGCGGTGTTGTCCGACAGAGGCTCGGTCACGACGGGATCTCCCCAAAGCTCGAAATCTGCGTGCCGACCGGCACTGGACATGGGCAGTCTATTCAGCAGAATTGATCAACCGGCCGAAGGGATACCCCGTGAACCGAGCTCTCCCCGTGGTACGGCTGCGTGTCCCCACCGACGAGGACGCCGTCGTATGGCATCGGATCTTCGACGATCCGGACGTCATGGAGTTCCATGGCGGGAAATCCGCCGAGCTGTCCGTCTACGAGGAGCTCACCGCGCGCCAGCGCAGACACGACGCCGAACGCGGCTTCTGTCTGTGGACCGTCCTCGACGAGGAGGACCGGGTGCTCGGCTTCACGGGCGCCCAGCCCTGGCCCGGCGAGTGGGGGCCCAAGGGCGAGATCGAGATCGGCTGGCGGCTGGGCCGGGAGCACTGGGGCAAGGGGTATGTGACGGCCGCGGCGCAGCAGACGCTGGAGCGGGTGCGGGCCACCGGCACGAGCAGCGTGATCGCGATGGTCTACGCGGCCAACGCCCGCTCGATCGCGGTGACCCAGCGGCTCGGGATGCGGCTCGCGGAGGTCTTCACGGCGCCGACGAGCAAAAAGCAGGGCCACTGCTACCGACTTGATCTGTGACTCACAGTAACGGTCGGCTACAGAACGATACTTGGCGCTTCCGGATGACACCCCTTGGCGGTTACCCTGCCAGTACCGCTGGGGGTGACATCTGTGCGCATACCACGCGAAAAGCCCGAAGTGCGCGTACCGAAGCTCGTCGGACTGATGGCCATGGACGCCCGCGAGGCGGCCACGTCGCACGGGGTCATGCTCGCCGCGCCCGACAGACCGGACTTCGACCACACGGTCGTCGACTATGTCGTACGGCAGTACCCGCCGCCCGGTGTGGAGGTGCCGCTCGGCGCGGTGGTCACCGTGTGGTTCGACCTCGGCGAGGGTGAGGGCGGCGGAGGCGCGGGCGTGCGGGAGCCGCGGATTCCGAATCCGCCCAGTGGCGGGATGCAGCGGGAGCTGGACCAGCCCGGGGACGCGTTCGAGGCGATCCACTGACCGCCGGGGCCGCCGGGGCCGCCGGGGCCGTCAGGCGGGGGTGGTGGGCTTGAAGCCCCGGTGCAGGGCCACCACGCCGCCCGTCAGGTTCCGCCACGCCACCTTCGACCAGCCGGCCGCCTTCAGCCGGTCGGCGAGGGCGGGCTGGTCGGGCCAGGCGCGGATGGACTCGGCGAGATAGACGTACGCGTCCGGGTTCGAGGACACCGAGCGGGCGACCGGCGGCAGGGCGCGCATCAGGTACTCGGTGTAGACCGTGCGGAAGGGTGCCCACGTCGGGTGGGAGAACTCGCAGATCACGACGCGTCCGCCGGGGCGGGTGACGCGGTACATCTCGCGCAGGGCGGCGTCCGTGTCCTGCACGTTGCGCAGGCCGAAGGAGATCGTCACCGCGTCGAAGACGTCGTCGCGGAACGGCAGGCGGGTCGCGTCGCCCGCGGTGAACGGGAGCCAGGAGTGGCGCTGCTTGCCGACCTGGAGCATGCCGAGGGAGAAGTCGCAGGGGACGACGTAGGCGCCGGCGCGGGTGAAGGGGAGGGACGAGGTGGCCGTGCCGGCGGCGAGGTCGAGGACCTTCTGGGCGGGGCGGGCGTCTACCGCCTTCGCGACCTCCTTGCGCCATACGCGGTCCTGGCCGAGGGACAGGACGTCGTTCGTGAGGTCGTAGCGTTCCGCTACGTCGTCGAACATGGAGGCGACTTCGTGGGGCTGCTTGTTCAAGGAGGCGCGGGTCACGGCTTCATTGTTGCAGCCCGCCGGCCTGGAGGGTGGTGCGGCTCCTGGCCGGGGGGTGGGCTTCCGCCGGTGGGTGGTTCTGTGCGGGTAGTGGGGGGCTGGTCGCGCAGTTCCCCGCGCCCCTGAAGGCCTCTGCCGCTCCCGGCGCTCCGGAAGCGCTTGCGCGGTTCACCGCGCCCCAGAACGTTCTACCGCCGGCGGTACACGAGGCGGCCCGCCACGACTGTTGCCATGCAGGTGGCCGCACCACGGGCGGACAGTTCCGTCTCGTCCCGTGCGTCGAAGACGGCGAAGCTCGCGGCCGAGCCCGCTTCCCTGGGCGGTGGGAAATCCGCCGGGCGGCCGCCCGCGAAGGGGTCGAGGGCGGGGACTCCGCCGGGGTCACCGAGTCTGCCCACCACCCCGATGCCCGACCGGCGTACCGCCGCGGCCACCGTCGGGCGGGCCGGGGTTCCGGCGATCGCCACCGTGCCGTGGGCCAGCATGCGTTGAAGGCCCCGGCGGGCGCTCGCGCCCCAGCGGGCGTCGTCCATCGGGAGGGCCGCCAGCGCGTCGCCGGTCAGGGGCTCGGTGCCCAGTTCGGGTGCCTCGCGCGGGTCCGGATGGTAGGCGTGGTCCAGCAGCTCCGGGCCGTACGGGTTGATCAGGCCCGGCGTGAGGATGCCGGGCCATTGGCGGACACGGGCGGTCGGCAGCGCGGCGGTGAGCTCCGCCAGGGATCCCACCGCCTCGATCCACTCGCCGCGCACCGCGTACGCCCGGCCGCGCGCGTCGGCGTGAAGGGTCAGCACCACCGGGTCAGTTGGAGGCGAGCAGCTTCAGTTCCGGGTGGGCCGTGCCGCCCTCGATCGCCGTGGACGAGATGTGCGACATGACCCGCGCGTCGACGGGGTCGTTCGCCGGGTCGTCGTGGACGACGAGGTGCTGGTACGTGGTGGAGCGCTGCGCCGGGGTCCGGTCCGCCGTACGGATCATCTCGATCATTTCGAGCAGGTTGGACCGGTGCTTGGCGCCCGCCGCCGAGACGACGTTCTCCTCCAGCATGATCGAGCCGAGGTCGTCCGCGCCGTAGTGCAGCGTGAGCTGGCCCGCGTCCTTGCCGGTGGTCAGCCAGGAGCCCTGGATGTGGGCGACGTTGTCGAAGAAGAGCCGGGCGATGGCGATCATCCGCAGGTACTCGAAGATCGTGGCCTGGGTGCGGCCCTTCAGATGGTTGTTCTGCGGCTGGTAGAGGTACGGGATGAAGGCGCGGAAGCCACCCGTGCGGTCCTGTACGTCACGGATCATCCGCAGGTGCTCGATGCGCTCGGCGTTGGTCTCGCCCGTGCCCATGAGCATCGTCGACGTGGACTCGACGCCCAGGTTGTGGGCGGTCTCCATGATCTCCAGCCAGCGCTCGCCGCTCTCCTTCAGCGGAGCGATGGCCTTGCGCGGGCGCTCGGGGAGCAGTTCGGCGCCGGCGCCGGCGAAGGAGTCGAGCCCGGCCGCGTTGATCCGCCGGATCGCCTCCTCCACGGAGACCTTGCTGATCCGCGCCATGTGCTCGACCTCGCTCGCCCCCAGGCTGTGGATGACGAGCTGCGGGAAGTCCTTCTTGATGGCCGCGAAGTGCTTCTCGTAGTACTCCACGCCGTAGTCCGGGTGGTGGCCACCCTGGAACATGATCTGCGTGCCGCCCAGTTCGACGGTCTCCGCGCAGCGGCGCAGGATGTCGTCCAGATCGCGCGTCCAGCCCTTGTCCTTGGCCTTCGGCGGGGCGTAGAAGGCGCAGAACTTGCACGCCGTCACACAGACGTTCGTGTAGTTGATGTTCCGCTCGATGATGTACGTCGCGATGTGCTCGACACCGGCGTAGCGGCGGCGGCGTACAGTGTCGGCGGCCGCGCCGAGCGCGTGCAGCGGGGCGTCGCGGTAGAGGGTGAGGGCCTCTTCGGGGGTGATCCGCCCACCTTCGGCGGCACGGTCGAGCACGGACTGAAGGTCGGCCTTCTCGGTCACCGAAGCGTCCCTTTCGTCAAGGGTCGGGACTTTGTCCCAGGTCTGGACGGACTCCACCACCCTACGCCAGCCGTTTCCCCGCCTTCCGGCCAGCCCGGGGCCCACACGCCGGACCCCCGTCCGCCCACCCGGACCCGCATCCGCCGCCCCGGCCGCCCGCCGCCCGTCAGACCGCCGCGGCCTCCAACACCACCCCGGCGTACGCCCCCGCGAGCAGAAACGGCCCGAACGGTACGGCCGTCCCGCGCCCCGTCCGCCGTACGACGGCCAGCACTCCCCCGTACACCGCGCCGCACACGAACGCGACGAACGTGCCGAGCAGTACCGTCCGCCAGCCGTACCAGCCCAGTGCCGCCCCCGCGCCGAGCGCCAGCTTCACGTCGCCGAAGCCCATGCCGCCGGGGTTGATCTCGTGCAGGACGAGGTAGCCGGCGCCCAGCGCGAGGGCGGCTAGCAGGGCCGTCGGCCAGTGGCCCGCGTGGTCCGGGAGCAGCGCGGCGACGCCGAGCAGGGCCGGGACGACGGCCGCGAGCGGCAGGGTGAGGACGTCCGGCAGGCGCTGCACCCGTACGTCGACGATCGCGAGCAGTACCCCGACGGGCCCGGCCGCCAGCCAGACGACCAGCTCGGGGCGGGGTCCGGTCGCCAGGGCGAGGCCCGCGCACAGCAGCGCGGTGAGGAGGGCGGGCACCACAGGGCCGGGGCCATAGGCCCGCGCACACTCCGGGCAGCGGGCCCGGCCGAGCAGGCCGCCCAAGGGATGGCCCTCGGGGCACCGGTCCCGCCACGGCTCCTCCGGCGGTACGGAGAGCCGGTACGCCGCGCGCGGCAGCAGCGCCCCGGCGAGCGCGCCCCAGAGCACGGCGACGACGACGGTCACCATGGCGCCGGCTACTCGACCTTCGTCAGTCGGGCCGTCGGACTGCCGGAGGCCTGACTGTCGGACTCGTAGGTGACGTCGTCGCCGGTCGGTGTGAGCCAGACCGTGTGCTCCTCCTTCGCACACGTCGCCGGGTTGCCCTTGGCCCCCCTGCCCTTGGCGATCAGCCGGTTCTCCTCGACCTTCTCCAGGGTGAGTTCATCGACGCACTCGCCGCCGATGGGGTCGGTGTTGAGCACCTCGCCGAGACTGCCGCCGATCTTCGTCTGCTCCACCGTGACGCGGAAGGTGCCCATCGGGACGAGGCCGCCACTCGCCGTCCCCTGCCCCTCCCACGCGCCGAGATACCGCGCGGGCACAACACCCGGGCCGCTCTCCTCGCTCGAAGACGCCGTCGCCGACGGCGTCTTCGCGGGGTCGGACCCGGAATCGGCCCCCGAGTCGGAACCCGCGCTCTCCTTCTTCTCGCCCGGCAGCAGGTCGAGGACGAAGACCGACCCGACCGTCACCGCCGCCAGCGCCCCGGCGACCGCGAGGGCCACCGTGCAGCTCATCCGCCGTCCGCGCCCGCCGTCCCCGGTGGTGGAGGTGGCCGCCACGGAGACGGAGAGCCTGCCGGGAGCGGGGGTCGCGTCCCGCGGCTCCGGCACACCACCGCCCGTACCCATGCCCGTACTCGCCCCCGTGCCCGTGCCCGCCACGGACGGTGAACTCGCCATACGGGGATCGGACGCGTACGGGACCTGCGAGCCCGAGCCGTACGGCCCCGACCCGTCCGTGCCGCCGGGCGTCATCACCGGCGGCGGCCCGAACGTCCCCTGTGTCCCCTGCGCGCCCGCGCCCACCCCCACCGCCGGGCTGCTGAAGCCGACCGGTCCCGACGGGGACGTGTCCACGGCCTCCAGGTTGAGCAGTTGCACCGCGCTCCGGCTGACCCGCTCCACCAGCGGCCCCGGCAGCCAGCCGCCCGCGACGAGGCGGGCCGCGCCCTCGGGTGCCAGCCGCCCGGAGATCTCGGCGGGCGCGGGCCGCGCGGACGGTTCCTTGGCGAGGCAGTCGGCGACCAGTTCGCGCAGGCCGCCGTCGAGCGCCTCCAGCCCGTCGAGGCGCGGCTCCTCGTGCACGACCTTGTAGAGCAGCGCGGCCGAGGAGTCCCCGGGGAAGGGCGGCTGACCGGTCGCGGCGTACGCCAGTACCGCGCCCAGGGAGAAGACGTCGGCGGCGCCGGAGATGCCCTTGCCGAGGATCTGTTCCGGCGACATGTAGCCCGGTGAGCCGACGGAGACGCCGGTGGAGGTGAGGGAGGCGGTGCCCTCGGTGGCGCGGGCGATACCGAAGTCGATGAGGAGCGGGCCGTCGAGGGTCAGCAGCACGTTGGAGGGTTTGACGTCGCGGTGGACCAGGCCCAGTTCGTGGACGGCGGCCAGCGCCTCGGCGAGGCCGGCGCCGAGGGCGCGTACCGAGTGGGCGGGCAGTGGGCCGCCCTCGGCGACGGCGGCGGTCAGGGAGGGTCCGGCCACGTACGCGGTGGCGACCCAGGGCACGGCGGCGTCGGGGTCGGCGTCCAGGACGGGCGCGGTCCACGCGCCGCCGACCCGGCGCGCGGCGTCGACCTCGCGGCGGAAGCGGGTGCGGAACTCCTCGTCGTACGCGAAGTGCGGGTGGACGATCTTGACGGCGACCGTGCGGCCGCCCGCGCTGCGGCCGAGGTAGACCCGGCCCATCCCGCCGGCCCCCAGCCGGCCGAGCAGCCGGTAGGGCCCCACAACGGTAGGTTCATCGGCTCCGAGCGGCTGCATCGCGGCCTCTCCCCCTGTCTGCCCCGTGCCCCGTACGCCTGGCCTGCTGCCCGGAAGCGTATAAGCACGGGCCCGCCGTGACTGCGGCAGGCGCCACAACCGCCAAAGCGGGCGCCACCACGGGCTGGCGGGAAGCGCCGCTACGGCTTCAGCAGCTCCACCTTCACGTCCGCCGGAAAGCCGGTCGTCGGGCCGACGCGGCGGGCGAACTCCTCGACGGCCGCGAGCTGCGGGGCGCCGAAGCGGAAGTCCAGGGTGGTGAAGTACTGCTCCAGGACCCGCTCGTCGAAGTCCTCCCAGCGGGCGGCCTGCTCGGCGACCTTGCCGACCTCCTCAAGAGAGAGGTTGCGGGACTCCAGGAACGCCTCGTGGACCTTGCGGGTGATGACCGGCTCGCGGGCGAGGTAGTCGCGCCGGGCGGCCCAGACGGCGAAGACGAACGGCAGCCCGGTCCACTCCTTCCAGAGCGTGCCGAGGTCGTGCACCTGGAGCCCGAACCGGGGCCCGTCGACCAGGTTGGCGCGCAGCGCCGCGTCGCCGATCAGTACGGCGGCGTCGGCCTCCTGCATCATCAGGCTGAGGTCGGGCGGGCACGTGTAGTAGTCGGGCCGGACGCCGAACCGTTCCGCCAGCAGCAGCTGGGCCAGCCGCACCGAGGTGCGCGAGGTGGAGCCGAGGGCGACGCGGGCGCCGTCCAGCCGGTCCAGCGGGGCCTGGGAGACGATCACGCAGGACATGACGGGTCCGTCGCAGCCGACCGCGATGTCGGGGAAGGCGACCAGGTCGTCGGCGTTCTTCAGGAACTCGACGAGGGTGACGGGACCGATGTCGAGATCACCGCGCACCAGTCCCTCGCTGAGCTTCTCCGGGGTGTCCTTCGTGAGCTCGAAGTCGAGGAGGGTGCCGGTCCGGGCGAGCCCCCAGTACAGGGGCAGGCAGTTGAGGAACTGGATGTGGCCGACACGCGGCCGGGTGCGGGAATTGTCCACATCGCGAGGCTAGACCCTGTGGGGTACGGTACGGAGCCCACCCCCGCCGTCGGACGCGTCCACTCCGCCGACCGCGCTTCCCGGGACGGTCGTCATCACCGTCCCGGTCCTTCAAACGTCCGGGTGACGTGATCTTGACCTCTATTGCATTCCCCTGCCTGCGTGCTAGGCTCGCCCGCAAGTTGCAGTTTGGTTTCCCTTGCAGTACAGAGCCTGCGGAGCATGTGACCGCGGGCTCTCGTCGTTCCTAGACATATGCGAATGTGCAGAATCTTGTCTTCACACTTGCTGGTTCTGGAGCAGGGCAACCCTTTGGGCCCAAGGAGGGCTTATGGCTACCGGAACCGTGAAGTGGTTCAACGCCGAAAAGGGCTTTGGTTTCATCGCCCAGGAAGGCGGCGGCCCCGACGTCTTCGTCCACTACTCCGCGATCAACGCGACCGGATTCCGGTCCCTTGAGGAGAACCAGCAGGTGTCCTTCGACGTCACCCAGGGCCCGAAGGGCCCGCAGGCGGAGAACGTCACCCCGGTCTGATCCCCTCGGATCAAGGATCGAGTGCAGTACCCAAGGAGCCCCGCGCCGCAAGGCGACGGGGCTCCTGCCCTTTCCCGGCACCCGCCGCGTGAGATGAATTCTCCGCGAATTCAAGCGGGCCCTGCTCTCAAACGTGCTGCATGATCAGCACGAACTTCGTGCCGGGCTCCAGCGCCTCGTACGAATGGGCCACGTCGCCCCGGTAGCTCATGTAGTCGCCGGCCCGGAGTTCCTCCTGGGCTCCGTGCGGACCGGCTTTCACCCGTCCGGCGGCGACGACCAGGTGTTCCACGGTCCCCGGAATATGCGGTTCCGAATCCCGTACGCCGCCGGGCTCCAGCCGGATGTCGTAGAGATCGCGCCGGGCACCGGTCGGGCTCGCCGAGAGCAGGGTCGCCGCATAGCCCGCCTGTTCCGAGCGGACGGCGGGCCCCTCACCCGACCGGATCACCTGCACCTGCGGAATCGGCGGTTCCACCAGCACGCTGAACGGCACGCCGAGCGCCACGGCCAGTGCCCAGAGCGTCTCGACGCTCGGATTCCCGCTCGCCGCCTCCAGCTGGGACAGCGTGGACTTGGCGATCCCGGCCCGTTTCGCCAGCTCGGACAGCGAGAGTCCGACGCGGGTGCGCTCGCGGCGCAGGGCGCCCGCGATCCAGTCGAGGGGTGGGCGGGGCGGGGTCGGGCCGCTGGTACCGGCATCCACCGTGAACACTCCGTTCGCTGTGTCGGTCCGATCGTTCGCCTTGACGAACAGTCTTACTTCTGTTCATTCTAGTGAACATGCGTTCGCTGCTCCGAACACCACGAACTCCCCGAACACCACGGACCCCCGCTCTTGTCCGTGACGCCTCCCTCCTGTGGGTGGCGAGCGGAGTCGTCGGGCTGTCCTTCGGGGCGATCTCCGTGGCGGGCGGTCTGCCGGTCTGGGTGCCGGTGGTGATGTCGCTGTTCGTGTACGCGGGCTCGGCGCAGTTCAGCGCGGTCGGCGTGCTGCTGGCGGGCGGTGGTCCGGTGGCCGCGGCGGCGACCGGCCTGCTCCTGAACACCCGGACCGTCGCCTTCGGTCTCGCCGTCGCCGACATCCTCGGGCGGGGCCGGGTGGCGCGGCTCCTTGGGGCGCATCTGGTGACCGACGAGACGGTCGCGTTCGCGCTGGCGCAGGAGGATCCGGCGCGTCGCCGGGCCGCGTTCTGGATCTCCGGCGTCGGCCTGTTCGCCGTCTGGAACATCACCGTGCTCGCGGGGGCCCTGGCGGGCGGCGCGCTCGGCGACACCGCGCGCTTCGGCCTCGACGCGGCGTTCCCCGCGGTGCTGGTCGCGCTGGTCATGCCGATCCTGCGCAAGGACGCGCCCGTCCGGCGGGCCGCGCTGCTCGGGGCCGCACTGGCCCTCGCGGCGGCTCCGCTCGTCCCGGCCGGACTGCCGGTACTGCTGGCCCTGGCGGGCCTCGCGGTCCACGGACGCGGCCGGAAGAAGGAGGAGAAGGAAGAGAACGAGGAGAAGGAGGAGAAGGAGGACGAGGAGGTGGCGGCGGCATGAGCGCGACGGTGGCGATGATCCTGGCCCTCGCGGTGGGCACGTACGCCTTCCGGCTGGTGGGGCCCGCGCTGCACGGGCGGGTCGAACTGCCGTCCCGGGTACGGGAGCTGCTCTCCGCCGGTGCGGTGGTGCTGCTGGTGGCCCTGCTGGCGACGGGCGCGCTCACCGAGGACGGCGGCTTCGCGGGGTGGGCGCGTCCGGCGGGGGTGCTGACGGGCGGCGTACTGGCATGGCGGGGCGCACCGTTCGTGGTGGTGGTGCTGGGGGCGGCGGGGGTCACGGCGGCGCTGCGGCTGGCGGGCGTGGGCTGAGGCCCCCGCCGAGGGATCCCGGCCGGCGGATCCCGGCCGGCGGACCCGTTGTCAGTGGGGGCCGTTAGGGTCGCCGTCCATGACCGACAACGAGACTCTGACGAGGGTCTTCTACGACGCCGTGGCCGAGGACTACGCGGAGCAGTTCCGTGAGGATCTGGTCCGGCCGATGGAGCGGGCGCTGCTGACCGGGTTCGCGGAACTCGTGGGCACGGACGGGGAGGTGGCGGACCTGGGGTGCGGGCCGGGGCGGGTGACGGGACATCTGGCCGGGCTGGGCCTGAAGGTGTTCGGGCTTGACCTCTCGGAGTCGATGCTGGCCGTGGCACGGCGGGAGAACCCGGGGCTGCGGTTCGAGCGCGGCTCGATGCTGGCGACGGGGATCCCGGACGGCACGCTGGCGGGGGTCGTCTCGCGGTACTCGTCCATCCACACACCGGTGGATCAACTGCCCGAGCTGTTCGGGGAGTTCCACCGCGTCCTGCGTCCCGGAGGGCATCTGTTCATCGCTTTCCAGGTGGGGGACGTACCCCGGCACTACGACGAGGCGTGGGGCCGGCCCGTCTCCATCGACTTCCAGCGCCGCCGGCCCGAGCAGATCGCCGCGCTGCTGGAGGGGGCCGGGTTCGAGATGCGCTCCCGGACGGTCCGGGCGGCGGAGGAGGAAGAGGGCGAGTCGACACCGCAGGCGTACCTGATCGCGCGGCGGCCCTGACGACGGCCCTCCGGAAACTTCCAGTACCGGTCAGGGCCGCGCCGACCTAGCCTTCGTGCGCCACCATCCCCCAGCCACAAGGAAACGTTATGCAACTGCGCACCCGTACCGCCGCCACCCTCGCCGTGGCCGCCTCGTTCGTCGGTCTCGTCGGACTGGCGCCGACCGTGTCGGCCGCGGAGACCCCGAAGGCGTCGGAGGGCAAGTACTGCGCCACGGTGGTCGAGCCGGTGAAGGCGGGCGAGAAGGTCTCCCGGGTGAAGAACCGGGTCTGCGCCGACTCCCGTGCCTCGGCGGCGGCAGCGGTACGGCAGAGCGCCTCGACCCTGCTCATGACCTGGTACGACAACGCCAACTTCGGCGGCGGCTGGAACGACCTGTACGGCAACTTCGGACCCTGCGACTCCGCGGGCTACGTGCTGAACACCGGCCTGTGGCGCACCTCGATCTCGTCGTTCCGGACGTACAACAACTGCGACGGCCAGCAGGCCGTCCTCAACAACGGCTCGGGCGTCCTCTACTACTACGGCTACGCCACGTCCTACGTGGGCGACCGGGCCAACGACAACATCGAGACCTTCAAGATCTTCGACGCGTAACCCGCAGGGAGGGCCCGGTGGGAGCCGACCCTCTCAGCCGCGTTCCTTGAGTGACACCTCCGCCCACACCGTCTTGCCGACCTGCCGCTCTGCGACCCCCCACGCCACGCACAGCAGCGTGACGAGGATCAGGCCACGGCCCGACTCGCCGTCCGGTTCGGTCACAAACCGCAACGGGCGGTCACCTCTCGGGTCACTCACTTCGATACGCAGTGTGCCTTCTGCGGCGAGCGCGACACGCAGTTCGAAGTCCCGGCCCGGGACCCGGCCATGCGTGACCGCGTTCGCCGCCAGCTCGGCCACCACGTGCTGAGCCGTGTCGTTCACCTCGCTCTCGTGCGGGTAGCCCCAGTCCGCCAACTGCTGCGCCACAAGACGCCGGGCGAGCCGGGCGCCCCTCGGGGTGGCACTGAGGCGCTGGGTGAGTTCCTGGGTGGGGGTGGAGATTTCGCCGTTCACGTCACTGAGCGTGGCCGCTTGTACTTACCCTGACCAGGGGCGACTTGGCGACGGTCGGTAGTCGTACGGGTTCGCTGTGTTCCCTGTACGGGATGTCGGACGAGAGGCACGGGGCGGATGGAGACACCGGCGGAGGCAGAGGGCACAACAGGGCTCTTCACAGCGCTGGGCAAGATGCTCAAGCTGTTGCGCGAGCGCAAAGGGCTGACGCAGAAGGAGTTCGGGCAACTGGTGGGCTACGGCCCTGACGCCATCTCGGCGATGGAGCGCGGCGTACGCAATCTTCGGCCCGAGGTGCTGGAGAAGGCGGACGAACTCCTGGATGCCGGAGGCCTGTTGCGGGAGGTGATCCCGGAGGTCAGGGAGGCGATGACGAAGGTCCGGACACGGCATCCGGAGTGGTACCGGAGTTATGCGGGGTTGGAGGCGGAGGCGGTTGAGCTGCACTTCTACGCCAACCACAGCGTGCCCGGCCTGTTGCAGACCGAGGATCACGCGCGGGCCGTATTCGGGAAGCGTCGACCGTTCCTCGACGAGGAGACGATCGAGAGGCGCGTCGCAGACCGGCTCTCCCGGCAGCAGATCTTTGAGCGCACCCCCGCGCCGATCGTGAGCTACGTCCTCGAAGAGGTCCTGCTGGACCGGCCGATCGGTGGTCGGCGGGTGCACGGGGATCAGCTTCGGCGCCTGCTGCAAGTCGGACAGATGCAGAACGTCGAGATTCAGGTGATGCCGACCTGGATGGAGGAACATCCCAACCTGGACAGTGCGTTCAACCTGCTGACGCCCAAGGGACACGGACCGGTGGCATACACGGAAGCGCAAGGGCATCCACGGTTGATCACCGATCCGGAAGAGGTACGCAAGATCGTTGACCGTTATGGGATCATGCGGGCGATGGCACTCTCTCCGTCAGAGTCCCGGAAGTTGATCGAGCAGAAGCTGGAGGAGCTATGACCCACGAGCAGCTCAACTGGTTTAAGTCCAGCTACAGCAGTGGCGAGGGCGGCGAATGCGTGGAAGCCGCGTACACCTGGCACAAGTCCTCGTACAGCGGCGGCGAGGGCGGCGAATGCGTGGAGGTCGCCACCTCCCCCCACGCCATCCACCTCCGTGACTCCAAGAACCCCGCCGGAGGCCACGTCACTCTCGCCCCGACTGCCTGGGCGGCGTTCCTCGCCTCGGGTCACTGCGCGAACGACGCCACGACGTTCCGCTCCTGAGGCGGCCGTCGGCCCTACCCCTCGTACATCGCCTCCACCACGTCCGAGAAGTCCCGCAGAATCTCCTCGCGACGGAGCTTCATCGACGGGGTGACATGGCCCGACGACTCCGTGAAGTCGGCCGGCAGGACGGTGAAGCGGCGGATGGACTCGGGGCGCGAGACCAGCCGGTTGCCCTCGTCGACCGCGCGTTGCAGCACGGCCAGCAACTCCGTGTCGGTGACCAGGAGTTCCGGCGGCACCGGGTGCTTGCCGTTCATCTGCCGCCAGTGGGTGATGCCGTCCGGGTCCAGGGTGATCAGCGCGGTGATGTAGGGGCGGCGGTCGCCGAGGACCAGGCACTGGGAGATCAGGGGGTGGGTGCACAGGAAGTGCTCCATGGGCGCGGGGGCGACGTTCTTGCCGCCCGCGGTCATCAGGATCTCCTTCTTCCTGCCGGTGATGCTGAGATAGCCCTCGTCGTCCAGACGGCCGATGTCGCCCGTGGGGAACCAGCCGTCCGGGCTCGCCGGGACCACACCGCCCGCGGCCGGGTCCCAGTAGCCGCGGAAGACCTGGCCGCCGGAGAGCAGGATCTCGCCGTCGGCGGCGATCCGGACGCGGGTGCCGGGCAGCGGCCAGCCGACCGTGCCGATCCGGGGTTTGAGCGGTGGGGTGACCGTGGAGGCGCCGGTCGTCTCGGTGAGGCCGTAGCCCTCGTATATCTGCATGCCCGCGCCCGCGTAGAACGCGGCGATGTCCCGGCTGAGCGGTGAGCCGCCACAGATCAGCTGGCGGACCCGGCCGCCGAGCGCGTTGCGGAGCTTGCGGTAGACGAGCGGGTCGTACATCGCGCGGGCGGCCCGCAGGCCGCGGCCGGGGCCGTGTCCGGCGCCGCTCAGGGCCGCCTCCTGGGCCTCGCCGTAGCGCTTGGCGACGCTCGCCGCGCGGTCGAAGGTGCTTGCCCTGCCCTTGCGTTCGGCGCTCGCGCGGGCGCTGTTGTAGATCTTCTCCAGCATGTACGGGATGGCCAGCAGGAACGTCGGCCGGAACGTGGCCAGGTCGGCGATCAGGTCCGCGGCCTTGAGGCTGGGCGCGTGGCCGAGCCGTACGCGCGCGCGGACGCACGCCACCGCCACCATGCGGCCGAAGATGTGGGACAGCGGCAGGAAGAGCAGGGTCGACGGCTCCTCGTTGGTCTTCGCCCGGAAGACCGGGTAGAGGAGTTCGATCGCGTTGTCGACCTCGGCGAGGAAGTTGCCGTGGGTGAGGGCGCAGCCGCGGGGGCGGCCGGTGGTGCCGGAGGTGTAGACGATCGTCGCGAGCGTGTCGGGGCCCAGTACCCCGCGCCGTACGCCGACCTCGGAGTCCGGCAGCGAACGCCCCACCTCCGCGAGGCGGTCCACATGCCCCTTGTCGATGGTCCACAGGTGGCGCAGGTCCGGCAGATGCCCGAGTTCGGGGCCCATCGCGGCGGCCTGCTCGGCGGTCTCGGTGAGCATCGCGACCGTACCGGAGTCCTGGAGGATCCAGCGGGTCTGGAAGACGGAGGAGGTCGGATACACCGGCACGGTCACCAGGCCGGCGGCCCAGGCGGCGAAGTCCAGCAGGGTCCACTCGTACGACGTCCGGGACATGATCGCGATCCGGTCCCCCGGGACCAGCCCCTCCGCGATCAGCCCCTTCGCCACGTCCCGCACCTGCGCGGCGAACTCGGCCGCCGTGACGTCGGTCCAGGTGCCGTCCGGCGCGCGGCGGCTGAGGATCGGATGCCCCGGCGAGACCTCCGCGTTCTGGAACGGCACGTCGGCCAGCGACCCGTGCGAGACGGGCGGCACCAGCGGCGGTACGGCCACCTCGCGCACCTCGCCGTCCAGCCGCCGGATCTCCGGCTCCACGAGCACCGGCCCGCCGTCCGGGTCGTACTCCAGGGACGACGCCGAGGACGCCGACGACGCCGACGCGGCCGTGGAGTTCGCGGGCAGCGGGGCGGACGAGGACGAGTACGAGATGGTCATGGCAGCTCCTGGGGCCTTGCGCAGCCGTGCACTGCTCTTCTGCATGAGGTACGCGCCGGGCGTACGGAGGCGTTCAGCGCCTGGGCCGTGGTTCGGCCGCCTCGCCGGGCAACACGTGATCGTACGGCTGGGTCGTGGGGAGTTCGTGCGGGTTCGGGGGTTTTCCGGAGCCGGTCCCGGGGTGGGCGTGTGCAGCCGGGCACTCTTGCGCGCCGGCTCGTTACCTGCGGTAACATTACTCCTGAGTCAGTGTCATGTTTGCAGGTCACCGAGGTGGGGAGTCGTTGATGGTCGACCGCGTGACGGATTCCGCCGGCCCCACGACGACCGTGCTGCCCGCCGCTCCCGCCCTGCCTCCGCTGCTCGCCCGGGGCGCGCTCCTCTCCCCCTTCAAACGCCCCCGCCCCGACGCCGCCTTCCCCCGCACCCGGCTGGTCCTGCCCCTCCCCCGCCTCGACCTCTCACACCTGACCGCGTACGAGCGGGTGTGCGGCTTCCCGACCGGCGCGGACGCCCTGCCGGTCACGTATCCGCATGTCCTCGGTTTCCCGGCGGCCCTCCGTCTGATGAGCGACCGCCGCTTCCCGCTCCCGCTCCTCGGCCTGGTCCACACGTCGATCGACATCACCCGGCACACCCCGCTCCGCCTCGACGCGCGCTACGAACTCGCCGTGCGGGTCGCGGGGTTGTCCCCGCACCGGCGGGGGACGGAGGCGCGGGTGGTGACGGAGCTGCGGGAGGGCGGGGCCGTTGTATGGGAATCGGTGAGTACGTTCCTGGCGCGGCACCGGACGGGGACGGCGGCGGCGCGAGGGGAAGCGCCGGATGCGCGCCCCGTGCTGCCCGCCCGGGCGGAGTGGCAGCTGGCCGGGGACGTGGGCCGTCGGTACGCGACCGTCTCCGGCGACCACAACCCCATCCACCTCCACCCGCTCACCGCCCGGCTGTTCGGCTTCCCGCGGGCGATCGCGCACGGCATGTGGACGGTGGCCCGGGCGCTCGCGGCGCACGGCACACCCGACGCGGTGCGGGTACGGGCGGAGTTCAGGGCGCCGGTGCTGCTGCCGGGGGTGGTGGAGTACGCGGCGGAGGGCGACCGGTTCGAACTGCGCGGCAGGGACGGGAAACTGCACCTGGCCGGGAGTGTGGAGGGGGTCGCGCCGGGCGGGAGGCGGTGACCGGGAGCGATACGTGGGGCACCTGGACGGGGGTTGGGGAGGAGGGCCCCGTCAGGCGGGCGGGGGTGACCAGGAGCGGCCCGCCATGAGGTCGCCGAGGCCGGTCCAGGCGAAGTTCATCAGGGTGCCGGCGGCCTGGCGGGCCGTGACGCCGGGGGTGTCGTTGGCCCAGGCGGCGAGGGCCTCGGCGGCGCCGACGAGGGCCTCCGCGAGGCCGGCGACCTCGCGGTCGACGAGGTCGGGGTCGGGGTGGGCGTCACGTGCGGCGACGGCTATCAGCTCCGTCACGAACGCCACGATCTCGGCGCGGAGCGAGGTGATCTCTTCGCGGAAGGCCTCGCCGTGCGTGCGGGCCTGGAGGTGCAGTACGGCCCAGCCGTCGGGGTTGCGGGCGGTGTGGGTGAAGAACGCCAGCAGCCCTTCCCAGAGTTGCCGGTCGGCGGGCAGGTCGGTGCGGGCTGCGGCCACGACCGCCTCGGTGAGTGCGGTGGCCTCGCGGCGGATGCAGGCGGTGAAGAGCTCTTCCTTCGAGTTGAGGTAGAGGTAGACCAACGGCTTGGAGACTCCGGCCAGTTCGGCTATGTCGTCCATCGACGCGGCCATGTATCCACGCTGCCCGAAGATCTGCACGGCGGCGTCCAGCATCTGCTGCTCACGGACGGCGCGCGGCATCCGCTTGGTCTTCACGGCACCCATACGTCTTACCCTACGTTCCGCCTTGACCGGCTGAACCTGGTGGGAGCGGGGGGACTTGGGGTGGGGGTCGGGTGCGGGTCCGGTGGGGGCCGATCGCGCAGTTCCCCGCGCCCCTGGCGGGACGGCGGCTGCGCCGCCCGTCCCGCCGTCGGATGGCGGCGCAGCCGGGGTTGAGGGGTGGGGGGCTAGCTTGTGGTGACTGTGACGTGGTCTACCACTAGTTGTTGGGGGAAGACCGTGGAGCTGTTGGGGTCGCCGGGCCAGTAGCCGCCGACCGCGAGGTTGAGGATGATGAAGAAGGGCTTGTTGAAGACCCACTGGCGGCCGCCGAGGTCGGCGGGGGTGCGGGTCTGGTAGACGTTGCCGTCCACGGACCAGGTGATCTGGTTGGGCGACCAGTCGACGGCGAAGGTGTGGAACGCGTCGGCGAAGGCCTGCCCGCCCGGCAGGGTGTAGCCCGCGCCGATGCCGCCGGATCCCGAGTAGTTGGGGCCGTGGATCGTACCGTGGACGGTGGAGGGCTCGAAGCCGACGTTCTCCATGATGTCGATCTCGCCGGAGGCGGGCCAGCCGACCTGGCCGAGGTCGTTGCCGAGCATCCAGAACGCGGGCCACATGCCCTGGCCGCGCGGTATCTTCATCCGCGCCTCGACGTGCCCGTACTGCGCGGTGAACTTCCCGGCGGTGTTCAGCCGGGCCGAGGTGTACTCGCACCGGCCGTACCAGCACTGGTAGTTCGCCGGGTTCTCCCGGCGGGCCGTGATCACCAGCTGGCCCTGCCCGTTGAGCGCGGCGTTGGCGTTGCCGGCCGTGTACATCTGGCGCTCATGGTTGTTGACGTTGTCGCCGGTCTCGATCTGCCACTTCGAGCCGTTGACCGCCGAACCGGCCGCCCCGTCGAAGTAGTCGGAGAACGTCACCGCCTGCGCGCCGGCCGTCTCGGCCTGCGCGGATGGGGGGACGGCGACCGCGGCCGAGCCGACCATGGTGACGGACAGCGCTGCCAGCAAACACCTGCGGAGAAATCGTGAAGACGTCACGAGTCTCCCTTCCGTGCGGCGCCCCGTCGCACGGGACACCGGCTGTGTGGGGGGATTGAAGGGACGCCTCCCGATCTAAGGGGTGGGACGAAGGACCGTCAATAGCTAGGTACGGACCATTCCGATTGGCAATCGCAATCAAGGACGTACGGTCCGGATCCGGCCTGCCAACGATCCGGGCCCCCGTTCCGTCGAGGAACGGGGGCCCGGGATCACCTTCGGGGCGGAAGGTGTCAGGCGGGGACGGGAACCGGGCGGGCCTTGTCACGGGGCTCGTCACGCTGGTCGTCGATCGGGGAGCTGAGCGCGTGGTCGTACGCGTCACGGTCGAGGATCTTCTCGCGGGCGGCGACGATGACCGGGGCGACGATCTGGCCGGCCACGTTGGTGGCGGTGCGCATCATGTCGAGGATCGGGTCGATGGCGAGGAGCAGGCCGACGCCCTCCATGGGCAGGCCCAGCGTGGACAGGGTCAGCGTCAGCATGACCGTCGCGCCGGTGAGGCCGGCCGTGGCGGCGGAGCCGACGACCGAGACGAACGCGATCAGCAGGTAGTCGCCGACGCCCAGTTGGATGTCGAAGATCTGCGCCACGAAGATCGCGGCGATCGCCGGGTAGATCGCGGCGCAGCCGTCCATCTTCGTCGTCGCACCGAACGGCACCGCGAAGGACGCGTACTCCTTGGGCACACCGAGCCGTTCGGTGACCTTCTGGGTCAGCGGCATGGTGCCGACCGAGGAGCGGGAGACGAAGGCCAGCTGGAGCGCGGGCCAGGCGCCCTTGAAGAACTGGAGCGGGTTGAGCTTGGCGACGGTCGCGAGCAGCACCGGGTAGACCACGAACAGGACGATCGCGCAGCCGACGTAGATGTCCGCGGTGAACGTGGCGTACTTGCCGAGCAGGTCCCAGCCGTAGGTGGCGATGGCGTTGCCGATCAGGCCGACCGTGCCGAGCGGGGCCAGCCGGATGACCCACCACAGGGCCTTCTGGAGGAGTTCGAGGACGGACTCGCTCAGGGTGAGGATCGGCTGGGCCTTCTCGCCGAGCTGGAGCGCGGCGATGCCGGCGACGGCGGCCATGAACACGATCTGGAGCACGTTGAGTTCGGTGAACGGCGTGATGACGTCGGTCGGCACGATGCCGGTCAGGAAGTCGATCCAGGAGCCGGTGGTCTGCGGCTTGGCGCCGTCCTCGGGGGTGAGGCCGGTACCGGCGCCGGGGTTGGTGACCAGGCCGATCGTGATGCCGATGGCCACCGCGATCAGCGAGGTGATCATGAACCAGAGGAGGGTGCGGGAGGCCAGGCGGGCCGCGTTGTTGACCTTCCGCAGGTTGGTGATCGAGACCAGGATCGCGAAGAAGACGAGCGGGGCGACGGCCAGCTTCAGCAGGCCGATGAAGATGTCGCCGATCTTCTCCAGCGTGGTGACGAGCCACGACACGTCACCGGTTCTGGCGAGCCAGCCGAGTACGACGCCGAGCACGAGGCCGACGAGTATCTGCGCCCAGAAGGGCAGCTTGAGGTGATTTGTGCGCACGGACACGGACATGCTCCATCAGGGATGCGCGGATACGCGGGGGACGGGGAAACCGGCGCCGGGAGTTATCCGAAGGGCCGGCGCGGCGAACTGATGCGGGGAGACGCGGAGATACGGGACCGCGGGAACGTCAGAGTCGACAGCTCAGACGGCTCGGACAGCTCGGACAGCTCGCGGAGGCGCAGCGACAGAGGTCCACGTGCAGGCGCTCGACGAGCGGAGTGCTCGGAGGCATGGCGGACGTAGCTGCGGACATCATGTCCAGACCGTAACACTCAAGCTTTGGGGATCTCAAAGCCTGGGTTTGAGAGGTAGGCCACGCCCAAGATCGGCATAAAGCAAAGCGCCCCGGGAAAGCGGGGCGCTTGAGGTGCGAGCGGGGTGTGGGCTACGACGTCTGGCCCTGCGCGCGTGCGGCGTCGTCGGCGACGTCCTCCTGGCTGCGGTTGGCCTCCAGGTTGGCCTTCATCCGGTCGACCTTCGTCACGATCCCGACCGAGGCGCGGTCCCGCTCCTTGCGCAGCGCGACGAAGCTGATCGGTGCGGAGAGGACCAGGGCGAGCAGCGCGATCCACATGCCGTTGGAGTCGCCGAGGCCGCGCGGGGCGATGCCGGAGTAGACGAGGCCCCAGACGACCACGAGGCAGCCCACGAAGATCCCGAGGCGCATCAGTGTGTAGCGGAGCATCTCAATCCAGTCTTCCGTAGGGACACCGTCCAGTGAAGCATGCCGGATGTCCGATCTTGGAGGGGGGTGTCCGGGTGCTCAGTTCAGCGGCAGCAGCATGATGACGTCGTCGCGGTCGTCGCCGGGGGCCACGCGGATCGCGGCGGGGATGCGGCCGACTTCCTTGTAGCCGCAGGAGGCGTAGAAGCGTTCCAGGCCGAGGCCGCCTCGGCAGGTGAGGCGGATCGCCTCGATGCCGTCGAGAGTGCGGGCGGCCTGTTCGGCTGCGGTGAGGAGGTCTCGGCCGTAGCCCTTGCCCTGGTGGCGGGGGTGGACCATCACCGTGTACAGCCAGAGCCAGTGGGTCATCAGGCGGTGGGAGTTGAAGGCGAGGAACGCGGTGGCGGCGACTTGGCCCTGGGCGTCGTGGCCCACGAGTAGGCGTCTGGTGCCGTCTGCCATCGCGGCGAGTTGGCCCACCAGGTCTGGGCGTATCTCTTCTCGCGTCACCGGCGGGACGTGGCCG
Organism: Streptomyces sp. NPDC088387; assembly: GCF_044753385.1. Classification (NCBI taxonomy): domain Bacteria; kingdom Bacillati; phylum Actinomycetota; class Actinomycetes; order Kitasatosporales; family Streptomycetaceae; genus Streptomyces; species Streptomyces sp. NPDC088387. Next base: position 596,295 of record NZ_JBIVNC010000004.1, read on the forward strand.
ACGGCTCCACCGGCGTTGGTGACGTCCGCCCACAGATCGAGGATCCCGTCGCGCAGGGCGGGGTCGACCGGGGGGTCCAGGGTAAAGGTAAGGGACACGGGGGAATTGTAGCCATTACGCCGGGGACAGGTGCGGGTCCGTGGGGGTTGTTCGCGCAGTTCCCCGCGCCCCTGGGGGTACGACTTCGGGTGCGGGTCCGTGGGGGCCGTTCGCGCAGTTCCCCGCGCCCCTGGGTACGACTTCGGGTGCGGGTCCGTGAGGGCTGGTCGCGCAGTTCCCCGCGCCCCTTAGGTTGGACAGGTTCCGCGTCTCGCAAGGTGTCGGCGCTTCACAACCAGCCGAGGCATCGCCCACCCAGGGGCGCGGGGAACTGCGCGACCAGCCACCCACCCGGCCGCAGACGGAAACCGACCGCATCCACCCCAGGGGCGCGGGGAACTGCGCGATCGGCCACCCACCCGGACGGAGTCAGAGGCGCATGGGTTGGGGGGATTCCCTCAGCGTCGCGTCCGGGCCCGGGTGTTCGCGGAGGATGTCGTAGCGGGTGTTCCGCTCCACGGGACGGAACCCGGCGTCGCGGATCAGGTCCAGCAGGTCCTCACGGGTCAGCTTGCTCGGCGTACCGTAGTTGTCCGCGTCGTGCGTGATCTTGTACTCCACGACCGACCCATCCATGTCGTCCGCCCCGTGCTGCAACGCCAGTTGAGCCGTCTGCACCCCGTGCATCACCCAGAACACCTTCACGTGCGGCACGTTGTCGAACAGCAGCCGCGACACCGCGAACGTCTTCAGCGCCTCCATCGGCGTAGCCATCTGCGTCCGCGCCTGAAGCCGGTTACGGACCTTGCCGTCCTTCACGTCCACGAAGTCGTGCTGGTACCGCAGCGGGATGAAGACCTGGAACCCGCCGGTCTCGTCCTGGAGTTCACGGAGGCGGAGCACATGGTCCACCCGGTGCCGCGGCTCCTCGATATGGCCGTACAACATCGTGGCCGGCGTCTTCAGACCCTTCTCGTGGGCGAGACGGTGAATCCGCGACCAGTCCTCCCAGTGGGTGTTGTGGTCGACGATGTGCTGCCTCACCTCCCAGTCGAAGATCTCCGCGCCACCACCGGTGAGCGACTCGAGACCCGCGTCGATCAGCTCGTCCAGGATCTCGGACGCGCTGAGCCCGGAGATGGTCTCGAAGTGGTGGATCTCCGTCGCCGTGAACGCCTTCAGCGAGACGTCCGGCAGGGCGGACTTCAGCTCGCGCAGGGAGCGCGGGTAATAGCGCCACGGCAGGTTCGGGTGCAGACCGTTGACGATGTGCAGCTCGGTGAGATGCTCCGACTCCATCTCCTTCGCGAGCTTCACCGCCTCCTCGATCCGCATCGTGTACGCGTCCTTCTCGCCCGGCTTGCGCTGGAACGAGCAGTAGGCGCAGGACGCCGTGCACACATTCGTCATGTTGAGGTGGCGGTTGACGTTGAAGTGGACCACGTCGCCGTTCTTCCGGGTCCGCACCTCGTGCGCGAGGCCGCCGAGCCAGGCCAGGTCGTCCGACTCGTACAGCGCGACGCCGTCCTCGCGGGTCAGCCGCTCACCGGAACGGACCTTCTGCTCCAGCTCGCGCTTGAGTCCGACGTCCATACCCACACCTCTCTCAGAATTCCGAACCCACCGTACGCCCACCCCGCTCACACCTCTTCGGGCAGTTCCCCGACCCGGTTCTCCCACTTGGTGGAGAGCACGATGGTGGTACGGGTCCGGGAGACACCCTTGGTGCCGCTGAGCCGCCGGATGATCTTCTCCAGGCCGTCCACGTCGGTGGCGCGCACCTTGAGCATGAAGGAGTCGTCACCCGCGATGAACCAGCAGTCCTCGATCTCCTGGAGCTCCTTGAGTCTGAGGGCCACGTCCTCGTGGTCGGCGGCGTCGGAGAGCGAGATGCCGATCAGCGCGATGACACCGAGTCCGAGCGAGGCGGAGTCCACGGTGGCCCGGTAGCCGGTGATCACACCGGCCGCCTCCAGCCGGTTGATCCGGTCGGTGACGCTGGGGCCCGACAGGCCGACGAGGCGGCCCAGCTCCGCGTAGGAGGCCCGGCCGTTCTCCCTCAGTGCCTGGATGAGCTGCCTGTCCACGGCGTCCATGCGATCGAAGCCTTCCGCTGAAGAGGTCTGACGGATGAGGGGGGTGCGTGTCGATACGTGCGTATACGTCTGTATGTGTGCATCCGGCGTATGTGTGCGTCCGGCGGCGGGGTCAGTCCGTGCCGGAGCCGCCGCCGAGTTCGCCGTGCCAACGGCGGTAGAGCGTGTGGGTGACGCCCGCCGCGTCGAGGACCCGGCCGGCCACGAAGTCCACCAGGTCCTGGATGTGCGTGGCTCCCGCGTAGAAGGCGGGCGAGGTCGGTACGACGGCGGCTCCCGCGTCGTCCAGGGTGACCAGGTGGCGCAGGGTCTGCCCGCCGAGCGGGGTCTCACGCACGGCGACGACCAGCGGGCGGCCCTCCTTGAGGGTGACGCTCGCGGCGCGTTGCAGCAGATCCTTGGAGAGGCCGAGGGCGACACCGGCGACGGACGCCGTCGACGCGGGCACGATCAGCATGCCCTTGGTGCGGTACGAGCCCGAGGAGGGCCCGGCCGCCAGGTCCCCGGCGCTCCAGTACCGGACCCCGGTCAGGTCCACGGTGTAGGAGTCCGGCTTGCCGTCGGCTCCGCGGGAGAGCCATTCCCGCAGGTCGTCCTGCCAGTGGCCGTCCCGGAAGGAGATGCCCGTCTCGTCGAGCAGGGTGAGCCGGGAGGCCCGGGACACCACCAGGTCGACGCTCTCGCCGGCCGTGAGGAGCGCACGGAGTACGGCGGCGGCGTATGGGGTGCCGGAAGCTCCGGACACCCCCACGATCCAAGGCGTACGGGGCGTCTCTCCTGGCTTGGCTGGGTTCACGGGACCGAGCCTATCCGCCTTGACGGGGTGGCAATATCCGGCCCGGCCGGGTGGGAACCGGTCAAGGGGTCCGGGGCGTTGCATCAAGTGACGAATCAGCCTCGGGGGTTGCCATGTCGGACTTCGGATCGGGCTTCGGATCACGTCCTGGATCAGGCTTCGGGTCGCGTCCTGGAGCGGGCGTCGGACGGCGCACCGGCGCGGGCGCGGACGGTTGGCGTACGGGCCGGGTGTGGGCGGCGGCCAGACTGATGCTGGCCTGGGTGGCGCTGCTCTGGGTGCTGGAGATCGTCGACGTCGCCACCGGCCACGAGCTGGACGGCTTCGGCATCGTGCCGCGCGACCCGTCGGACCTGGTCGACATCGTCCCGGCGTCGTTCATCCACTTCGGCTTCGGCCATCTCATGGCGAACACCGTGCCGTTGCTGGTCCTCGGCTTCCTGGCCGCGCTCGGCGGGATCCGCCGGTTCCTCGCCGTCAGCGCGCTGATCATCGTGGCCGACGGGCTGGGCGTCTGGCTGGTCGCCCCGTCCGGCACCAACACGGCCGGCGCCTCGGGCCTGATCTTCGGCCTGTTCGGCTACCTCCTGGTCACCGGCTTCGTCGAGCGCCGCCCGCTGGGCATCCTGGCCGGCCTGCTGATAGCCGCGATCTGGGGCGGCTCCATCCTCGCGGGCCTGGCCCCCACCCAGACAGGCATCAGCTGGCAGGGCCACCTGATCGGCCTCATAGCGGGCGTGGCAGCGGCGTTCCTGCTGCGCAGGCGGGGGCGCGAGCGGATACCCGGCGCGTAGCCCGCCCGGGCCCACGCGCCCGAGCCCGCGCGCCCGAGCCCGCGCGTCCGGGGTCGCGTGTCCCGGGCCGGATCCCGGGGCGCATGCTTGGCCGGGCGGCACCTGATCGCCCCCGGCACGCACGCCACCCCGCGCGCACGCCACCCTGCGCGCACGCCGCCCCGCGCGCATGTCACCCCGCGCGCATGCCACCCCCGGCGGCGCGCAGACCGCCGATGCACAGACCTCCCGGCACGCAGACCAGCCGCGTTCAGCCGGAACGCAGACCACCCGCGTTCCGCCGGCACGCAGACCACCCGCGCTCAACCGGCACGCAGACCCCCGCGTTCAGACCGTCAGCCCCCGCACCATCAGGTCCAGGAGGGCGCAGAGGAACAGGGCGATGCCGATGAAGCCGTTGACACTGAAGAAGGCTCGGTTCACGCGGGACAGGTCGTGGGGGCGGACGATGGTGTGCTCGTAGACGAACGCGCCCGCGACGATCAGCAGGCCGGTCCAGAAGAAGGCGCCGGCGCCGGTCTCCACCGCGTACCAGACGAACAGCGCGGTGGTGATGGTGTGGCAGATCCTCGCGCCCCAGATCGCCGCCGGGATGCCGAAGCGGGCCGGGACCGACATCACGCCGATCCTCCGGTCGGTGTCGACGTCCTGGCAGGCGTAGATCAGGTCGAAGCCGCCGATCCAGATGCCGACGGCGAGGCCCAGGATGACCGCGTCCCAGGACCACTCGCCGGTGATCGCCAGCCAGCCGCCGATCGGGCCCATGGCCTGGGCGATACCGAGGATGGCCTGCGGGAAGTTCGTGAACCGCTTGCCGTAGGGATAGACGACCATCGGGATCACGGCGATGGGGGCGAGGGCCAGGCACAGGGGGTTCAGCAGGGCCGCCGAGCCCAGGAAGACCACCAGGGCGACCAGGGCGCCCGTCCAGGCGTGGCGGACGGACATCGCGCCCGTCACCAGTTCGCGGTGGGCGGTCCGCGGGTTCCGCGCGTCGATCTCGCGGTCGATGATCCGGTTCACGGCCATCGCGAAGGTGCGCAGGCCGACCATGCAGAACGTCACCAGCAGCAGCCGGCCCCAGTGGATGTTCCGGTCGGTCTGGAACATCGCGGTCAGCGCGGCGATGTAGGCGAAGGGGAGCGCGAAGACCGAGTGCTCGATCATCACCAGACGCAGGAACGCCTTCGTGCGTCCTGGCTGCGGGATCGCGGCGGAAGCGCTGCTCACAGGCCGTACTCCTTCCACCGGCGGTCGACCGTCGCCGCCGTCTCCGGGTCGGACAGCACCATCTCGGGCCATCCGCCGTCCCGCGTGTAGCCCTCCTCGGGCCACTTCCTCGTCGCGTCGATACCCGCCTTGCCGCCCCAGAACTGCTGGTAGGAGGCATGGTCGAGATGGTCGACGGGACCTTCGACGACCGAGAGGTCACGGGCGTAGTCGGTGTTGCCGAGGGCCCGCCACGCGACCTCGTGCAGATCGTGCACGTCGCAGTCGGAGTCGACGACCACGATCAGCTTGGTCAGGGACATCATGTGCGCGCCCCAGACCGCGTGCATCACCTTCTGCGCGTGCTTGGGGTACTTCTTGTCGATCGAGACGATCGCGCAGTTGTGGAAGCCGCCGGCCTCGGGCAGGTGGTAGTCCACGATGTCCGGCACGATGATCTTGAGCAGGGGCAGGAAGAAGCGTTCGGTGGCGCGGCCCAGGGGGCCGTCCTCCGTCGGGGGGCGCCCGACCACGATGGACTGGAGCAGCGGACGCTTCCGCATCGTCACACAGTCGATCTTCAGCGCCGGGAACGGCTCCTGCGGCGTGTAGAAGCCGGTGTGGTCGCCGAACGGCCCCTCCGGCAGCATCTCGCCCGGCTCCAGCCACCCCTCAAGGACGACCTCCGCCTGCGCCGGCACCTGGAGCGGCACGGTCTTGCAGTCGACCATCTCGGTCCGCTTCCCCGCGAGGAACCCGGCGAACAGATATTCGTCGATGTCGCCGGGGAGCGGCGCGGTGGACGCGTACGTCACGGCGGGCGGGCAGCCGAAGGCGATCGCGACGGGCAGCTTCTCGCCGCGCCGGGCCGCCACCTGGTAGTGGTTGCGGCTGTCCTTGTGGATCTGCCAGTGCATACCGATGGTCCGCCGGTCGTGGCGCTGGAGCCGGTACAGCCCGAGGTTGCGGATGCCCGACTCGGGGTCCTTGGTGTGCGTCAGCCCCAGGTTGAAGAACGAGCCGCCGTCCCCCGGCCAGGTGAACAGCGCGGGCAGCTGGTCCAGGTCCACGTCGTCGCCGTGCAGCACGACCTCCTGCACCGGCGCGTCCTTGACCTTCTTCGGCGGTACGTGGGTCATCGCGCCGAGCTTGCCGAACGCCTCGCGGACACCGACGAACCCGTGCGGCAGCTCGGGCCGCAGCAGCCCGCCGATCTTCCCGCTGATCTCGCCGTACGACTTCAGTCCGAGGGCCATGAGCAGGCGCCGGTCGGTCCCGAAGACGTTCATGGCGAGGGGCATCGAGGCGCCCTTCACGTTCTCGAAGAGCAGCGCGGGGCCGCCGGCCTTCTGCACCCGGTCGACGATCTCCCCGACCTCCAGATACGGGTCGACCTCCACCTTCACGCGCTTCAGGTCACCCTCGCGCTCCAGTGCCCTGAGCAGGGAGCGAAGATCGTCGTAAGCCATGGGGTCCAGTATCCCCGAGCCGTTACGCTGGCCCTCTCACGGGGCCGGTCACGGCCGCCCTCCATCTCGTCGCGGGAGGCTGTCGCTCATGCTCAGGCTGCTGATGTTCCTGGTGCCGCTGGCGCTGAGCATCTACACCTTCATCGACTGCATCAGCACGAAGGACGAGGACATCCGGCACATGCCCAAGCCGTTGTGGGCGATTCTCGTGCTGGTGTTCCCGTTGGTCGGCTCGATCTCCTGGCTGATCGCGGGCAAGAAGCGGTCACCGGCGGCCGAGGGCTGGTCGGGGGTGCGGGCCGGCGGCGGACGCGCGCGGTTCGTCGCGCCCGACGACAACCCCGAGTTCCTGAAGTCCCTGTCGGACGAGAACAAGGACCACACGGGCGACGAGGAGAAGGACCGGGGCGAGGACCCCAAGGGTTCCTGACCGGCACAGTCGCCGGAAGGCCGGAAGCGGTCACCCGTCCCCCAGGTCACCCGTCCCCCGGTCACCCCGTCCCCCGGTCACCCGGTCAGCAGCGACGCCCGTTCCTCGCGCTCCACCCTGATGTGCCCCGCCCCGAACTCCCGCTCCAGGACGGGCAGAGCGAGGTGCGGCTCGTCCACGCCGACGAGCACATAGCCCTTCGCGTCGGCGCCGATCGACGCGATCCGGAACGTGCTCTCCCACCGGTCCGACTCGTCGGTGACCCGCTCGGCAAGCGCTTCGAGCCGCTCCCGGTTGATGTCGGTGTTGTGCAGCCGCACGGTCACCCCCTTCTCGGCGGAACCGCACACGTCCTTGTCGAACGCGGCGGACGGGATCCGGTACACGTCCAGGACCGTCACGTCGTCGCCGGCCTCCACACCGGTGTAGACGTCGCTGTGGCGCTCGCGGAGCGTGGTGTCGATGTGGACGTACGTCGGGAAGGCGGGATCGCCCTCCGCGTCGGCGGCGTCGCGGCCGGGCAGGCTCCCGGCGGGCCGGCTGCCGACGCACTGCTCCGACGGTTCGGTGGCCGGGGCGAACTCCACTCCGGCGTTCTGCGTACGGCACCCCGGCAGCGCGGCCAGCGCCAGCGCGGCACAGCTCAGGGCAAGGGTCCTGCGGGAGTTCGGTCGGTGCCTCATCGTCCCCTCCGTCCGGTTGGGTCGGTACGGGGACGGGCCGCGCGCCCGGTTCGTTCGCACCGGTGGCACGCTTCCTCCCGATGACCGAAGACAACCACCGCACCCGGCTGCGCCCCGTCGACCTCGCCCGGCTGACCGGCCTGTCGACCCAGCAGATCCGCAACTACGAGGACGCGGGTGTACTGCCACCCGCGGGGCGCACGGAGTCCGGCTACCGGATGTTCGGGGACCGGCACCGGCGGGCCCTGCTGACCTTCCGCACGCTGCTGAAGGGGTACGGGCCGGTGACCGCGCCCGCCGTGATGCGGACCGTGCACGCCGGCGACGTACCGGGCGCGCTGGCGCTGGTGGACGCCGCGCACGCCGCGCTGCACGAGGAGCGGACGGCGCTGCGCGCCACCGGCGAGGCGATCGGGGCCCTCGCCGAGTCGCCGCCGCCCGCGCTGCCCCGCTCCCGGCTGCGGATCGGCGAGGTGGCCGCGCTGCTCGGCGTACGGACGTCGGCGCTGCGGGTGTGGGAGGCGGCCGGGCTGCTCACACCGGGGCGCGAGCCGGTCACCGGGCATCGCAGCTATGCCCCGGTCGATGTCCGCGACGCCCGGATCGTGCGGACACTGCGCCAGGGGCATCAGCTCTTCGACCAGATCCGGCCGGTGCTCGAAGGGCTGCGGCGCGAGGGGTCGAGTGCGGCGCTGCGGGCGGCGATCGCCGCGCGGGGCGAGGCCCTGACGGCCCGTTCCCGGGCCATGCTGGAGGGCGCGGGCGCCCTGCACGCCTACCTGGACGCGGGCACGGACCTCGCGGCCGGCACGGACCTCGCCGCCGGAACGGCCGCGGACGTCAGCGCAGGCGCGACGACGACAGGATCGACAGCAGATGGGCCGGGACCATCACCCAGGTGATCGCGGCGATCCCGACCAGCGCCCAGCGGGTCGCGTCCAGGCCGCCGAGCGCCACGTCGACGACCGCGGCGGCCAGCAGCACGAGGGAGGCCTCGATGCCGTTGGTCACCCGGTGCAGCTTGAACGCGGCGGCGAGTCTGCGGGCCGTGGCCACACCTTCCGAGCGCGGGCGGGTGGCCTCGTCGTCGGCGACCGCGAGCCCGCGCCGGGCGCGCGCCACGTCCACCAGGTCCGTCGACGCCTTCAGCAGCACCACACCGAGCGCGGTCGCGAGCCCCAGTGACACCCAGCCGTCGAACCCGGACCCGGCGGCCCGGAAGCCGATGCCGATCATCAGGGCCGCGTCGGCGAGGTAGGCGCCGAGCCGGTCGACGTAGATGCCGGCCGCGCTGTTCTGCCCCTTCCAGCGGGCGACCTCGCCGTCCACGCAGTCGAAGAGCAGGAACAACTGCATCAGCACCACGGCCAGTACGGCACCGGTGAGGCCCGGGATCAGCAGCGCGGCGCCGGACGCGATGCCGCACCACACCATCGTCCAGGTCAGCTGGTCCGGGGTGACGGGCGTGCGGACCAGATGCCGGGTCAGCCGCAGCGAGACGCGGCGCATGTAGAGCCGGCCCGCCCAGTGCTCGCCGTTGCGGCTGGCCAGCTTCGCCTGCGGCTGGCAGACCTGGCGCAGCTCCTCCAGAGCCGGCGCGGGGGCGCTCATGAACAGTTCCTTTCGGCAGGCCCAACTGCCGCTGACGCGGCGGTGATCGGCTCAGGGTACAGAGATCACCGAGCGGGGTTTCGGGGGCCCCGCGCACGTGTGCGTTGCCGTCCTCGGCGGGCGGCCTCAGCATGAACGTATGGATCAGCTACCGCTCGACACCGACCGTGCCCGTGCGTGGCTCGGAACCGCGCTCGCCGAGGCGCGGGCCGGGCTCGCCGAGGGCGGGATCCCGATCGGTGCCGCGCTCTACGGGCCCGACGGAACCCTCCTCGGGCGTGGGCACAACCGGCGGGTGCAGGACGGCGACCCGTCGACGCACGCGGAGACGGCGGCCTTCCGCGCGGCGGGGCGGCAGCGGACGTACCGGGGCACGACGATGGTGACCACGCTGTCGCCGTGCTGGTACTGCTCCGGTCTGGTCCGGCAGTTCGGCATCTCCCGGGTGGTGGTCGGCGAGGCGGTCACCTTCACCGGCGGACACGACTGGCTGGCCGAACACGGTGTGGAGATCGTGCTGTTGGACGACCCCGCGTGTGTGGCGCTGATGCGCGACTTCGTCGAGAACCACCCCGACCTGTGGAACGAGGACATCGGTGAGTGAGCCCCGGACGCCCCAGCCCCGTGTTCCGACGATCGATCTGCGGCCGTGGCTGACCGGTGACGCGGACGCGCGGGCCCGGGTGGCCCGGACCGTCGACCGGGCTTTGCAGACCGCCGGGTTCCTGCTGGTCACCGGGCACGGAGTCGATCCGGCGCTGCGGGACGGGATCCGGCGGGCGGCGCGCGCCTTCTTCGTACTGCCCGCCGAGGTGAAGCGGGTCTACGAGGCGAAGGTCGGCGGGCGCGGCTGGCTCGGGCCCGGCGCGGAGGCCAACGGGTACGCGGAGGGCACCGAGACCCCGCCGGACCTGAAGGAGTCGCTGACGTTCGCGACGCGCGAGCCGTTCGCGGATCCGGCCGTCGACGCCGAGTGGTACGCGCCGAACGTGTGGCCCGCCGAGACGCCGGAACTGCGCGCGCTGTGCGAGGAGTACCTGACGCGGATGGCCGAGCTGGAGAACCGGCTGCTCACCCTGCTCGGGGACGCGCTGGGGCTCGAAGCGGACTTCTTCACCCGGCACATGGACCACCCGACGTACGGGTTCAACATCAACTGGTACCCGGGGCGCGCGGTGCTGGGCGAGCCCGAGCCGGGGCAGTTCCGGATCGGCCCGCACACCGACTTCGGCACGGTGACGATCCTGGACCGGCAGGCGGGCCGGGGCGGGTTGCAGGTGTGGACGGAGGACGGCGGCTGGGAGGACGCGCCGTACGATCCGGCGGCCCTGACCATCAACATCGGTGATCTGATGGCCCGCTGGACCGGCGACCGGTGGCGTTCGGGCCGGCACCGGGTGCTGCCGCCGCCCGCGGACGCGCCCGCTGAGGAGCTGATGTCCCTGGTGTACTTCGGTGAGTGCACACCAGGGACCCGGGTGGAGTCGGTGCCGGCACCGGTGGGGCGGGTGGCGTACGAGCCGGTCGACTCGCACGCCTATCTGCGGGAGAAGCTGGACTCGATCACGGTCGACTGAGGCCGTGTGATCAGAAACCGACCGCCTGAAGGGCGCCGAGACCGACGTCGGCGTAGGAGTGCTTGCCGGAGACGAAGATGTTGACGCCGTAGTAGTTGAACAGCCAGCAGCCGAAGGCGGCCAGCGCGATGTAGGCGGCCTTGCGGCCCTTCCAGCCGGCCGTGGCGCGGGCGTGCAGATAGCAGGCGTAGGCGACCCAGGTGATGAAGGACCAGGTCTCCTTGGGGTCCCAGCCCCAGTAGCGGCCCCAGGCGTCGCCGGCCCAGATCGCGCCCGCGATGATCGTGAACGTCCACAGCGGGAAGACGGCGGCGTTGACGCGGTAGGCGAACTTGTCGAGCGAGGCGGCGGCGGGCAGCCGGCTCAGGAACGAGTTGGCGAACCGGCCGGCCTCCTCGCCGCGCGCCAGCTTGGCCTCGTGGGAGTCCCGGAAGAGGTACAGGATCGTGGTGACCGCGCCGACGTAGAAGACCGCGCCGCACAGGATCGCCGTGGAGACGTGGATGTACAGCCAGTACGAGTGCAGGGCGGGAACCAACTGGTCGCTGGCGGTGTACAAGACGGTGACGGCGAGACCGAGGTCGAGGAGGACCGAGGTGATCAGGAACAGGCCCAGCCAGCGCACGTTCTTCTTCAGCGCGAGCAGCAGCAGGTACACCCCGACGGCCACGGTGGAGAAGGTGAGGTTGAACTCGTACATGTTGCCCCACGGCGCCCGCTCCACGGACAGCGCCCGCGCGAGCACCCCGCCGAACTCCACGAGGAAGGCGACGACGGTGAGCGAGATGGCGATACGCCCGTAGAGGTCGCCCTTCTCGCTGCCGCCGTGCGCGCCGGGCCCGTCGGGCACGTCACGCGTCCCGGACGCGGCCCGCACCACGACCTTGGGCCGCTGATCGGACGCGGCCCCGGACTCGGCCTTGTTCCCGGTCTCGGCCGCGGGGCGTTCCAGTACGGCGGTGCCGCCGGCCTTGCGGACGGTGACGGCGGGCCGGTTCCCGGACCCGCCGGCCGCGGCGGAGGTGTCGGCGGTGAGCGCGGCGGCGGTGCGGCCGACCTTGCTGCGACTGCCGAAGAGCCACTCCGCGATGTAGGCGAAGAAGGCGAGGGTGTAGACGGCCATCGCGGAGTAGATCAGCGTGTTGCTGATGTTCGCGAGATTCTCGTTGGCGGCGGCGAGAGTCACTTCTCAGCCCCTTCGGCAGGTACGGCGGAGTCGCTGGAGTCGGGAACGGGTTGGGGTGGGTCTTCCGCGTCGGGAGCGCCCGGCGCCTTGTCGTAGAGCGCGTCGGCGAGCCGGCCGAGTTCCTCCGGCACCTTCGCGGACTCGCTGCGGCCGAGTCCGGCCATCTCGACGACGGTGACGCCGTCGGCACCGCGCACGGCCCGCACCCACACCCGGCGGCGCTGGACGAACAGGGAGCCGGCGAGGCCGAAGATCGCGGCGATCGCCCCGCCCAGGGCCCAGCCGCTCGCGGGCTGCTGGGCGATCTGGAAGCCGGCCCACTCCTTGACGCCGTCGAAGGTGACCGAGCCGGCCCCGTTCGGCAGCTGCATGGTGTCGCCGACCTTGAGCCGCTGCTTGAACAGCTTGCCCTCGGAGTCCTTGAACTCCTTCATGTTGGTCTTGTCGAGCTGGTAGATGCTCTGCGGGATGCCCGCGTCCACACCGAGGTCGCCGTGGTACGCGGACAGCGCGAGCCGCGGGTCGATCAGCGCGGGGAACTGGGAGAGCATCGTGCCGTTGCCCTCGCCCGCGAAGGTGGGCACGAAGAAGGCGTTGAAGCCGAGCTGTTCCTTCTCGCCCTTCGCGTTGCGGTAGCCGTCCATGACCTTGATGGCGCCGGAGGAGGTGACGTTGCCGTCGAGCGGCAGCAGCGCCACGGCCTCCTTGTCCATCACGACATTCCCCTTGGCGTCGCGGACCGTGACGATCGGGGCGTAGCCGTGGCTGGCGAGGTAGACCTTGGTGTTGCCGATCTCCAGCGGCTTGTTGACCTCGACCTTGACGGTCTTCTCCTTGCCGTACGCGCCGACGCTGTACTTGAGCGTCGCCTCGTAGACCCGGGGTGTGCCGCGGTTGGGGCCGGTCGGCTCGTAGGTGCCGCGGAAGTCCTTCAGGGTGAAGCTGAACGAGTCCAGGTCGTCCTGCGTGAAGAGGTTGCCGGACTTGAAGTCGTCGTACTGCGTGAGGGTGTTGGAGAAGCCGTCGCCCTCCAGGATCAGCTTGTTGCCCTCGGACTTGAACAGCTGGCCCCAGGCGAAGGCGATCAGCATCACCACGAGCGCGATGTGGAAGACGAGGTTGCCGACCTCGCGCACAAAGCCCTTCTCGGCGGCGACCGCGTCGTCAACGACATGGGCGCGGAACCGGCCGCGCCTGAGCAGTCCGAGCGCGTCCTCGCGGACCTGCTCCGGCTCGGCGTCGGTGCGCCAGGTGGTGTAGGCGGGCAGCCGGGTCAGCCGCCCCGGGGCGCCCGGCGGGCGGCTGCGCAGCTGGCCGACGAACTGCCAGGTGCGCGGGACGATACAGCCGATGAGGGAGACGAACAGCAGGATGTAGATCGCGGAGAACCACACCGAGCTGTAGACGTGGAACATGCCGAGCTTGTCGTAGATCGGCGCGAGGGTCTCGTGGCGGACGCGGAAGTCGTCGACGAGGGTGGCGTCGACGCCGGTCTGCGGGATCAGCGAGCCGGGGATCGCGGCGAGCGACAGCAGCAGGAGCAGCAGCAGCGCGACCCGCATCGAGGTGAGCTGGCGCCAGAACCAGCGGGCCCAGCCGACGACGCCGATGCCCACCATGGTGGAGGTGTCCTCGCGGGGCGCGGTGGAGAGGCTGCGGCCGGCGCTGCCGAGTTCGGTGTCCGGGGTGTCAGCGGTGTCAGCGGTGTCCGGGACATCCGGGGCGTCCGGGGCGGACTTGTCGCGCGCGCCGGTCTTGGTCTCGCTCATCGATCAGATCCCCACAGTGAAGCCGTTGGACCACGTCTGCATGTCCTGCACGATGCTGTCCCACACGCCGGTCAGCAGCAGCAGCCCGGTCGCGATCATCATGGTGCCGCCGATCCGCATCACCCAGACATAGTGACGCTTGATCCAGCCGAAGGCGCCGAGGGCCCGGCGGAAGGCGACGGCGGCGAGTACGAAGGGCAGGCCGAGGCCCAGGCAGTAGGCGATCGTCAGGACCGCCCCGCGGCCGGCGCTGCCCTGCTCGGAGGAGAGGATCAGCACGGAGGAGAGGGTCGGGCCGATGCACGGCGTCCAGCCGATGCCGAACAACGCGCCGAGCAGCGGGGCGCCGATCAGTCCGGTCACCGGCCGCCGGTGGAAGCGGAACTCGCGCTGGGTGAGCCAGGGCATCAGGCCCATGAAGAAGACACCCATGGCGATCATGAAGACGCCGAGCACCTTGGTGAGGACGCCCTGGTTCTCCTGGAGGGTCTGGCCGAAGTAGCCGAACAGGGCGCCGGTGGAGACGAACACGGCGGTGAAGCCGAGCACGAACAGCGAGGCGCCGACGACCATCCGCCCGCGCCGGGCCTCGGCGAGGTCGGTGCCGGTGACTCCGGTGACGTAGGAGAGGTAACCGGGGACGAGCGGGAGGACGCACGGGGAGAAGAAGGAGACGAGTCCGCCGAGCAGGGCGATGGGCAGGGCGACGAGCAGGGCGCCGTTGAGCACCGTGTCGTTGTAGCCGGTCGCGGCGAGGTCCTGGTAACCGGTCGCGGCGAGGTTCTGGTAGCCGGTCGCGGCGAGTGCGGTCGCCCCGGCGAGTGCGCTCACGTCACTTCTCCGCGAGCACCGGGTCGAGCATCTTGCGCAGCTTCTCCTCGCTCAGCGCCTGAAGCGTGCGGGCCGCGACCTTCCCGTCCCGGTCGATGATCAGGGTGGAGGGGATGGCCTGCGGGTTGAGCGTGCCCTTCTCGAAGCGGAGCATCAGCTTGCCCGTCGGGTCGTAGAGACTCGGGTAGCTGACGCCGTACTCCTTCTCGAAGGCGCGGGCCGGACCGGTGGAGGTGTCACGGGTGTTGATGCCGACGAACTGGACGCCGTCGTCCTTGACGTCCTGGTAGACCTTCTCGAAGTTCTTCGCCTCGGCCCGGCAGGGCGGGCACCAGGAGCCCCAGACGTTGAGGACGACGACCTTGCCGGTGTAGTCCTTCACGTCGAGCGTCTTGCCGTCGACGGTGTCGCCGGAGAGGTCGGGCGCGGCGGCCCGGTCACCCTTCTCGACGGTCGCGATGCCGTCCGAGCCGGTGATGAAGCCGGTGTCGCCACCGCCCCCGGACGTGCCGCCGGAGCTGCACGCGGACGCGAACAGCGCGACCGCGGCGGCACCCGCCCCCAGGGCGGCGCGGCGCCGGACACGGGAGATCGTGCGGCGGCGGGCACGGAGGGCGGTGCGGTTCGAGCGCATGGAGGCGCGGCTGGCGGCACTCATGTGAAAAGTTTCGCATGTCCGTTCCGAGGATCTTGCGCACCCCCCTCAGGACCGCGAACGCCCATTTCAGGCAGCGTTTCCGGTGCCTGTGCCGCTGCCTGTGCCGCTGCCTGTGCCGCTGCCCGTGCCGTCGCCCGCGCCGGAGGTCGTCCCGGAGGTCGTCCCGGAGGTCGTCCCGGTGTCGCTGCCGAAGCTCTTCCAGCCGCCGGCCGGCGCCTCGCCGACGTTCAGACCGCGGAACTTCTCCAGCACCTCCGGCTTCTGGACGTCCATCCAGTCCACGAACTGCCGGAAGGAGACGAGCCGTACGTCCTCGCCCTGCTCCTTCTCGCGCGCGATGTGCTTGAGGGCCTCCTCGACGGCGTCCATGTATATGCCGCCGTTCCACTCCTCGAAGTGGTTGCCGATGAAGAAGGGTGCCCGATTTGTCTCATATGCCCGCCTGAAGCCCTTGATGTAGGCCTTGGTGGCCTGCTTCCGCCAGCCCGGGTAGTTGTGCGCGGGGGCCTTGGTGGAGTTGAGGGACTGGTTGGCGAGGATGTTGTAGTCCATCGAGAGGACCTCGAAGCCATGGCCGGGGAACGGTATCTGCTGGAGCGGCAGGTCCCACAGCCCCTGCTTCTTCTGCGGCCACACCTGGAGACCGCCGGGCGAGGAGGCGTCGTAGCGCCAGCCGAGCTCGCGGGCGGTGGGCAGCAGGTTGTCCTGGCCGAGCAGACAGGGCGTACGGCCGCCGACGAGCTCCTTGTCGTAGTCGAAGGGCAGCGACGGCAGATCGGTCCAGCCGCTGTTGCTGCGCCACTCCTTCACGAACGACTTCGCCTGGTCTATCTCGCTGCGCCACTGCTGCGGCGTCCAGTTGCCGACCGTGCCGGAGCCGGCGCAGAAGTGGCCGTTGAAGTGCGTGCCTATCTCGTGCCCTTCGAGCCAGGCCCGGCGGACGTTCTCCAGCGTCGCCTTGATGTGCTCGTCGGTGAGGTAGCCGATGTCGGAGGCGCCGCGCTGGTTGTTCGGCGGCTCGTACAGCCGCTTCTTCGACTCGGGCAGCAGATACAGCCCGGAGAGGAAGAACGTCATGTGCGCGCCGTGCTCCTTGGCGAGGTCCAGGAAGCGCGGGAAGAGGCCGTTGCCGACCTCGCCTGCGCCGTCCCAGGAGAACACCACGAACTGCGGCGGCGTCTCGCCCGGCTCCAACGGCCGCGGGGCGTCGGGCTGGTGGGGCTGCTTGCCGGTGTACGAGGTGGAGCCGTCACCGAGGGGCTTGGCGTTGGCGGTCGGTGTACCCGACCCGCCGGGCCGGTCCTTGCCCCCGCCGGCAGGGGAACCGCCCGCGTGGTTCGCGCCGTCTGAGGGGGTGCCGCAGGCGGCCAGCCCGAGGGCGGCCGCCGCCCCGGCGCCGAGACCCATCGCTCCCCTACGACTGATGTGACGCATGCCATCCCCATCCGTTGCGCTCTCTGCTGGTCACCCAGCAAGAGGGCACGACGAACGGGGAGGTTCCTCGCAAACGTGAAGGTTTCCGCACAAGGCGGGGCACAAATCGGAAACCTTACGGCCAACCCCCTCAGGGGCGCGGGGAACTGCGCGACAAGCCCCCACCGGCCGTCAGTCGATCACCTCACCGACCCCACCTCCTCAGCGGAGCGCTCACGCGCCGAAGGCCTTGTCCTTCCCCTTCACAGGCTTGGCGCCGGCAAGCAGATGCGCCGGCACAAGATCCCGGGCCGGCTCGCTGTACCCCACGGACACGATCCGGTCCCCCGCATACGTGAAGGACGTCAGCGAGGCGAGCGTGCACTGCCGCTTGCGCGGATCGTGCCAGAGCCGCCGCCGCTCCGCGTACGACCGTACGATCCAGATCGGCAGCTGATGGCTGACCAGTACGGCCTCGTGCCCGCGCGCCGCGTCCTTCGCCGCGTCCAGCGCGCCCATCATCCGGACGACCTGGTCGACGTAGGGCTCGCCCCACGACGGGCGGAACGGGTTGACGAGGTGCTTCCAGTTCTCCGGCCGGCGCAGCGCCCCGTCGCCGACGCCGAAGGTCTTGCCCTGGAAGACGTTGTCGGCCTCGATGAGCCGCCCGTCGGTCGCGATGTCGAGCCCGTGCGCCTTGGCGATCGGCGTGGCCGTCTCCTGCGCCCGCTCCAGCGGGGACGCGCCGACGTGGGTGATGTCACGCGAGCCGAGGTGCTCGGCGACCCGGTCGGCCATCCGGCGCCCGAGGTCGGAGAGGTGGTAGCCGGACAGGCGGCCGTACAGCACGCCGTCCGGGTTGGCGACTTCACCGTGCCGCATGAGATGCACAACGGTGATGTCGGTGGTGTCTGTGGTGTCGGTGATGTCTGTGGTGTCGGTGATGTCTGTGGTGCCGTTCTCGCTGCTCATGCCGCCGTGGCCTCCGCTGCCGCCCGTGCCGCCGCCGGAAGGGCGTCGGCGATCCGCTCGATGGCCCGCTCGTCGTGAGCGGTGGACACGAACCAGGACTCGAAGGACGAGGGCGGCAGATAGACGCCGCTCGCGAGCATCGAGTGGAAGAACGCGTTGAACCGGAAGGACTCCTGCCTGCGGGCGTCCTCGTAGTTGCGCACGTCCCGGCCCGTGAAGAAGACGGAGAACATGTTGGAGGCGGTCTGCAACCGGTGCGCGACGCCCTCCTTGGTGAGCGCCTCGGTGACGAGTGCCTGGATCCGCGCGGACACGGCGTCGATCTTCTCGTAGGCCGCGTCGTCGAGGAGCCGCAGCTGGGCGAGGCCGGCGGCGGTCGCGACCGGGTTCCCGGAGAGGGTGCCGGCCTGGTAGACGGGCCCGGCGGGGGCGAGATGGGCCATGACGTCGGCGCGACCGCCGAACGCGGCCGCGGGGAACCCGCCGCCCATCACCTTGCCGAAGGTCATGAGGTCGGGCGCGACACCGTCGATCCCGAACCAGCCGGCGCGGCTGGTGCGGAACCCGGTCATCACCTCGTCGGAGATGTACAGGGCGCCGTTCTTGGCGCACGCGTCCTTCAGCCCCTGGTTGAACCCGGGCTGCGGCGGTACGACGCCCATGTTGCCGGGCGAGGCCTCGGTGATCACGCAGGCGATCTCGCCGGGGTGGGCGTGGAAGGCGGCGTGTACGGATTCGAGGTCGTTGTAGGGCAGGACGATCGTGTCGGCGGCCTGGGCGCCGGTGACACCCGGGGTGTCGGGGAGCGCGAAGGTGGCGACGCCGGATCCGGCGGCGGCGAGCAGCGCGTCGACGTGCCCGTGGTAGCACCCGGCGAACTTGATCACCTTGGTGCGGCCGGTGAAGCCGCGGGCGAGCCGGATGGCGGACATCGTGGCCTCGGTACCGCTGGAGACCAGCCGTACCTGCTCCAGCGGGGCGATCCGGTCGACCATCTCCTCGGCGAGCGCGACCTCGCCCTCACCGGGAGTGCCGAAGGACGTACCGCGGGCGACGGCGGCCTGCACGGCGGCGATCACCTCGGGGTGCGCGTGCCCGAGGATCATCGGCCCCCAGGAGCAGACCAGGTCGACGTACTCGCGCCCGTCGGCGTCCGTGAGGTAGGGGCCGGTGCCGGACACCATGAACCGGGGGGTACCGCCGACCGCGCGGAAGGCGCGCACCGGGGAGTTCACGCCACCCGGCGTGACGGCCGCCGCACGGTCGAACAGCGCCTGCGAGGCGGGTGCTTCGTAGGGATAGGGCCGTTCGATGGGCACTTCGCTGGGCAGTTCGCTCATGACCTTGCGACTTCTCCGACTTCTCGGACTCCGTGGGCAGTGATGCCCTCAGGGTAGGCCAGGGGGTTGGGACGCGCGGGAGGCGACGGGGGAACCCGGCCGGACCCTGGTCGGATACCTGTGCAAGCCGTCACATGCCCGCCGATCCCTCGCATGCCGTCGGGCGTCGGCGCGGCGCAAACGGGTGGTCGTTCCCCGTCCATCTGCGAAACTGACAACTGAGAGGTGAGACACACAGCTCGTGCCAGCCGTATTGGTCGGGGGCTGCGAAGATCCTGCGGACAGGTGTTTCAACGCACGTTTCGGCGCGCGGCCGTGGGGGAGGTCACTGACACGATGATCGGGTTGCGCGGCGGGGGCCACGCCTCCTAGAAAAGCAGTCGGGTGGAGATATGCATCGCGGTGGCGGACTGGGCGAGGGGACCGACGACCTGGGTCCTCGACGTGCCCGGCGGGGAAGGCACCGACGCGAAGCGGAGGAAGCCGAAGCGCGACAGGCACAGGGTGCACCGAGTGAGCCCTTGGACGGGCTCAGGGCCGGGAGCAGGAATGGTGGTCGGGTGGGGGTGACGTACAAGTACTTCGGCGCGCCCGACGGCGCGACCGCAGCCCGTGTCCCGATCTCCATGCGTCCCGAAGAACTCGGCGGCGACGAGCTCGGTATGAACGGCATGTTCACCAAGATCAAGCCGGAGACGATGGCCGCGATGGTCCTCACCGGCATCGAGGGCGTCCCCCTCCACAAGGTCCCGCCGCTGGAACTGGTCGTCCTGCACCCCGACTACGCGGTCGTGAAGCTCCCCATGACGGTCGTCGACCCCCTGCGCGGCATCGGCGAGGAAGCGGTCGGCGCGGCCGCCTTCATCTGGTCGACGGTCCCGGACCGGGGTGGTCCGCGGGACGCGTTCAACGTGTACCAACTGCTCCACGAGTGGCAGGACTTCAGCCACCGCCTCCACGAGGCGGGGCATCAGCCGTATTGCCTTGTGTGGCCGTGACCTGGTCTTTCGGTGGTTTCGGGCGGGGTCTTCGGGCCTCGCCCTTTTTGGTGGCGGGGAGGGGCTCTTGGGCGGCCAGGGCACATTGAGGGCACATGAGTTGTGATCAGGCCACTGGCGTGCGCCGCGCCCTTCCCCGTAACTCGTGCTCTGCCCGTCCCGGTACTGCGCGTAGGTCGATGGGATGCCGGTGACGCGTTGTGCATTCAACATTGCCCATCGTCAGAGGCATGCGTCAGAATCATCGGGCATTTGACAAAACCTCGTGCCACAGACGATCCCGCAGGCTTCCGCGAACTGCTCGGGTGTCCGCTTGACGGGCGGCGTTGGGGGCGAGTGAGTTCTGTTGCGGGAAGGACACCGCTGTGGAGAGCGCCGCTGGAAGCGCGAAGCCAGGAGCCTTACGCGCTTCGGCTGAGGCCGCCGTATCCCTTCTGACCGACGACCGCGTCCCTTACCTCGCCCGGCTCCCGGAGGCGGCCTCGGCGGCGTTGATCAGCGCCGGAGCCGAGCTGCGTTATCCAGCTCGTACCGCCCTGCTCATGAAGGGCGAGCCGTCCTCCCACGTCCTGCTCGTCCTGGAAGGTTGGGTGAAGGTGACCGACGGTTCCCCCGGCGGGCACGAAGCACTGCTGGCTCTGCGCGGGCCTGGGGACGTCATTGGCGAAAGCGCCGCGCTCGAGGACACGTCACGGTCCGCTTCGGTGACCACGTTGGAGCCGGTGCGGGCAGTGGTCATCTCGGCGGACCGCTTCAAGGCGTACCTTGACGCCCACCCGACCGCGGCGCGTCAGCTCATGGCCGTTGTCACAGACCGAATGCGTGCCGCGGACCGCAAGCGGCTGGAGCTCGCGGCCTGCGGCGTCAAGGAGAGACTGGCGCGCCTGCTGCTGGAGCTGGCTCAGCACCACGGTGAGGCGGTACCAGAGGGCGTTCTCGTCAGGGTGCCGCTCACTCAGCAGGAGCTCGCCGGAGCAGTGGGGTCGTCTCGTGAGTCGGTTACTCGGCTTCTTCGTGAACTACGGGAGCGCGGCTACGTCACCACGCACCGTCAGGCCCTGGTGGTAGTCAAGCCGGACATGCTGCGGCGGATCGGCGGCTCTGCGTAATCCGTCACACCAACCGTGCGGCAATGATCCTCGCGGCGCACGACGTGCTGGTTGACCCTGGGTATGGAGCGCTCCGGACAGCCAGGGCGGTCGGCCCGGTGGTCGATTCGCCCTCCTGCACTTCGCTTTGGCCTGGCGCGCCGGTCGCGCGCTTCTGAGGAGAGACACATGGCGGAACCCAGCAACAAGACGATCCTGCTCATGGACATGGAGGGATCGGGGCGGCGTCGCGACAGCGAACAAGCCGTCATTCACCGCATGTTGTACAGAGTCCTCCACGAGACGCTGTCGGCTGCCGCCATCGAGCCGACCGAGTATCGCAGCGAGGACCGCGGCGACGGCGTCTTCGTCCTCATCGATCCGGCCGTGCCGAAGCCCGCGCTGCTCAGGGCATTGCTGACGGCGACACCTGAGCAACTCGTCAGCACCAATCGGCTGGCCGCCGAGGGTGCTCGGATCAGCCTGCGGATCGTCGTCCATACCGGCGAAGTGGCACTGGACGAGTTCGGTGCAGTGGGCGCGGATCTCGTCCATGCCTTCCGGCTCCTTGACGCACCGGCGCTACGAAAGGAGCTTGTCGCTACGTCGGAGCCGAGTGTCCTCTGCGTGTCCAACGCCGTGTATCAGGGCGTTGTGCGTCACGCGCATCCAGGTGTACGGCCCGAGCACTTCCACCCGCTGACCGTCGACAGCAAAGAAGGTGCCACGCTGACGGGCTGGTACCACGACATCTCGCGACGGCACACCGACACCGCCGGATCGGAGCAGCCCGCCGCGGAGTCGACCTCGTCGTCCATCCCCGCGCAGGCGGCCGCACCGGTACCCAGGTCTGAGCACTCGGCCGACGCGGCTCCGGCTCCGGCGCTGCACACGCGCACCGGCAACTTCTTCTTCGGGACCGCGAGCATCGCCGGGGACGCCATTGCGGGTGACAAGCACGTTGGTACCAGCTCCACCGGGTCGACTCGGCATCGGGACGTGGAAGGAAGCGGAGAGTGAATCAGCACGTGGATGCCCCCTTAGACCCCGAGGACGCCGGCGCCGGACCCAAGGCAGAGAAGGATCCCGGGCGGGCCGCCGATACCGGGGACGTGGCGGCACCGCCACCGGATGAAGACCCCGCCCCGGAGGCATGGGAGGCCATCGAGCAGCTTTTTGCTCTCGCCCCGCACCTGCGGTCAGGGCGAGCCAATGTCATGGGGGACACCCAGGTATCAGGCGATGTCGTCGCAGGCGACAAGCGCGTCGATGTGCACCTGCACGAAACCCGCCTGCCCCGGTTGCACACTGTCGGCCCTCTACCGACAGCGGAACTCAACTACCTTGCCGAGACGTTCGCACCGAATCGGCGGTATGACGAGCTGTGCGCGCAACTCACCGCCCGGCGCGTCCTCGTTCTGCGCGGGCGGCCCGGCACAGGTCGTAGGACCGCGGCCCTGCGCATGCTCATGCAGGTCGGTCCAAAAGCCAGCGAGGTGATTGCGCTGGATCCAGGCACGGAGTCGGCCGATTTCGCCGACCACGTCCAGCCCGGCGGAGCCCACTTGGTGGTGGACCCGATCACCAGCCAGGACAGTCCGTTGCGGGACATCCATCTCAACGCCATCCGCCGCCGTCTCGGGGACGACGGGCTCCTTGTCGTCGTCGCAGCGCACGGCACCGTCATGGATGAAGTGACAGCGCACGATTGGCAACCGCTTCCCGCCGCCGACATCACACGGGCTCACTTGCTGCACGCGATCCAGGGCTCAGCGGCAGACGGACCGGCCGGTGATGCCGCAGCGGCCGACAGGGTACGACGTTTACTCGAACTGGAGCCGACCATACGGTATTTGAGCGCCAGCCCGTCACCCACGGAGGCCGCCGACTTCGCTCGGCTTCTCGTGGAGTACGCAGCGGGACGCTGCGACGAAGAGGAGCTGTCTAGGTACGGCCGTAGATCGGCCGAGGAGATCGCCAGCAGGTGGTTCAGTGAGGACCAGCATTCGGGCGGAGCCCCGCTGCGCGACAAAGCGTTTCTGATCTCGCTCGCCGTATTCGACGGATTGCCATATCCGTTGGTGGCCGAACTCGGAGACCTCCTCTACATGCGGCTTCGCACCGTCGAGGAACCCGATCGCACCGCCGGATATCCCGTATTCGGTTCATCCCCGGAAGACCGATTGAGGTTGGCCAGGGCCCAGGAACACGACGAAGAGACCGACACCGCATGGGGACGCTTGCCCGAACGGGTCGTCGCCTTCCAGAACCACTCCCTCTGGAGCACCGCCCTACGCCACGTCTGGACAAGCCATCCAGCTGTCAGAAAGCCCCTGTTGGCCTGGCTCGACACCCTCGTGACGGACCGCCGGACCTTCGTACGGCTCCGAGCCGCAGTGGCCTCGGGAGTGCTGGCGGCCGTGGACTTCGGTTACGCCTTCGACAGCTTCCTCAATCAATGGGGTTCTTCGCCGAGGCCGATGCAGCGGCAGCTCGCCGCATGGGCGCTGTACACCGCCGCCGAACATGGCATGGACACAGCGGTCAGGCGCCTACTCTCCGACTGGAGCAGCCGACGTCACCTGGCACGGAGGTGGACGGTCGCTCGCTCATACGCTCTGCTGGGCGGGGCCACAGCCCCGAGTGCGCTCCGGGACATCGGGCGGATGGCCGCGACCGAACCGCCACCGGACGGCGCACTCCAGTCAGCGCTTGAGCAGGCACTGGAGGCGTTGCTTCAGGGGCCCGCAGCCGTCCCGGTTCTGGAGCGACTCGTGCAGTGGCACGCAAGCTCTGGTCCCCTGCGCGAACTGGCAGTAGCAGGATTTCTGCGGGGTGCGCGCAGGCGCCACCGGGCCGTGAGCACCGAGGCGACGACGTGGCCGAGCCTTCTGTGGTTGGCGCAACACGACGCCCACGCCCGACGGTACGCCGTCGTGATGTGGCGGGCGTTGCTGGACAGTCGCTCCAGCCGCGACGCGGCACGTGACGAACTGGTTCGCTGGGTCCGGGTCGCAGAGCGTGCGTCCGCGAAAGCGGCACGGCACCGAGCTTTTACGACCGAGGCGCCATTCGAGCAGACGGACCGATACGACACGGTGTCGGACGTAGAGGAGGCGCTGGGCAGACTGCTCCCTCTGCTGGTCGAAAACCAGAACGACTGGGACCGGTTGGATTTCCTTCTGCGCCGGGTCAAAATCCCGGACGGAGGCCAGAGCCCCACGGCCGCCCGGCTCGGGATCGCCCTCGCCAAAGGCCCCGCGGCACTGCCCCGTCCCCTGTGACGGCAGACCCGTCATCCCCGGTTCCGGCCGCCGCCAAGACTCGGCCAGCCTCACGCAACTCACCGCCTCGTACGCAATGCCCCGATAGCAGGAGAACTCATGGCACTCGTCAACGACCCTGTACGCCAGATACGGAGCCTGGGCCGCTTCGAATACGTACGCCACCGGCCACCGGCCTACGCGGAACGCGCACTCGTGTTCCTGACGTCCGGAGGACGACCGCAGACGTATCTCCCGCATCAGCAGCCCACTCGCGGAGAGCTGGTGACCAGCAACTTCCGCACGCTGTACGAAGTAGACATGGGCATCCAACACATGTCGCTGGAGCACCGGCTGCCTAGCGACGGCGATGCCGCGTTCTTCTCCGCGGAGACCGATCTAACCTGGCGGGTCATCGACCCCGCCAAGGTGGTGGAACGGCAGATCCGCGACGTCCGTGCACTGCTGGAGCCCCGCCTGCTGACCCGGATGCGCCGGGAAAGCCGCCGGTACGCCATCGAGGAGAGCGCCGATGCCGAGGTCGCAGTGATGGAGGCGCTGGTCACCACGCCTCTGGCGGCCGCCGAAGGGCTGGACATCCAATGCGAAGTCAGGCTCAGCCTCGACGAGGAGGCGGTCAGCCAACTGTCCTCACTGCGCTCCCTCGACTACACCAAGCAGCGGACGCGGAGCGAGCACGAACTGACCAGGCTGCGCACCCACAACGAACACGAAGTCATGGAGGAGCGCAGCTCCTTCTACGCCCGGCTGCTGTCTCAGGGCGAGTTCGAGCGCTGGGGCGCGCACCTCGCACAGAATCCGGCGGACATCCCGCTCGCCATCGAATCCATTCGTGATGACGAGCGCGAGGCCAGCGCCAACCAGATCCGCGTCATCGAGCGGGTCCTCGACTCCGGAGCAGTTGAGGATCACATGCTGGAGGATGCCTCGCGGGCGGCTCTGTCGGCTGTGAAGGAGCGGCTCAACGACGCCGGCCGGGGCCGGACACGCAAACACCCCCTCTATCGGGAACAGCTGGAGCGGGGGACCAGTGACCAGGACGAGCGACCGGACGCATCGGGAGACGAACGGTGACCACGCCCGCGGACGTTGAACGGGCCCTCGTGCCCGCTCTCGTCGTCGGCATCGCCTGCTACGTGCTGCTCCGCTGGGCTGCGGTACCACTGTTGACGCACCTAGAGACCGGCATGGAATACGCCATGAATGTCATGGTCGTCGGACTGCTGTTGCCCGAATACTGCTGGACCCGGGCACAGCGCCGTGTCTCCGGCCACGCCGCCCCCTTCGCCTACACCTACGGAGACGCGGTGTGCGCTGTCGCAAACGCCGGACACCGCTGTGTGGGCACCGTCCTGTCGGCGCTGCGCGAGGCAGTAGGCCAACTCGGTCATCGCGGCGCGTTGTGGGGCGGCCTGCTGGTAGCGGGTGCCCTCCTGTGGTCCGGTTTGCCGTGATGTGACGGCGGCAGGGGATGTCTCCAACCGGAATCGATGTCAGGAGAACCGAAGATGATGCGTGTCACGAGCACAACGTCCTCCTCTCACGGGCCCGCCCCAACGCTCAATTCCGATCACGCAGGTGTGTATGCCGCGGAACGCTTGCTGGCCGAGGTGCGAACCGAAATCGGCCGTGCCGACACCAAGGCATCCGTTCTCATTGGCGCGCTGGGTGTGTGTGCCGGAGTCGTCCTGAGCACGTACTGGAGCAGGATGCCGGCCACAGGCTTCAGTCGAACCCTGGGCGCGGCCAGCGCTCTGACCTGGGCTCTTGCGCTGGGCTTTCTACTGTTCGCGACAGCCCCTCGCTACCGGGCGAGCCAGTGGCGGGCCGGCAGTCCCCTGACGTATTTCCTCGACATCCGTCGCGCCGCGGATTCCGGAGTACTCGCTGATGCTCTGCGCACCACCGAAGAGGAACAGATGTCCGGCCTGGTGATCGCGCTCCGCAACACGAGCGACATCGTCGCGGCCAAGCACCGGTGGATCAGGACAGGACTGGTCTGCTTCCTCCTCGGAACGATTGCCCTTGGGGGGAGCGTGCTGGCAGCAGTCTGAGCGGCGAACAAGCCAATCCATGCAGGCCGTTTCGCCCACCGCTCCCTCTCGTCATGTGCCGGAAGAGGCTGTCAGGCGGCCAGTGCACAACGCTGGCACGTTGCTTGCGGTGTAGGCACGGATGTACCCCCACCATCGGAAGCGCTACCTCGGTCTTCAGCGTTGGCCTCGGTGAAGGCGTCATCGATCGCCTTACGGGTGCGGATCTCGCTGGACGGCAGCAGGTGCGTGTACGTCCGCAGCGTGAAGCCTGGGTCCGAGTGGCCGAGGTACTCGGAGAGCGCCTTGATGCTCTCCCCCGCGTCCAGGAGTACGGAGGCGTAGGCGTGCCGGAGGGCGTGCATGCCGTCGTCAGGGGCCGCCTGGAGGTAGCGCGCGCCCCGCTCGCGGGGAGGGATCACGCCGGCGGCAGCCAGGGCGCGCTTCCAGTCGCCCATGTTGAAGACGCTGCGGTTGTAGGCCCGCCCCTTCTTGTCTACGAAGACGAGGCGGAAGGTCTTCGGCTCGCCGTCCGGCTTGGTCCAGGGCAGGGTGACCTCGACCGGCGGGAACTCCTTCATGTGGGCCTTGAGGGCGGCGGCGAGCTGAGCCGACAACAGCACTGACCAGATCCTGTTGCCCTTGGGCAGGGCGAAGACGAGCTTCGTACCGACCAGCCGCACCTGGCGGTTGACGTGGATCCAGCCGCCCTTGGAGTCGATGTCCTCGACGGCGAAGCCGAACACCTCGCCCTGCCGCAGACCGCAGCCGAAGGCGAGCTTGCCGCCGGCCTGGAAGCGCTTCGGGAGTCCGGCGATGACCGCGCGGACGCGCTCCAGCGACCAAGGGATGATCTTCTTCTTGGTCGCCGTCGGAAGCTTGACCGACTTCGCCTTGCACGGGTTCTTTGGCAGCAGTCCGTCCTCCACGGCTGCGCCAAGAATGCTGGAGAGGATGTCGAAGATGCCCTCGATCGTCGACACCTCCAGGCCGGCGTCCTGGAGGGTGCGGATCCAACCCTGGATAACTGAGGGCTGGTTGAGGGACCGCAGCTCGCGTCGGCCGAGGTGCTCGAGGATGTGGTTGCGGACGGTCGCCTCGTAGCGGAGCGCGGTGGTCGGGCCGACGGAGTTCGCGTCGAGCCACTTCTGCGCGTAGGCGCCGAGCGTCTGCTTCGTCTCGGCCGGGACGTCGTAGGAGCCCTGCCGGATCTCGACGTCGACCTCGGCGGCGCGCTTGTCCGCCTCGGCCTTGGTGTGGAAGTTCTCCTTTCGCTGGTGGCCGTCCAGGTCGCGGTAGCGGACCTGCCAACGCTTGCCGATGCCGTGGTCGGCGGTGGGGACCATCCGCTTCGTACGGCTCTTGTGCTCGCCGCACTCGGCCTCGGTGGGCCTGGGGTGGGACTTGTGCCAACGGTCGTGCACGTCAGCCAAGAAGGGCCTCCTGGATGGGGGTGAGGGAGTGGGAGGTGGTGTGGGACACCGGGGAGCGCGTCGGCCACGGGAGCAGCAGAGCTGCGGGAGGGGCGCCGAGCGCGACGGCGAGGGCGACGAGGTCGTCTACGTCGCAGCGGCGGCGGGCGCGTTCGGTGCGGCTGAGAGCGGTGTTGGCCGTCGGACGACCCAATGCGGTGCAGCGGGCGGCGAGCTGGTGCTGGGTCAGGCCGCGCACGAGACGTAGGTACTCGATGGCGCGGGCGGTGTGGAGGCCGGCAGGGCCTATCTCGACAGGTCGGTTGGGCATGACAGATACCTGTAACTTACATCCGGGCGCCATGGCAAGAGTTAGCTCTAAAACTCTCCAAAAGTCGTTCGAGGGCGAAGTGGCGTTCATCTCGTCGAATTCCGGTACATCGCGAGGCGTTTCGGCCGAGGCATCGTGTTAACTTCCCTCGCCGTTTTCGAGACGGGCGATTTGAACATACATAAGCCATGATGCCCGGTGGGCCAGTCACGTCATCTCTGACCGCCAGGCGTTACCTCTGAGCTGCGGAGGTACCGGATTCCGGCACCTCGACCGGTTGCTTCGCCGCGCGAAAATCCGGGCCTGGCGGGAGCGATTTCGGCAACCGGGGATCCACCCTTACTGTTTCCCTCTCCCCGGCCACGCCGAAAGAAGTAGTGAGGAGTTTCAGAACCAACTCTGGACTTTTCTCCGAGTGGTGTGGCTGTGTTGTCCAGCCCATTGTTCAAAACCGAAAAGGAGCCCTGTGCCGAAGACCCCTCCCCGTAGCACCAACGCCCCTGCCACCGCTGCGGCTGCCCAGCGCGGCCCGCTTGCCACCCCTGCGGAGGTCGCCGCCTATCTCGGGGTACCGGTGAAGACCCTCTACCAGTGGAAGTACCGGGGCATCGGCCCCAGCGTCCACAAGGTCGGCCGTCACCTGCGCTACCGCTGGCGCGAGGTGGACGCGTGGCTGGACGCCCAGACGTCGTACGACCTCACGGCCTGACCGTCCTTCTTCGAGGTCCGCTGCCTTCCGGTGTGTGAGACTCCCACCGAACGGGCTCGGGCCAAGGCGGCGGGTCCGTGGCGGCTGCGGCAGCGCTGACCGCGAGCAACGGTCCGTGCGGACCGGCACGAAGGGATACCTCATCAGTGGCGCAGCCGACCTCCGACTCCCCGTCGCCCGCCCTCGGTTCCATGACCCTGCTGGTCGCCGCCGTGATCGTGCACGACCGGGCGGCGCATCGTGTGGTGCTCATCCAGCGTGGGCCGAACTCCAGGTTCGCGCAGGGGATGTGGGATCTGCCGGTCGGGAAGAGCGAGCCCGGTGAGCCGGTGACGGCGACCGCGGTGCGGGAGTTGTACGAGGAGACCGGGCTCACCGTGCGGCCGGAGGACCTCGCGCTGGCCCACGTCATCCATGGCGCCCATGGTGTGGAGGCCCCCAACGGCTGGCTCACCGTCGTCTTCGTCACCCACGCGTGGACGGGCGAACCGCAGAACCGCGAACCCGGCAAACACGCCCAGGTCCGCTGGGTCGACGCCGACGCCGTCCCGTCGAACTTCGTGAGCAGCACGGCGAAGGCGCTCAACAGCCATCTCTTCGGCGGCCCGGACATCTCGCTGGGCGGCTGGCGCCAGTAACCCGCCACGACCGCCCCGCTCCTGGTCCTGGTCCTGGTCCTGGTCCTGGTCCCAAGGTCGGTGTCGTTTCAGGGCTGTGGACCGAGGTCTTCGGGCCCTCCTCCGATCAAGGATGGTGGTGTCCGATCGGTTCGAGGGGAGCGCGCACGTGGAGCTTGTGGACTGGGTGGATGTGCCGGCCGGGGAGTTGCTGCGCGGGACTCCCGTCGACGACATGGACGGTCTCGTCCGCCGGTACGCCGATACCGGGGTGCCGGTGGAGTGGTACCGCAAGGAGGCGCCGCGCAGACGGGTCCACGTGCCGGCGTTCCGGATCGGACGTACGCAGGTGACCGTCGGTCAGTGGGCTCCCTTCGCCGAGGAGACCGGGAGGCCGGGTGCCACCGACGCGCCCGACGACCACCCGGTCGTCGGCGTCCGCTGGGACGACGCCGTCGCCTACTGCCACTGGCTCGGCGAACGGCACGGTGTCCTGGGCGTACGGCTGCCCACCGAGGACGAGTGGGAGCGGGCCGCCCGGGGCGACGACGACCGGGAGTTCCCCTGGGGACCGGAGTACCGGACCGGGCTCGCCAACCTCGTCGACCTCGGCCTCGGCACCACCACGCCGGTCGGTTCCTTTCCCGACGGCGCCAGCCCCTTCGGCGTCCTCGACATGGCCGGCAACGCCGACGAGTGGACATCCACGCTGTACGCCCCCTACCCCGGCGCCCCCGACGACGTACCCCTCGTCGAGGACTGGGCGTTCGACCCGCACATCACCCGCGGCGGCGCCTTCCGCCACGACCGCGACCTGGCCCGCTGCGCCCGCCGACACGGCGCCTACGAGAAGGACCTGCGGTCCATCGGCGTGGGCTTCCGGCCGGCCATGTCCGCCTGACGCCGGGAGCGTCACCGCAACACCGCCCCCACCACCGTCGCGCCCGCCGGGGGTCGCTGGCCTATCTTGGCGGGCATGCAGGCATACACGATCGGTCAGGCCGCGCGGTTGCTCGGGGTGAGCCCGGACACCGCGCGGCGGTGGGCGGACGCCGGGCGGGTGGCGACCCATCGGGACGAGGGCGGGCGGCGGCTCGTCGACGGGAAGGACCTGGCCGCGTTCTCCGTGGAGCTCGCCAAGGGCGGCGGCGAGGACGAGGTGTCCTACACGTCGGTGCGCAACGCCTTCCCCGGCATCGTCACCGCCATCAAGCTCGGCGACGTCGCGGCCCAGGTGGAGATCCAGGCCGGGCCGCACCGGCTGGTGTCGCTGCTCACCCGGGAGGCCGTGGAGGAACTGGGTCTTGAGGTGGGGATGGAGGCCACCGCCCGGGTCAAGTCGACGAACGTGCACATCGATCGCGTATGAGATCACATACCCCTGCGGGTACGGGATCGCGTGCGAGCGTCGCCGTGCACCCCGGTTCTCCCTGACCGCGCCCGTCGGGCGGTGGCCTCCATCGTTCTGCACCGGTCACACCGTGACCGCGGACCCGCTCACTTGGTGACCGAGTACGAGTGCGCCCCCGTCCCCGCCAGCGCCCCGCCGTCGACGATCAGGTACTCGTCGCGGATCGGGCGGCCCGCGAACCACGACTCCAGGATCTCCCGGGTGCCGGCCGCGTAGCGGGCCTGGGCGGAGAGGGAGGAGCCGGAGATGTGCGGGGTCATGCCGTGGTGCGGCATGGTGCGCCAGGGGTGGTCGGCGGGGGCCGGCTGCGGGTACCAGACGTCGCCCGCGTACCGGCGAGATGGCCGGCGCGCAGCGCGCGGTCCACCGCGTCACGGTCCACGATCTTCGCCCGTGCCGTGTTGATGAGGTAGGCGCCGCGCTTCATCGTGGCGAGCAGCTCGTCGCCGAAGAGGCCCTCGGTCTCCGGGTGGAGCGGCGCGTTGATGGTGATGACGTCGCAGTGCGGGGCCATGTCCTCGGTCGACTCGTGCCAGGTCAGGCCCAGTTCGTCCTCCAGCGCCTTCGGCAGGCGGTGGCGGTCCGTGTAGTGCAGGTGCACGTCGAAGGGGGCGAGGCGGCGCAGCACCGCGAGCCCGATCCGGCCCGCGGCGACCGTGCCGACGTGCATGCCCTCCAGGTCGTACGAACGGGCCACGCAGTCCGCGATGTTCCAGCCGCCGTCGAGCACCACCTGGTGGGACGGCAGGTAGTTGCGGACCAGGGACAGGGTCATCATCACGACGTGTTCGGCGACGCTGATGCTGTTGGAGTACGTCACCTCAGCGACCGTCACCCCGCCCGCCACGGCCGCGTCGAGGTCGACGTGGTCGGAGCCGATGCCCGCGGTGATCGCCAGTTTGAGGTTCTTCGCGGCGGCGATCCGCTCGGGGGTGAGGTACGCGGGCCAGAACGGCTGGGAGATGACGACGTCCGCGTCGGGCAGCTCACGGTCGAAGACCGAGTCCGGGCCCTCCTTGTCCGAGGTGACGACGAGGGTGTGGCCGGCCTTCTCCAGGTAGGAGCGCAGGCCGAGTTCGCCCGAGACGCTGCCGAGCAGCTGTCCCGGGGTGAAGTCGATCGCCCCGGGCGTCGGGGTGGTCTGGCCGCCGGGGTACCGGTCGACGGTCGGAACGTCGTCGCGGGCGTACGTGGTCGGGTATCCGTCGGTGGGGTCGTCGTACAGGACGCAGAGCACCTTTGCCATGTCCCGGCTCCTCAACTGGCTGCAACTGGCTGTGCGGGAAGGTGCCGTTCACGATCCTCGGGGTCATCGCCCCAGGTCAAAGCGATCCTTGCTATGGGGACATAGGCTTTGGCTATCAGCCGCGCGGGGCCGCCGACCGGCCCAGGTACGTCCGCAGCAGCTCGTCCAGCGCGTCCCGTACGCCTGCCTCCCTCGCCACCTTCAGCAGTGCCTCCGCGAGGACCGACTGGGGTTCGCTGCGGGCCACCACCAGGCCGACCCGCGGACCGTTCGCCGGGCCCTCCAGCGGGACGACCCGCAGACCGTCGGGTACGCCGAACATGTGCAGCCAGGCGTGGGAGATCACGCTGGACCAGCGGCCGCCGGGGAGGTGGGCGTAGAGGCCGGCGACGCTGTCCGACTCGATCGCGGGGGCCGCCACGGCCCCGTCGGCGGCGAAGCACTCGTCGATGATCCGGCGGTTGCGCATCCGCGGCGACAGAAGGCAGAGCGGGAGGGTCGCGGCCTGGGACCAGCGGGCCGTCCCGGCGTCGGCGAGCGGGCCGTCGACCGGGGTGAGCAGGACGTACCGCTCCTCGTAGAGCGGGAGGCGGCGGACCTGGCGCAGGCTGTCGTCCTCCAGGTACGTCATCGCCGCGTCCAGCTCGAACTCCGCGAGGCCGTGCCGGATCTCCGCCGACGACAGCGACTCCAGGCTCACCCCGGCGCCGGGATGGCGTTCGCAGAAGGGGGTGGTGAGCAGGGACGCGACGGGCAGTGCGGTCGGTACGACGCCCAGGCGGAGCGTGCCGGTGAGGCCGCCGCGCAGCGCGGAGAGCTCCTGGCGCAGCGCGTCCTGCTCGGCGAGCATGCGGTGCGCCCAGGCCAGGACGACCTCGCCCTCGGGCGTCAGCCCCTCGTACCGGCGCCGGCCGCGGCGCACGATCGGCACGTCGAGGTCCTGTTCCAGTCTGCGGATCGCCGCGGAGAGCGACGGCTGCGAGACATAGCAGGCGGCGGCCGCGCGGGCGAAGTGGCGTTCCCGGGCGAGCGCGACGAGGTACTCCAGCTGGCGCAGCAGCATACGCGGAGCCTATGCGAGGTATCCGCCGTCCACCCTGATCCCGTCGATCCCGCTGATGTGACGGGCTCCGCAGCGGTCCTGGGGCAGCACGAGCTGAGGGCCTACGTGGTCCAGGGGGCCGGTGTCGAGGGTGACGGCGAGCAGGACGGGAGCGCGGCCGAAGTCCGGGTCGATCTCGGCCCAGGACAGCAGGGCGTGGTGGCCGTCGCCGCGGACGGCGGGGCTGCCTTGGCGTGGGGTGCCTTGAGCCGTTCCCGGCGGCGGGGCCGGCCCCAGGGCGTTGCGCAACCCGGCGCGACGGGGTGCCGCCGCGCCCACCCGTGCCGCCCCAGCGGCACAGCTGCCCGCGGCTGCGTCGGAGAGGCCGGCAGGGCGACAGGGGTTTCCGTACAAACGCACATGCGAGGGCAGGTGATGGTTGCTATGGCTCATGCGATGCGACAGGAGACTTTTCCCTGGCAGATGCGGAAGTATCATCGGCGCAGACAGTGAGCATCAGACATCGAGCTCCAGACAGTGACCAGCAGACAGTGACCAGCACGATGAGGTGGGTCCGTCAGGACCAGAGGGAGTGGACCCGTGATGACCCGTTCCGCGCGCCGGACCCGTCGGACGCTGCACGTGACCGGCGTGGCGGCCGCCGCGCTGCTGGCCCTGAGCGGCTGCTCCTCCGACGACTCCGGTGACTCCGGCGACTCCGGCGATTCGGACGCCGCCGCGGCGTCGGGGTCGGCGACGGCCTCGGCCGACGTCTCCGGCGACGTGACCGTCTTCGCCGCCGCCTCCCTCAAGGAGAGCTTCACGCAGCTCGGCAAGGACTTCGAGAAGGCCCACCCCGGTACGAAGGTGACCTTCAGCTTCGGCGGCAGTGACGCCCTCGCGGCGAGCATCACCGGCGGTGCCCCCGCCGATGTGTTCGCGTCCGCCAGCCCCAAGACGATGAAGATCGTCACGGATGCCGGGGACGCCGAGGGCACACCCGCGACGTTCGTCCGCAACCAGCTGGAGATCGCCACCCTGCCGGGCAACCCCGACAGGATCGCCTCGCTGAAGGACCTCACCAAGTCCGGGCTGAAGGTCGTGCTGTGCGACAAGACGGTGCCGTGCGGTGCCGCCGCCCAGACCGCCCTGGAGGCGAGCAAGCTGTCGCTGACGCCCGTCTCCTACGAGGAGGACGTGAAGTCCGCCCTGAACAAGGTGGTGCTGAAGGAGGCCGACGCGGCGGTCGTCTACAAGACCGATGTGCAGGCCGCGGGTGACAAGGTGGAGGGCGTGGACTTCCCCGAGTCGGCCGAGGCCGTCAACGACTACCCGATCACCCTGCTCAAGGACGCCCCGAACGCCGACGCGGCGAAGGCGTTCATCGAGCTGGTGCAGTCCGCCGAGGGCCAGAAGGTCCTCACCGGCGCCGGGTTCCTCCAGCCGTGACCGATCCCGCCCCGGAACAGGCCGGCGCCGCGGACACCCTCACCGGTGGCCCGCGGCGCCGCCGCGTTGGCGGGGGCAGGGGGTCCCGGCTCTTCGGCGGGGGCCGCAAGCGCCGGCGCCGGACCGTCGGGCGGGGTGCGCCCCTGCCGCTGCTGCTGCCCGCACTGATCGGGCTCGTCTTCCTCGTGCTGCCGCTCGTGGCGCTGCTGATCCGGACGCCGTGGCGGAGTATGCCCGACCTGCTGACCAGCACCGAGGTGTGGCAGGCGCTCCAGTTGTCGCTGATCTGCGCGACGGTGGCGACGCTGGTGTGCCTGGTGATCGGGGTGCCGCTGGCCTGGCTCCTCGCGCGCGTGGAGTTCCCCGGCCGCGGTCTCGTCCGCGCGCTCGTCACCCTCCCCCTCGTACTGCCGCCCGTCGTCGGTGGTGTGGCACTGCTGATGGCGCTGGGCCGCAACGGGGTCGTGGGGCGGTGGCTGGACGACTGGTTCGGGGTGACGCTGCCGTTCACCACCACCGGTGTGGTCATCGCGGAGGCGTTCGTCGCGATGCCGTTCCTGGTCATCAGTGTGGAGGGCACGCTGAGGGCGGCCGATCCGCGCTACGAGGAGGCCGCCACGACCCTCGGCGCGTCCCGGTTCACCGCGTTCCGCCGGGTCACGCTGCCGCTGATCGCGCCCGGTATCGCGGCCGGGGCCGTGCTGGCGTGGGCCCGTGCGCTCGGCGAGTTCGGCGCGACCATCACCTTCGCCGGCAACTTTCCCGGCCGTACGCAGACCATGCCGCTGGCCGTGTACCTGGCGTTGCAGAGTGATCCGGAGGCGGCGATCGCCCTCAGTCTGGTGCTGCTCGCCGTGTCCGTCGCGGTCCTCGCGGGACTGCGTGACCGCTGGATGACGACCGCATGACCGACCTGACGAAGAACATGAGCGACCCGACGAAGAAGACGACGACCGTGACCGGCGAGGGGCTCGACGCGCGGCTCGTCGTCGAACGCGGGTCCTTCCGGCTCGACATCACGCTGGCCGCCGCACCGGGCGATGTCGTCGCCGTGCTCGGCCCGAACGGCGCCGGCAAGACGACCGCCCTGCGCGCGCTCGCCGGTCTCGTCCCGCTCAGCGACGGCCATCTGCGGCTGGACGGGGCCGAGTTGGACCGTACGCCGCCGGAGTCCCGCCCGGTGGGCGTGGTCTTCCAGGACTACCTCCTCTTCCCGCATCTGTCCGCGCTGGACAACGTGGCGTTCGGGCCGCGCTGCCAGGGGGTGGGCAAGGCACAGGCGCGGGCCGTGGCCGCCGGGTGGCTGGAGCGGATGGGGCTCGCCGCGCACGCGGGGAGCAGGCCGCGCAACCTCTCCGGCGGTCAGGCGCAGCGGGTCGCGCTGGCGCGCGCGCTCGCGACCCGGCCGCGGCTGCTCCTGCTCGACGAGCCGCTGGCCGCGCTGGACGCGCGTACCCGGCTCGACGTCCGCGCCCAGCTCCGGCGCCATCTGGCCGACTTCGAGGCGGTCGCCGTACTCGTCACACACGATCCGCTGGACGCGATGGTCCTCGCCGACCACCTGGTCGTTGTGGAGGACGGCCGGATCGTGCAGGAGGGCGGCCCGTCCGACATCGCCCGCCGGCCGCGTACCGACTACATCGCGCATCTGGTCGGGCTCAACCTCTACCGGGGCCGGGCGGACGGGCACACGGTCCGGGTGGACGACGGTCCGGTGATCACCACCACGGAGGACCTGGCCGGTCCGGTCTACGTCGCCTTCCCGCCCGGCGCGGTCACCCTCCACCGGGAGCGGCCCACCGGGTCCAGCGCCCGCAACCTCTGGCGCTGCGAGGTCGCCGGCCTCGAAACCCACGGCGATCAGATCCGGGCGGCCCTCACCGGCGAACTCCCCCTGGCCGCCGACCTCACCACGGTCGCCGCCGCCGAACTCGACCTCCACCCCGGCAGCACGATCTGGGCAACGGTCAAGGCGACCCAGACCCACGCGTATCCGGCCTGACGCTTCAGCGACGTCCGCCGGTCGATGGCACCCGTGGGACGGCGGGGCCGGAGAAGGAGGCCGACGGCCGGCCGGGGCGGCGGCCGTCGTTCGGCGGCGATGCTCGACGGCCGGCGGCCGGGCGTGGTCGTCGGCCTGCAACCGTCAGCGGGCCGTAGGGGTGCGCGGGGTGGGGACGACCGTCGCGTGTTCCGAGGGGGTGGTTTGGTGGGTGGAGCGTGGGGGTGAGGCCACTGCTGTGGAGGGGATGCGGGAGACGTCGTCGTCGGGGCGGGCGGGGTCGGCCGGTTGTGACGGGCGGGAGGGGGTCTGGGCCGGGGACGGGGTCTTCTCCGCCGTCGGCTCGCTCGTCGGGCGCGGGGTGGGCGTCGGCGCCGGGGTGTCGCTCACCACGGGCGGCGCCAGCGGGACCGTGGGCCGGCTCGGTGCGTCGGGGGCGGCGGTCAGGGTCAGCGGTACGGCGATCAGCGCGGCGACCGCGCACACCAGACCGGCGCCGGACGCGGCGCGCAGCAGCCGGCGGCGGGCGGCCGTACGGCGGATCGTCTCGTAGCTGCCGGACGGCGGGGCGAGCCGGTCGGCGGCGGGACGCAGGATCACCGCGAGGGGGTCGTCGGGTGCGAACTCCGGGTCCTCGTCAACGCGTGTGGTCAAGGCTTCTCCTCAGATGGACGCGGAGCAGTTCGCGGGCCGCGTGGAGATCGGCCTTGACGGTTCCTTCCTTGCGCCCGGTCAGCGCGGACACCTCCCGGATCGGCATGTCGGCGTAGTAGTGGAGAAGGATCGGGACGCGCAGCCGCTCGGGCAGGGACTGCACCAGCAGCCGTACGGACGGATCGCTCTGTTCCTCGTGGGGGCGCACCGCGGCCTCGTGGGTGACGCGGCGCACCGCCCGCCGTTCCCGCTCCATTTTGCGCCAGTGGTCCCGGACCAGGTTGGCCGCGGTGACGTAGAGGAAACCGCGCGGCTCCTCGACCTTCGTCCACCGGGCCCACAGGCGGGTGAAGGCCTCCGACGCGATCTCGTGCGCCGTCTCGTCGTCGTCGACAAGACGTCGGCACCAGCCGGCCAGGCGCGGGTAGAGGGCGGCGAACAGCTCCGACGCCGCCCTGTCACGGGACCGTTTCAACGCGCTCCATGATCGTGGATCGTGGGGGGGGGAACTCATGGCTGACTCATGACTGACTCACAGACCAAGAGTCCGAACCGGTGGCCGGCGTTCCACCGGCCCGGGCCGGTCCGGACTCCGTGCCCGTGTGTCAGGGGGTGGCCGAGCGCAGCCCGGCGAAGACGATCACGTTGTCGCGGTACTCGTCGTCGCCGGTACGGGGGCCACCGCAGGTGATGAGCCGCAGCTCGGGGCGGTCCACGTCACCGTAGACGTCGTCCGTCGGGAAGTCGGCCTTGGCGACCGTCCGCAGCGACGTGACGGCGAACTCCGTGGTGGTGCCGTTCCCCAGGCGGGCCTCGATCAGGTCGCCGCGGCGCAGCCGCGACAGGTTGCGGAAGACGCCGTCGCCGAACTGACCGACGGTGACATGGCCGAGCAGCACCGACGGGCCGAGCTGTCCCGGCGTCGGCGAGTGCCCGTACCAGCCCGCCCGGTCGTGCTCGGTGACCGGCGGCACCTCCACCGTGCCGTCCGCCGCGAGGCCGAGCCGGATCACCGGGGTGTCGACCCCGATCGACGGGATCAGCAGCCGGACGGGCACCGAGCGGGCGACGGCCCGCACGGAGTCCGACGACGACCGCGGCGCGGGGCTGCCAGAGGCGCGACCGGCTCCCGAGGCCCCCTGGTTCCCCCGGTCCGCCTGATCCCCTTGGCCGCCGGCGCCGCAGCCCGTGAGCAACGCGGCCGTCACCCCCGCGGCGAACGCCCGCCTGGAGAGCGACGGGGTCATACCCCGGACGCCCGCCGGCGCCGTACGACGAAGACCGCCGCACCGGCGGCGAACACCGCGGCGGCGCCGCCACCGAGGAGACCGGCCGACGGACCCGGGTCCGAGGCGGTCGGCACACCGGTGTCGGGCGCGCCGTTCGGGACGACGGGGACCTGACCCGGGGCCCGGGTGGGCGCGGCGCTCTCGGCCGGGGCGGGGCGGGACTCCTCCTTGGAGGGGACGACGCTCGGCTCGGCGGGCGCGCGGGTGGGCGCGGCGCTCTGCTCGGACCGGGGCGGGCTGGGGACCGGGGTCGTGCTGTCGGCGAGCGCGGGGGCGGTGCCCGCGAGCACGGCGGTGGCGGTGAGTGCCAGGACACTGAGGACAGTTCGGCGCATCGGATCGCTCTCTTTCGTCGGACCGCCCGGCCCGCCGGCGATGAGTTCGGCGGAGGCGGACCGTGTGACGGATCGAGCGGAGAGACGAGGCAGGGGGGAGGCGGGTTGTAAAGAGATGGCAAAGTCGCAGGGGGTGCCGATCCCAACCGCGCCCCCGGGGGCGGGGTGCCGATCCCAACCGCGCCCCCGGGGCCGGGGTGCCGGTGTCGGCCGGCACCCCTGGGGCGTCGAGTGGCGTCAGGCGGCCGTCAGTTCCGTCGGCCGCCGGTGCTCCGCCTTCGCCTCCCCCGCCACTGACCCCGCCACCGACCCCACCGCCGATCCCGCCACCGAACCCACCGATCCCGCCACCGAACCCGCCGATCCCGCCACCGATCCCGCCGGTCCCGCCGCCGATCCCTCCGCCTCCGCCAGCAGTTGGGTCAGCGTCGCCCGGGCGCGGGCCACGCGGGAGCGGACCGTGCCGACCGGGCAGTCGCTGACCTCGGCGGCCTCCGCGTAAGGCAGGCCGACGAGTTGGGTGAGGACGAACGCCTCGCGGCGCTCCTCCGGCAGCGTCGCGAGCAGGTCGAGCAGCGCGACCCCGTCGTCGAAGCCGGGCAGGCCGCGCGGTTGGGCGAGTTCGACGGCCAGCTGCCAGTCCGTGGTGTCGGCGATCCGGGGGCGGGCGGCGCTGTAGCGGTAGCTGTCGATGACGGCCCGGCGGGCGATGGACAGCAGCCATGCCCGCGCCGAGGACCGTCCCTCGAACCGGTGCAGACTGCCGAGCGCCCGCAGGAACGTGTCCTGCGCGAGATCGTCCACCGCCTGTGGATCGGCGCACAGATGGGCGACGTACCGCAGCACGTCCCGGTGCAGGGCGCGCACGAACTGTTCCACCGCCTCCGCGTCCCCGCCCCGGGCGGCCAGCGCCCAGGCCGTTATGGCGTCGTCGATCTGCTGGGTCCTGCCGTGTCTGTCCTCGCTCGGGCCGCGCGGAGCGGGCTGCGCTGAGGTGATCACCTGGTGTCCTTGTCGGGGTCGACCGTG
This sequence comes from Streptomyces sp. NPDC088387, assembly GCF_044753385.1. Taxonomy (NCBI): domain Bacteria; kingdom Bacillati; phylum Actinomycetota; class Actinomycetes; order Kitasatosporales; family Streptomycetaceae; genus Streptomyces; species Streptomyces sp. NPDC088387. Next base: position 636,097 of record NZ_JBIVNC010000004.1, read on the forward strand.
CACCGGGCCGCCGCGGCGCGCGAGGGCGCGGGCGGTCCGGTGTGGTGAGCGGGAGTCGGCCGTGGGACGCCGCTGGTGGACGCGCGGGGGTGCGCGGATCACCCGCTACGGGGGTGTCCGGACCGCCGCCCGGTCAGGGGCGTGCGTGTACGGCCGTAGCCCGGGGCGCGCTGGGGGCAGCCCCGGGTCAACCGGCTGTCGTCAGGCGACAGCGGTTCCCGCGGGCGGTCCCCGGAGGGTGATCGCGTGGACGAGGAGGAGGAGCCGTGGCGCGCGGCCGGTCTCGCGGCGGCGGCCCGGGACGCGCGGCCGGTCCGGTACGACCGGTACGGCGAACAGCAGCCGCAGGGGCGCGGCGAGCCGGCCGGCCACGGACCGCAGGAGGCCGAAGAGGGCCTTCTCCCCGAAGGCCAGCCAGAGTCCGCTCAGCAGCGCGGCCAGCAGGTGCGCGGCGAGCATGCCGAGGGACGACGAGCCGTCCATGGAGTGGCCCATGTGACCGAACAGGCCGAGCAGACCGAGGAGTCCGGGGCCGCCGACGTCTCCGGCGAGCGCGCCGGCGTGCTCGGCATGGGACATCCCGGGCATGTCGGCCATGCCGCCCGCCCCACCCATGCCGCCCATGCCGCCCATGCCGCCCATCGACATGTGGGACATCGACGGCATGCTCTGCGCGTGGCCGCCCATGTCCATGCCGCCCGAGCCCATGCCACCCGGGCCCGTACCGCCCGCGCCCCGTCCGCTCGTCGACTGCGCGAGGGAGAAGGCCGAGTGGAGCAGGGTCTGGGCGGCGACGGCGACGGTGACGACGACCGCGAGTCCGCGTTCGCGGCCCGCGAGGCACCACCCCGCGGCGAAGGTTCCGCCGACTCCGGCCGCGAGTATCGGGGCGGGTACGTCGGTGCCGGACATCATCACGTGGCCCACGGCGGCGAGCAGCACACAGACGGCCGCGAACAACGCGGCCCGTACCGTGCGAGAACACCACCCTGCGGCCATGGCGCCTCATCCTCGCATCCGCTCGGAGGTCGTCATGCGTGGGTACGGACTTCGCCCCGCCCCGGCACTCAACCCAACGGCTGTGATCCAGGACACCTCTGCCCACCGGAACCCCACGGGAATCCCCTGCGACACCTGAGAAAGGGCGAGTTGTGGTTCAGGGCCGGTGCCGGGTCCAGGTGCCCACCAGGGGTACGGCCTGGCCGCGCAGGGCGTGCCGGGTGCGGCGCAGCCGCAGCGCGAGCTGGACTTCCAGGGCCTGGACGGGCTCCTGCCAGCCGGGGCCGAGCAGTTCGGTGATGCGCTCCAGGCGGCGGGAGACGGTGTTGGGGTGGACGTGCAGACTCTCGGCGGCCCGGCGCGGGGAGCCGCCCGCGGCGAAGTACGCCTCCAGGGTGCGGGCGAGCTCGGTGTCGTGCCGTGCGTCGTATTCGAGTACGGGGCCCATGGTGCCGGCGATGAAGGCCGCGGTGTCGGGGCTGTCGGCGAGCAGCAGGCCGAGGAAGCCGAGATCGCGCGGGGTGGCGGTGGTGCCGGTGCCGCCGAGCGCGGTGAGGGCGTCCAGGCAGCGCCGGGCCTCGGCGTAGGAGCGGCGGACTCCGCGCGGGTGGCTCACCGGGCCCGCGGAGCCGGCGGTGACGGGGTGGCCGATGGCCGCGCTCAGCGCCGCGGCGGCGGCCCGGGCGGCGTGGGAGGCGTCGCTGCCGGGCAGCACCAGGACGAGGCGCTCCTCGTCGGTGGTCTTCAGACCGGCGTGGCGGTGCGCGTAGGAGGAGGACCAGACGAGGGCGCGGCCCTGCGGTCCGCCTTCCGGGCGCAGTACGAGGACGACGTGCGGCTCTTCCAGGTCGACCCCGAACCGGCGTGCGCGCACGGCGAGTTGGTCGATGGAGCGCGGTGAGGGGGCGATCAGCTCGGTGAGCAGTTCGTCGCGGCTGGAGCCCTCGGCGGCGGTGGCGCCCGCGCGCATCCGCAGCAGTACGGAGACGGCCTGGGCGAGGGCCTGGAGCAGGGGTTCGGGTTCGGGGCCCGGCCGGTCGCCGGGGGCGAGCACGATCGTGCCGAGGATGACCTGGCCGGCGTGGGCCGGACAGAGCCACAGACCGTCGGCGGTCCGGACGGGGGCGCGTTCGGCGTGGGCGTCGAGGGTGCGCTGGAAGAGTTCCGCCTCGTCGGCGTCGGGGAAGCCGTCCGTCCTGGTCAGGGTCCGTCCCACGGAGTCCCGCACCATCAGCGGGCCGCCGAGGTCGGTGACCGCGCCGGCGACGAGTTCGTCCAGGCCGCTGCCGCGCAGCACGGTGTCGATGAGACCGGTGCGCAGCTGGTTGACGCGCCGGTCGTGGTCCGGGGCCCGGGCGTCGGGCGCGGTGGCCGCGGGCGCGGTGGCGTCCCGGGGGGCGTGGCCCAGTAACCGGGCCTTCTCCACGGCCACGGTGACGAGGTCGCCGAGGGAGGTCAGCAGGGCGATCTCGGCGGCGCCGAAGTGCCGGACGGCGCGGTCGGCGACGTAGAGCGCGCCGGTCATGGTGTCGCCGGACTTCAGCGGGACCACCAGGACGGCGTGCAGCCGCTCCTCGCGGACCATGCCGTCGACGACCGGGACGTGCGGGAACCTCTCGTCCGTCAGGTAGTCCGGGGTCCAGAAGGGCCGGGAGGTGGCGGCGGCCGCGGTGACCGCGCCGCCGGACGCGGGCAGCCGGAAGCCCTCGGACAGGGGGTTGTCGAGGCCGTCGACGGCGTGGGTGCGGGCGTGGCCGGTGACCGGCTCGACGAGGTTGATCCAGCCGACGTCGCAGCCGAGGAGGTGCCGGGCGCGCCGGACGGCCACGCCGAGGAACGTCTCCAGGTCGTAGGGCAGGGTGAGTTCGCGGGCGGTCTCGGCGAGCGCGTCGAGGCCGGCCTCGCGCTGCCGGCGGTCGGCGGCCAGGGCGTGCGCGTCCTGGGCCAGCCGTCTGGCGCGCTCGCGCAGGGCGGGTTCCTCCGGGGTCGTGCGCGTCGCGGGTTCCGGCGGTTCGCCCTGGTGGCGGGGGGTGGTCTCGACGGCGAGCAGTTCGATGAGTCCGAGCAGCCCGTCCTCGTGGAGACGATCCTCGTCCGGCACCGCGCGTCACCCCCCGACCGCGCTCTGGGGAACACCGAGGATCCCCCATGAGCTCCCGCGAACCTAGAGGGACCTCGCCACCAGCGTCAACAACGGGCGGAATCAGTCATTCCGATCTGTTGTCGGACCACGGCGTCCCAGCTCACACGGGGGGTGGGTGATCCAACCACCGCCCAGCCGCGCAACGTTGTTGTCCGAACACCTTCCGTACGCACGGCCCCGCGGGGCAGCCTCGGTGCGGGGCGGTGTCCGGGCAGGCGCCGCCGCACGTCCACGACGGGGGGAGGACGAACATGTCCTACGACAGCGGAGTTCGCACGCGGCGCAGACGTCCCGCGGGTGGCGGAGGCTCCCCGCCGGGACGGCCGGGGCGATGTCGAGGGGTCCCGCCGGACCGGCGGGCGGTCCGCGCGCCCGCGCCGGGCCACGGGCTCCGGCCCGCCCGGAACGGGCCGCGTCCGGCGGGTCCCTGACGGACGCCGGGCGGGTCAGCCGCCGCGGTCGCCGGTGAGCGCACGGTCGCGCGCACCGGTGCCGAGCCGGTCCAGCCGGATGCCCGGACAGCGCAGGGCGTCCAGTTCGGCCCGGCCGCGGATGTACTGGTTGAGCAGGGTGTCACCGCGGGGCCCCGGCCCCGGACAGGCCCGTTCGGCCTGCGCGGCGGGCACCGTGTGTCCGGTGTTCCAGCCGACCAGCGCGGTCAGATGCCTCGGGGTGGAGTGGGTCCACAGCAGCCGGGGCGGCTGGGCGCCGCCCGCGCGGAGCACGGTCCACCACTCGTCCCCCAGGCGTTCCTCACGGATGCGGAACAGCACCCGGGCGAGTGCCAACGATGTCCTGACCCGGCTGCCACCCGCGCCGCGCCCGTCGAGGCGGGCGTTGACGGCGGCGTCGACCGTGCCCACCGGCACGGAGGTCACGGCCGTGCAGAGCGACAGCGGCACCCCACGGGCCAGCGCCCGCTCCAGACCGGCGAAGTACGCGTCGAGAACCCGGCGGTACGCCTCGGGAGTGGTCACCGGACCGATGTCGACCCGCAGCCCGCGGCCCAGCGCCTCGGCCGTGGCGGCGAGTCCGGCGGGGTCCGGCACGATCCGCACGAGCAGGTTGGGGCGCCGTACGGCGGCCGCCTCGGCCGGGTCCAGTGCGGCCGACACCAGACCGGTGCGGCCGTCGCCGGACAGATGGGCCGGGAGCAGTTCGTCGCAGGCGGCGCGCGCCTCGGCCGCCGTTCCGGCCGCGCCGACCAGGCCCTGGAAGGCCTCCGGCGCACCTGTCACCAGCCGGCGCAGCGTCGCGCCGGGCACCCGGTCACCCGGGTCCTCCGCCAGCCATACCGCCACGCCTTCGGCGGCCAGTTCGGCCCGTACGGAGGCCGCGGATCGGCTGGACATGCGAAGGGAGCGTAGAGCAGTGACACCGGCTGAACCAGGCCGCACGGCACGCACAGTTCGGGCGGGATGCCGCCGGACCCGAGAAGAGGGCACCGTATGCGACCGGACACCGCCCCCGTCCCCGTCCGCCGGGGCCACGAGCCCACGGCGATCCGGGCCCGAACGGCCCGCCGCACCACAACCGACGACGAACGAGGAGACGGAGCCCCGGGGTTACACCCCCGACACGGCCCCGACACCGACGCACGCCACGCCCGTACCGACCGGCCGGGACGCCGACGCCGCACCAACCGGTCGGGACGCCAACGCCGCACCAACCGACCGGGACGCCGACGCCGTACCGATCGGGCAGGACGCAGACGCCGTACCGACCGGGCAGGACAGCTCGGGTGGGGGACACGATGACAAGGGGCGTGTGGGGGTGGTGAGCGGGGGTCGGGCGGGCCCGCGGATCGGGCTGTCGGGATTCGAGGCGTACTGCGCCGAACTCAACGCGCTGGCCGCGTTCGACGGGCGTCTGGTCTGTCTGGCGACGACGGTCGGCCGGCACGCGGGCCACCCCTTCGAACGGGCCCACCCGGAGCGGTTCTTCGCGCTGTCCGGCGTCTCCTCCGCGATGGTCGAGGTCGTCCGGGGTCTGGTGGCGGCCGGCTTCCGGCCGTTCGTGTGCACCGGGCCCGGCCGGACGCCCGCCGCCCTGCGCGCCCGCTATCTCGCGGCCGGCGCCCACGTGGTCGCCCCGGCGGCCGGGCTCCTCGACGACGATCCGGTGCTGCGGAACCTGGGCGGCGTGACGCTCGCCGAGCCGTGCGGGGACGCGGAGACCCGGGCCGTGATCCGGGCCGCGGCGGCCGTGGACCGGCCCTTCCACATAGAGGTCGGCGGCACTCCCCGCTCCTACTGGCCCCGCCCCGACCAGGGCTCCGGCGCGGCACTGCCGCCGCTCGTCTGGGAGTCCACCGGGGTGGGCGAGAGTGCGGTGTGCCTGGTCTCGGTGGGCGACTACGGAACGGGCGTCGCGAGGGCCGCGCGGGCGGCGGCACCGTGGCTCGCGCACGCGCATCTCGTGTACCGGGACGACGAGCAGTTGAAGGCGGCGGCCGGTGAACTCGCCCTGCGACGGGGCGGGTTCGTGGTGACCGGCGTCCGCCCGACCGCCGGCGGCGTGCCCGACCTGCTCGCCGGCCTGCTGCCGGGCCGCACGGTGACCGCTGTGACGGGCGGCGCACCACGGTACGGCTCGGGCGCCTCGGCGGACGTGGAGGCGGTACTGCGGACGGCGAAGGGGCTGTGGTGGGGGGTGGGAGGTGCCGGTTGACCGTACGGGCCGGCCGTACGGCGTGCGGGTGGTGGTGTGCGGCCGCCCCGGCCGGCCGGCTCAGGGGCCGGCGTCGTCGACGAGGGAGGACTTGGCCAGGGTGTAGGCGAGTTGGGCGCGGCTGCGGCTGTTGAGGGCCTCGGACGCCTTCTTGATGTGCGCCGAGACCGTACGGGTGCTGATGCCGAGCCGTTTGGAGATCGCGGAGTCGGTGTGGCCCTCGATCATCAGCCGCAGGACCGCTCGACGGGTCTCGTCGGTGAGCAGCGGGGGCCGCCCGTGGTCCTGGGACATGTTCACCGGCTGGGCACGCTCCCACGCGTTGTCGAAGACACCGGCCAGGTAGTGGACGATCGCGGGGTGTTCGATCACCAGGGCGGTGGTGTTGACGTCCATGAGCGGATCGGGGATGAACGCCACGCTCCGGTCGTAGATGATGAGCCGGTCGAAGAGTTCGTCCAGGGTGCGTACTTCGGCGCCCGCCGCGGTGACCTGCTCGATGTAGGCGAGCGTGGGTCCGTGGGTGCGGACCGTGTGCTGGTACAGCGTCCGCTGTTTGACGCCCCGGGCGCCGATCATCAGGTCGTGCGGCAGCGCCCTGGCGAGGTGGTTCACCTCTCGTGGCCCGCCGGGCTTGGCGGTCAGCATCTCCTCCACACACGCGTCGCGGGCCTTCTGTATCGCGGCGTCGATGATGTCCGGGCCGCGCAGCAGCCGTACCGCCGTGCCGGACCCGCGGCTCTCCTCCCGGTAGACGTCCTCCGCGGCGATCAGCGCGTCGTGGATCGCGGCGATCGTGTGCTGCTGAACCAGCACCGCCCGCTCGATCGGACGCCGCAGTTCGTTGCTCGCGATGTCGGGCGGTACCGCCCCGAGGAGTGCGGGGTCTTCGGCCAACGGCCGCAGCAGCCCCAACTCCAGGAGGCATTCCGGCACTTCGCCGCGTATGGGGCCCTTGGCTAACGCGCGGCGGTAGGCATCCAGACCCCTGTCGCACACGCGGACAACGTTGGACTGTGGACTTATGTCCGGGTTTCTACACATCTAACCCCCCTTCCGGTTTCTGCACTGCACCTTCCCGATGCTACCCAAACCCGCATTGCGGGTCTTCGGTGCGTAATGATTCTGCATGTCGAAGCGGCATCCGCTTTCGGCCAACGGGAGGGAAAGAAAATGGAATTCAATCGAACCGTCAAGGTTCTCGCGGCAGCCATGTTGCCCGCCATGACCGCGATCGGCGCCGTATACATTTCACCGAATGGCGAGATCTCGACCCAGGCCGGCGTATACCCCGCCCAGGCGTCCCATGTGACGAGCATCATCCACACGACGGACGACCCGGACGACAGCAACTGGCCCTAATCGCGAAACACACCTCGGAAAATCTCAACACGTTGGGGGCGTGATGAGCACGAAGCGCGAAATCGTCGGCATCATTCTGGCCGGCGGTCGTGGAGAACGGGCGAAGCCGATCACCCTGGAGTCCGCCGACTACATCAGGAGCAAGGCACTCATCCCGTTCGTCGGCCGACGCCTCGTCGAGTGGGTGCTCCAGGCCTGCCGCGAGCAGGGCATCCGCCGCTTCTACGTGGTGACGCACGGTCTGGAGAACCGCAACCAGATCAAGCTGCTGCTCGGCCACGGCGAACGCCACGGCGTGCAGATCACCTACTCCCGCTCCCGCTACGACCGTTACAACGTCGGATCCGCCGGCGCCACCCTCCACAACCTGGAGCAGTGGGACCTGCAAGGACCGGCCCTGGTGCTGCCCGTCGACTCGCTCTTCGACTTCGACCTCTCGGAGATGGAGCGCACCCACGACGAGCGCGGCGCCCTGGTGACCATCGCCTCCGTCGCCCGCACCCCCACCGAGATCGCCCACAAGTACGGGGTGATGCGGACCGGGGAGACGGGTCTGGTGCGCGGCTTCGTGGAGAAGCCCGCCGAGACGGAACTGAGCGAGCTGTTCCCGCACATCGACCGCGATCCGTACGCCGTACTGCCCACCAACGCGGGCATGTACCTCGTCGACTGCGGCCGGCTGCGACTGCTCGCCCGCGAACCGGAGCTCTTCCGGCGCTCCCACCAACGCCTCGACTGGGGCAGCGATCTGCTCCCCTGGCTGGTCGAACAGGGCCACCCGGTGGCCACGCACACCATCGGACGCCTCGGCGACCTGGGAAACGTGCCGGACTACCTGGACACCGTACGACTCGTGCTCAACGGCGCGTACGAGCAGATGAACCGGCTGATGGACCCGCCCGACAGCGGTGCCGCCGCCACGGGCCGGCGCTGGATCCACGAGTCCAGCCTGCGCACCAAGGACGACGTCACCGGCACCACCCTCGCCCAGAAGATCGAGGAGGGCTCGGTGGTGATCGGGGCCGGCGTCCGGATCGGCCAGGACGTGGAGATCGGCCGGGGAGTACGCCTGGAACACGCGGACGTCGGCGACGGGGCCGAGATCCGCGAGGGCACCACCCTGGTCCGGTCCACCGTCGGCGAATCCGCGGTGATCGGCCGCTGGGCCGACATATCCGACAGCTACATAGGCCCGATGGCCGAGCTGCGCTCCGAGCGCGACCGGCCCATCCGGCTCGAACGTCACTCGGCGGTCGGCGACGGAGCCGTCCTGTGGCCGGGTGCGCGCTACTGCGGGGTCACCGTGTACCCGCGCCTCAGGGTGCCCGCACTGTCGGGTCTGCCCGCAAGGACCGAACTCAGGAGCGCCGAGGACATCCTGCGCTGGATGTGAAGCGCGGCGCTCTTCGACGTTCGACGTTTCGACCAGGAGCGACCAGGAGGGGATCCCATGGAGAACCCCATCGCCGTCGTGGGCGGAGCGGGCCGACTCGGCACGCGCGTCACCCGACGCCTCATCGAACAGGGCCATCAGGTACGGGTGGTGAGTCGCCGGCCGCAGGCCGGCCGGCTGCCGCTCGGAGTGGAACTGCACCGCGCCGACGTCCGCTACGCCGACACTCTGGCACCGGCACTGCGGGGATGTGCCGGCGTTGTGTTCAGCGTGGAACCCGGCACGGCGAACTCGGGGCCCGACAGCCCGGAGACCACCATGTACGACGGGGTGCGCAACATGCTCGCCGCCCTCGCGGACCACGGCGAACGACCCCATGTGGTGCTGGTCAGCCAGATCTTCGTGACCCGCCGCGAACACCCGATGAACGCGTACGGCCGGCTGCTCGACTGGCGGCTGCGCGGCGAGGACGCCGTGCGTGCCGCCGGGCTGCCGTACACGGTGATCAGGCCGAGCTGGCTGACCGACGACTCGTTCGCCGGCTGCGGTGTACGCCTCGAACAGGACGACCGCGGGGACGGCTGGGTCTCCCGGGGAGCCGTGGCGGAGGCCTGTGTGCAGGCGCTGCGGGTCCCGGAAGCCTCGGGACGCACCTTCGAGCTCTACAACGAGCCCGGCGAGGCGCCCTCCGACTGGTCCCCGCTGTTCCGCCGTCTCACCCCCGACCGGATGCTCGCCTGGTCCGGCCGCGGCGGCTGACGGCACGGCCCGCGGGGCCGGCCACGGCGTAGGCCGCCCCGCTCGCCCGCCGGACTTCCATCCCCCGGACCGGCGGGCACCGCAAGGACCCGGGACCGGACCTGACGGCAGCGCCCCGCCGCCCGGTCCCGGGTCCCCCTGCCCCCTCCGTACGACACCTGACGACAACCGAATTCGGCATTCCGGATGAGCGACCGCTCTCCGGACCGGGTCCGGTGCGCCCGCATGCGCCCGGAAACGCGGCGGACGGGCTTGTTCCGCAGGTGCCACGGCGGGAAATCAGCTTGACTTTCAGAAGGGCCCCAACAATGGCCATGGAACAGCGGCAGAATCTGCCCGGCGAAATCACCGAGGAAATATTCTCCGAGGTTCTCGACCGGGCCTTCGAGTCCATTCCACGCAGCGACCAGAGACGCTGGGCAGAGCTTTATGTACGGGGCCTGCTCACGGTCGAGGGAAAGAAGACCATGCGCGGTCTCGCGGGTGGCGCGGGCAACAGCGTGGAGCAGAGTCTCTATCAGTTCATCACAAAGTCGACCTGGCAGTGCGGACCGGTCCGGCGGGCCGTGGCCGCACTCCTCACCGAACGCCTCAACCCGCGCGCGTGGGTGGCGCATCCACTGGTCATCACCAAGATCGGTGAGCACTCGGTGGGTGTGGAGCGCCAGTGGGTGCCGCACATCGGACGGATCGTCAACTGCCAGCAGGCCACCGGCATCTGGCTGGTCTCCGAGCAGGGCAGCTGTCCGGTCGACTGGCGGCTCGCGCTGCCCGAGTGCTGGACCGACCAGCCCGAGCGGCGCCGGCGGGCCTCCATTCCGCGCAACGTCGACGCCTGCCCGCCCGAGATCTGCGCGATCGGCTCGGTCGACCGGATGGCGACCGAGTGGCGGCTGCCCGGCCGTCCGGTCGTGATGGATCTGCGGGACGCCGATCCGTACGCCGTCTGCGCCGACCTCAACGCCCGTCAGATCCCGTTCGTGGTCCGCATCGACCCGGCCTCGCGGTTCGCGCTCCTGGAGCCGTTCCCGCAGGCCCAGAGCGCCGAGCAGACGGGCACCGCCGACGCGCTGACCTCGGCGCTGAGCCGCACCAGCATGCCGGTGGAGTGGTACGACCACACCACCGACACCGTCCGGGCCACCTCGGTCGGCACCACCCGGGTGCGGATGCGGCGCCGGCGCGCGGGAGTCGCCTCGCCGAGCGAGCGGCAGGAACTCGTGCTGCTCGGCGCCTGGACCGCGCGCGGGCGCCGGACGCCCGGCGAGTACTGGCTGTCCAACCTGTCCCGGCCGCAGCTCGGCACGGTCTACCGCACCGCGATGCTCTCGCGGCGCGTCGAGGACGACCTGTCCTCGGTCACCGACCGGCTCGGCGCCCGGGACTTCGAGGGCCGTTCGTTCCGCGGCTGGCACCACCACATGACGATGGTGACCGTCGCGCACGCCGTCAGCATGCTGTCCCGTACGAGCCGGACGGCCACCGTGTCCGCCGACCGCACCCGGGTGCCGGCGTGAACGCGCCCGTGTACGCGGCGGACGCGGCCCGTCTCACCGGCGAACTGCGCGCCCTGCTGCCCGGCTGGATCGCCGGGCGGCGCTGGTTCGCGGGCAAGGGAACGGCCGCCCCGGTCGTCGAACCGGTCCTCGTCGACCTGATCCACGAGGGTGACCCGGCGCTGCTCCAGCTGATCGTGCGGGCCGGGCAGCCGGGGCACGAGGAGTGGTACCAACTCCTCGTCGGCGTCCGGGACTCGGGCCCGCCGCCCCCGCCGGACGCGGTCATCGGCCGGGTCTCCGACTCCGGCCCGGTGCTGTACGAGGCGACCGGTGACCCGGAGCTGATGTCCCGGCTGCTCGCGCATCTGGCGGCCGAGGACGCCGACGGGGTGGTCGAGTGCCACCGGGTGGCCGGCGCCGACATCCCGGCCGGGCTGCCCGCGCGGGTGCTCACCGCGGAGCAGTCCAACACCTCGGTGGCCTACGGCGACCGGCTCATCCTCAAGGTGCTGCGCCGGCTCCAGCCCGGCCCCCACCCCGAGCTGGAGATGCTGACCGCGCTCCAGCGCGCCGGGGACGTGCCGAGCGCGCATCCGCTGGCCTGGATGCAGACGTCCGACGGGTTCGCGGCGGGCCGCACCACGCTCGCCATCCTCCAGCGGTTCGTGCCCTCGCGCGGGGACGGCTGGGCGCTGGCCACCGCGGAGGCGGCCGACTGCATCACCGGCGAGTGCGCCTCGGTGACACCGCTCGGCGGCTTCGCCGACGAGGCGCAGGCGCTGGGGCGGGCCACCGCGCAGGTGCACGGCGCGCTGGCGGAGCAGCTGGAGAGCCGGGACCTGGCGGCGGCGGAGGTCGGTGAGCTGGCGGCGGAACTGTCGCGCCGGCTGGAGACCGCGCTGGACGAGGTCCCGGAACTCCTGCCGTTCGCGCGGGAGTTGCGCGACATCCACCACGATCTGCGGGGCATCGCCCAGCGGGGGCATCCGCTGCCCGTGCAGCGGGTCCACGGCGATCTGCACCTCGGGCAGGTGCTGTGTGCCGAGACCGGCTGGGTGCTCATCGACTTCGAGGGTGAGCCGGGGCATCCGCTCGCGGAGCGCCGCCGGCTGCAACCCGCGGTGCGGGATGTCGCCGCGATGCTGCGGTCCTTCGACTACGCGGCGCATCATGCGCTGACGGAGGCGGGGGTGCGTGGGGGGCGGTACGCGCGGCGGGCGTCCGCGTGGGCCGCGCACAACCGGCGGGCGTTCATGGAGGGTTACGCGTCCGCGGGGGGCACGGATCCCCGCTGCACCCCCGTCCTCCTCCGCGCCTTCGAGGCGGACAAGGCGGTCTACGAGGCCGTGTACGAGGCCCGCAACCGCCCGGAGTGGCTACCGATCCCCCTAACGGCAATCCGCCGCCTGACGTCCCGGGGGTGACCCCGGCCGTTGCGCCGCGCAGCCAAGCGTTGCCGGTGTGCCGGCGTGAGAGTGACTGCGGGGGCGTTGCGCAACCCGGCGCGACGGGGTGCCGCCGCGCCCACCCGTGCCGCCCTGCGGCACGCCTGCCCGCGGCTACGTGAAGAGGCTGTTAGGGGCGCGGGGAACTGCGCGATCAGCCACTTCGCTGCTGCACACGAAGGAACAAGTCCAGCCACCCCCCACGTCAGATAGTCGCCAACACTTCATTGCCCCCAACCAGGTCCCATGGCCACGATTCATATCGTCCGGACCGGTGTGGAACAGGAGAAATTCGATGATCCACCAGTTCATTCTGGCGGCGCCCAAGCCGGGCATGACCGCACAGGAATTCCAGGATTACTGGGTAAACACACACGCGGTGCAGTACGCCGCGAAAATCCCACAGATCCGGAAGTACATGGTCGACACCGTCGTCGACATCGAGGGGAACCTGGGCACACCCGCCCTCCCCCACCAGGGCATCGCCGAGATCTGGCTGAACCCCGAGGAGCAGATCGCCTCGTTGCAGACGGACGAGTTCCTCAACGGCGCCCGCCTGGACGAGCCCAAGTGGGCCGCGTTCTGGATGACCCTCGTCGTGGACACCACCGCGCACGAGATCGTCGCGGGCCCCCCGCTCGCCAAGGGCCAGGACTGGGTCAAGCTCACGGTGCTGCTCAAGCGCCGCCCGGGCCTCGACCTGGCCGACTACCGCAAGCGCAGCCTCGACGGCTACGCCGGCACCGTCAAGGAGCTGCCCGGCCTGCGCCGCTACCTGCACGCGCACACCGTCGACGGCGCCTACGTCTTCGGCGAGTCGGCCTTCGACTCGGTCGAGCAGCTGTGGTTCGACGACGTACCGGCCCTCGAAGCGGCCCTGCGCTCGCCGTACTTCACCGAGCGGATCACGGCCGCCCGGGACGAGATCGCGGACCCGAAGTACGTGTTCTCGATCGCCGCCAAGGAGAACTGGATCATCGGCCCCGAGGCCCGCTGATCCCCCGTGCCCATCCGCCCTTTCCGGTGGCTGCGCCGCCCGGAAGCGGCAGCAGACCCCGCACCTACTACCCAAGGAGCAGGCGTGGCCAGGAGGAACGCCAGGAAGATACTCGTGATCCTGTCGGAGTACGGCTACTGGGGCGAGGAACTCGTCGGGCCGCTGCACCACTTCGACCTGCGCGGTTACGAGGTCGTCTTCGCCACCCCGACCGGCAAGCGGGCGCATGCCCTGCCGCCGTCGATGGACCCCGAGTACATCGACCCGCCGCTCGGCCGCTCCGTCACCTCGGAGCGGGTCGCCAAACTGACCAAGGAGATCGACGAGTCGGACCGGCTCGACAACCCGATCGACATCTCCAGCTGGGTGCCCGAGCGCCCGTACACCGCGGACGACGACTATCTGCGCAAGCTGGAGGCCTACCACCGGGCGCTCGACGTCGTGGCCCAGGAGATCGAGGACTACGACGCGATCCTGCTGGTCGGCGGCTCCGGCCCGGTCGTGGACCTCGGCAACAACGAGCGGGTCCACGCGCTGATCCTCGCGTTCCTGGCGGCCGGCAAGCCGATCGCCGCGGAGTGCTACGGCGTCACCGCTCTCGCGTTCGCGCGGGACTGGGAGGACCGGAAGTCGATCGTCTGGGGCAAGCACATCACGGGCCACTGCAAGGAGTACGACTACAAGGACGGCACCGGCTTCCTGGGCACCGACTTCAACATGGGCCCGCCGCCGTACCCGCTGGAGTACATCCTGCGTGACGCCACCGGTCCGGAGGGCCGCTACCACGGCAACTTCGGCAAGGAGACCTCGGTGATCGTGGACTACCCGTTCATCACGGGCCGTTCCACCCCGGACTCCTATCTGACCGGCGAGAAGATCGTCGAGGTCCTAGAGGACGATCTCCGCCGCTTCGGCTGGTAAACGGCCGCGAATCTCCCACGCGCGGCCGGCCAGGTATTCCGGCCGCCCGTGGGAATTCCCCAAGGTCCCAGCGAGAGAAGGAAGAAATGGCCAGGCAGGGCAACGCGGCGATCATCGAGCAGTTCATCGCCGACGGAATTCCGTATATGTTCGGCAATCCAGGAACGGTCGAGCAGGGCTTTCTCGACGCGCTGGAGAACTACGACGAGCTCCAGTACGTCCTGACCCTCCAGGAGACGGTCGCCGCCGGCATCGCGGACGGGTACGCCCGCGCCACGGGCCGCCCCGCCCTGTTGCAGCTGCACAGTGGCGTCGGTCTCGGCAACGCGATCGGCATGCTGTACCAGTCCAAGCGCGGCCACACCCCGCTCGTGGTGATCGCCGGCGAGTCCGGTGTGCAGTACGAGTCGATGGACGCGCAGATGGCGGCCGATCTGGTCGCGATGGCCCGCCCGGTGACGAAGTACGCGACCCGGGTCACCGACCCCGGCTCCGTGCTGCGGGTGCTGCGCCGGGCCATGAAGATCTCGATGACCGCACCCCGGGGCCCGGTCTTCGTCGCCCTTCCCATGGACGTACTGGACGCGCCCAACAGCGAACCAGTGGTGCCCAGTTCGTTCCTGAACACCGCCGCCGTCCCGGTGCCGGCGCTGCTCGAACAGGCCGCCACCCTGCTGGCCGGTGCCGAGCGGCCGCTGGTCCTGGTGGGCGACGGCGTCTCCGCCTCCGGCGGCCAGGCCGAACTGACCCGGGTCGCCGAGCAACTGGGCGCCGACATCTGGGGCGTGGACTACTCCGAGGTCAACCTCGACGCCCGCCACCCGCTCTACCGCGGACAACTGGGCCACATGTTCGGCGCGGTCAGTACCGGGATCGTCGGGGACGCGGACGCCGTGCTCATCGTGGGCACGTATGTCTTCCCGGAGGTGTTCCCGAACACCGGGACGCCGTTCCGCAAGGACGCACGGATCGTCCACATCGACCTCGACGGCTACGAGATCGCCAAGAACCACCCGGTGAGCCTCGGTCTGGTCGCCGACCCGAAGGCGACCCTCGGTGCCCTCGCCGACCAGCTCGAAGTGCGGCTCTCCGGCGCCGACCGCACCCGGGCCACCGCCCATCTCCAGCGCCGGCGCGCCGAGCAGCCGCTGCTGCCCGCCGACGACGGCTCGCTGCTCAACACGTTCCTGCGGCAGCTGGCCGCCGAGGCGCCCGAGGACCTGATGGTCTTCGACGAGGCGCTGACCGCGTCCGGACCGCTCAACGCGCATCTGCCCGGACGGCTGCCCGGCCACTGGTTCTCCACCCGCGGCGGCTCGCTCGGCGTGGGCATCCCGGGCGCCCTGGGCATCAAGCTGGCCCACCCGGACAAGACCGTCATCGGCTTCACCGGCGACGGCGGCTCGATGTACACGTTCCAGGCGATGTACACGGCCGTCCGGCACAACATCGGCGCCAAGTTCGTGATCTGCAACAACCGCAGCTACAAGCTGCTCGACCTGAACATCGAGCAGTACTGGCGCGAGCGGGGCGTCCAGCCGCACGGCTACCCCACCCCGTTCGACCTCTCCCACCCCGACCTGGGCTTCACCGAGATCGCCCGCGGCTTCGGCGTGGACGGGGTGCGGGTGGACGACAAGAGCCAGGTGACGGACGCCGTGAAGCGGATGCTCGCGGACGACCGCCCGTTCCTGGTCGACCTGCGCACCACCGAGGGGGCCTGAGCCATGTCCGCCGTACCGTCCCGGGACGGGATCCTCTCCGGCCGCCGGATAGCGGTCCTCACCGAGAGCGACTTCTACGAGCCCGAGATCTCCTACTACCAGCGCCGGTTCGCCGAGGAGGGCGCCGAGGTCCACCTCGTCACCCGCCTGTGGGGCAACAAGGCGATCACCTTCTCCGGCCACGAGTACCGGGCGCCGCTCGTCGTCGACCGGAGTCTCGAAGACCTCGACGACCGCCGGCTGCGCGAGTACAGCGCGCTGATCGTGCCCTCCGGCATGGTCGCCGACCGGCTGCGCTACACCGAGGACATCGAGCGCCTCGCCCCCGCGACCGACCTGCTGCGCCGGGCGTTCGCCCGGTCCGGGGTGGTCAAGGGGATCATCTGCCACGGCATGTGGCTGGCCGCCTCGATCCCGTACGTGGTGCGCGGCCGCAAGGTCGTCTGCCACAACAACCTGATCGGCGACGTGCGCAACATGGGCGCCAACTACGTGGACCAGGACGTCGTCGTGGACGGTGACCTGATCACCGGGCGCACCGGCGACCACTGCCATCTCTTCGCCAGGACCATCATCGACGAACTCGTGCTGCGAGGTGCGTGACACATGACCAGCAACCCCGGCACCGTGGACTTCACCTTCTCCGACACCATCGCCGGCCGCGTCACCGCGTTCGACCGCGCCGCCCGCGAGGTCACCGTGGTCACCGCCGACGGCCGCTCCTTCGTGATCGGCCTGGACGGCGATCCGAGCGCGGAGCTCCTGCACAACCTGGGCGAGCCCTACCAGGACGCCTCCGGCCACATAGACGACCTGCTCACCGAGGGCCGTTTCCTGCTGGCGTACGGAGTCTTCTACCCGCAGCGCGGAGGACTGCGGTTCGAGGCCAAGCGTCTGGTGTTCACCGGCCGTGACACGGACGACTTCCGGTTCGAGGAGGGCGGCTGGTGGGTGCGGCAGATCCAGGAGATCGCCGCCTTCTACCGCAGGGCCCAGTTCGGCGACGGGCCGGTCGACTTCAGCGAGTACCGCACCGAGATCCGGCTCAGCGGCGACAAGACCGCCAGCCACATCCAGGAGACCGACACGATCTCCCGGCTGGTGTACGGCATGGCGTCGGCGTTCCTGCTGACCGGTGAGGACGAGTACCTGGAGGTCGCCGAGCGCGGCACCGAGTACCTGCGCCAGCACATGCGGTTCGTCGACACCGACGAGAACGTCGTGTACTGGTACCACGGCCTGAAGGTCGACGGCGACACCGAGAAGAAGCTGTTCACCTCGGAGTTCTCCGACGACTACGACGCGCTGCCCGCCTACGAGCAGATCTACGCGCTGGCCGGCCCCATCCAGACGTACCGGATCACCGGTGACCCGCGGATCAAGTCCGACGCGGACGCCACCATCCGGCTGTTCGACCGCTTCTACCTGGACGCGGAGCAGGGCGGCTACTACTCGCACATCGACCCGATCCTGCTCTCCCCCGACCACGAGTCCCTCGGCCCCAACCGGGCCCGCAAGAACTGGAACTCGGTCGGCGACCACGCCCCCGCCTATCTGATCAACCTGTACCTCGCGACGGGCGAGAAGGCGTACGCCGACATGCTGGAGTACACCTTCGACACCATCGCCGAGCACTTCCCGGACCCGGAGACCAGCCCGTTCGTCCAGGAGCGGTTCCACCAGGACTGGTCGCACGACACCACCCACGGCTGGCAGCAGAACCGGGCGGTGGTCGGCCACAACCTGAAGATCGCCTGGAACCTGATGCGCATGCACTCGCTGCGCCCCAAGGACGACTACCTGAAGCTGGCGTCCGGCATCGGCGAGACCATGCCCGACGTGGGCAGCGACCGCCAGCGCGGCGGCTGGTACGACGTCGTGGAGCGGCTGAAGGCCGACGGCGAGGACCGGTTCCGGTTCGCCTGGCACGACCGCAAGGCCTGGTGGCAGCAGGAGCAGGCGATCCTCGCCTATCTGATCCTGCACGGCCTGACCGGCCGCGAGGACTTCCGTACCGAGGCGCGGGACGCCCAGTCCTTCTACAACGCCTTCTTCCTCGACCACGACGAGGGTGCCGTCTACTTCAACACCCTCGCCAACGGGCTGCCGTACCTGCTGGGTGTGGAGCGGCTCAAGGGCAGCCACTCGATGTCGATGTACCACTCGGCCGAGCTGTGCTACCTGGCCGCCGTCTACAACAACCTGCTGATCAACGGCAAGGCGATGGACTTCTGGTTCAAGCCCGACCCGTCCGACCTGCCCGACCGGCTGCTGCGCGTCGCGCCCGACCTGCTGCCGCCCGGCGCGGTCCGCATCGAGAGTGTCGAGATCGACGGCGAGGAGCACACCGACTTCGACGCCGGCGCCCTGACGGTGCGCCTGCCCGACACCTCGGGCCGCGTCAAGGTCAGGGTGCGGCTCACGCCGAAGACCCCGACGGAGGTGACGGCATGACCGTGAAGCTCACGTCCCGGATGGAGGGCACCTGCTGTGTGGTGGCCCTGGAGGGCGAGATCAACTCGTCGACCTCCGGCGGCCTCCAGGCCCAGCTGCTGCCCTTCATCGGCCAGGACTCGCGGGTCCTGGTCGACCTGACCGGCATCAGCTACATCTCCAGCGCCGGACTGCGCACCCTGCTGATCGTGCACCGCAGGGCCCAGCAGCTGGAGGCCACGGTGACCCTGGTGGGTCTCTCCGACGAGGTGCGGTTCGTGATGTCGGCGACCGGCTTCCTCGACTTCTTCGAGATAGCCGACGATCTCGGCTCCGCACTGGAACGCGCGGGCCGATGACCGTCCAGGACATGCGAGAGCGCGTCGACGGTTTTCCGACGCGCCGGATCTCCGGTTACCGGGTGCGCGCGGGACATCCCTTCCCGTACGGCGCGCACCCGGTGCCGGGCGGGATCACCTTCTCCGTGTACTCCGACCGCGCCACCTCGATGAGCCTGGTGCTCTTCGAGAACGGCGCCCGGGAGCCGCTGGTGGAGCTGGAGTTCCCGCCCGAGTTCCGCATCGGCAGCGTGTACGCCATGACGGTGTTCGGCCTGGACGCCGAGAACCTGGAGTACGGCTTCCGTGCCGACGGCCCCTTCGACCCGGCGGCCGGCGACCGGTTCGACCGCACCAGGGTGCTCAGCGACCCGTACGCCCGGCTGATCGCGGGCCGTGACGTGTGGGGCGCCGAGCCCGACTGGAGCGATCCGTACCAGTACCGGGCGCGGGTCCTGGAGGACGACTTCGACTGGGGCGACGACACCCCGCTCGGTATCCCCACCGAGGACCTGGTGGTCTACGAGACCCATGTGCGCGGCTTCACCCGGCACCCCTCCTCCGGGGTGTCCGCGCCGGGCACCTACGCGGGCCTGCGCGAGAAGATCCCGTATCTGCGCGAACTGGGCGTGAACTGCGTCGAGTTGCTGCCGATCTTCGAGTTCGACGAGCTGGACAACCCGCGCACCGACCCGGTCACCGGGGAGCGGCTGCACAACTACTGGGGCTACAACACCGTCTCCTTCTTCGCGCCCAAGGCCGGTTACGCGGCCACGGGACGCTTCGGCATGCAGGCGGACGAGTTCAAGTCGCTGGTGAAGGAGCTGCACCGGGCGGGCATCGAGGTCGTCCTCGACGTGGTGTTCAACCACACCGCGGAGGGCAACGAGATGGGTCCGACCATCTCGTTCCGCGGCCTCGACAACGCCACGTACTACATGCTCACGCCGCGCGGCGAGTACTACAACTTCAGCGGCACCGGCAACACGGTCAACTGCAACCACCCCGTGGTGCGCGACTTCGTGCTGTCCTGCCTGCGGTACTGGGTCGCCGAGTACCACATCGACGGCTTCCGCTTCGACCTCGCGTCGATCCTGGACCGGGCCCCGGACGGCACCCCGCTGCCCAACCCGCCGCTCCTGGAGCAGCTCGCCGCCGACCCGGTCCTGCGCCACACCAAGCTGATCGCCGAGGCGTGGGACGCGGCCGGCCTCTACCAGGTCGGCAACTTCCCCAACTACGGCCGCTGGTCGGAGTGGAACGGCAAGTACCGCGACACCGTACGGCGCTTCGTCAAGGGCGAGCCGGGTCTCGTCGGCGAGCTCGCGACCCGGATGGCCGGCTCGCCGGACCTCTACCAGGGCCGTACCTCCTCGGCGTCCGTCAACTTCATCACCGCCCACGACGGCTTCACCCTGAACGACCTGGTCTCGTATAACGACAAGCACAACGAGGCCAACGGCGAGGGCAACGGCGACGGCGCCAACGACAACAACAGCTGGAACTGCGGCGAGGAGGGGCCGAGCACCTCCCCGCACGTCCGCGAGCTGCGGATGCGGCAGATGAAGAACCTGATGGCGATCCTGCTCACCAGCCAGGGCGTCCCCATGTTCGTGGCCGGCGACGAGGTCGGGCGCACCCAGCTCGGCAACAACAACACGTACTGCCAGGACAACGAACTGTCCTGGTTCGACTGGGGCCAGGTCGGCAGCAACGCCGAACTGCTCGACTTCACCAGGTCGTTGATCGCGTTCCGGCACGCCCATCCGGTGCTGCGCAGCTCGGTCCACCCGACCGGCGCCGACCGGGTCGGCAGCGGCTACCCCGACATCAGCTGGCACGGGGTGCGCGCCTGGGCGCCCGACTGGTCCAGCCACTGCCGGGTGCTCGGTCTGATGCGCTGCGGCCGGCACGCCAAGGGCGGCAGCATGCCCGACGACCATGTGTACGTCGCCGTCAACGCGCACTGGGAGCAGCACGAACTGGAGCTGCCCCGGCTGCCCGAGGGCCAGTCCTGGCACCTGTTCGCGGACACCTCGGCGCACAGCGCGCAGCGACTCGGCGCCGAGCCGCCGCTTCAGGATCCCGGCCGCTACGACCTGGGACCGCACTCCGTGGTCGTACTCGTCGGCCGCTGAACCATCCCAACCCCGCGCCACGCAAGGAGTCCACCGTGTCTTTCGAAGTGAAGCTCAGGGTCAACGAACGGGTCGCCACCATCGAGACCATCGGGGAGCTGGACGCGGCCACGGCCGGCCAGTTCCACGACACCATCGACGAGGCCGCCGCGGCGGGCGCGGTCGAGCTGGTGATCCGCGCCGAGAAGCTGTCCTACCTGTCCAGCGCCGGACTGCGCTCGCTGGTCTTCGCCCGCCAGAAGATGGGCGACGACGTGCGGATCGCGGTGGTCGGGGCGCCGGAGCCGGTGGCCCGGACCATCCGCCTGGCCGGCTTCGACCACAGCATCGACCTCGTCGACGTGTGAGGGGGCGGGCAGACGGATGGCGTTCGACTACCGGTCGGCCGCCGCCGGGACCTCAGCCGGGGTCGCCCGCGGCGGGCCGCCGAACGGGGCCGTCCGGTTCACCGCGGAGTCCGCGGTGAGCGGCCCGGCCAGAATCAGGATCCCCGCGGTACTCGAAGCGCTGGACCAGGTCGCGCAGTTCGTGCTCGACCTGGGCCGGCGCGGCGGGCTGTCCTCCAGCGGCCTGTACCGGCTGCGGCTGGCCGCGGACGAGCTGGCCACCAACATCGTGATGCACGGCTACCGGGGCGCCCCCGGCGAGATCGTCGTCGAGGGCGCGGTGGAGAGCCAGCGGGTCTGGGTGCGCTTCCATGACGACGCGCCCCCGTTCGACCCGCGGCAGGGCATGCGCGCCCCCGCACTGGACGCGCCGCTGTCCGAGCGTCAGGTCGGCGGTCTGGGCGTCTTCCTCGCCTGCACGTCGGTGGACGCCTTCCGGTACGAACTGGTCGCCGGCCGCAATGTGAGCACGCTCGAAATGCAGCGCCGCCCCGCGGGCGGCGGGCCCCCCGGACCCCGGGACCCGGGCGACAAGCCCGCGACGGAATAGACGAGGCTGACATGGCTCAGACGAAGGTCCTGGTGCTGGGCGAGCGGCGCTGTCTGCCGCCCGACCTGCACCGGGCGCTGAAGCGCGTGGGCGCGGAAGTCCTCATGCGCAGCCCCGGCGAGGTGCTCAACACCTCGCCGGGGCGGCTGCCCGAGGTGAGTGTGGTGCTCGCGCACGCCGAACTGACCCCGCACACCGTGCGCGCGGTGGCCCGCAGACTCGTCGACGAGGGATTCCAGCCGTCGGTGGTGGCGTTCGCGGAACACGATCTGCATCTCCTCGACAGCCATGTGCACGCGGGCGCCGACTATCTGGTGCCGCCGTTCCACACCCATCTGGTGCGGGCGCGGCTGCGGGGCTGCCAGGAGCGCGCCGAGTTCAGCCGGACCATCGAGGACGTCGCCGCACACGCCGAACTCCTCAGTTACGAGCGGGAGCTGGAGATCGGCCGGGAGATCCAGCTGGGTTTCCTGCCGGACGCGCTGCCCAGTCCCGACGACTGGGAGATCCATGTCCGCTTCCGGCCGGCCCGCACGGTCGCGGGCGACTTCTACGACGTGTTCGAGATCGTCAACCGCCGGCGCCTGGCGCTGGTGGTGGCCGACGTGTGCGACAAGGGGGTCGGGGCGGCGCTGTTCATGGCGCTGATCCGCTCCCTGCTGCGGCACACCGCCGAGCAGAGCGGCCTTCAGAGCCTGATCGCGGCCGAGCTGATGGGCGAGGACGCGGGCTGGTCCGAACACAGCCGGGCCATCCCGGTGGTGGGGGCGACGCCGCTGCTGAACGCGGTGGCCGGCACCAACAACTACCTGACCCGCAACCACATCCGGCAGGGCTACTTCGCCACGCTGTTCTTCGGTGTCCTCGACCCGGTCACCGGCAATCTCGTCTACATCAACGGCGGTCACAACCCGCCCGTCCTGGTGAGCGCAAGCGGTGCAGAACCGGTTCTGCTGGCGCCGACCGGCCCGGCCGTCGGAGTCATCCCGGACGTCGAGTTCTCCCTCGGCTACGCCCGGATCTCCCCCGGCGACACCCTCTTCATCTACACCGACGGCGTCACCGAGGCCCGCGCGGCCAACGGCGACTTCTTCGGCGAGGACGAGATGGTGCGCCGCCTCGCCGAGGCCGCCGTGCGCGGCGAGGAGCTCCTCGACCACATGGACGGCGCGCTCAGCGAGTTCGTCGGCTCGGCCGAACAGTCCGACGACATCACCATGATGGCCGTCCACTGGCGGCCGCCGGCCACGGTCCCGGACGACTGATCGACGACCAGCCCGCCGCGCCCGGCGGACCGATCCGAACACCACGGGGTGGAGACCATGTCGCAGATCATCACGGTGCACTCCTATCGAGGGGGCACCGGCAAGTCGAGCACGGCGGCCAACCTGGCGCTGCTGCTGGCCGCGTCCGGCCACCGGGTGGCCCTGGTGGACACCGACATCCACACGCCGGCCCTCGACGTGATCTTCGGCGGAGCGGTGGCCGAGACGCGGCGCCGCTCACTCACCGACTATCTGATCGGCCGCTGCGAGATCGAGGACGCGGTGTACCGGGCGGACGGCGACTGGGGGCACGACGGGTTCTTCCTGATCCCGGCCCGCAGCCGGTCGGCGGCCGCCGCGGAGATCCTGGGGCGGGGGTACGACGTGGGGCTGCTGCGGGAGGGGTTCGACCGGCTGATCGACGCGCTCGCGCTGGACTATCTGCTGCTCGACACGCATGCCGGGTTCAACAACGAGACCGTGACGGCGATGGCCAGCTCGGACGCGCTGGTCGTGGTGACCCGCGCGGACCGGCTCGACCTCGCCGGGGCCCGCGAGACGGTGTCCCTGGCGGAACGGCTCGGCGGGCTGCCGCTGACCGTGGCGGTCAACATGGCGCCGGACGGGCTGGTCCGTGGGGCCCTCCACGACGAGGTGGAACGGGCGTACGACACCCAGGTGTCGGCGGTCCTGCCCTACGCCCCGGAAATGGCCTCCCTCGCCGGAGAACGCCTCTTCTGCACGGCGTATCCCCACCACCCCCTGGTAGCGGGGTTCCGCCGCATCATCACATCAGTGAGCAACGGCACGACGGGGCTCCGCCGGTGAGCCGAAATTCGTCCGCGGCCCGGTGGGGGCTGGTCGCGCAGTTCCCCGCGCCCCTTAGTGCGCGGCTTCGCCGCGCCCCCTTCCGCGTAGCCGCGGGCAGTCGTGCCGCTGGGGCGGCACGGGTGGGCGCGGCGGCACCCCGTCGCGCCGGGTTGCGCAACACCCCGCCCACCCACTCGCCGTAGCCGCGGGCAGTCGTGCCGCTGGGGCGGCACGGGTGGGCGCGGCGGCACCCCCGTCGCGCCGGGTTGCGCAACGCCCCCCGACCCGCACCCCGACGCCGGGCTCCGTACATCCCACCGCACCCCAGAGGAGGCACCCGATGCCGCACCACCCCGCCGCCAGGCGGTTCGCGCCGACCGTGGGGCGCATACCCATCACCGACGTACGCCCCCGCGTACAGGACGGCACCCGCCCCGCCCGAGCCGTCCCCGGCGAGCAGTTCGACGTCTCGGCCACCGTCTTCCGGGAGGGCCACGACGCCGTAGGGGCGAACGTCGTGCTCGTCGCCCCCGACGGCACAGAAGCCGAGTGGACCCCCATGCGGCTGCAAGCCCCCGGCACGGACCGCTACACCGCCACCGTCGCCGCCGACCACGAGGGCGACTGGACCTACCGCGTCGAGGCCTGGTCCGACCCCCTCGCCACCTGGCGCCACACCGCCGACGTCAAGATCCCCGCCGGCATCGACGTGGAACTCGTCCTCACCGACGGCGCCACCCTCCTGGAGCGCGCCGCCGAGGCCTTCGCCCCCCGCGAGGGCACCCGCCTGGTCACCGCGGCCCGCACGCTCCGCGACACCACCCTGATCCCCGAGGAACGCCTCGCCGCGGCCGCCGACCCCATCGTCACGGCCCTCCTCAACGCCCGCCCGCTGCGCGAACTCGTCACCCACTCGCAGGAGTTGCCGCTCCGGGTCGACCGCAAGCGCGCCCTGTACGGCGCCTGGTACGAGCTCTTCCCCCGCTCCGAGGGCGCCACCGTCCCCACCGCCCCCGGCGCCGACGGCATCCTCGAACCACCCCACCCCGGCACCCTGCGCACGGCCGCGAAACGCCTGGAGGCCGTCGCCGACATGGCCTTCGACGTCGTATACCTGCCACCGGTGCACCCGATCGGCACCTCGCACCGCAAGGGCGCCGGCAACACCCTCAACGCGGGCCCCTACGACCCCGGTTCGCCGTGGGCGATCGGCTCCCCCGCCGGCGGGCACGACGCGATCCACCCGAGCCTCGGCACGCTCGACGACTTCGACCACTTCGTGGCCCGCGCCACCGAGCTGGGCCTGGAGGTCGCCCTCGACTTCGCGCTCCAGTGCTCCCCGGACCACCCCTGGGTGACCGAGCACCCGGAGTGGTTCAGGCACCGCTCCGACGGCACGATCGCCTACGCGGAGAACCCGCCGAAGAAGTACCAGGACATCTTCCCGATCGACTTCGACACCGACCCCGACGGCCTGCACGACGAGTGCCTGCGGGTGCTGCGGCACTGGATGGCCCACGGCGTGCGGATCTTCCGGGTCGACAACCCGCACACCAAGCCGGTCGGCTTCTGGGAGCGGCTGATCGCCGCGGTGCACGCCACCGACCCCGACGTGCTGTTCCTCGCCGAGGCGTTCACCCGCCCGGCGATGCTGCACGCGCTCGCCCGGGTCGGCTTCCACCAGTCGTACACGTACTTCACCTGGCGCAACTCCAAGGAGGAGGTGGAGTCGTACCTGTCGGAGCTGGCCGGGCTGGGCGACGAGGAGTCGGCGGCGTATCTGCGTCCGAACCTCTTCGTGAACACGCCGGACATCCTGCACGCCTACCTCCAGTACGGCGGCCGGCCCGCGTTCGCCGTCCGGGCGGTGCTCGCGGCGACGGCCGGCCCGTCGTGGGGCATGTACGCGGGGTACGAGCTGTACGAGAACGTGCCGGCGGGGCCCGGCAGCGAGGAGTACCTGGACTCGGAGAAGTACCAGTACCGCCCGCGGGACTGGGAGGCCGCGGAGGCGGCGGGCGACTCGCTCGCCCCCCTCGTCCGCACCCTCAACGAGCTGCGCCGCGCCCACCCCTGCCTCCAGCAGCTGCGCAACCTGCGCTTCCACCGCACCGACAACGACGCCGTCGTCTGCTTCTCCAAGCGCGACGACACCGACTGGGTGCTGGTGGTGCTCAGCCTCGACCCGCACAGCGTCCGCGAGGCGACCGTCTCCCTCGACCTGCCCGCGCTCGGCCTGGACCGCTCCGACTCCGTGGAGGTGTACGACGCCCTGTCCGGCCAGACGTTCCACTGGGGCCGCGACAACTACGTACGGCTCGATCCGCACGTCCAAGTGGCCCACATTCTCACCGACGGGAACCCGCAGCCGTGACCACCGCCCCCCTTGCCCCGGCCCTGCCCGCCACCGACCTCAAGCGGCTCGTCACCGGCGAGGTCAGCGACCCGCACGCCCTGCTCGGCCCGCACCCCGGCGAGAACGGCGTCACCTTCCGCGTCTTCCGCCCGCTGGCCGACGCCGTCGTCCTCACCACCCCCGACGGCGTCCCGCTCCTTGAGCTGACCCACGAGGACGAGGGCGTCTTCACGGGCCTGCTGCCCGGCCCCGAGGTCCCCGACTACCGCGTATCGGTCCGCTACGGCGACGACGTGCACGTCTACGACGACCCGTACCGTTTCCTGCCGGTCCCCGGCGACCTCGACCTGCATCTGATCCGCGAGGGCCGGCACGAGGAGCTGTGGCGGGTGCTCGGCGCCAACGTCCGTGCCCACCCGTCGGGTTGGGGCAGGGTGGCCGGCACGGCGTTCGCGGTCTGGGCGCCGAACGCCAGGGCCGTACGCCTGATCGGCGACTTCAACTACTGGGACGGGCGCGCCCACCCGATGCGCTCCCTCGGTATCAGCGGCGTCTGGGAACTCTTCGTGCCCGGTGTCGGCGACGGCTGCCACTACAAGTACGAGATCCTCACGCCCGACGGCCGCTGGATCCAGAAGGCCGACCCCCTGGCCACCCGCGCGGAGGCCGCCCCCGGCACGGCGTCGATCGTCTTCGAGCCGCAGCACGTGTGGCAGGACGCGGCCTGGATGGAGAACCGCGCCTACTTCTCCGCCCACCGCTCCCCGATGAGCATCTACGAACTCCACCTGCCGTCCTGGCGCCCCGGACTGGGCTTCCGCGAACTCGCGAACGAACTCCCGGCGTACGCCAAGGCGTTGGGCTTCACCCATGTGGAGTTCCTGCCGATCGCCGAGCATCCCTTCGGCGGCTCGTGGGGCTACCAGGTGACGTCGTACTACGCGCCGATGGCCCGGATGGGATCCCCGGACGACTTCCGCCACCTGATCGACGCGCTGCACCGGGCGGGCATCGGTGTGATCGTCGACTGGGTGCCGGCCCACTTCCCGCGCGACGACTGGGCGCTGGCCCGCTTCGACGGCACCCCGCTGTACGAGCACCCGGACCCGCGGCGTGGTGAACATCCCGACTGGGGTACGTACGTCTTCGACTACGGCCGCGACGAGGTCCGCAACTTCCTGGTGGCGAGCGCGCTGTACTGGTGCGAGGAGTTCCACGTCGACGGGATCCGGGTGGACGCCGTGGCCTCGATGCTCTACCTCGACTACTCGCGCGAGGAGGGCCAGTGGGCGCCGAACGCGTACGGCGGGCGGGAGCATCTGGAGGCGGTGGAGTTCCTCCAGGAGTTCAACGCGACGGTGCCGCGTCGCTGCCCCGGTGCGGTGACGATCGCCGAGGAGTCCACGGCGTGGGACGGCGTGACCCGGATGACGGACCACGGTGGGCTGGGCTTCTGCCTGAAGTGGAACATGGGCTGGATGCACGACACGCTGTCGTACATGGCGAAGGACCCGATCCACCGCCAGTACCACCACCACGCGATGACGTTCGCGATGGTCTACGCGTACGCCGAGAACTACCTCCTGCCGATCTCCCACGACGAGGTGGTCCACGGCAAGGGCTCGCTGCTGGCGAAGATGCCGGGAGACCGCTGGCAGCAGTTCGCCAACCTCCGCGCGTACCTGGCCTTCATGTGGGCCTTCCCCGGCAAGCAACTCCTCTTCATGGGCCAGGAGTTCGCCCAGGACACGGAGTGGTCCCACGACCGGGGCCCGGACTGGCCCCTCCTCTCCCACGCCCCGCACGCGGGCATCCGCGACCTGGTCCGCGACCTCAACCGCACCTACCAGTCCGACCCGGCCCTGTGGGGCCAGGACAGCGACCCCGACGGCTTCTCCTGGATCGACGCGGACGCGGCCCAGGACAACGTCTACTCGTTCGTCCGCCGCGGCGAGAACGACGAACTCCTGGTCTGCGTCTACAACTTCCAGCCCACCCCCCGCCACGGCTACCCCCTGGCCCTCCCGGAACCGGGCCCCTGGGAAGAGGTCCTCAACACGGACGCGCGACCCTACGGCGGCACAGGCACCCTCAACCCGTCCCCCATCCACGCCACGGACACCCCGTTGCAGGGCCTCCCGGCCAGCGCAACAGTGACACTCCCACCCCTGGCAGCCATCTGGCTCCGCCCGGCCCAGTAGCTCCCGCAGGGACCCGCCCCTGCCCCGACGGCCCCGAAGTGCGAAAGCACTCCGGGGCCGTTTTCTCGCCGCGCACCGCCGGCTGTCCGGCTACCGTCTCGTCGGGGGTGATGGGGTGGGCCGGCCGTCGGTGACGGCTTCGACGGGCTCCTGGACATCAACCACTTCGACATCCTGCCCGCGAGCGAGTTCCTCCGGTTGATGGACCACCACCCGGAGTGGGACTGGCGTCGGCAACCCGCCGCGGACCTGGAACAGCCCCCGCCCCACCATGCGGAATCCGGCCAGCCACATGCGGAAGTCCGTGCTTTCGACCGAACAGTCTCGGCCGGTTACCGGCTGGATTCGTGCAGCTCACACACCGAATCGTCACAACTCACCTGCCCGGCAGGGGATTTGGGGTGATCGGACGGAGGGATTCCAGCCATACGGTCCTCTCGCCCAGCTGGCCGAACACATTCGGCCACGTCGTAGGTGCGTGCGCGCACCCGTGCCGAGAGGAAACCCTCCATGAGTTCCATCCGTATGCATCGGCGCCTCGCCGCCCTCGGGCTCGCCGCAGCCGGGCTGCTCACCGCGCTCTCCGGCGGCCCGTCCGCCACCGCCGCCGTCCAGGGCGTCACCGTCCAGGACGCCATCGCGCTGCCCGGTGACGACGCCTATCCCGAGGGCATCGCCGTCGACGCGCGCAACGGCGACACGTACATCACGTCCTTCCAGACCGGCGCGGTGTTCAAGGCGGCGGCCGGCGCCACCCAGGCGCAGCTCTGGCTGCCGGGCGGCACCGACGGGCGGACCGCCGCGATGGGCACCGACGTCGACCCGCAGGGCCGGATCTGGGTGACCGACAGCGACGGCGTCACCGTGTACGACACTGCCACCAAGTCCCGGCTCGCCCGGTTCGTGACGCCGACGCCCGGCAAGTCCGTCCTCAACGACCTCGACTTCACCCCGAACGGCAGCGTCTACATCACCGACTCCACCCGGCAGAAGGTGTACCGGGTCAGCAAGATACAGCTGGACGACGCCATCACCCATGGCTTTCCCAGCCGTACGCTGACCACGGCGTACGACCTCACCGGCCTGGTCGACCCGTACCCCGAGGGCACGATCGCGCTCAACGGCATCGAGTCCAACGAGACCGGCAGCTTCCTGATCACCGTCGACATGTCCAGCGGCGACCTCTTCCGCCTCGACACCAAGACCGGC
This sequence comes from Streptomyces sp. NPDC088387, assembly GCF_044753385.1. Classification (NCBI taxonomy): domain Bacteria; kingdom Bacillati; phylum Actinomycetota; class Actinomycetes; order Kitasatosporales; family Streptomycetaceae; genus Streptomyces; species Streptomyces sp. NPDC088387. The sequence continues at coordinate 665,695 of NZ_JBIVNC010000004.1, forward strand.
AAGGCCCACCAGGTCAAGGTCGTCGGTGACGCGCCCTCCCTGATCTCCGCCGACGGGCTGCTGCTGGAGAAGGACAAGCTCTGGATGGCCCACTTCGGCACCGACAGCGTCAGCCGCCTCGTCCTCTCCGACAACGGTATGACGGCGACGATCGAGGACCACGTCGTCGACAAGAGCCTGCTGCACCCGACGACCCTGGTGCGCCGGGCCGGCTCCATCCACGTCATCCGGTCGCAGTTCGGGCTGACCCCCGTGACGCTGCCCTTCAGCGTGGCCAAGCTGAGCGGTATCTGAGCGACGTCCGTGAACGCGAAAGAGCCCGCCGTGCCTGCGAGGCACGGCGGGCTCCCGTGGGGGGAACGAGCCGATGGACTACCGGACCGCCGCGTACCGGCCGGACACCACCGTGGACTTGTCGATCGCGGCCAGGAAGTCCTGCGTCTCGGCCGCCCCGAAGAAGCCCTGCATGGTGGCGTCGGCCTCCTCGGGAGTGGCCCAGTGAACGATGACCAGGTACTCGCCGTCCTCGCTGCGCGTGACCTCACGCGAGACGAAGCCCGGCCGCCGGGCCATGTAGTCGCTCTCGACCTTCTCGTCGAGCCGCTCGAACGTGTCGGTGTCGATCTCGGGTATCAGCTTGAAACGGACCGTCTCGACAGTGCTCATGACGTTCTGCCCTTCTCTGGGTCAGGAGGAATCTCTGGGTCGAGTGACCCCAGCAGTCGTTCAGTTCGTGAAGTCCGAGACGTGCGCCTTCGCCCACTGCTCGAACGTGCGCGGCTCGCGGCCGAGCAGCTGCCGCACCCCGGGCCGCACCACGGAGTCGTCGAGGGTGCCCTCCGCGTAGTAGCGGAAGAAGGCGTCGACGTACTCCTGCGGCATGGTCCCCTCCATCCGCCGGCGGGCCTCCTCGTGGCTGAGGCCGACGAAGGCCAGCGGCCGGCCGAGGGCCTCGCCGAGGATCCGGATCCGGTCGGCGGGCAGCAGCGCGGCCGGCCCGCTGAGCGCGTACGCCTGCCCGGTGTGCTCCTTGTCGAGCAGCACCCGCGCCGCCGCCGCGCCGATGTCGTACGGGTCCACGTTGGCGACGGCCACGTCACCGAACGCGTCCTCGACGACGTCGCCCGCCGCCAACTGGCCCTTCCACTGGAAGGTGTTGGACATGAACCCGCTCGGCCGCAGGATCGTCCACGGCACGCCGGACTCCCGTACCGCCGCCTCCGAGTGGATCATGAACCGGGAGATGGCGTTCTCCAGGTCCCCGTCCGGCGCGGCGATGCTGGACAGCAGCACCACGTGCTCCACCCCGGCCGCCCGCAGCTCGGCGAGCACACCGGGCATGTCGGCGTACCCGGGCAGCAGAAACGCCCCGCGTACACCGTCCAGGACGGCACCCCGCAGCGACGCGGGGTCGTTGAGGTCGCCGACGGCCGCCTCGGCGCCCTCCGGCAGTGTGCCGGCGGCCGGTTCCCGCCGGACGAGCGCGCGTACCGGCCGTCCCGTCCGGGCGAGTTCGGCGACCAGTTCGCCACCGACGTTTCCGGTCGCTCCCGACACCAGGATCATCGTGTCTCCCTCATGTTCTCGCCCGTCCGTTCAGGACAGGTCAAGGACCAGCCTGCCCCGCACATGGCCCTGTTCGCCGAGTGCGTGGGCCTGTGCCGCCTCTTCGAGCGGGAAGACCCGCTCGACGGCCGGCCGCAGCCGCCCGGAGGCCAGCAGCGGGGCGGCCCGTTCGAGGACGGCCGCGTCCGGTTGTACGTAGGTGAAGCCGGCGCGCGCCTTGTGCTGCTCGGCGACCCGGCGGTGGTCCGGGCCCTCGCCCTTGAGGGTGACGACGATGCCGCCGGGCCGGACCACGTCCAGGAGCCGGAAGAACTCGGCGCCGCCCATCGGGTCCACGGCCAGGTCCACGTCCTTGACGTCGCGGACCATGTCGTGGGCGATGACCTCCTTGGCGCCCAGGGACAGCACGAAGTCCCGGTTGCGGGCGGACGCCGTACCGATCACCTCGGCGCCGGCGTCCGCCGCGAGCTGCACCACGATGTGCCCGACCCCGCCGGCCGCACCGGGCACCAGCACCCGCTGCCCGGCGCTCAGCCCGCCGATGCCGAACAGGGTCTGCCAGGCGGTGAGCACCACCATCGGCAGCGCGGCGGCCGCGACCGGCTCCAACCCGGCCGGAATCGGGGCGAGTTCGTGCTCCGGCGCGACCGCGTACTCGGCGTACGCGCCGGCCAGGGCCGGGAAGCGTGGCATGCCGTAGACCGGGTCACCGACCGCGAACCGCCCGGCGCCGGGACCGGCCGCGGCGACCGTGCCGGCGATGTCCCAGCCCAGTACGGCGGGGAACGACGGCACGCCGACGCCCTGCCCGGCCCGGGTGGCCCAGTCGATCGCGTTGATCCCGGCCGCGCCGACCCGTACCAGCACCTCGCCGGGGCCTGGTTCGGGCACCGGCAGCCGGTCCACCCGCAGGGTGTCGGCGGGCCCGTGTCCGTCGATGACGGCGGCGCGCATGGTCCTGTGTTCCACGCTTCTCCAGCCTCTTTCCGTGTTCCTCGGTGCCTGCTCGGTGTTCCTACGGAGCGAGCGTCAGACCGTGCTTCGGAGCGAGCTCCACGATCATCTGCTTCTGCTGCGGGGTCAGCGCCGGCGGAGCCTCGCCGGCCCGTGCCTCCTCGCCTATCTCCATGAAGAACTTCTCCAGGTAGGCGGGGGTGAACATGAACAGCATGTGCGCCGTCTGAAGACCCACGTTGCGGAACCGGTGCCGGGTGCCGCGCGGCACGAACACGAAGTCACCCGTTCCGGCGACGAACGTCTTCTCTCCGTTGAGGAACTCCAGCTGCCCGCCGAGGATCCAGAAGGCCTCGTCGGCGTGCGGGTGGATGTGCGGGGGCGGCCCGCCGCCGGGCGGCACGGTCGCCTCGGCGAGGGTCAGGTTGCCACCGGTGTTCTCGGCGGTCGCCTTGAACGTGTAGATGGCGTCGCCGAACCAGTAGCTCGGCCCGGTGCCCGCCGGGTAGTGCACGACGGCACCCTCGGGGTGGTTCACGGCCGGGGCACTGCCGCCCGGCTGCGCGGTGGTGGTCATGGATCCTCCTGACGTACGAGGGGTGTTGGGGGCCCCTGCGGGCCCGCGGAACCTCAGAGGCGGAACAGGCCCGGGTCGGCCACCATCACGTCGAGCAGCACGGGCCCCTCGGCGGTCAGCGCGTCGCGCAGCGCCTCCTGGAGCCCCTCGGGGGTCTCCACCCGCTCGCCGCGCACACCGAAGCCGCGGGCGATCTGGGCCATGTCGACGCCGCTGAGGTCGTATCCGGCCTCCCAGGACTTCTGGTCCTGGAGGTAGTACTTCAGCGACAGGTAGCCGGAGTTGTCCGGGATCACGAAGGTGACCGGCAGGTTGTGCCGGGCCGCCGTCCACAGGGCGTGGATGGTGTACTGCGCGGAGCCCTCGCCGACGACGACCACCGCGCGGCGGTCGGGACGGGCGAGCGCGTAGCCGACGGCACCCGCGAACGGGAAGCCGAGCGCGCCGCTCGCGGTCGCGAAGTAGCCGTTGTCCGCGCCGAGCGGGATCTGCTCGTGGAAGTCCGCGCGGGCGATCGGCAGCTCCTCGAACAGCACGGCGTCGTCCGGGAGTTCCTTGGCCAGCAGGTGGAACAGGTACGCCTGGCTCAGCGGCGTCGACGCCTCCGGGACCGGCACCGGCTCGCGCACCGCGGCGAGTTCGACCCGCTCGCGCTGCTCGACCAGCGGCACCAGCGCCTTGACCACCGCGCCGGGCGGCGCGACGAAGCTGCGGTTGGCGAGGGTCGCGGCGGCGGCCTGCGGGTCGTCGGTGACGTGCAGGAAGTCGACATCCGCCGTCAGCGCGGGCCGCGGCGACTTGTCGAGGTCGGCGGGCGCGGTGGAGAACAGGTCCCACGCGGTGAACAGCGTGAACGCCGGTCCGCCAAGGACCACGACCACGTCGTGCTGCGCCGAGAGCCGCTCGTTGATCAGCTCGGGGATGGGCGGCAGCACACCGGCGAACAGCGGGTGGTCCTCGGGGAACGCCCCCCGGTTCCACACCGGGGCGCCCCACACCCGCGCGTTCAGCTTCTCGGCGAGCGCGATCAGATCACCGCGCGCACCCTGCGCGTCCACCGGGCCACCGGCGATCAGACCGGGCCGCTCGGCCCCGTTCAGCGCGGCGGCGATCTGCTCAAGGGCCGCCGGGTCGGGTACGACGGCCTTGTTGACCTGCGCGATCCGCAGCGGCTCGGGGTCGGCGGGGCGTACCCAGTCGTCCTCGGGCACGGCGACGAACACCGGTCCCTGCGGGGTCTGCTTGGCGATCTGGTAGGCCTGCGCGATCATCGCCGGCACGTCCTGGGGACGCGCGGGCTCACCGGCCCACTTGATGTACGGCTTCGGCAGCTGCGTGGAGTCCTTCGCGAACAGGAAGGGCTCACCGAGCAGCATCTTGCGGGCCTGCTGGCCGCCGAGGATGACCATCGGGGTCTTCGCGGAGGCGGCGGTGTAGACGCCGCCCATGGCGTTGGCGAGACCCGGACCGCCGTTGATGATCACCAGCGAGGGCTCGCCGGTGGCCTGGGCGTACCCGTCGGCCATCCCGACGACGGCCGCCTCCTGGAGGCCCATGACGAACTTGAAGTCGCCCTCGAGCCAGTTCTCGAACAGTTTCATCTCGCTGTGGCTGGGGTTGCTGAACACGGTGGTCAGCCCCAACTGCTTCAGCACATCCAGCGTGGCATCACGCACGGTCCGGCTACCGGATCCGGTCACGGGGGTCACGGGTTCACTCTCCTGAGATCAACTTGAAACGGGGGTAACAGTGGCGCCCTGAAGGGACGCGGGACCGCCCGACGGGGGGCGCGAACAACGCCCTAAGGGGCGCGGGGAACTGCGCGACCAGCCACGAACAGCCCGCAGACTGCCCCCTGCACAAGCCACGCAGCCCCTGATCAGCCAGCAGAAACGACGGCAGCCTTCTCCGCCGCCCCGGCATCAGCAGCCGACCCGTCGGAAACGACCGGCGACTTCAGGAACCGCGTCCCGAACACCGCCGGCAAGGCGATCACCGCGGCGACCAGCGCAACCAACGGCACATCGGCGACGCCGAATTCATCAAGCGCCCACCCACCGACCACCGCGCCCAGCGCAACCCCCACGTTCGCCGCGGAAGCGCCCAGCGTCGCCGCCAGATCCCCGCCCTCCCCGGCGAGCGAGATGACCCGCAGCTGGAAGGAGGGCGTGACACCGAAACCGACGATGCCCCAGCCGGCCAGGGCGATCCCCACGAGCCACGGGTTGCCCCGGAACGCGTACAGCCCGAGCAGCGCCACGATCAGCACGAGGTTGCCGACGAACATGGTCGCGGACGCGTTGATGTCGGCGAACCGGCCACCGGCGATGGTGCCGATCGCGCTGAAGACACCGAAGATCAGCAGGAACGCGCTGACCGCGCCACTGCTCACACCGGTGACGTCCTCAAGGAAGGGCGCGAGGAACGTGAACGCGATGAACTGCGAGCCCATCAGCAGCACGCCGGAGGCCAGCATCGCCAGCACCCGGGGATGGAAGGCGTGCCGGGCCTGCGAGGCGAGCGAGCCGGACCCGGAGCCGTGCACCACGGACGGCACGAACGCCATGATCGCGGCGAGCGCGATCACGCCGAGCACCACGACCCCGGCGAACGTGGCCTCCCAGCCGAGGTTCTGCCCGAGCAGCGTGCCCAGCGGCACACCGACGACGGTGGAGACGGAGATACCGCCGAAGACCAGGCCGACGGCCTGTCCGCGGTGTTCGGGCGCGACAAGGCCGGTGGCGACCGCGGAGGCGGCGCCGAGGAACAGGCCGTGGATGGCACCGCACAGGATCCGCGCGACCACCAGCAGCCCGAACGCGCCGGCGAACACGGCGACCAGGTTGCCGAGGATGAACACGCCGAGGGCCAGCCACAGCAGGGCCCGGCGCGGCATGCGGATCGTCGCGGCGGTGATGATCGGGCCACCGATGGAGACGCCGAGGGCGTACGCGGTGACCAGCAGACCGGCGGTGCTCAGGGAGACGCCGAGATCGTCGGAGATCAGTTCGAGGACGCCGACGATGACGAGTTCTGCGGTGCCGATGACAAAGGCACCCAGACCGAGGGAGGCCAGTGCCAGCCTGCTGCGGCTGCCGGGCCCCGTCGCCGTGGTGGAACTCATGGGCGGGCCTTTCTAGTCGGACGGGTCGGTCGGGTCACGCGTACTGGAGGTCGAGGTGCGTGATGCGGCCGTCGCGGGAGGTGAACTCGTAGTTGGCCTCGAAGCCGCCGGTGCCACCGGGGGCGAAGCGCACCAGGAGGGTGGTGCCGTCGCTCTTCGGCGTGTCCTCCAGGACGGTGAGCTTGCCGCCGATCACCTCGTTGTCGGCCCACTGCCGGATCTCGTCGTGGCCGTTGAACTCCCGCCCGACGTCGATGAGTTGGGCGTCGGCGTGAAAGGCGTCCACAAGCGCGTCCAGGTCCTCGTCGGCGACCGCGTCGACGTACTTCTGGGCCGCCGCGTCGATGCCGCTCTTGTTCTCGTCGCCGGACACGTCTGCTTCCTCTTCCGTCGGGCTGGGTTCGGTGGTGGCGGAGGGTTCCGGGGTCGCCTCCACGGTGGCGCTGCTGGTGGGCCGGTCGGCGGTCTCGTCCGAGCCGCCGTCGGAGCACGCCGTCAGCAGCGCGGCGGCGACGAGGACCAGGGGGACGTATATGCGGTGTCGCACGGCTGTCCTTCTCTCTCGATGGCGTGCGGACGGGCCGCCGGGCCCGGGGGTGTCAGGCGTATGCCATGGACACCCGGCGGATCCGGTCGTCGTCCACGTCGAACGTGTAGGTGGCCCGGAAGCCCACGAGCAGGCCCTCCGGGTCGAAGCGCAGCAGCACGGTCGAACCGCCGCCGCTGCCGGGGGTGTTGTCCAGTACGGTGACCCGGCCGCCGATGACCTCGTCGGAGGCCCAGGCCCGGATCTCGTCGTGGCCGCGGAACTCGCGGCCGGTGTCGCTGACCACGGCGTCCGGGGCGAACGCGGCGACGAGCGCCTCGACGTCCCGGTCGTCGACGGCGGTGACGTATCCGCGCACCGCCGGGTGCAGGGAGTCGAACGCCGCCGGGTCGTGCGTGTCGGGGGTGGCCCGCACCGCCTCCTTGGCGGCGGCGCGCACATAGCCGTCGGTGAGGGCGAACGAGCAGCCCAGTACGACCACCGCGACCAGCGCGTAGACCATGAGCCGGCCCCGGGTGGGGCGCCGTACGGCGAGGCTCACCATGCGATCCTCCTGCGGTTGCGGAAGAAGCCCCCGGTGGGGCCGTCGTCGGGAAGCCGGGCGAGCCACACCGCGGTGTCCGCGCCCTTCTCCACACTCACCGGCGCCCAGGAGCCGCCCATGTCGGTGCGCACCCAGCCGGGGCAGGCCGCGTTGACCTTCACACGGGGCCCGGCGGCGGCCGAGACCACCAGGGTGAGCGCGTTCAGCGCCGCCTTGGAGACGCCGTACGCGGGCGGCGAGGGCACGTTGTCGGTCATGGCGCCGAGCCCGGAGGAGACGTTGACGACCCGTCCCCAGCCGCGCTTCGCCATCGCGGGCACAAAGGCCTGGCTGGTGTGGAAGGCGCCCATCAGGTTCACGTCGAGCGCGTCCCTGAAGCCGGCCTCGTCGAGCGCGAAGAACGAGTCCGTCGGATAGACGCCCGCGTTGTTGACGAGTACGTCGATCTCGATGCCGGCGTCGGCGAGCCGCTCCGCGCACGCCGTGACGCTCGCCCCGCTGGTGACGTCGAGTTCCTCGACCCGGACCCGGCCGCCGTCGCCCTTGAGCCGGCGGGCCGCCTCCCGGCCGCGCGTGGTGTCACGCGCGGCCAGGACGACCTGGAGCCCGGCGTCGGCGAGCTGCCGGCAGATCTCGATGCCGATGCCCCGGTTGCCGCCGGTGACGAGTGCGGTGCGGGTCCTGGACCGGCTCACGCGCGCCAACTCCCTTGCTGTGTACGGGGTTCGGAGACTGGGGTGGGCCGGGTCAGACCTTGTAGCGCTGCTTGACGTCCTCGGCGAAGCCCAGGTAGTCGCGCAGCGGCCAGACCTGCTCGAACTCCAGGTACTCGCGCATCGGGAGCCGGCCCAGCGCGGTGCGGTCCAGTTCCTCGGCGTCGGGCGACTCGATGATCGCTATGACGCGCTTCTGCGCGGCGACCTTCCAGATGCCCACACAGAAACCGGAGTCCAGGGTCTCCTGGGCGTGCTCGGCCTCCTCCTGTTCGAGCTCCCAGAGCTCGTCGAGGGTGAGGCGGCCTTCGTGCTTCCACTTCATCTGGACGTAGAAGAGCATGGGACGACTCCCGTCAATCAGGGACGTTCGGGGTGTGGTGCGAGGACTGTGGGGGGCTGCTGAAGCTGATGGACTGCTGGGGCTACTGGGCCGCGCGGTCGCGGATCAGCGTGGTGAGCGCGTGGCCGTCGCCGAACACCTCGACGGCCAGGTCCAGCGGGGTCTTGCCGTCGTGCGCGACGTGGTCGAGCCGGGCGCCGGCCTCGACGAGGGTGCGCGAGCACTCCTCGTAGCCGTGCCAGAGCGAGTCGTGCAGCGGCGAGTAGCCGTTGGTGGCGCCGACGAAGTCGAGGTCGATGCCGTCCTGGCGGACCAGGTCGGCGGTGATGTCGGCGTGCCCGTTGTAGACGGCCTTGTGCAGCGGCACCGCGCCGAAGGTGGGCTCGACGGCGTTGACGTCGGCGCCCGCGGCGAGCAGCAGCCGCACGATCTCGCCGTGGCCGTCGCGGGAGGCGACGAGCAGCGGGGTGTGACTGTCGTTGAAGCCACCGACGTTGGGGTAGCGCTCGTCGACCTCGGCGCCGTCGTCCAGGAGCTTGCGCACCCGCTCGGTGTCGCCCTCGGCGGTCGCGGCCATCAGCTCCTGACGGGCGATCGCGGCGTCGTCGCCGGCCCGCCGGTCCTTCAGGTGCCGCTCGGCCTCAAGGAGCTTGTCCTTGCCGAACGTGTTGACGTTCAGCTCGTACTGGAAGTGCTCCTCCAGGGAGAAGCCGTAGTGCGTGTACACCTTCAGCGAGGTGCCCTGGTCCAGCAGGTACGCGGCGATGTCCGGGTACTTGTACCAGAGGGCGTCCATCAGCGCGGTGTGCCCGGTGGTCGGGGCGACCGCGTCGACGAAGGCACCGGCCTCCACGAGCGCGCGCACCACGTCCAGGCTGCCGCCCTGGCACGCCTTGTGCAGTGCGGTGGCGCCCGCGCGCGGCTCGGCGGTCAGCACGTCCGCGCCGGCGCCGATGAGCGCCCGCACGGTCGGCGCGTCGGCCTGGCCGGCGGCGATCATCAGCGCGGTGAGTCCGGAGACGTTCTCCCGGGCGTCCGGGCTCGCTCCGGCCGACAGCAGCCGCTCGGCGGCGGCGGTGTTGCGGTTGCGTACGGCGGTGATCAGTTCGGTGCTCATCAGGCCGCCACCTCGCCGGTGTGGTCGCCACGCAGGGCACGGATGATCGACGAGGGGTCGGTGTACGACTTCCAGCGCACGATCCTGCCGTTCCGCACCGTGAGCCACTGGATGAACTCGATCTGGAACTCCACGCCGGTCTCCTTGACGACGGAGACCTCCTGGATGACACCGGCGGCCTGGGTGCCGTCGACGACCAGGTTGACCAGCTTCTCGAACTTGACGTCGACGGCACCGGTGAAGATCTGGAGGGTGCCGAGGACGGCCTCCCTGCCCTGGACCGTGCCGATCCACTTCATGTCGTCGTTGTAGCCGGGAATCGGCGTGTAGTTGATCCACTCGACGTTCTCGTCCAGCGTGTTCAACGCGGTTTCGAAATCACCGCCGGTAAGTGCGTCGAACCATTGCTGGGCGACTTTCCTGGTCTCTTCGGTCGGATTGCTCATGACGTCTCCTCGACAGGTACTGAGGTGCCGAATGGCCGCGCAGGAATTCCCGGAAATATCATTCGCGGACGGCCCGACGGGCCGCAAGGAATGGATGGTTGACTTCCTGACCTCAGAACGGGCGCGGTGGAATACGGGCCGGCCCGCGTCAGCCTTCGGCGCTCTGCGCCTGTGCGGCGCGGGTCAGCAGCTGCTGGTTTCCGTCGGCCCAGGTGGCGGTCATGACGATGGCGCTGATCTGCCAGCCCTCGGCGGCGGTGCGCACGAGGTCGAAGCGGTACTTGCCGCCGAGCGTCCACAGCGGCCCGCCGTGGTCGTTCGGCATGCGGTGGGTGGCCTGGAACATGGCGGTGGCGACCGCGGTGTCCCCGTCGACGTCGACGAGGTAGTTGGTGAGCAGGTGCTGGGTGGTGTCGAACTTGCCGAGCAGCCCCGACCAGGCGCCGACGAGGCCCTTGCCGGTGACGACGGCGGGCTCGCCGCCGTTGAGGCTGGTGTAGTCGAGGGTGACCTCGTCGGCGAACACGCTCTCCAGGGAGTCCCATTCGCGGGTGTCGATGAACCAGGCCATACGGGTGCAGGTGTCGATGATGTCCAGGCGGTCGGCCACGGAACTCATGAGCGGTGTACCTCCGGTTGTGCGCCGATACGCGGCGGCAGGGGGGTGGACGGGGTCGGTGCGGGTTCGCCGGCGGCCAGGTGTGGCGCGTACCGGTCGATCTGCCGTGACCAGCGGTGCTCGCTGACCAGTGCGGCGACGATGAGCAGGCCGAGGGTGACGACCTCGGCGACGGCGGAGACGTACTGCCCGACGGCGACGGCGCCCATGGCGAGCACGGAGGCCGCGAGGTGGAAGCGCTGGGGGCCGATCCCCAGCAGTCCGTGGAACCAGGCGATGCCGGCGAGGTAGAGCGCGACACCGCCGGCCAGGGCGACCGCGGGCGCGGCGTCCAGCGGCGCGTAGGGGTGCGCGATGGTCTTCTTCACCGCGGCGGCGATCAGGATCAGCCCGAGCAGCATCGGCACGTGGGCGTAGAAGAACGCGCTCAGTGCGAGCCGGGAGCGCTGGTGGGGGGCCTGTTTCTCCAGGGCGAGTTCGGCGCGGCGGGCCTTCTCGGACTCGTCGAAGTACACCCACCACAGACAGGCCGGGATGATGAAGATCAGTACGGCGGTGGTGAGCACCGACAGTCCGGCCTGGCCGCCGTCGGTGCCGATGCCGAGCGCCAGGAACGCGTCGCCGAGCGCGATGATCATCAGCAGTCCGTGGCGTTCCACGAAGTGCCCGGGGCGCAGCTGGAACCCGGAGACCCCGGTGACGATCGGCGCGACGACCTCCAGCAGGACGGCCCCGCCCCACAGGGCGTACTCCCACGGGCCCTCCTGGGCGCCGCCCACGATGATCAGTACGGCGGCGACGGTGTGGAACGGCGCGATCCGCAGCATGTTGCGGGCAGCGCTGGGCCCGCCGAAGGCGAACAGCGCCGCGTGCACGCCGACGATCAGCAGATAGCCCACGCCGAAGGCGACACCGTCGCCGTGGAAGGCGTTGGGCGTGGCGAGGCCCAGCACCAGGAACGAGCACATGCCGAGCAGGAGCAGCAGCCGGTGGCTCTTGCGGTGCGGCGGCAGATGGTTGGTCAGCCAGGCGTAGCCGCCGTACATCCACCACAGCAGCCAGAAGATCAGCAGGACCTGGAGCAGGCCCCGTGGGGTCATGTCCCGGCTGAGCAGACGGGCCAGCTGGGTGAAGTTGAAGACGAAGGCGAGGTCGAAGAACAGCTCCAGGGTGGTGACCCTCGTCTCGCCGTGCGGCGCGGTCGACGGGGAGTGCGCTTCCGACATGTCCGCGAACGTAACGGCCGCCCCGGTGGGCAGGTCAAAGAGTTCGAACGGACTCCCTGAGGTCGGGGCAGTCCGTACGAACTCATCCGGCCAGGGCCGCCACGCCCCGCGCGGTCAGCGCCGGGCCAGCACCTCCTGGTAGACCTCGTGCACCCGCTTGGCGGCCAGGTCCCAGCCGAACCGCCGCTCGGCCCGGGCCCGTCCGGCCGCGCCCATGGCCCGCGCCGACTCGGGTTCGGCGAGCAGCCGGTTGACGGCGGCGGCGAGATCGGCGGCGAACCGCTTCTCGTCCAGCGGTGTCCCGGTGCCGTCCCGCTCCTGCTCGATCGGCACGAGCAGCCCGGTCTCGCCGTCGACCACGACCTCCGGTATCCCGCCGGTGGCGGTGGCCACGACCGCCGTACCGCACGCCATGGCCTCCAGGTTGACGATGCCCATCGGCTCGTAGAGGGACGGGCAGACGAACACGGAGGCGTGGGTGAGCAGTTGCCGCAGCGACCGGGCGTCGAGCATGCCGTCGATCCGCACCACACCGCCACGCCGGTCGCGCAGTTCGTCGGCGAGTACGGCGGTCTCGGCGGCGATCTCCGGGGTGTCGGCCTGTCCGCAGCACAGCACGAGCTGCGCGCCCGGGTCGATGTCGAAGGCGGCGCGCAGGAGTTGGGGCAGACCCTTCTGCCGGGTGACGCGGCCGACGAAGAGCACGATGGGGCGCCCGGGGTCGACGCCGTGCCGCAGCAGGGCGTCGGTGCCGGAGTCGGGCCCGTGTACGGAGGTGTCGATGCCGTTGTGCACGACGTGCACGCGCGCCGGGTCGACAGCCGGGTACACACGCAGTACGTCGTCCCGCATGGCCCCGGACACGGCGACGACGGCGTCCGCGTTCTCCAGCGCGGTCCGCTCGACCCGCGAGGACAACGCGTATCCGCCGCCCAGTTGCTCGGCCTTCCAGGGCCGCAGCGGCTCCAGGCTGTGGGTGGTGACGACGTGCGGAATCCCGTACAGCGTCCTGGCGAGTTCCCCGGCTGCGTTGGCGTACCAGGTGTGGCTGTGTACCAGTTCGGCGCCCGCGCATCCGGCGGCCATGGCCACATTGGCGCCGAGGGTGAGCAGTGCGGGATTGGCGCCCTCGCCCAACCGCGGCTCCTGATAGGCGAACACACCGCCCTCGTCCCGCGGCGCGCCGAAACAGCGCACGCGCAGGTCGACCAATTCCCGCATTTCTCTCGCGAGTTCCGCGACATGGACTCCGGCGCCGCCGTAGATCTCCGGCGGATACTCCTTGGTGAGCAGATCGACGCGTATCTTCATCCGACTTCCTGAGGTCTACGATCCCGGCCCGCGCTTTTCCTCAAGGCGGCGTCAACCGCACCCATTCCCGACTCCTTTGGGAGACGGCCCGCATTCGGCCGCCGCCGGGGGTGACGGGGCCATTCCCGCCGACTCCCCCAGGGGCACGCTAGGGGAAACCTGGGGAACCGTGTCATCCGGACCGGGGGTGGACGGGGTTACGAGGGGTGGAGAGGCGCCCTCCCCCTGTCCACTGCTCGCAACGACCCACAAGGAGCCCCAGACCCATGACCCGGACGACAGCAACGAAGAAGTCCTTGGCGGCCGTACTGCTCGCGGCAGCCCTGACGGCGACCCCGACGACGGCCCACGCGGTGGCATCACACCCGGCGCCGCCCACCACGCACACCCAGACCCAAACCCCCTCCACCGAGGTACGGGTGGTGGCACCGGGTGAGCAGGTCGTGGCCGGGGCGGGCGTGGAACTCTGGCTGACCGGGGAGGGCAAGCACTGGTCGACGCCGGAGATGGACCACCAGTTCCGGAGCGTGACCGACGGCAACATCGACCTGAACACCCCCGGCATCGGCGTGACGATGGAGACGCTGGGCGACCGCTACTTCCTCTCGGGCATCTACGTCACCGGGCAGAAGGCGGTCCGGGTGGTCGTGAACACCAGCGACGGCAGGGTCACCGCGTCGGCGATCCGCCTGCCCGGCAACCCGGGCTGGGGCGTCTGGTACACGGACGTCCCCCTCCACGACACCCTGACGATCAACAAGATCACGCTCTACGACAGGCAGGGAAACAAGATCACGACGTTCACACCGAGCCACCCGTAGCCCCTCCCCTTCCTCCTCTCCCCTCCCTCCCCTCGAAGGATCGGTTGTCGTGACGCACGAGAGCCAGGCCGACTTCACCGAGTTCGCCACCGCGGCCTGGCCCCGCCTGGTGCGGACGGCTCATATGCTCACCGGCGACTTCCACGAGGCCGAGGACCTCGTCCAGACCACGCTGGCCAAGGTGTACGCGCGGTGGCGCAGGATCCCGCGCGACGAGATCAACGCCTACGTGCGCCGGGCACTGGTGAACAACAACATCAGCCGGGTGCGCAAAAGACGGATAGCGCACCTGCTGATGCCGTTCCTGCCGGAGTCGGTGCACCGGTCGCACGGTGGGCACGCGGAGGCGGTCGAGCGCAGTGCGGTACTCGTCCAGGCGCTCGCGGCGCTGTCCGCGCGCCAGCGTGCCGTGGTGGTGCTGCGCTACTGGGAGGACCTGACCGAGCAGGAGATCGCCGAGGTGCTCAACTGCTCGGTCGGGACCGTCAAGACACATGCCCGGCGCGGGCTGGAGGCCCTGCGCGCCCATCCCCACCTCACCCTCCAGGAGGCGAAGCGCTGATGTCCCGGACTTCCGAGGCCGAGCAACTGCGCGCGGCGTTCACCGAGGCGGCGCAGGCCATCACCCCGTCCCCCGCCCCGCTGGCGGCCATCGAACGCACAGGCCGGGCGAGACAACGCCGCCGCACCACAACCCTGACCCTCGCCTGCGCCCTGCTCCTGACCCCCCTCGCCGTGACCGGCGTCCGCGCGACCCTCCCCGAACCCACCCCCACGGAACGGACCGGGGTCGCGACGCCCCCGCCCCCCTTGGACACCGTGCGGGTGGTGGCACCGGGTGAGCGGATCGCGGCCGGCGCGGGCGTCGAACTCTGGCTCACCAAGGAGGGCAAACACTGGTCCACCCCGGAAATGGACCACCAGTTCCAAAGCGCCCCGAGCACCACAAGCATCGGCGCAACAATGGAAACCCTGGGCAACCACTACTTCCTCTCGGGCACCTACGCCACACCCACAAAGGACGTCAGAATCGTCGTAACCACCAACACCGGCAAGCAAACCGCATCAACAATCCACCTCCCCGGCACCCCAACCTGGGGCGCCTGGTACACAGCCCTCCCCCTCCACAAAACCCTGACCATCAACAAAATCACCCTCTACAACACCCAGGGCAAAGAACTAACCCACTTCACCCCCACCCCGCCATAGAAAGCTTCCAGGCACACAAGGCGGTACCGAGCCCCCACCACGATGGCGGCGAAGCCGCCTCTAAGGGGCGCGGGACCATATCGATATGCGGCTCCGCCGCGCGGGCGCGACCAGCCCCCACCACCATGGCGGCGAAGCCGCCTCTCAGGGACGCGGGACCGTATCGATATGCGGCTCCGCCGCGCGGGCACGACCAGCCCCCACCACCATGGCGGCGAAGCCGCCTCTAAGGGGCGCGGGGAACTGCGCGACCAGCCCCCACCGGGCCCGCAGCCGAACGGCTTCTCAGGGGCGCGGGGACCTGCGCAAAACCCCCCACCGACCCGCACCCAATTCCGCTAGCCGACCGCAGGCCCCACCCCACCGACGGTGAACCCAATAACCGACCCACCCCCCTCCCGCCGATACGCAAACGGCGCCCCCCCATGCGCAATCGCAACCTCCCGCACAATAGAAAGCCCCAACCCAGACCCCGGCAACGCCCGAGCATCCGGCGCCCGATAAAACCGATCAAACACCCGCAACAAATCCCCCTCAGTAATCCCGGGCCCCCGATCAAGCACCTCCACCTTGATCGCCCCACGCCGCGCAGGCCCAGCCACGGAGATCTCGATCGGCTCACTCCCCCCACGATCGAACTTCGCCGCGTTCTCCACCAGATTCGTCAACGCCCGCGTCAGCATCTGCGCCCGCCCCTCGGTCGTGGTGTCCCCACCCGCCCGCACAAGCACCCGCCGCCCCGTACGCCGCCGCGCCGCCCCCGCCACATCCTCCGCGAGCTCGGCGACATCCACCCGCTGCACCGGCTCGGTGTCGGACTGCCCGGCCGCGAGGTCGACCAACTCGTTGACGAGGTCGGTCAGTTCACGCGCCTCCTGCCCGAGGTCGGCGACCAGCTCCTCACGGGCCTCGGGCGGCAGCTCGTCGATCCGCCGCAGCAGCGAGATGTTCGTCCGCAGGGACGTCAACGGCGTACGCAGCTCATGCCCCGCGTCCTGCACCAGCCGCCGCTGGTCCTCCTCCGACTGGGCGAGCCGGCCGAGCATCCGGTCGAAGGCCCGCCCCAGCCGCCCCACCTCGTCGTTGCCGGCGACGGGCACGTCGATACCGAGCCGCCGGGTCCGGGCGACGGCCTCCGCGGCACCGGTGAGGATCACCAGCCGGCGGGTGATCCGCCGCGCCAGCCACCAGCCGAACAGCCCCGCGCCGACCACCACCGCCGCCATCAGCAGCAGCGTCCGCTGCTGAAGCGCCCGCAGCAGGTCCTCGGTGTCACTGAACTCCTGCGCGACCTGCACCGCGCCCCGTCCGCCGCCGAGGGCGACCGTGGCGATGCGGTACACGTCGTTGCCGACGTCGACCTCCTCGTGCACGGCGAGCTGCCCGGCCTTCGGGGCGGTGGCGATCTCCCGGTCGCCGTCGGTCACCGGGAGCCCGGGGCTGCCCTTGTCGACGACGCTGCCGTCCGGGCCGAGCACCTGCACGTCCGTACGGGCGGGCCGGACCAGATCGTGGCCGGGCGCGGAGGAGGAGAAGTCCTCCGGGTCCATCACCTGCTCGCGGACCTCGCCCTGGAGATCCTGGACGACCTCGTTGAACACCGACTGCTGGTCCACGCGGACGAGCCGGGCGGCGGCACCGTAGGAGAGGATCCCGACGAGGACGGTGACGGCCGCGGTGACCGCGGCGAACGACACCGCGAACGTGGTGCGCAGCGACACCAGGCGGAGCCGGCGCCGGGCGAGCAGCCGGCCCGCGCGGCCGAGGGCCACTCAGTCCTCCCGCAGTACGTAACCCACCCCGCGGACCGTGTGGATCAGCTGCGGCGCGCCCGGGTCGTCGAGTTTGCGGCGCAGGTAGCCGACGTAGACGGCGAGGTTCTTGGAGCCGGGGCCGAAGTCGTAGCCCCAGATACGGTCGTAGATCATCGAGTGGTCGAGGACGATGCCCTCGTTGCGGACGAGCAGTTCCAGCAGCTCGAACTCGGTGCGGGTCAGTTCCAGCTCGCGGTCTCCGCGCCAGGCACGGCGGGCCTGGGGGTCCATCCGGAGCCCGGCGGCGGTGAGCTGCCGCTCGGCGGGAGACGGCCGCTCGGCCACCTCACGCGGCTCCGTGGGAGTGCCATTGCCGGTACGCCGCAGCAGAGCCCTGAGCCGGGCGAACACCTCTTCCACGTCGAAGGGCTTGACGACGTAGTCGTCGGCGCCGGCGTCGAGTCCGGCGATACGGTCCTGGGTCTCGACCAGTGCGGTCAGCATCAGGATCGGGGTGCGGTCGCCCTCGGCACGCAGTACGCGGCAGACCTGGAGTCCGTCGATGCCAGGCATCATCACGTCGAGGACGAGGACGTCGGGTGGGGTGCGGTGGGCGCTGGCCAGCGCCTCGACGCCGTCGGCGACGGCGGTGACCCGGTAGCCCTCCAGGGTGAGGGCGCGTTCCAGCGCGTGCCGGATCGCGCGGTCGTCTTCGGCGAGGAGAACAGTCGCTGCCACGCCCCCAGTGTGACAAAACCCCACGCCTCCACACCTCGAGCAAGCCCCTCACAGGCCCCTTCTTACTGCCCTCACACCCCGGACGGGGACGGGCAATCGTGCGGCTGCGGCCGAGTGGGGGCCGTTCGCGCAGTTCCCCGCGCCCCTAAAAACAACCCCCCGCCGCTGGCGCGGCGCAGCACCACCCCCACGGCACCCGCGCCCCCACAACCCACCCAGCCGCGCGCAGCTGTGCCGCTGGGGCGGCACGGGTGGGCGCGGCGGCACCCCGACGCGCCGGGCAGCGCAACGCCCCGCAGAGCCACCCCCACCAACCCCAGCCGCGGCACCCGCGCCCCCACAACCCACCCAGCCGCGGGCAACTGTGCCGCTGGGGCGGCACGGGTGGGCGCGGCGGCACCCCGACGCGCCGGGCAGCGCAACGCCCCGCAGAGCCACCCCCACCAACCCCAGCCGCG
>NZ_JBIVNC010000004.1:683857-724730 GCF_044753385.1 Streptomyces sp. NPDC088387
CGCGGCACCCGCGCCCCCACAACCCACCCAGCCGCGGGCAGCTGTGCCGCTGGGGCGGCACGGGTGGGCGCGACGGCACCCCGTCACGCCGGGCTGCGCAACGCCCCCGCAGGGCACCCACACCCGCCGCATCCCCGACGCGCCGGGCAGCGCAAACGCCCCGCAGGGCACCCTCACCCCGGGCCCCGTCAGCCCGCGCGCAGTGCAGCCAGCCGCTCCTCGAACGGCACGACCTCGAACCCCGAATCCGCCACCGGCGCAGCCGCAGCCGCCCCCACCCCCGTCAGAGCGACCAGCTCCCCCGCAGCGCGCGCGATCCGCGCATCCAACCCCTCCGCCCCCCAGTCCTCCGACGCCGCGTACACCCCCGTCGGCACGACCACAGCCCGCAGATAGGCGAACAACGGCCGCATCGCATGCTCCAGCACCAGCGAGTGCCGAGCACTACCCCCCGTCGCCGCGACCAGCACCGGCTTCCCGTCCAGCACACCCTCGTCGAGCACATCGAAGAAGGACTTGAACAGCCCGCTGTACGACGCACTGAACACCGGCGTCACCACGACCAGCCCATCCGCCCCGGCGACCGCCGCCAACGCCTCCCCGAGCCGCCGCCCGGGAAACCCGTTGGTGAAGTGGTGCGCGATCTCGACGGCGAGCTCACGCAGCTCCACCACTTCCACGTCCACGTCGACCGGCGACAACCCCACGACGGCGGCAGCCAGCCGATCCCCCAGCAGCCGCGTGGACGACGGCACACTCAACCCCGCCGACACCACCACGAGCCTCATCGCGCACTCACCTCCTGCTCAGCACCGGCACCAGCACCGGCACTGGCACCGGCACCGACCCGCCGCGCCGCGACCAACGCCCCGTGCGTCGGCGCATCCGGCACCCCCGCCGCCCGCCGCGCCGCGAACTCCCTGCGCAGCACCGGCACGACCTCCTCCCCGAGCAGGTCGAGCTGTTCGAGGACGGTCTTCAGCGGCAGCCCCGCATGGTCGAGCAGGAACAGCTGGCGCTGGTAGTCACCGGCGTAGTCCCGGAAGGCGAGGGTCTTCTCGACGACCTCCTGCGGGGAGCCGACCGTCAGCGGGGTCTGGTCGGTGAAGTCCTCCAGGGACGGCCCGTGCCCGTACACCGGCGCGTTGTCGAAGTACGGCCGGAACTCCCGTACCGCGTCCTGCGAGTTCCGCCGCATGAACACCTGCCCGCCGAGCCCGACGATCGCCTGCTCGGCCGTGCCGTGCCCGTAGTGGGCGTACCGCGACCGGTACAGCTCGACCATCCGCTTGGTGTGGTCGGCCGGCCAGAAGATGTTGTTGTGGAAGAACCCGTCGCCGTAGTACGCGGCCTGCTCGGCGATCTCCGGCGAGCGGATGGACCCGTGCCAGACGAACGGCGGGACCCCGTCCAGCGGCCGGGGCGTGGACGTGAAGCTCTGCAACGGCGTACGGAACTTCCCCTCCCAGTTCACGACGTCCTCGCGCCACAGCCGGTGCAGCAGGGCGTAGTTCTCGACGGCGAGGTTGATGCCCTGCCGGATGTCCTGGCCGAACCAGGGGTAGACCGGGCCGGTGTTGCCCCGGCCCATCATCAGGTCGACCCGCCCGTCGGCCAGGTGCTGGAGCATCGCGAAGTCCTCCGCGATCTTCACCGGGTCGTTGGTGGTGATCAGCGTGGTGGACGTGGACAGGATCAGCCGCTCGGTACGGGCGGCGATGTACCCGAGCATGGTCGTCGGCGAGGACGGCACGAACGGCGGGTTGTGGTGCTCGCCGGTGGCGAAGACGTCCAGGCCCACCTCCTCGGCCTTCTGCGCGATGGCGACCATGGCCTTGATCCGCTCGCGCTCGGTCGGCGTCCGGCCCGTCGTCGGGTCCGGCGTGACATCGCCGACGCTGAAGATCCCGAACTGCATGGTCGCTCACCCTCCAGGTTGTTGACTCTTCAACTTTACCCGGTGAACGACGACCCCCCGCCCCCTATTCCCCCGACACCCACGCCACGCCACTCCCCACGCCCCGCCTCGCCACGCCACGCCACGCCACTCCCGCACCGCACCGCACCGCCCCGCCCCGCCTCGCGCTACGGCACCAGCACGATCCGCCCCCGCACCCCACCCTCCGCGAGCCGCGCGTGCGCCTTCACGACGTCGTCCAGGGCGTACGTCTCCGCGACCCGCAGGGTCAGCGTGCCGTCCTCCACCAGCCTCACCAGCTCGGCCAGCCGGGCCCCGTCGGCGGACACCTCCACCGTGTCCACCCGCACCCCGCGCTCGGCCGCCGGCCCGGCCCCGGGGATGACACCGACGTAGGCGCCCCCGTCCCGCACCCGGGCGAGGGCCGCCGTACCGAGGAAGGCCGCGTCGAGTACGGCGTCGAAGCCGCCCTCGTCCGCGGTCGCGACCCGGGCCGCCCCCAGGGACCGCACGAGCTCCTCGTCCGTCTCGCGGGCCAGCGCGGTCGCCGGAACGCCCCGCAGCGCGGCCAACTGGAGGGCGTACCCGCCGACCGCCCCGGCCGCACCCGTCACCAGGAGCGACTGCCCCGGCGTCGGCTCCAGCAGATCCAGGGCCTGTACGGCCGTCAGGGCGTTCAGCGGGAGGGTGGCCGCGTGGACGGCGTCCACCCCGGCCGGCGCCTTGGCCACCGCACCGGCGTCCACCACGACGTACTCCGCGTGCGACCCGAGCGGCTTGACCGCCCCGTAGTGCAGGGCCACCACCTCGTCGCCCACCCGCCACGCGGCGCCCTCGCCGACCGCGTCGACCGTCCCGGCCACGTCCCAGCCCTGGCCGAGCCGCTCGCCCGCCCCGCCGAAGACACCGGACCGCACCCCCGCGTCGACCGGGTTCAGCGCGGCGGCCGCGACCTTGATCCGCACCTGCCGGGCACCGGGCTCCGGCGTCCCGGTCTCGGCGATCTCCACGACCTCCGGCCCGCCGAAGGTCGTCACCACTGCTGCACGCATGCCGATCAGCTCCCGAAATGTCACTGTCGGTCGCGGTATCTCCGCAACCGGGAGCAACCCTAGGAAGAGCTACTATCCATTGGTAAGTAGTTACCTGAAGGTGCGTACATCACCGGGAGGAAAGCGATGGCGACCCAGACCGCCGCCCAGCGCAGGGAAGAGGCCCGTCGCGAGTACGACGCCTTCATCCGCTCGTGCCCGACCAACCAGCTCCTGGGCCGTATCAGCGACAAGTGGGTCAGCCTGGTCCTGGCCGCGCTCGGCGACGGCCCGATGCGCTACAGCGACCTCGCCCGCAAGATCGCCGGCGTCAGCCCGAAGATGCTCACCCAGACCCTGCGCACGCTGGAGCGCGACGGCCTGCTGACCCGCGCGGTCACCCCGTCCGTCCCCGTCCGCGTCGACTACGAGCTGACCCCGCTCGGCATGAGCCTGCGGATGCTGCTGGCGGCGGTGAAGGACTGGGCCGAGGCCAACATCGAGCAGGTCCACGAGGCACGCGACCGCTACGACAGCGAGCCCGCCGCCGCGGGGGCGGCGACGGGGACGGTCCGCCGCTAGGCGGAGGGCCCCGAAAGGCCCCCGCCCCACCCACATATCCTGACCACGGCCTGCGCCCCGCACCCCGCGTCCCGCAGTCCCCGCCGGCACCCGCGTCCCACAGTCCCCGCCCGCACCCGCCTCCTCACCTCCGCCCCATCAGCCCCCGCACCCGCATCCTCACCCCCGCCCCAGCAGCCCCCGCATCCGCACCCGCACCCGCGCCAAGGAGCACCGCACATGACGACGCCACCCGCCGCCGCGTCCCGTATCGCCGTAATCACCGGAGCCAGCAGTGGAATCGGCGCGGCGACCGCCCGGCAACTGGCGGCGGCGGGTTACCGGGTCGTCCTGACGGCCCGCCGCAAGGACCGCATCGAGGCGCTCGCCGAGGAGATCGAGACGGCGGGCGGCAAGGCGACGGCGTACCCGCTGGACGTCACGGACCGCGAGGCGGTGGACGAGTTCGCCACGGCGTTCCGCACGATCGGCGTGCTGGTGAACAACGCAGGCGGCGCGCTGGGCCTGGACCCGGTGGCGAGCGGCGACCCGGCGGACTGGCGGCAGATGTACGAGACGAACGTGCTCGGCACCCTCAACCTCACCCAGGCCCTGCTCCCGGCGCTTGAGGCGAGCGGCGACGGCACGGTGGTCGTCGTCTCCTCGACGGCGGGCCTCGCCACCTACGAGGGCGGCGGCGGCTACGCGGCAGCCAAGCACGCCGAGCACGTCCTCGCCGAGACCCTGCGCCTGGAGATCGTCGGCCGCCCGGTCCGCGTCGTCGAGATCGCGCCCGGCATGGTCAGGACGGAGGAGTTCGCGCTGACCCGGTTCGGCGGCGACGAGGCCCGGGCCGCGAAGGTCTACGACGGCGTGGCCGCCCCCCTCACCGCGGACGACGTGGCCGACACCATCACCTGGGCCGTCACCCGCCCCAGCCACGTCAACATCGACCTCCTGGTGGTCCGCCCCCGGGCCCAGGCCTCCAACACAAAGGTCCACCGCGAAACGGACAACGCCTCCGAGTAACCCCTCAACAGGGTCACCCGGAGGCGTTGGTCAGCCCTTCACACACACGACCTGCTTCAGCTTCGCGACGACCTGCACGAGGTCGCGCTGCTGGTCGATGACCTGCTCGATCGGCTTGTAGGCGCCCGGGATCTCGTCGACGACGCCGGAGTCCTTGCGGCACTCCACGCCCCGCGTCTGCTCCTCCAGGTCCTTCGTCGAGAACCGCCGCTTGGCCGCGCTTCGGCTCATGCGCCGGCCCGCGCCGTGCGAGGCCGAGTTGAAGGACTTCTCGTTGCCGAGACCCTTCACGATGTACGAACCCGTCCCCATGGAACCGGGGATGATCCCGTACTCGCCGGACCGCGCGCTGATCGCCCCCTTGCGGGTGACGAGCAGGTCCATGCCCTCGTAGCGCTCCTCCGAGACGTAGTTGTGGTGGCAGGAGATCTCCGTGTCGAAGGCCGGCTTCGCCTTCTTGAACTCCTTGCGGACCACGTCCTTCAGCAGCGCCATCATGATCGTGCGGTTGTACCTGGCGTACTCCTGCGCCCAGAACAGGTCGTTGCGGTACGCCCCCATCTGCGGGGTGTCCGCGACGAACACCGCCAGGTCGCGGTCGATCAGGCCCTGGTTGTGCGGCAGGCTCCGGGCCACGCCTATGTGGTGCTCGGCGAGTTCCTTGCCGATGTTCCGCGAACCGGAGTGCAGCATCAGCCAGACAGAGCCGGTCGAATCCGTGCAGACTTCGACAAAATGATTCCCCGATCCAAGCGTTCCCATCTGCTTTCCGGCCCGCTCATGACGGAACTTGACCGCCTCGGCGACACCGTCGAACCGTCCCCAGAAGTCGTCCCAGCCGCCCGTCGCGAAGCCGTGCAGACGGCCCGGGTCGACGGCGGAGTCGTGCATCCCGCGGCCCACCGGGATCGCCTGCTCGATCTTCGAGCGCAGCCGGGAGAGGTCGCCGGGCAGGTCGTTCGCCGTGAGGGACGTCTTGACGGCCGACATTCCGCAGCCGATGTCGACACCCACCGCCGCCGGGCACACCGCACCCCGCATCGCGATGACGGACCCGACCGTCGCCCCCTTGCCGTAGTGCACGTCCGGCATCACGGCCAGGCCCTTGATCCAGGGCAGGGTCGCGACGTTGTGCAGCTGCTGGAGCGCACCGCCCTCGACCGACGCCGGGTCGGCCCACATCCGGATGGGTACCTTCGCACCCGGTACTTCCACGTACGACATAACTGATCCAATCCCCCGTGAAACTAATAAAATTCGGAAATCGCAAAAACGGCGCCAGGAGCAAGGAAAGGGACAACGGACCGGCGTCCACGGCTCGGCGTGCGATACACATTGTTCCCAGTGGCCACCCCGGCGCGGCAAGCGAATAACCAGCGGGGACACTGGAGTACCGGCCATAAAGGATCACCCGGTCCACCGCCGTCCGAACCCCCGTCGAGAGGAGCCCGACCGTGCAGCGGAAGGCTTACGTACCCGGCGTCGCAGCACTCCTCGCGGCCCTGCTGGCCGGCTGCACCGGCGGCTCGACCGACGGCGGCACGGAGGACAACGCCAACCCCGGCGACGCCGGTACGGCGACGGAGGCCGCCCAGCCCGGCCGCTACCGCACCCTCCCCGAGCCCTGCGGAGTCGTCAGCGACGACACCCTCGACTCGCTGCTCCCGGGCATCAAGGAGCTCCCCGACGAGGAGCGGCGCGCGCAGGCCTACGAGGGCGAGGCGACGCTGACGTACGACACGGACCGCAAGGTGGGCTGCCGGTGGAAGGTGGAGGGGACGACCGCCACGGACCATCTGCTGGTCGACTTCGAGCGGGTGGTGTCGTACGACAGCTCGGTCAGTGACGACTCCCAGGCGGAGCTGCTGTTCGGGACGAAGCAGGTCGCGGCGGACCTGCCGGAGCCGACCGGGACGCCGACGGCGAGCGCGGGCAGCCCCTCGGGCAGTCCGTCGGGCAGCCCGTCCGGCTCCCCCTCCGGTACGCCGTCCTCCGGGTCCCCGTCCTCCACCGCCTCGCCGTCCGCCGACGCCACCCCCACCGCGCTCCAGCCGCGCACCCTCGACGGCCTCGGCGACGAGGCGTTTGTGGACGACGCGCTCAGCAGCTCCGGTTCGACGGCCGAGCAGCGCACGGTGACTGTGGCGTTCCGCACGTCCAACGTGATCGTGACGATCGAGTACGAGGAGCAGCCGGCGACCGTCGGGGCGGTCCCGGACAGCAAGGAAATGCAGGACAAAGCCCGGAAACTGGCCTCGCAGCTGGCCGACTCGCTGTCCGGCTGACGGCATGTGAGGCGTTCCACACCCTTGTATGCCAAGCCCCTGAAGACGGCTCACACAGGTTCTTCACCGCGTACCGTGGCCCCTCGGACCTGATCCGAACGCAGTCCGAACGCAGTCCGAACGCAGGAAGCACGAGCCTCATGAGTGAAGGAACCATGCAGCGACGAGCACAGCGAGCCGACCAGCGCGACATGCGAGCCCGGGGCGTGAGCAGGGTCCTGTTCGGGGTGGCAGCCGTTCCCGTGATGCTGGTGGCCACGGCCTGCTCCTCCGGCTCCGGCGACGACGCGAAGGCGTCCGAGAGCCCGTCGAGCGCGTCCCAGAGCCCCTCGCCGACCGTGCAGGCGGCGGCGTACCGGGAGTTGCCGGAGTCGTGTGACGTACTGGCGAAGAAGACCCTCGAGGATCTGGTGCCCAAGGGCGTCAAGGGCAAGGAGGGCACGTCGGACGACATCTCGACGCGTGCCAGCTGCTCCTGGAGCAGCCTCGACAACAACGGTGTGGACGGTTCCCAGTTCCGCTGGCTGAACGTGTCGCTGCTGCGCTTCGAGTCCGACGTCACCCGCGGCGCGGGCGACGAACTGGCGCGGGAGTACTACGAGAAGCAGGTCCAGGACGTCCAGGCCGTGGACGGCGCGAAGAACGTGAAGGCGGCGCCGGCGACCGGTGTCGGTGACCAGGCGACGGCCGTGCGCTACGACCTGAAGAAGGACGAGGGCGCGTTCAAGCAGCAGACGGTGGTGGCGCGCGTGGAGAACGTGGTCGTCACGCTCGACTACAACGGCGCCGGCCTGGCGGGCGACAAGACGCCGGACGCGGACGATCTGATGAAGGACGCGCAGAAGGCGGCCAAGGAGGCCGTGGCCTCGGTGACGAAGGCGAACGGATCGGGCACGGGCGGCGACACCTCCCCGGAGGCGGCCCCCACGGGGTCCGGCGCGTCCCCGTCGTCCCCGAAGTCCTCGTCGTCCTCGAAGTCCTCCTGATCGGGCTTGACCGGCGAAGTCTTCTTCGTCCGCGTCGTGTTGGCGTCCGGTCGGTGACGGTCCGGAGACCGGGCCCCCGTCCTTCGTTCTCATGTGCCACCCTGTTGGCCGCGCAACAACACGCAGTGGGAGGGGAGTACGGGTGGCCGCGCCACTTCAGCTGACACGGACGCACCGCGTTCTCATCGGTCTGGTCGTCTTGGGAACCGTGATCATCGCGGGGATCGGTTTCGCGGGTTCGTACGCGGCCGTCCGTGAGCTCGCGCTCAAGAAGGGCTTCGGGGACTTCAGTTACGTCTTCCCCATCGGCATCGACGCGGGCATCTGCATTCTGCTCGCCCTCGATCTGCTGCTGACCTGGATCCGCATCCCGTTCCCGCTGCTGCGCCAGACGGCGTGGCTGCTCACGGCGGCGACGATCGCGTTCAACGGCGCGGCGGCCTGGCCGGACCCGCTGGGTGTGGGTATGCACGCGGTGATCCCGGTGCTGTTCGTGGTCGCCGTGGAGGCGGCCCGGCACGCGATCGGGCGGATCGCCGACATCACCGCCGACAAGCACATGGAGGGTGTCCGGCTCACCCGCTGGCTGCTCTCGCCGATACCCACGTTCCTGCTCTGGCGCCGGATGAAGCTGTGGGAGCTGCGCTCCTACGAGCAGGTCATCAAGCTGGAACAGGAACGCCTCGTCTACCAGGCCCGGCTGCGCTCCCGCTTCGGCCGCGCATGGCGCCGCAAGGCCCCGGTGGAGTCACTGATGCCACTGCGCCTGGCGAAATACGGCGTACCACTCGCGAACACCGCCCCGGCGGGCCTCGCGGCGGCGGGCATCGACCAGACCTTGATCCCGGCGGTGCAGGTGCAGGCGGCCCCGCCCCCCGCGCAGCTGTCGGCCCCCGCCCCCGAGCGCGCCGAACGCCCCGAAGCGCCGATCCCGCTCCCACCGCAGCCGGAAGAAGCAAGCCCCTGGTTCCAGGCGGAACCCCGCCAGGTCGAGTACCAGGGTGGCTACGACCCCCGGTACGACCCGGAGACGCAGTACGAGCAGTGGTACGAGGAGCAGCAGCGCTACGAGGAGCAGGCGGGGCGTTTCGAGGAGCCGCCGCCGCCCACCTCGCCGGAGGACACCGGCACGTTTCCGATCCCGGTGAGTCCGGGGCGTACGCGCGAACTCGGTGAGGGCGGGGGCCAGTTGCCCCCGGACCCCACCGAGGAGGACTACTACCAGGTCTTCAAACAATCGATAGACGGCAGCGGCTACCCGACCCCCCGCGAATACAGCGCCAACGTAGAAGCGACGTATGGCGTCCCGGTTCCGGACGCAGACGCCAAACGCATGGTCCTACGCTTCCAAAAACGCCACACAGCAGAACTGGAAGACGAACACATCGCCTAACCCCGCGGGCCTCCTAAGGCGGCTCCGCCGCCATCGAGTGCACCCGCGGGCCCGGCGGGGGCTTGTCGCGCAGTTCCCCGCGCCCCTTAAGGCGGCTCCGCCGCCATAGGGGAAGGGCAGGCGGCGTAGCCGCCGTCCTTCAGGGGCGCGGGGAACTGCGCGAATGGCCCCCACCGGCCCGCGGACGAAGAACATGGCGGCGCAGCCGCCTCCCAAGGGGCGCTGGTGGGCTACTCGCCGAGCAGGCGGCGGACTCGGTCCTGGCCGACGGCCAGGAGGAGCGTGGGGAGCCGCGGCCCCGTATCCCGCCCCACAAGCAGGTGATACAGCAACGCGAAGAACGCCCGCTGCGCGGTCTTGATCTCAGCCGGCAACTCCTTCGGCGTCGCGTCGGCGGAGAACCCGGCCTGCACCTTCGGCACCCCGTACACAAGATGCGTCAGCCCGTCCAACGACCAGTGCCCGGCAAGCCCGTCCAGCAACAGCCGTACGGACTCCCGCCCCCGATCATCGAGCGACTTCAACAACTCCGCATCCGGCTCCCCCCGCACGATCGTCCGCTGATCGGCAGGCACCTGCGTGTTGATCCAGGCCTCGGCCTTGTCGAACCGCGGCCGCACCTCGTCAAGCGCCCCCACCGGCTGCGCCGGATCCAGCTCGGACAGAATCCGCAACGCCTGATCCGCATGCCCGGCGGTGATGTCGGCGACGGACGCGAGCGTCCGGTACGGCATCGGCCGCGGCGTACGCGGCAGGTCACGGCCGGCGATCCCCACCGCACGGGCGTGCGCGGCGACGTCACCCGGCAGTGCCTCCCCGTCCGCGACCTTCGCGTCGAGCTTGTCCCACTCGTCGTAGAGCCGCTGGATCTCCTGGTCGAAGGCGATCTTGAAGGACTGGTTGGGACGGCGCCGGGCGTAGAGCCAGCGCAGCAGCTGCGGCTCCATGATCTTCAGCGCGTCGGCGGGCGTGGGCACACCGCCACGGGACGAGGACATCTTCGCCATCCCGGAGATCCCCACGAAGGCGTACATGGGCCCGATGGGCTGCCGTCCGCCGAAGATCCCGACGATCTGCCCGCCCACCTGGAAGCTGGACCCCGGCGACGAGTGATCGACGCCGCTGGGCTCGAAGATGACACCCTCGTAGGCCCAGCGCATGGGCCAGTCGACCTTCCAGACCAGCTTGCCGCGGTTGAACTCGTTGAGCCGTACGGTCTCGGAGAACCCGCACGCGTCGCAGGTGTACGTCAGCTCGGTCGTGTCGTCGTCGTACGCGGTGACGGTGGTGAGGTCCTTCTCGCAGTTGCCGCAGTAAGGCTTGTACGGGAAGTACCCGGCGGACCCGGAGCTGCCGTCGTCCTCGGCGGCGGCGCCGGACCCCTCCGCGGCCTCCAGCTCGGCCTCGTCGACGGCCTTCTGCTGCGGCTTCTTCGGCGGGGCCTTCTTGGTCCGGTACTGATCGAGGATGGCGTCGATGTCACCGCGGTGCCGCATCGCATGCAGCACCTGCTCCCGATACACACCGGAGGTGTACTGGGCGGTCTGGCTGATCCCGTCGAACTCCACGCCCAGCTCGGCGAGCGACTCGACCATCGCGGCCTTGAAGTGCTCGGCCCAGTTGGGGTGGGCGGAGCCCTTGGGGGCGGGCACGGAGGTCAGCGGCTTGCCGATGTGCTCGGCCCAGGTCTCGTCGACGCCGGCGACGCCCGCGGGGACCTTGCGGTAGCGGTCGTAGTCGTCCCAGGAGATCAGGTGCCGCACCTGGAGCCCGCGGCGGCGCAGCTCGTCGGCGACGAGGTGCGGGGTCATCACCTCGCGGAGGTTCCCGAGGTGGATCGGCCCGGAGGGCGAGAGCCCCGACGCGACGACGAGACCCGGAGCGGTAGCGACTGATGTCACCGCGCCCGGGGCCCGACGCTCCGACTCCTCGATGACCTCATCCGCGAAACGGGAGACCCAGTCGGTGGTCTCGGTACTCTGAGCCACGATCGGCACGTCCTTCTTTCTCCAGGCAGCCGCACGGTCCACGGCCGACCCCCACATTCTCCCACGCAGGTTCCACCCAATTTCGTCCGCGGGCCCGGTGGGGGCCGCGCACGGAAATGCGCTGGACCCCCGTGGGACAATGAAGGGGACTGTCAATCCCCGATAAAGAACGGCAGCCCATGCCCATGCCCCCGGTCCCCTCCATCACCACCCTCGTCGACACCCAGCTCAATGACGCCCTCGCGACCACCCTCCCGGGCACCGCCGCAGACGCGTCACTCCGACGAAGCGACCGGGCCGACTACCAGGCAAACGGCATCCTCGCCCTCGCGAAGAAGACCAGGACAAACCCCCGCGACCTCGCCACCCAGGTCGTCGCCAACATCACCACCGGCGAAGTGATCAAGGACGTCGAGGTCTCCGGCCCCGGCTTCCTCAACATCACCGTCACCGACGAGGCGATCATCTCCAACCTCGCCGCCCGCCACCTGGACGGCGACCGCCTCGGCGTCCCCCTGAAGCCGAACCCCGGCATCACGATCGTCGACTACGCCCAGCCGAACGTGGCGAAGGAGATGCACGTAGGCCACCTCCGCTCCGCGGTCATCGGCGACGCCCTCCGCGGCATGCTCGACTTCACCGGCGAGCAGACCATCGGCCGGCACCACATCGGCGACTGGGGCACCCAGTTCGGCATGCTCATCCAGTACCTGGTCGAGAACCCCGGCGAGCTGGCCCCCGCGGCCGACATCGACGGCGAGCAGGCGATGAGCAACCTGAACCGGGTGTACAAGGCGTCACGCGCGGTCTTCGACGCGGACGAGCAGTTCAAGGAGCGGGCCCGCAAGCGCGTCGTCGCCCTCCAGTCCGGCGACAAGGAGACGCTCGACCTGTGGCAGCAGTTCGTCGACGAGTCGAAGGTCTACTTCAACTCGGTCTTCGAGAAGCTGGACATGGAGATCCGCGACGAGGAGATCGTCGGCGAGTCCGCGTACAACGACGGGATGCCCGAGACGGTCCGCCTCCTGGAGGAGATGGGCGTCGCGGTCCGCTCGGAGGGCGCGCTGGTCGTGTTCTTCGACGAGATCCGCGGCAAGGACGACCAGCCGGTCCCCCTGATCGTGCAGAAGGCGGACGGCGGCTTCGGCTACGCGGCGTCCGACCTGACCGCGATCCGCAACCGGGTCTTCGACCTGCACGCGACGACGCTGCTCTACGTCGTGGACGTCCGCCAGTCGCTGCACTTCCGGATGGTCTTCGAGACGGCCCGCAGGGCGGGCTGGCTGAGCGAGGGCATCACCGCGCACAACATGGGCTACGGCACGGTGCTGGGCGCGGACGGCAAGCCGTTCAAGACACGTGAGGGCGAGACCGTACGGCTGGAGGACCTGCTGGACGAGGCGGTCGACCGGGCGACGGCGGTCGTCCGCGAGAAGGCCGAGAAGGTCGGCCTGACCGAGGAGGAGATCGTCGAGAACGGGCGGTACGTCGGGATCGGCGCCGTGAAGTACGCCGACCTGTCGACGTCGCCGAACCGCGACTACAAGTTCGACCTCGACAAGATGGTCTCGCTGCACGGCGACACGTCCGTCTACCTCCAGTACGCGTACGCCCGGATCAAGTCGATCCTGCGCAAGGCGGAGGAGGCGAAGGCCACCCCGATCGCCCGCCCGAGTCTCGAACTCGCCCCGGCGGAGCGGGCGTTGGGCCTGCACCTCGACGCCTTCGGCGACACGGTCTTCGAGGCCGCCGCGGAGTACGCACCGCACAAGCTGGCCGCGTACCTGTACCAGCTGGCGTCGCACCTGACGACGTTCTACGACCAGTGCCCGGTCCTGAAGGCCGACACCCCCGAGCAGACACAGAACCGCCTGTTCATCGTCGAACTGACGGCCCGCACCCTCCACCGGGGCATGGCCCTGCTCGGCATCCGCACCCCCGAGCGCCTCTGACTCACCGGGCGGGAGGGCAGGGCCGATCGGCATCGGCCCCGCCCTCCCCGCACACGAACTCGCACCACACCGCCTTGCCCAACTCCCGCTCCCGCACCCCCCACTTGTCGCTGAGCGCCGCGACCAGCAGCAGCCCCCGGCCGCCCTCGTCGCCGTCGCGGACGATCCGCGGTGTTCCGCCACCGCTGTCATGGACCTCCACGGCCAGCAGGCGCCCGTCGTACCGCAGGAAGAGCCGTAACTGACGCCCCGGTGGCACACCGTGCAGCAGGGCGTTGGTCACCAGCTCGCTCACACAGAGCAGTACGTCGTCGGCGCGCGCGGTGCCGCCGAGGCCCCAGCCCGTGAGCGTCTCGGCCGTGAACCGCCGCGCGGCGGGCACGGATCGCCGGGCTCGCGGGAAGAACCGCTCGCGCAGGGGCGGAAGTTGAATCGACTCGTTCACAAGACGATGGTTGCGGAGAGTCACTAACGTTGATCACCGGGTGAACCCGTACAGATTTTTTGTACGGGTGCCCAGCCGGTGACGTACGTCTGCGCGGGGGGATTGAGTCCAGCATGAGCGCGAAGAGGCCGCCGCGGCCGAAGAACCTGACGTCGATGAAGATGCTGGGCAAGCAACTGGGCGCGGCCCGGCGCTTCGCGGGGTACACCCAGGGTGCGCTGGGCGACCTCGTGGGTCTGGACGAGGAGACGATCGCGTCGGTCGAGCAGGGCCGGAGGTCACTGAAACCGGACCTGGCCGCGCTGCTGGACGACATCCTCCAGACGAAGGGAATGCTGGGGGCGGGGGTGGCCAACCTCCCGGACGTGGACCAGTTCCCGATGTGGGCCGAGGTCTACATGGAGCATGAGCGCGAGTCGATCGCCCTGTCCTGGTACGACAACGCGGTGCTCCCGGGACTTCTCCAGACGGAGGAGTATGTGCGGGCCGTGCTGCGTAACCGCGTGCCCGCCTACGACGGGGACGAGATCGAGACACGGACGGCGGCGCGACTGGAGCGGCAGAAGATCCTGCACCGCAAGAACGCGCCGACACTGAGCTTCGTGGTCTGGGAAGCGGTGCTGCTCATGGGACTCGGCGGACCGGAGGTCCGGATCGGACAACTTCGTCACCTGCGCGAGATCGCGGAACTCCCCTGCGTATCACTACAGTTCCTGCTTCTGAGCAGCCCCTGCCACGCGGGGGTGGACGGGCCCTTCATTCTCCTCGAAACCCCGGACCACCAGCACCTCGCGTACGCCGAGTCCCAGCGCGGCAGCCAGTGGGTCGCCGATGCGGACGAGGTCTCCAGGCTGGCGCGCAAGTATGCGATGCTGCGGACGCAGGCCCTGACCACTCAGGACTCGACGGGCCTGCTCGACCGTCTGCTAGGAGAGCGATGAGCACCGAGGCGCTTCAGTGGTTCAAGTCGACCTATAGCGGCAGCGAGGGCGGCGCCTGCCTCGAAGTCGCCCTCTCCTGGACCAAGTCCAGCTACAGCGGCAGCGAGGGCGGCCAATGCGTCGAGGTCGCCGCCTGCCCCCACACCATCCACATCCGTGACTCCAAGAACCCCGCGGCGACCGGCCCCGTCCTCACCGCCTCGCCGGAGGCCTGGGCGGCCTTCGCGGGACACGTCGCCGCGAGCTGACGCCGGGCGGCCCGTCCTCTCCCCCGGTGGGAGGACGGGCCGTGTCCGGGCTCAGGACCTCAACCTCAGCAGAGGTGGCCCCAGTTGTTGGCGAAGCGCTTGAACGCGGCCCGGGTGCCGTCTCCGGCGTCCCCGTCGATGGCGCCGGTATAGCCCCAGGCGGCCTTCAGCAGTCGCTGGAGCGCCCTCACCGTGTTCGGTCCGACGATCCCGTCGATGCTGTCGTTGTAGTCCCAGTGGGCCCGGAGCTGGCGCTGGAACGCCATCCAGCTGTTGGTGCCGAGCAGCCCGTCGAACGGACCGGGGTAGCCCCAGTACTCGTTCAGCCAGCACTGCACGTTGCGGGCCTGCCCGGTGCTCAGGCCAAGGTTGTTGACCGCGAGGACGCCCGCGTCCTGCGTGCTGACCGATGTCTGCGCGGCCGGCGCGGGCGCCGCGGCACTGGTGCCCGCGGTGGCCAGCGTGCCCGCGGCGATCCCGACGGCACAGGTGACGCTGACGAAGGTCTTCGTCAAAGCTCGCATGCTTTCCCCCTGTTGTGGGACGGTGGCCGACCGCTCGGCCGGCTCGACACGAGCTTGGGCCGCCAACGGTGGCGCCCACCACAATTGCCTCAGAAGTGACGGTCCCATGGGACGGCCCATCCGCTGACCTGGTGGGAGACGGGCGGCGATGACGGTCCCGCGGGACGCCGGAAGCGGACCTTGGCCGATTCCGGGCGGGTACGGAAGTCGGCGGCGGATATCGAACGCGCGCTCTGATGCAGAATGCGAAACACGGAGCACGACGACCGCGTCTCCGGGGGGAACATGTCGCGTTGGAAAGAGCTGCCCGCGGAACTCGACCCACGGGTAAGGCAGTTGATCACCAGGCTGCGCCGGCTGAAGGACCACAGCGGGCTCAGCGTCCGACAACTCGCAGCCAAGACGGGGTACAGCGCAAAGTCGTGGGAGCGGTATCTGGGCGGACGGGCCCTGCCGCCGAGAGAGGCCGTCGAGGCCATCGCCCCGATCGGCGACGAGGACCCGACCAAACTGCTCGCACTGCACGAGGTCGCCGCCGTGGCCTGGGACGACGCCAGACGGACAGCGGCCGCGTCCGACACGGACTCCGCGGGCGTCACGCACGTCACGGACGTCACCGGGCCCGCGCCGCCGGTGGCCGGAGCCGAGGACGGGCCGTCCCCGGGACGGGCGCCCGGACTGGCGCTGATGGCGGGCGCGGTGGCACTGGCCGTGGTGGTCGCGGTGAGCGTGGTGCTCATCGCGCGCTTCGTGATGGGTGACACCGGCTCCGTGGCGGCCCCGCGCGCGTCCGGCGTCGCCGGGGCGCCCGAGTCGCCCTCGCCGTCGAGACCGTCGTACACCTGCGAGTTCGAGCGCGTCGACGGACAGTGGTTCGCGGGCAACAGCCGTACGGGGAAGACCCTGGTGGCGTACGGCCATGCCGGGCCGGACGTGGCCGAGGTGCAGTGTCTGCTGCGGCGGGCCGGCTTCGCGACGGGCGATGTCGACGGGATCTTCGGGCCGTTGACACAGCGCGCGGTGAAGCAGGTGCAGAACGAGGCCGACCTGGTGGTGGACGGCATCGTGGGCCCGCACACCTGGAAGGCACTGCGGGCATGACCCCGGCGAAGCGGACCGTCGCTTCTCCCGGGCGGGCTCATCTCGCCGCCGCACTGCGGGAGTTGCGTACGAAGACCGGGCTGAGCCTGGCCGCGCTCGCGACCAGGACCACGTACAGCAAGTCGTCGTGGGACCGCTATCTCAACGGCAGGGCGCTGCCGCCCCGGCAGGCCGTGCAGGAGCTGTGCCGGCTCGCCGGGGAGCCCGCCGGGCGGTATGTCGCCCTGTGGGAGATCGCGGAGTCGGAGGGAAGCGGCCGGGGCACGGAACCGGCGGGCCCGGACCAGCAGGCGGTCGTACCGGTGCCACCGCCGCCCGCCGCTCCCGGCGCGCCGTCCGCCCCGGCGCCCGGCGTCGTGCCGGTGCCGGGCCGGGCTCCGCGGTGGCGGCCCGGCAGCCGGGCCACCGTACTGATCGCGGCGGTGTGCGCGGTGGTCGTGGGCGGTGCCGCGGCCGCCGTGGTGCTCCAGGCGGACCGGGGCGACCGGCGCAGCAGCCTGCGGGCGGCGCCGCCGTCCGCCTCCGACCCGCCGCGCTGCCGGGGCACGGCCTGCGAGGGCCAGGACGCGATGCACATGAACTGCGGCGACTCGCCGGACAACGTCGCCACGTTCCGCACGTCCACCGGCGCCTGGATCGAGCTGCGCCACAGCCCGGAGTGCCGGACCGGCTGGGCACGGACCTGGGGCACCCGGGTCGGCGACCGGCTGGAGAGCACGGCGGGCGGCGCGACGTACGGCACGGACATCAGGGACGAGGTCGACACGGCCGCCTACGTCTACACGCTGATGACGGTGACCCGCCCGGGAGCCGTCCTGCGGGCCTGCTTCCAGCCGGCGGCCCAGGCGGGCAAGGAGGAGTGCTTCGAACAGCGCGTGGGCTGACGCCCGTCCGCGTGAGCCGGTGTCCGCAGGGCTACCGCAAGCCCACCGACTCCTGCGACGGCCGACAGTGACCTTCTGTCATTCTGCTCTCCATGTCCGCACGAAATCGAAGACTGCCCCGGCACCGTGCCTGGCCGCTGACCACCACCGACATCAACGAGTGTCTGGGCCCCTACATGACCCGGGTCACGGACGTGGATTTCCTCACCGGACATGACAGCGGGACCATCGTCCTGGGAGCGGCATGGATCGCCCCCAACCCCCGCAACTACGGCCGCGGCATCCACCCGGACAGCGTCGGCTTCCGCATAGACGTCCACCCCGTCGACGCCACTGAACGTGCTGCCACCCGCGCTGTTCTACGAGCAGACGCGCTCCCGCAGCTCCATGAATGGATCACGCAAGCGATCTCCGCCGACGAGACCTGGCAACTGACTCCCCACCAGCACTACTGGCGGCTCACCGACGGCCACCTCACCCACCACGACGAAGCGTGAACCGAGCCCGGACAACACGCACGTCCCCACACCAGAGGCCACTCGCGCGGGTTCACAGCGCCCCCGAGGCACCACACCCGGGAAGCAGGACACCAAACCCTCGGATTCCCGACGAGAAACCCCTGGAATACGCGACACCTCAACCTGCGAGCGCACCAGTCCCGAGGCCGTACTACGGCCGCGGGATCTCGATGCCGAACTCCTCGTCCAGCACCCGCACCATCTCGGCCCGGTCCGCCAGCCGGCGGGTGGTGACCAGCCCGTCCTCCCGCGTCTCGGTCAGCACCCCGTCGTCCAGGAGGAGATGGCGCTCCGGCGTCACCCGCAGCACGTACATCCTGCGGCTGAAGGGCGAGCGCGGGTTGGTCGCCACATGCCAGTTGATCATCTCGAAGTCGGAGTGCTCGAACGGCTCCAGCGTGAACGCGTACTGCGACTCCCAGCCCTCGGCCGTGTGCGCCTGGAGCACCCACGGCTCCAGCGGCCCGTCGTGCGGGGTGTGCACCAGCCGGTGGTGGCGCCCGGCGTCGGCGAACTCGGTCTCCGCGATCAGCGGCACCGGCTCCAGCAGCCCCCCGATCGCGCCGAACCCGACGTCCGCGAGATACGGCTGCGGGTCGCCGGGCACCTCGACCAGCAGCGCCATGTGCGACCGCGGCCGGCTCTCGAAGCGGTCGGTGCCGACGACGACGCGGGCCGCGAGCAGCGTCACGCCGAAGCCGAGCGCCTGGAGCACGGCCGCGAACAGGGTGTTGTGCTCGTAGCAGTAGCCGCCGCGCCGGCTGTGCAGCATCTTGGCGGTGATGTCGGCCAGGTCGAGGGAGGGCGCCTCGCCGGCGAGCGGGTCGAGGTTCTCGAACGGGATGGCCCGCGCGTGGGCGAGATGCACCCCGCGCAGCGTCGCGAGATCGGCCCGCGCCGACCCGGTCCAGCCGATGCCCTTGAAGTACGCGTCGAGGTCGAACCCTGCCGTTGGTGTCGTGTCTGGCATGTCTTCACCGTACGCATCCGTGCCGCGGGGATCCCCCGCCACGCGCCGGATCCCCGCTACCCGCTTCGACCTAGGCCTTCCGGCCCGCGAGCAGCCCGGCGCCCAGTCTCCGCAGCCCCTCCGCGATCTCCTCGGGGGTCTGCGTGACGAAGCACAGCCGCAGGGTCGCCCGGTCGGGCACACCCGCGTAGAAGGGGGCGCCGGGCACGTAGGCCACATCGTGCCGGACCACCTCGGGGAGCAGCGCGGTGGTGTCGTACGTCTCCGGCAGCCGCGCCCACAGGAACATGCCGCCCTCGGGCCGGTTCCAGGTCGAGCCCTGCGGCAGGGCCGCGGGGAGCCCGGCGAGCATGGCGTCGCGGCGCTCGCCGTAGACCCGGGCGACCCGCGCCACATGGGCGTCCAGGTCCCGGTCGGCGAGATAGCGGGCGGCGGCGAGCTGGTTGACGGTCGGGGTGTGCAGGTCGGCGGCCTGTTTGGCGACCGCGCAGGCGCGCAGCAGTCCGGCCGGCGCCCGCAGCGAGCCGAGCCGCAGTCCGGGCGCCATGACCTTGGAGAAGGAGCCGAGCAGCGCGACACGGTCGCCGGCCCCGTCGTAGGAGGCGATCCACGGCACCCGCTCGCCCTCGAAGCGCAGCTCGCCGTACGGGTCGTCCTCGATGATCCACAGTCCGCTGCGGGCGGCGACGGCCGCGACGGCGGCCCGCCGGTCGGCGGGCAGGGTGCGGCCGGTGGGGTTCTGGAAGGTGGGGACGGTGTAGAGCAGCTTGGGCCGGTGGATGCCGACCAGTTCCTCCAACGCCTGCGGGTCCAGGCCCTGTTCGTCGCAGGGGACCGCGATCACCCGGGCGCCGGCGAGACCGAACGCCTGGAGGGCGGCGAGATAGCAGGGGTTCTCGACGAGGACGGTGTCACCGGGTTCGAGCAGGGCGGTGGCGAGCAGGGAGAGGCCCTGCTGGGAGCCGGTGGTGACGAGGACGTCGTCGGCGGAGGTGACCAGTCCGCGGGCGGTGGCGCGGGCGGCGAGAGCGGTCCGCAGCGCGGGCTCGCCCTCGGTGGTGGCGTACTGAAGGGCCCGTTCCGGTGTCTCGGCCAGCACCGCGCGGAACGCCTCCGCTATGCCCTCGGCGTCGAACAGCTCCGGCGCGGGCAGCCCGCCGGCGAAGTTGATCACCTCGGGCCGGGCCGTGACGGCGAGGATGTCCCGCACCGGCGAGCCGCCGATCGAACGCGCCCGCTCGGCGAGCGGCGGCACGGGTGCGGGGGCCTGGGCGGGCTCGGTGACGGTCATGGCTCAGCGGCTCCTTCGACTGCGGGACGGCGAACACGACGGCTCGTCCCCGCAGCCTAGGAAGACGGTTGTGGCCTGCACAGACATTTCCGCGATACGGACGCGGGGGCTCCGCGTCCGACGTGCTCCCCGGCCGGGACGGGACCCCGGCCGGAACGGGGCCCCCGGCCGGGACGGGGTCGGCTCAGCGACCCTCGCCGCTCGACTTCAGCCACTTCTCGCCGCCGAGCGGGAACTCGTACAACGGCCGCCCGTTCTCCCCGCTCGTGCGGAACGGCCGCCCGTTGTCGTCGACCACGACCGTGCCCTTGCGGTCGCCGCTGGACCAGGTCAGCTCCAGGTACCAGGACACGTCGTAGGCCGACGCGTCGGCGTAGATCTCGAAGACCTCCGGGTCGGACTCGCTCACGCTGAACGGGAAGTCCCGCTGCCCGTCGCCCGCCACCACCCGCGGCCGTGCGGCGTCCAGCGCCAGGGAGAACGGCCGCGTCGGCACCCCGCCACCGCACCCGACGCCCATCACGTAGTCGTTCCAGGCGAGCGGGGTGTCCTTGCCGGCGATCCGGACCTGGAGGCCGTCGACGACCACCGTGTCCGCGCCGGTGCCCTGCACGGTCAGCGTCACCAGCTGCTCCCCGGCCGACACCGCCTTGTACGCGCCCACCCAGGCCGGCGCGTCCTGCTCCACCGGCGGCGGCCCGACGTCCGCGGGCTCCCGGTCGATCAGATACCGCTGCGAACAGGGGCCTTCCCAGGTGTACGGCCGGGTGTTCACGGTCAGCGGCGGCTCGGTGTCGCTCCGGTCACCGGCCGCGCCGCCCTGCGTCGAGGCCGGGGTCGGCGTCTTGGACGCCGGGGCGCCCGGTGAACTCCGCCCGCCGGGCGCGGCGCCGCGGGTGGGGGCCCCGGAGGACGGGTGACCGGTCGGCGAGGCGGAACCCCGCTCGGACGCGGCGGCCCCGACGGGACTGTCCCGCCGGTCGCCGTCCTGGCCCCCGCCCCCGCCGCCGCCGGGCAGCCCCACGGCGAGCGCGACGGCCCCGAACACCACGGCCACGGCGACACCGGCGAGCACGACGGTACGCCGACGCAGACGCCGGGAGCGGTCGGGACGGAGGGGGCCGGGGAGGTCGGCGGCCGTACCGGCAGGCGGCGCTTCGGAGACCCCGGCGTCCCCAGCGTCCCCGGCACCGGCACCGGCACCGGACAGGGTCGTCTCCTCCCCGCCCGCTCCCTTCCTCCCCCGCCGCGCGTCGGCCAGCACCCACCGCCGATGCAGTTCCACCAGCTCCTGCGGAGTGGCCTTGCACAGCCGGGCGAGCCGCTCGACGGGTGCGTAGTCCGCGGGTACGGCATCCCCGTTGCAGTAGCGGTGCAGCGTCGACGTACTGAGGTGCAGCCGCTTGCCGAGGACGCCGTAACTCAGCCCGGAGCGGTCCTTCAGCTCTCGCAGAAGTGCCGCGAACTCGGCCGCCGCCGTGCCTTCCGCCACCCGTTCCTCCATCCCCCGCGTCCCGTTCCCCCGTTCCAGGGGAAGGACGTTCCTCCAGGTCAGACGTGTTACAGCCGTTCCAGCGTCCCGGATGGCCCGCCGGCCCTGGCGGCCGGGACGAAGCACGGCACAAGCTCTGGTCATCCAAGCACGCCGCTCCCGGCACCCGGTCGAGCGGACGGCTCAGAACCCACCCGTACAGAACGGAAACAGCCATGCGTACGTTCCGCCAGGCCCGCCTCCTCGCCGTCACCGGCACCGCGCTCGCCGCCCTCGCCCTGACCGCCTGCGACGACGGCACGGGCACCCGTGACGAGGGCGCCTCGAAGACGGTCCGCCCGCCGGCCACCGCGCGGTCGGCGGGGTCGACGGAGCCCTCGAAGCCGGCGCGGGAGCAGCCGTCGGACGACCGGGTACAGACGTCCGACTCGGGCTCGGACTCGAAGCGGCCGACGCAGACGGACCGCCCCAAGGGCACGGAGCGCCCGGCCCAGTCGGACCGGCACGACCCCGACCCCTACTCCCCCGAGAACCTGGCCACCTGCAACGGCGCCAACACCAGGACAACGGCCCAGCCGGTCTCCCGCCCCCTCAACCACATGCTGCTCACGGTCACCAACACCGGTTCGAAGCCGTGCGCGCTGCTGTACTACCCGGTGCTCCGCTTCGACGAGATGCAGTGGGTGCCGCAGCCCATCGAGGACAGCAAGCCGCAGGCGGTGCCGACGCTGAACCCGGGCGAGTCCGGATACGCGGGCGTCCGGCTCAGCTCGGGCGACGGCAGCGGCACGGGCGGCACCACGGGCCGGAAGCTGACGGTCGCGTTCCAGGGCCGGACCCCGAACAGCACGGGCGGCCCCTCGGCGACCCCGCCGCTGCCCGCCAAGGGCGTCTACTACGACAGCGTGCTCTCGGTGACGTACTGGCAGCAGGAGCGGGAGTCGGCCCTGTACTGAGCCTGACCGGCGGCCGGACCGGCCGGAACTACCTCACCTTGCGGGCGACTTCGGTGGCCCAGTAGGTGAGGATGTTCCGCGCTCCGGCCCGCTTGATGCCGGTCAGCGTCTCGATGATCGCCCGGTCGCGGTCGATCCAGCCCTTCTCGGCGGCGGCCTCGATCATCGAGTACTCGCCGGAGATCTGGTAGGCGGCGACCGGCACGTCGACGGCGTCGGCGACCCGGGCGAGCACGTCCAGGTACGGTCCCGCCGGCTTGACCATCACCATGTCGGCGCCCTCCTCCAGATCGAGGGCGAGCTCGCGCAGCGACTCCCGCACGTTGGCGGGGTCCTGCTGGTACGTCTTGCGGTCGCCCTTCAGGGAGGAGGCGACGGCCTCACGGAAGGGCCCGTAGAAGGCGGACGAGTACTTGGCGGTGTACGCGAGGATCGCCACGTCCTCCCGGCCGATCTGGTCCAGGGCGTCCCGGACGACCCCGACCTGCCCGTCCATCATCCCGCTGGGCGCGACGACATGGGCGCCGGCGTCCGCCTGGACCTGGGCCATCTCGGCGTACCGCTCCAGGGTGGCGTCGTTGTCGACGCGCCCGTGCTCGTCGAGCACCCCGCAGTGCCCGTGGTCGGTGGTCTCGTCGAGACACAGGTCCGACATCACCAGCAGCGAGTCCCCGACCTCGGCGCGGACATCGCGCAGGGCGACCTGAAGAATCCCGTCGGGATCGGTCCCGGGGGTCCCGAGCCCGTCCTTCTTGCCCTCCTCCGGCACCCCGAAGAGCATGATCCCGGACACCCCGGCCTCCACGGCGTCGAGGGCGGCCTTCTTCAGACTGTCTCGCGTGTGCTGCACCACGCCGGGCATCGCGGCGATCGGCACGGGCTCACTCACGCCCTCCCGCACAAACGCGGGAAGGATGAAATCCGCGGGATGCAACCGGGTCTCGGCGACCATCCGCCGCAACGCCTCACTGCCCCGCAACCGACGAGGCCGAGCCCCGGGAAAGGATCCGTACTTCGACATACCCCCACGC
This sequence comes from Streptomyces sp. NPDC088387, assembly GCF_044753385.1. Classification (NCBI taxonomy): domain Bacteria; kingdom Bacillati; phylum Actinomycetota; class Actinomycetes; order Kitasatosporales; family Streptomycetaceae; genus Streptomyces; species Streptomyces sp. NPDC088387. The sequence continues at coordinate 707,402 of NZ_JBIVNC010000004.1, forward strand.
TACGCCCACCCACCCCCACCCTTTACCGACGACAAGTCGGCCACCCCACCCACCCACGCAGCTGCGGGCAATCGTGCCGCAGGGCGGCACGGGTGGGCGCAGCGGCACCCCGTATGCGCCGGGCTGCGCAACGCCCCGCCCCCAGCCCCAACCCCGGGCAACGGAACAGCACCCCGCACACCAACGCTACGTAGTGGTCCGCCGTCGCCGAGCCCCCGGCCGCCGCTCACTGGGCCGAGTAACAGGATCCCCGGCCTCAAGCGCGGCAGCCCGCCGCCGCAACCCGAACTCGGCCAACGCCTCCGCCAACTTGTGAACAGACGGCTCGGGAGCCATCACATCCACCCGCAGCCCATGCTCCTCCGCGGTCTTCGCGGTGGCGGGCCCGATACAGGCGATCACCGTCACGTTGTGCGGCTTCCCGGCAATACCCACCAGATTCCGCACGGTCGACGACGACGTGAACAGCACGGCGTCGAACCCACCACCCTTGATCGCCTCACGCGTCTCCGCAGGCGGCGGCGACGCCCGCACGGTCCGATAGGCCGTGACGTCGTCGACCTCCCACCCGAGCTCGATCAGCCCGGCGACCAGCGTCTCGGTGGCGATGTCGGCGCGCGGCAGGAACACCCGGTCGATCGGATCGAACACGGGGTCATAAGGAGGCCAGTCCTCCAGCAACCCCGCCGCCGACTGCTCCCCACTCGGCACAAGATCCGGCTTCACACCAAACGCGACCAGCGCCTTCGCCGTCTGCTCGCCCACCGCGGCGACCTTGATCCCCGCGAAGGCACGCGCGTCGAGCCCGTACTCCTCGAACTTCTCCCGCACGGCCTTGACGGCGTTCACCGAGGTGAAGGCGATCCACTCGTAGCGCCCGGTGACCAGCCCCTTGACCGCGCGCTCCATCTGCTGGGGCGTGCGCGGCGGTTCGACGGCGATCGTCGGCACCTCGTGCGGCACGGCCCCGTAGGACCGCAGTTGGTCGGAGAGCGACGCCGCCTGCTCCTTCGTACGCGGCACGAGGACGCGCCAGCCGAAGAGCGGCTTGGACTCGAACCACGACAGCTGCTCGCGCTGTGCGGCGGCGGACCGCTCGCCGACGACGGCTATCACCGGCTGCCCGCCCTCGGGCGACGGCAGCACCTTGGCCTGCTTGAGGGTCTGCGCGATGGTGCCGAGCGTGGCGGTCCAGGTGCGCTGCCGGGTCGTCGTACCGGCGACGGTGACGGTCATCGGGGTGTCCGGCTTACGGCCGGCCGACACCAGTTCACCCGCGGCCGAGGCCACCGAGTCGAGCGACGTCGACACGACAACGGTCCCGTCGGAGGCGCCGACCTCGGTCCAGCAGCGGTCGGAGGCGGTACGGGCGTCCACGAACCGGACGTCCGCGCCCTGCGCGTCCCGCAGCGGCACACCCGCGTAGGCGGGCACGCCGACGGCGCTGGCGATGCCGGGGACGACCTCGAAGGGAACACCGGCCGCGGCGCAGGCGAGCATTTCCTCGGCGGCGTACGTATCAAGTCCCGGGTCCCCCGAGACCGCACGCACGACCCGCCTGCCGCCCCGTGCGGCCTCCATGACAAGATGTGCGGCATCCCGTTCCACGGGGCCCGCAACGGTTGTTGACGAACCGTCAACAACCGTCAGCTGAGGCGTGCCCGTGCCCGGATGAGGGTCCGAAGAGGAACCCGGGTCCGTGTTCACGACGGCGACGCCCGGCCTGGCGTGGGCGCGCACGACGTCGAGCACAAGAGGCTCGGCGACGAGTACGTCCGCGTGGGCGAGCGCCTCCACGGCGCGCAGAGTGAGCAGTCCCGGATCTCCGGGTCCGGCACCCAGGAAGGTGACGTGCCCGTGTTCAGGACCGGCGGGAAGGGTGGTGGGGCTCAATGTGCTCGCTCCCCCATCAGACCGGCCGCACCCTGGGCGAGCATCTCGGCTGCGAGTTCGCGGCCGAGAGCAGTTGCGCCCTCGTGCGTCTCGGGCACGGGACCGGTGGTGGACAGCTGCACCGTACGGGAGCCGTCGGTCGTGCCGACGACGCCCCGCAGGCGCATTTCCTTGACAATCTGCCCGTCGGCCAGCAGGTCGGCGAGTGCACCAACGGGTGCGCTGCAACCGGCCTCCAGGGCGGCGAGCAGGGACCGTTCGGCGGTCACGGCGGCCCGGGTGAACGGGTCGTCGAGCTCGCCGAGCGCGGCGATCAGGTCTGCGTTGTCCGCAGTGCACTCGATCGCCAGTGCCCCCTGGCCGGGGGCGGGCAAAACCGTGTCGACCGACAGGAAGTCGGTCACTTCGTCGCCCCGGCCGATCCGGTTCAGTCCGGCGGCGGCCAGTACGACGGCGTCGAGTTCACCATCCTGCACGTACCGGATCCGGGTGTCGACGTTTCCGCGAATCGGAACGGTATCGATGTCCAGCCCGTGGCTGCGCGCGTACGCGTTCAGCTGTGCCATGCGGCGCGGTGAGCCGGTACCTATCCGTGCGCCGCGGGGCAGGTCGGTGAACTTCAGGGCGTCCCGGGCGACGATGACGTCCCTCGGGTCCTCGCGCAGCGGGACGGCGGCCAGGGCCAGTTCGGCGGGCTGCGCGGTCGGCAGGTCCTTCAGCGAGTGAACCGCGAAGTCGACCTCGCCCCGCAGCAGCGCGTCGCGCAGCGCGGTCACGAAGACCCCGGTGCCGCCGATCTGCGCGAGCTGCTCGCGGGAGGTGTCTCCGTACGTGGTGATCTCGACGAGTTCGACGGGCCGGCCCGTCAACCGGTGCACGGCGTCCGCCACCAGTCCGGACTGAGCCATGGCGAGCCGGCTGCGCCGGGTGCCGAGTCTCAGTGTGTGGTCAGTCATGCCGGCCCTCGGTTCTTGCCGTTCAACTCGGTGCTGTCCTCGGCGCGGGAGACGGCGGCCACCGTCTCGGGGTCGAGGTCGAACAGGGTGCGCAGCGCGTCCGCGTACCCGGCGCCGCCGGGTTCGGCCGCGAGCTGCTTGACCCGTACGGTCGGCGCGTGCAGCAGCTTGTCCACCACGCGCCGCACGGTCTGGGTGATCTCGGCGCGGTGCCGGTCGTCGAGTGCGGGCAGCCGTCCTTCGAGGCGGGCGATCTCACCGGCGACGACGTCGGCGGCCATGGTGCGCAGCGCGACGACGGTCGGGGTGATGTGCGCGGCCCGCTGGGCGGCGCCGAACGCGGCGACCTCGTCGGCGACGATCTCGCGGACCTGGTCCACGTCGGCGGCCATCGGCGCGTCCGCGGAGGCCTCGGCGAGCGACTCGATGTCGACCAGGCGCACCCCGGTCAGGCGGTGCACGGCGGCGTCGATGTCGCGCGGCATGGCGAGGTCGAGCAGGAACAGCAGCGGCTCGGGGCGCGGCGGTTCGGCGACCGGCTCGGGCCTGCGGTGCTCGGGGACCCGGCCGACGGTGGCGGCGGTCGCGGCGAGCGCGCTGATCAGTTCGGCGTCGGTGCCGGGTGCGCGCCGGGCGGCCTCACGGCGGTCGACGGCACCGCCGCCGACCCAGTTGGCGTGCTGCTCCAGCGTCGCCGCGTCCATGCCGGCGACGGCGGCCTCGCCCATCACGGAGAACCCGGGCGACACGGCGGACAGGTCCAGCGGGCAGCCGTCGTCACTGCCGACAGAGGTCGGCGGCAGCGGCGTACGGTGCTTCCCGTCGGGCTCGGACTCGGCGGCGGGCTCTCCGGTACGGCCCTCGACGGCGGCGGCGATCATGTCGCCGGTGAGGACGAGACCGGTCGCGCCGGTGCAGGAGACGACGACGTCGGCACGTGTCAGCTCGGCCGGCACCGCGTCCATCGGTACCGCGCGGGCCGTCACGTCCGTGTCGTGCGTCTGGCTGAGGATCTGGGTGAGCCGCTCGGCGCGGTCCGCGGTGCGGTTGGCGACCACGATCTCGGTGACCCCGGCGCGCGCGAGCGTCGCCGCGGCCAGCGAGGACATCGAGCCGGCGCCGACGACCAGGGCCTTCTTGCCGCGCGCCCAGGCGCTGGTGTCCGCGCCCGTCGCGAGCTGCTCCAGGCCGAAGGTGACCAGGGACTGCCCGGCGCGGTCGATGCCGGTCTCGGAGTGGGCGCGCTTGCCGACCCGCAGGGCCTGCTGGAACAGGTCGTTGAGCAGCCGTCCGCAGGTGTGCAGGTCCTGCGCGGTGGCGAGCGAGTCCTTTATCTGGCCGAGGATCTGGCCCTCGCCGACGACCATCGAGTCGAGGCCGCAGGCCACCGAGAACAGATGGTGGACGGCCCGGTCCTCGTAGTGCACATAGAGATAAGGAGTGAGCTCCTCCAGGCCGACCCCGCTGTGCTGGGCGAGCAGCGTCGACAGCTCGGCGACACCGGCGTGGAACTTGTCGACGTCCGCGTACAGCTCGATGCGGTTGCAGGTGGCCAGCACCGCGGCCTCGGCGGCCGGTTCGGCGGCGACCGTGTCCTGGGCCAGCTTGATCTGGGCGTCCGCGCTCAGCGCGGCCCGTTCCAGCACGCTGACCGGGGCGCTGCGGTGGCTCAGCCCGACGACGAGGAGACTCATGCCGGCATCACGGCGGGTACGTCCCCGTCGGGTCCCTTGTCGGCGGACGCCTTGCGGCCGCGGGCGGCCGGGGGCTCGCTGTCGCCCGACTGCTCCTCGCTGGCCTTGCGCTGCTCGTGGAAGGCGAGGATCTGGAGCTCGATGGAGAGGTCGACCTTGCGTACGTCGACCCCTTCGGGGACGGTCAGCACGGTCGGCGCGAAGTTCAGGATCGAGGTGACACCGGCGGCGACGAGCCGCTCGGCGACCTGCTGGGCGGCGCCCGCGGGGGTCGCGATCACACCGATCGAGACGCCGTTGTCCTGGATGATCTTCTCCAGGTCGTCGGTGTGCTGCACCCGGATGCCGGCGACCGACTCCCCGGTGAGCGCCGGATCGGCGTCGATGAGGGCGGCGACCCGGAAGCCGCGGGAGGCGAACCCGCCGTAGTTGGCGAGCGCGGCGCCGAGGTTACCGATACCGACGATCACGACCGGCCAGTCCTGGGTCAGGCCCAGCTCGCGGGAGATCTGGTAGACGAGGTACTCGACGTCGTACCCCACACCACGCGTCCCGTAGGAGCCCAGGTACGAGAAGTCCTTGCGCAGCTTTGCGGAGTTGACCCCCGCCGCCGCCGCGAGTTCCTCGGACGAGACCGTGGGCACCGAGCGCTCGGAGAGCGCGGTCAGGGCCCGGAGGTACAGCGGAAGCCGGGCGACGGTGGCCTCGGGAATCCCTCGGCTACGGGTCGCCGGTCGGTGAGTTCGGCCAGTTGCCACGGTGCTCCTGCGGGTAGAGCGGGGCTGTGGGCGGTCATGCGTCCCCAGACCGCCCCGTCGACAGCAGGCTATGTCTTTGTGAACGCGTGCACAAAGATGGTGTCCGATTTGCCCGGCCAACGTGACCGGCGTCACGCGCCCCCGGCGCGACCGTACGGAACCGGCGCACCAGCACCACCGTTCCTCTTCTCTTGGGGGCAAACCGCACACACTCCTCTTACGATCAACGCCCCCGAGACCGATTCGCCGTCGATCCTAAGCGACTTTCGAGCCTACTTGGACTGGTCGGTCAGTGCCTTCCGCAGCCGCTGCTCGTCCACCCGCCAGAACGTGTGCTGCCGGCCGTCGACGAGCACCACCGGAATCTGCTCCCAGTACTCGTCGTACAACGCCTGGTCCTGGGTGATGTCCTTGCCCTCCCAGGGCACACCGAGTTCGCCGCACACCTTCTCGATCACGACCTCTGCGTCGTCGCACAGATGACAGCCGGGCTTGCGGACGAGTGTGACGAGACGCTCCTGCGGGGCGGAGTCCTTCCGCCGGAAGATGGGGCTCATACGGCCCATTATCGAGGGCTCCTTCAACGCCCGGATGCGGAGAGTTCACACCCCGCAAACCTCCCGACTCCGGAACGACCGAACAGACTGGCTATGCTCACGCCATGGCCGCTCTTGGATGGCTCACTCCCCGTAGGCGCTCCGCCACGGCGCGGAGCGTGTTGGCAGGCGAGGCTTCGGCCGAGGCCGCGCGCAAGACCACCGAGGTCTCCGACGAGGTCTCCGCCGGCGTCTCCACGGACGTCCCCGGCGAGAAACCGGTGTTCCCGGTGCACGGCGACACCAAGGCCGCCGCCTTCTTCGACCTGGACAACACCGTCATGCAGGGCGCCGCGCTCTTCCACTACGGACGCGGCCTGCACAAGCGGAAGTTCTTCCAGACCCGCGACCTCGCCAGGTTCGCCTGGCAGCAGGCCTGGTTCCGGCTCGCCGGCTTCGAGGACCCGGACCACATGCAGGACGTCCGGGAGTCCGCCCTGTCCATCGTCAAGGGCCACCGGGTCGCCGAGCTGATGTCCATCGGCGAGGAGATCTACGACGAGTACATGGCCGAGCGCATCTGGCCGGGCACCCGCGCGCTCGCCCAGGCCCACCTCGACGCGGGCCAGAAGGTCTGGCTGGTCACCGCGGCCCCCGTGGAGATCGCCACGGTCATCGCCCGCCGGCTCGGCCTGACCGGCGCGCTCGGCACGGTCGCCGAGTCCGTGGACGGCGTCTACACCGGCAAGCTGGTCGGCGAGCCGCTGCACGGGCCCGCGAAGGCGGAGGCGGTGCGTGCGCTGGCCTCGGTGCAGGGCCTGGACCTCTCGCGCTGCGCGGCCTACAGCGACTCCCACAACGACATCCCCATGCTCTCGCTGGTCGGCCACCCCTACGCCATCAACCCGGACAGCAAGCTCCGCAAGCACGCCCGGAACCTCGACTGGCGCCTGCGCGACTACCGCACGGGCCGCAAGGCCGCCAAGGTGGGCATCCCGGCCGCCGCGGGAGTAGGCGCAGTAGCCGGAGGCACAGCAGCAGCAATCGCCCTCCACAGAAAACGCCGCTGACAACCACGGCGTAGCCGCAGCCAGACGTACCGCTCTCCCTCCACAGCCGCAGCCACGCACACCGCGGGGCGCCGCCCACCTTTCCCTCCGCAGCCGCGGGCAGGCGTGCCGCAGGGCGCTGCCCACCCACGCGCCGCAGCCCACATTCCCTCCGCCGCCGCGGGCAGGCGTGCCGCAGGGCGGCACGGGTGGGCGCGGCGGCACCCCGTCGCGCCGGGCTGCGCAACGCCCCGCGCCCCAGCCCCCACGCCGGGAAGTGTGTCGGGTGCGGCACCGTCGTGGCCGTTCGCGCAGTTCCCCGCGCCCCTGGAGGGGGTGAGCGCTGTCGGGACGGTGCGGCGCCATCGTGGCCGTTCGCGCAGTTCCCCGCGCCCCTGGAGGGGGTGAGCGCTGTCGGGACGGTGCGGCGTCGTGGTGGCTGGGCGCGCAGTTCCCCGCGCCCCCAAACGCCCTCGGCGCCGCCGCGCCAACGCAATCCCGGCCAATCAGAACGTCGTACCCCCGAACCCCCCTGACCACTCCCCTTGTCCGCGCACCGCCACAACACGCCCCGCATCCACCCACAACCCGAACCATTCCGATCAACAACCGTTCACTCCCCGGCACTTGATCGAGCGTCAATCGGTTACAGAAGCGACGTAATCGATGATTTGAGCAACTGGGTGTAGCAGTGCCTGCACGAAGCGTTATTCTCCTCAGACGCAAACCGGTACCCCTTCCGTCGCTACGACGGGTGAACGGTCCCGCACTGCACGTGATGGAAGCTCTGCCTCTGGGAGTCCCGTGTACCCACACGTCGGGGTTGACGCCTCGGGCCTGGCTACGCTGCGCGCAACGGTCCAACAACTGCTGCGCGACCTCGTCCCCACGTCGTACGCCGTCCCCGCCTTCGCCTCCGCCGCACCCGCAGGCCCGTGCTACGCACTGGCCGAGGGCAGCGCCGCGGTCGGCAGACGATCGCGCACGTCCGGCGCCGCCCCCGCCACCACCACGGCCCGCCGCCCGGCGGCCGACAGCGACAGTGCCCGGATGATGGACCTGGTGGAGCGGGCCCAGGCCGGCGAGGCCGACGCGTTCGGCCGCCTGTACGACCAGTACAGCGACACCGTGTACCGCTACATCTACTACCGCGTCGGAGGCAAAGCGACCGCCGAGGACCTCACGAGCGAGACCTTTCTGCGCGCCCTGCGCCGCATCGGCACCTTCACCTGGCAGGGCCGCGACTTCGGCGCGTGGCTCGTCACCATCGCCCGCAACCTGGTCGCCGACCACTTCAAGTCCAGCCGTTTCCGTCTGGAGGTCACCACCGGCGAGATGCTCGACGCCAACGAGGTCGAGCGTTCCCCCGAGGACTCCGTCCTGGAGTCCCTCTCCAACGCCGCCCTTCTCGACGCGGTGCGCCGGCTCAACCCCCAGCAGCAGGAGTGCGTGACACTCCGCTTCCTCCAGGGCCTCTCGGTCGCCGAGACCGCCCGTGTCATGGGCAAGAACGAGGGCGCGATCAAGACCCTCCAGTACCGCGCCGTCCGCACCCTCGCCCGGCTGCTCCCGGACGACGCCCGCTGACCCATCCGCCCGGCGCGTCTGGCCGTACACGTTCAGCAATCGCCAACTCACGGTCAGTGAAAGCCTGTTGACTCCCCGATCCGATCATCCGCAGTCCGTAACCCAAGTGCCGCGCCACTCGTTGTGCGGGATGCAGGCTCCCTGTGGTCACTCCCTGGCCGGTGCCGGTCACTCGATCGTGTGCTCATGGTCAGGGCGTGCAACCCTCAGGACCCCCTGGGGAGTCGACCGTCATGACGAGAGGAGGTGCCGCCAGTGATCGCGAACGTATCGGCGCACCGGCGGGCGAACGCCTTCGCCCAGGCCCTGGAGGAGCAGACCGACCGGGGCCCGGCGGCCGAGCAGTCCGAGGGATCACCACCGGCCCCGGCAGCGGAACAGACCGAGCGGGGAAGCCTGTTGGCCCTCGCGACCAGTCTCGACGAGCTGCCCAAACCGGAGCTGGATCCCGAGGTCAAGGTCGTCCAGCGGGCGCAGCTGGTGGCCGCGATGGAGGCGATGCTCGCGGAAGGCACCATCGGAGGGGCGGCGACGGACCCATCGGTACCCGAGCAGCGCTCCCGCCGGAGCAAGGGCGCGCACCGGGCCACCCCCCTGGGGAAATTCCGGCCCCGCACCCGGCTGGCCAAGGGCCTCACGGCCGGCGGTCTCAGTGTGGGGGTGGCGGCGAGCGCGTTCGGCGGAGTCGCCGCCGCCAGCCACGACGCCCTCCCCGGTGACTCGCTCTACGGGCTCAAGCGCGGCATCGAGGACTTCAAGCGCGGCCTCGCCGACGGCGACGACGAGCGGGGTGAGGCCTATCTCGACCAGGCCTCCACCCGGCTCAGCGAAGCCCGCCGGCTTATGGAGCGGGACCGCGGCGGCCACCTCGACCACGAGTTCCTGGGCGAGATCCGCCGGGCCCTGTCCGGCATGACCCACGACGCCTCGGAGGGCCACCGGCTGCTCACCGCGGCCTACCAGCGGGACCCGGACTCCCTGGGCCCCATCCAGGCACTGTCGTCCTTCTCCCAGTCGCACCGGGAGGCCTGGGGCGCCCTGCGCGACCGGCTGCCGGTGCAGCTCGGCGACGTCAGCCAGCAGGTGACGTCGGTCTTCGACGCCATAGACGAAGAGGTCGCCCCGCTCCAGTCACTGCTCCCGCAGCCCCCGGCCCGGGGCGGCGGCGGCACGGACGACAACCGCCAGGGCACCGGCACCGGCCAGGCCCCCGGCGCCACCGACACCGGCCGGGCGCCGTCCGCGCCCAGTACGGGCCACGGCTCGTCCGACGGCGACCGTTCCCGCACCGGCGACCCCAGCCGCTCGGCCGACTCCGGCAGCGAGGACGACGGTCTGCTCGGCGGCAACACCGGCGGCCTTCTCGAACCGCCGAAGGACACCGGCACCGCCTCCCCGTCCCAGACCCGCCCGCCGACGGCGGAGCCCGACGTCACCCTCCCGCCGCTCCTCCCGGGCCTGCTGCCCGGCCTGGGCATCGAGGCGGAGGACGCGGACTAGGCCACCTGGCCGGAACCACGAGGACGGGGGCGCCTGATGAAAAGGGCGCCTCCGTCCTCGTACTCGTACTCGTACGCGACCGGCTACTCGTACGCGACCGACTAGAAGAACACCGACCTGCGCTGCACCAGCAGCTTGTACAGCGTGTGCTGGATCTGTTCGCGGACCTGGTCCGTGAGGTTGAACATCAGCATCGGGTCCTCGGCCGCCTCCGGCGGATACCCGTCCGTCGGGATCGGCTCACCGAACTGGATGGTCCACTTCGTCGGCAGCGGAATCCCCCCGAGCGGCCCCAGCCACGGGAACGTCGGTGTCAGCGGGAAGTACGGGAATCCCAGCAGCCGCGCAAGCGTCTTCGAGTTGCCGATCATCGGATAGATCTCCTCGGCGCCCACGATCGAGCACGGGATGATCGGTGTGCCCTGCCGCAGCGCCGTCGAGACAAAGCCACCGCGGCCGAACCGCTGGAGCTTGTAGCGCTCACTGAACGGCTTGCCCAGGCCCTTGAAGCCCTCCGGCATCACCCCGACGAGCTCGCCCTGCGCGAGCAGCCGCTCGGCGTCCTCCGCGCAGGCCAGGGTGTGGCCGAGCTTGCGGGCGAGTTCGTTGACGACCGGCAGCACAAAGACCAGGTCGGCCGCGAGCAGCCGCAGATGCCGGGAGGCCGGGTGATGGTCGTGCACCGCGACCTGCATCATCAGACCGTCCAGCGGCAGCGTCCCGGAGTGGTTGGCGACGATCAGCGCCCCACCCTCGGACGGGATGTTCTCGACGCCCTTCACCTCGACACGGAAGTACTGCTCGTACACCGGCCGCAGCAGCGACATCAGGACCTGGTCGGTGAGTTCCGCGTCGTAGCCGAAGTCGTCGACCTCGTAGTCCCCGGTGAGCCGGCGGCGCAGAAACGCCAGCCCGCTCGCGATCCGCTGCTCCAGACCGCCCTCGGCCGCCGGCTGCTGCGGCGGCTCCTCCTCATGGGTCACAGCAACATCATCCTGCGCATCGGCCCGGCCGGGCAGGGGCTGGACCTCACCGGTCTCGGGCTCCTGCTGGTGCTCGTCGAGCTGACGGACCGGGGCCGGCTCCCCGTTCTTTCGCCGGCTCCCCGCGCTCCGGCGCCGCGGCGGCCGCTGCGCGGCGCCCCCACGGGACCGGTCGTCGTCGAACGGAATGACCTTGGCATCCGCCATCGTTGATGCGCTCCTCAGTTGGCGCTCTGCGTGGGGGGCCGCCCGCCGCCGGCGACGGGCAGCGCGGCGATCCGGTCGACGGCCGCGGCGAGGGCCTCCGGCGGCAGCAGCCCGGGCCCGCGACCGCGCGCGAAGTCGGCGAACGTCCCGGCGGTGGTGAACTTCGGCTGGAACCCCAGTGTCTCGCGCATCTGGGCCGTCGACACCACCCTGCCGTGCGTCAACAGCCGGATCTGCTCGGGCGAGAAGTCGGTCATGCCGAGCGTACGCACCAGGGAACCGGCCCAGGTGACCGCCGGCAGCAGCAGCGGCACGGTCGGCCGGCCGAGCCGCCGGGAGCACTGCGAGAGCGTCAGCACGCCGTCCCCGGCGATATTGAAGGTCCCGCTGTTGAGCGTGGACCGCCGCGGCTCGTGCGAGGCGATCCGCAGGACGTCGATCACGTCGTCCTCGTGCACGAACTGAAGCCGTGGGTCGTAGCCGAGCACGGTCGGCAGCACCGGCAGCGAGAAGTACGAGGCGAGCGGCGAGTCCGCGCTCGGCCCGAGGATGTTGGCGAACCGCAGCACACACACGGCGACGTCGGGGCGCCGCCGCGCGAAGCCGCGCACATACCCCTCGACCTCGACGGTGTCCTTCGCGAAGCCGCCGCTCGGCAGCGACTTGGGCGGAGTGGTCTCCGTGAACACGGCCGGATCACGCGGCGCCGACCCGTAGACGTTCGTACTGGACTTCACCACAAGCCGCTTCACCGTCGGCGACTTCTGGCAGGCGCCCAGCAGCTGCATGGTGCCGATGACGTTGGTCTCCTTGACCGTCGTCCGGCTGCCGCTGCCCAGCGCGGTCGCGGTGACGTCCATGTGTACGACCGTGTCGGCGCCGGTCTCGGCGAGCACCCGCGCGATGGTCGGCTGCCGGATGTCCGCGCGGATGAAGTCGACGCCGCCCAGGTGGTGCTCGGGGGCCACGACGTCCACGGCGACGACCCGCTCCACGTCGGGATCGCGCTGGATCCGTCGTACGAACCGGCCTCCCAGTCGACGGGCCACTCCGGTCACCAGCACGACCTTGCCCAAGATCAGCGCCTTCCTTCCAGACGTACCGCGTCCCTGCGGGCCAACTTAGCGGGTTGGTGTTGCGCTGTGATGACCGCCCACGGCCCGAAGTGCCAAAACCGGCCCCGAACCGGCCCGGACCAGCCGCCGGACCAACCCCGGACGGGTACCCGGATACGCGCGTGGCCCCCCATCGGATCCGATGGGGGGCCACAGCCACGCAATGCGGCGTTCCGTTCGCGAGCAGTACCGCCGGAGAGCGGTACTACTTCTTGTTGCGACGCTGAACGCGCGTGCGCTTGAGCAGCTTGCGGTGCTTCTTCTTGGCCATCCGCTTGCGCCGCTTCTTGATAACAGAGCCCACGACTACCCTCGCTCACTTCTCATCACTCGGCGTTTGGGCGCCATGGGCCCATACGACCTACGAGGGGCTAGCCTACCCGCCCGAGCGCCGGGGTCGTAATCGAGGCCGGACGGGGAGATCCGAAGGTGCCCTGTGCCGCGTTGGTACGGATCTCCCCGGACCGCCGTCAGGCCGTCTCCACCCCCACATACGACTCGCGGAGGTACTCGTGAACCGCTTGCTCCGGGACTCGGAACGACCGCCCGACCCGGATCGCGGGCAGATGACCGCTGTGCACCAACCGGTACACGGTCATCTTCGACACTCGCATCACCGAGGCGACTTCCGCCACGGTAAGGAACACGACCTCATTCAGAGGCCTCTGATCGCCTGCTGCCATGACACACCTGAACCTTCCGCACTCGACGGCCACCGGCTTCCCCTTCCGGTGACTCTTCGTCGTTGCGTGCTCACTCCCCAATGTAGGGGCGGGTGATGCGAGTGGGGAAGAGGTGCACCCATCGCTGGCCTACTGTGACAGACACGCTCGATTGAGTACGTAGCGGGTCAGCGGCAGGTAGTAATCGGCCCGCACGCCGTCATCAAGTGGAACGACGACGGACACGCGCCCCTCCGCCTCGCCCACGAACGGGGCGGGGTCGTCCGTGTCGGCCAGCCCCATGGCGTCGAACCCCAGCTGACCTGCTCCGCAGACCCAGCCGTGGTCTCCGATCACCAGCTCGGGGAGCGGCCCGCCGGCCTCGGCGACCGCCGCCAGAGCCGTCCGAACCGGCAGTGGTGAGTGCGAGTGTGCGCCGGTCGCACAACCGGGCCCCTCCCCGTCGCGCGCCCGCACGATCGCGACGCCTCGTACGTAGTCAAGGTTGTACGTGCGTAGACCGAACCGGGTCGTTATGTCGACACAGCGACCCTGCGCCGGTGTGAGTACGGCACATCCCGCCGCCGACAACGCGTCCGCGAGCGCGGCGTAGAAACCGATCAGGCGATGCGGGTGCCCAGTGCCGAGCAGTACGGGAACCCTGTGCCGCGCGGCGGTGCCGAGCCGCTCCGCGAACGCGTCCAGCGCGGCCACCGTCCGCCCCGGATCGATCACATCCTGACCGTCAACACATTCGGGATCGGCCGAAACTCCACACTTCTCGGCCATCAGAGCGATCAACTCCCGCTCACCCCAGGACCCCTCGGGATCAATCCCGATCAGCACCCGAGGATCCCGTGCCGCGAACAGCCGATACCTCCGCAGGCTCACTTCCCGCGAGGTCCCCACAACCCCAGCAAGCCCACACCGAACCAAATACTCAAACATCCCCCAATCCTCCCGAAACCACCCCGCCAAGTCCCCAACTCACCAAAAACCCACCACGGTTGGCCTAACAACGGCCGCCGCTGCGGGCAGTCGTGCCGCAGGGCGGCACGGGTGGGCGCAGCGGCACCCCGCAAACGCCGGGCCGCGCAACACCCCGCCCCCAGCCTCCACTCCGGGCCCGGGCCCGGGAAAACGCCCTACGCCAACAACCCCCGCAGCGGAAACACGGCCCGCCGAGTAGCCAACACAGCCTGATCCACCCGATCAGAGGGGTCGTACCCCGCCCCCCACTCCCCCCACCCCACAGGCCACCGCCCATCAGTCATCCGCAGAGGCGCCATCTGCCGAGTACGAGCAAACACCTCCGCCCGCCACCCCTCAGGCGTCACCGCCTCCGGCGCAACCTCCCGCCCGGCGACAATCCCCACAAGATGCGTCCACGACCGCGGCACCACATCCACCACGGCGTATCCACCCCCACCCAGCGCCACCCACCGCCCGTCGGCGAACTCGTGCGCCAGCGAGTGACAGGCGACCTGCACAGCCCGCTGCGCATCGAGCGACACCGCCAGATGCGCCAGCGGATCCTCGAAATGCGTATCGGCCCCGTGCTGAGTCACCAGCACCTGAGGCCGAAACTCCGCGAGCAGCTCCGGCACCACGGCATGGAACGCCCGTACCCACCCCGCGTCCCCCGTCCCCGCCGGCAGGGCCACATTCACGGCCGACCCCGCCGCGTCCCCGTCCGCCCCGGTCTCCTCGGGCCACCCGGTCTGCGGAAACAGGGTCCGCGGATGCTCGTGCAGCGAGATCGTCAGCACCCGCGGATCGTCCCAGAACGCGGCCTGCACCCCGTCCCCGTGATGCACGTCGACGTCGATGTACGCGACCCGCTCGGCCCCCAGCTCCAGCAGCCGCGCGATCGCCAGCGACGCGTCGTTGTAGACGCAGAACCCCGACGCGGACCCCGGCATCGCATGGTGCAGCCCACCCGCGAAGTTCACCGCGTGCGCGACATCGCCGCGCCACACCGCCTCGGCGGCCCCCACGGACAGCCCGGCGATCAGCGCGGACACCTCGTGCATCCCGGCGAACGCCGGATCGTCCACGGTCCCCAGCCCGTACGACGCGTCCGCCACCCCCGGATCCGCCGACGCGGCCTTCACCGCGTCGATGTAGTCCTGCCGGTGGACGAGCCGCAGCGTCGACTCCCCGGCCGGCTTCGCCGTCGCCACGTCCATCTCCTGGTCGAGCTCGAACGCCGCGACCAGTCTCCGCGTCAGATCCAGCCGTACCGGATCCATCGGATGATCCGGACCGAAGTCATAGCCCGTTACTGCCTCGTCCCACATCAGCTGCCCGCGACCGCTCATGCCCGCCACGGTATCGGTCCTGTTGACCATCGAACGAGCGGGCGTACACAAGTGTCAGCAGCACCAGAACCATCGGTACGAGCATGGCCCCGCGGTAGCTCCAGGCGTCCCCCAGCGCCCCGACCAAAGGAGAACCGATCAGGAACCCGACATAGTTGAAGATGTTGAGCCGCGCGATGGCCGCATCCGAAGCCCCGGGAAAGAGCCGCCCGGCCGCCGCGAACGTCTGCGGCACCAGCACACACAACCCCAGCCCCAGCAGCGTGAACCCGAGCATCCCCACCCACGGTCCGGGCGCCGCCGCCACCACGGCGAACCCGATCGCCGCCAGCACCGACCCACCCCGCACCACCGTCACGGCCCCCAGCCGCCGCACCCCGAAGTCCCCCAGCGCCCGGCCCACGAGCGTGGTCACCATGTACACGTTGTACGGCACGGTCGCGAGCTGCTCCGAGCTCCCCAGCACGTCCTGGAGGTACTTCGCACTCCAGTTGGAGACCGTCGAGTCCCCGATATAGGCGAAGGCCATCACCAGACACAGCGGCAGCAGCGCCTTGAAGACCAGCCCGCCCCCGGCCCCCGCCTCCCCCTCGGCACTCTTCTCGCCGTGGTCCCCGTCGACGTACCACCGGCTCCCCACCAGACACACCGGCACCAGCACCGCCACCACGGGGAGATACGACACCCACAGCGCGAGATCCCAGTGCGCCCCGACCCACGCGAACGAGGCCCCCACGATCCCACCGAGGCTGTACGCGGCATGGAACCCCAGCATGATGCTGCGCCCGTACGACCGCTGAAGGGTGACCCCGAGCATGTTCATCGAGGCGTCCAGCGCACCCACGGACAGCCCGAACGCACCCAACGCGACGGCGAGTTCGACCATCCGGTCGCCGACCCCGACGCCGAACAGCGCCAGCAGCACCACCGGTTGCGCCCAGCGCAGCACCACACTGGGCCGCACCCGCTTCACCAGATGCTCGGTGGCCACACTCCCGACGCCGGCGAGGATCGGTACCGCGGCCAGGAAGGCGGGCAGCAGCGCGTCGGACACTCCGTAGCGGTCCTGGGTCGTCGGGATCCGTGTCACCAGCAGGGCGAAGGCGACGCCCTGGGCGAAGAAGCCGAACCCGAGCGAGGCCCTGCCGCGCCGCAGCACTTGAGTCATGGCGGCGAGCGTAGGGCTCCGGAGCACCGCTGGGTATATCCAGCCAAAGATGAATTTCCCTCAGCTACCCCGGCCGACCTGGAAGGCTTCACCGCCCCGGGTCACATCAGCAGGTCGGTCAGCTCCCCCATGTCGGAAAAGAGATGACCTGCCCCCGCCAGCCGCTCCGCCGGCGTCATCGCGGTGAACCCCACCACATCCATGCCCGCGGCCACGGCCGCCTGCACCCCCAGCGGACTGTCCTCGACCACCACACACCGCTCCGGCGGTACGCCCATCACCCGAGCCGCGTGCAGGAACAGATCCGGCGCCGGCTTCCCCTTGCCCACGTCCTGCGAGCTGAAGATCCGCTCATCGTCGAACCACCGGTCCAGCCCGGTCGTCCGATGCCCCACCCGAATCCGCTCATGGCTCCCGGAAGAGGCCACGCAGTACGGCACTCCGTCGGCCGTCAGCTTCTCCAGCACATCCACAACTCCGGCAACCGGCTGCAACTCCCGCTCGAACGCGGCGAAGACCCGCCCATGAAAAACATCGTCGAAGTCCCCCGGCAGCCGCTCCCCGGTCCGCTCGGCGATCAGATCGTGCACCCGATGCATGGCGGCCCCCATGTAGTCGCGCAGCGACTCCTCGTACGAGGTGGGATGGCCGAGCTCGGAGAGATAAGCGGCAAGCAGCCGATTCGAGATCGGCTCACTGTCGACGAGGACACCGTCATTGTCGAAGATCACGAGGTCGTAGCGCATGAATCAACCTTAAACGCAGAAAACCCCGCATCCGAAGATGCGGGGTTTCCTCAATAATTGTTCGGCGGCGTCCTACTCTCCCACAGGGTCCCCCCTGCAGTACCATCGGCGCTGTAAGGCTTAGCTTCCGGGTTCGGAATGTAACCGGGCGTTT